>CAWEZA010000067.1:0-52510 GCA_963813125.1 uncultured delta proteobacterium | reverse complement strand
AACTCGGCGGCGACGGCATGGGTAAGGGATAACTCATTGAGAAGTCAGTTAGAACATCTCGCGGAGGGGAGATTCCTCCGAGTTGGATCTTTCAATCCTGGTTTTAAAAATACATCGTTTTTTGTTGCAAAGCGAGCCGATACCATTTATAAGAACCCTTAATGTTCTTTAGTGGGGCAGCCGGAAAGTATCGGAATCGAATTGTCCTCTTTTGGCTGTGGATTGAAAGGTGATTCCCAGTGGCAGACAATACATCGCACAATGAAGTAATGTCAATTCAAAAATGGAAGCATAAGGGCGGTTCTTCCCCCTATGCACAAAGGATGAAGCTGGCCCGCGAGACTGCCGCCGGGAAAAGGGGGCTGACAAAGCTAAGCCAGGTCATGTTTGCAAGGATGCTCGGCGTGCACCCAAGCGTTATCAGCCATATCGAGGCGGGCACGACGCGCATTCAACCCGAGACGGCCAAGGTGATCGAAAGGCAGATCGGCATCAGGCAGGCGTGGCTGCTGACAGGAGATGGTCCCGTGAGGGCGGAGGACTTCCTATCCGCGGACCTTGAGTCTCAGCGGCCACCGCCGCAGCCAAGCGACTTTTCGTATGTCAAAATGGTAAAGTCGGTATTAAGCGGCGCGGGGCGGTTGGTCGACGACGAGCAGGGCGAAGACGTACATGCTTTTCGCACCGAGTGGCTTTTGCGAAAAGGCCGCGTTGTCGGCATGCGGCTTGCCCGGATTAGCGGGGATTCGATGTTTCCAACTCTTGTGGACGGAGATCTCGTCCTTTTCGACACGTCGAGGACAGAGCCGCTGGACGGCAAGATCATGGCGGTTGCCATCGACGATCTGCTCTACATTAAGCGGCTGCGGGTTTCTCCGGAGGGCTGTTTTTTGGTAAGCGACAACCGGGCGGTTTATGAGCCCTGGCGCATAAACCTTGACACTGCAAGGTTTTTGGGGCTGGTTGTCTGGCATTGCGGAGAGCTTTAGGCGTTTAAGCGAGTATTTTTGCCGTCCCTTTCCGGTGAGCGGTCTGGTGGAGGGCTTGCATAAAATCCACGTCCACTTCATATTTTACATTGACAATGCGTCACTACTTGAAGTATCTTCCTGCCTGAGATGAGCCCGGTTCCTTATGGGAGGGTTCGCTATAATTTTTGCAATCAGGAGAAGGGAGAAAAGCCCATGCCGCATCCGGATTCTTTGAGCCCGAATCCCCATTTTCCCCTCGGGGGCGAAGACGAAGAGAACTCAAGAGAGGCCGGCGCAGGTGTTGCCGCCCGGTACGTTCCCGGTTTTCAAATCCTTGAGGCTTTGATTGAGGAAGGTGCGGCGCTTAAGCGCGAAATCGAGGCCAAAACGGTGAGGCTTCGCAGTATCAACCTGCTTCTGACCGAGAGCGCTCCGTTTGAAAGCGGCCAGAAAACCGCCTGTCTTATCGGAAGGGGTTACAAGGTTAGAATCAGGCTGTACGACAACGTCACATGGGACCAGGAAAAGATCGTCGCTTTTAGCAAGTACCTGCCGGAAGAAAAGTTCGCCGAACTTTTCAAGATGATTTACGAGCCGAGGTCGAAGAAGGCGATCGACGGTTTCATCGCTCATGCGGACAAGGATCTGTCAACGGGGCTTAAGTGGTGTATGAGCGTAAAACCCGGAGCACCCCGGCTAACGTATGAGAAAATGGATTGAGGGAGCTCTCAAATGGCGGTTTTAAATCTTGATCTCACCGGCTACGACCCTGTGGAGCCAAGCCCGGGGGAAATCCCGCCTGGCGACTATGAGGTGCTGATCGTCGATTCGCGCTTAAGGCACAGCCTTGGGGCGAAAAGAGTTGCGCCTGAGGCCAAAGGGTGGTCCGGATCGAAGCAATCGGCGGGAGAGCCTCCTGGCGGTCCAACTCCCGGGCCGATAAAATCCGCCGAATTCGAATTTGTTGTCCTTGGTCCGGTCTTAAGGGGAGCAAGGCTTCGCGACGACTTCAATTTCAGCGAGTCCGGTTCGATGTGCAGAATGAAGACGCTTGCGGTTGCCGCCCGATGTCCCAATCCGGATTTCATAGGCAATACGGAAGAATTACATGGGTTGAGGTGCAGGGTCCGAGTCGAAAGGATATACGGTATCGGGCCTTACGGTTGCAGGAATGTGATCTCGGGGTACATGCCCAGCACGGTCCGGCTTCCATTTCCCGGGACACCACCGGGGCACTTGTCTTTCGACGGACCCAAACAACACCGCCGCCGAGTGTTTCCCTGGGACGATTGATTGTTTTCTAAAGAGCCTGGAGTAATTGTTTTCGAGGCAACCTGCCCCGGGCTGCCCTGTTTATACCAAGTTGAGTTCAAGAGCGGGCGGGGTTTATCCCCGCCCGCTCGCCTTTGGCTATTTGACAGCATAACAAACCGCCGCTGGTAAAGACTTTTCAAAAAAAACGCGGTTCGTTCTCTCTTTTGCGCAATTGGCGAAGTGGTCTAAATTCACCCCCATTGCCTTTCCCCAAAGCTCCGATCGAAACATGCCGATCAATTGAGAAGTTGAAGTCCTCGGAGCCGGGGCGGAGTTCCTCCATTTTGGTTGCGGTAAGGCTGGCAGGCCCTCCCGGTCACCTGCCAGCAGCAGAAAGGCATAAGCAGCGATAATTAAGGCCGGCACCATTTCAACCGCCGCAGGGGTGCGTACCTGCGCCTCTCCCGCACCCAAGACCGTCTTTTCTTCCCTGAAGTTCAATTCAATTTCCCAGCGCCAAAGATAGGATTGGATGAGCCGATGCAGAGGCAGATCAGGATCGGTGCGGATGAGATAAGCGGGATCACGGTAGAGAAGGTTGGAACCTTTTCGGGGCCGGTAGGCCAGTGGCCGGATCACAACCAGGCGCACGTCCTGCTGCCCCGTTACCGCCCAACGGACTGAGGCAAGGGTTTTAATTTGAAACGAATGAGTCTTGCCGGCCGCAAACGCCTCGACGCTCACCCAAGGAATTAACTCATCCTGTCTAATTTTCTCGGGTGTTGGCAGGGCTGCTCCGTACCACCGGCGACGGCCCCGCGTGGTCTCTGTCTTATTCTGTGGAAGATGGAAAAGCCGGGCATCCTTTCGGATCCGGCCGATCGCCACCGTATCGTGTGGAAGATTGCGAAGGACGGCTCGATTCGTAAAACCTCCGTCCACAGCGACGATAAGGCGGATTTTTCCCTTATTTTCTTTATCCATTATTGCTCTTAATTCAGCTATCCGCCTTGCCCCGACACAGCTTATTTTCATGATCTTTTGCTTCTCCCGGTAGTCAGCCAATTGTTCATCGGAGGCTTTTTTCCCGGGTCTTACAGGGGATGGGGCATGCATCAGATCTATAGGCACCGCCCTCGCTCTTCCTATTCCCCCCGTCTCCGGCAATGCAGCCGAGAGTTGGAGGAATCGCCGGCCCCACACGAGGTTTGTGCAAAATGCCGGCCCTAACGGATCCCTTCGCCATCCAGCGCCGCTAACCTTGCGCCCCCGTTTCCTGATGAGAGTATCGTCCATTATCACCACAAGCGGCTCTCCTGGTTTAAGGCGTCCGACCACCTCACGACGAATCGGGTCGAACAGAACATCAATGTTAAACCGCTCCCGCTCGAAAAGCCGATAAGCAGCGGACCAGTCGGCAAACTGCTGCCCGCTGGCGCACAGCATCCCGCTCACAGTCTTACGCCCCAACCCGACCAAGGAACTTATTGCCAGAGTGCGAGCGCGCTCAAAGGTGCGTTCTTGAGCAAAAGCACAACGGGTGAGCTCGAAGAGGCGGTCGAACTCCCCTGCTATTCCAGGAGTTTTTTTTTCAATGCCGATGGTGGTGTCTTCGCCCTGCGCAGGACAAGGCTCGATTTATCCTCAATGATCCATTCAACCATCTCGCCTCGTTCAAACTCCATAGCCTGTGCCACAGCGGCTGGAAAGTTGATGTACCACTGCTCGCTTTGCTGTCGTTTGATCAGCTGCACTTTGGTCGGATAACCCATTGGACGCCTCCTTTGTGAGAGCCGGGCCTAAGCTTGGTCCTATCTAGTTAAATAACTAGATCATACTAGAATAAAAAATCGAGAGTTGCAAGCTCTCGATTCGATTTACTAATCAATTATCTAGTAAAGGGCCAAAGTCGAGCGGGCGGGGATAAACCCCGCCCCTACGCAGGAGAAGGGTTCCTGCCATCGCATTGGTATCATCTTGAACGCTGCTTGGTATTACTTAACCGGCCTGTAGTTGAGGGAAAGTTTCCTCATGATTTCGCGATTTTTTCAAGGCCGGCCCGTTCAGGTTAAGCCTTTGCGAATGCCAGGCGAGCAGCGTCCTCCGGTGTCCCACGCTTACGACCGCCGAGTGCGGCAAGTATTTTCCGAGAAGTTCGTACAGGGCGGCCTCGGATTCTTCATCGACCGAGGCCGTGGCCTCGTCGAGGAATATGAAGTCGGGTTTTACGAGCAGGAGCTTGGAGAACGCGAGCCTTTGTTGTTCCCCGGGGGAAAGTCCATGAGACCAGTCCCGGTCACCTTGCAAGGACGCGGCAAGGTGAGCCAGCCGGCACTGTTCGAGCACCCTCTCGAAGTCCTCCTGCCGATAGCCGTTTGAATGGGGGTAAGAGAGGGCGTTGCTGAGAGTGCCTAACGGGAGGTAGGGTTTTTGAGGCAAAAACATTGTCGAAGAGTTTTGGGGAAAGGAAATCCTGCCCGTGCAGAAGGGCCAAATACCTGCGATCGCCCTTATCAAAGTGCTTTTGCCGCAGCCCGAGGGCCCGGTGATAAGAAGTCGAGTCCCCTGGCGAATATTTAGATCGAGGCTGTGGATCAATGGTTTCCCATTGGGGAGATAGACGCTTACGGAATCGATTTTTATCGCCTTTGCCGGAGTTAAAACCCGTTGGGTGGCCGGCAGCAGTTCGGAGCTCTCGAGCCTGTCCATCTTTTGGGAAAATCCTACCAGACGGTTAATCACGGCATGCCATTTGGCAATGGTCGAGTAGCTGTTGACCAGGAATGAAAGAGAGCCCTGGACGGTTGCAAAGGCATCGACCGTTTGCATGAGGCCCCCCAGGTGCATTTGACCGGAAAAAAAATGGGGCGCAGCCAGCAGCAGCGGAAATATGATTGCCGCCTGCTTGTATGAATTGGTCGCCCAGGAGAGCCGTTTTTGCCGCCTCATGATTTTCCCGAAATTATCGAGAAGGCTCTTGAAGCGATTCTTTAGATGGCTCAGTTCCCTCTCCTCCCCCCCGTAGAGCGCAATCTGCTCGCTGTTTTCCCGGACCCTTACCATGCTGAACCGGAAATCGGCCTCGTACCTCTGTTGATCGAAATTGAGGCGGACGAGGGGATTTCCTATCCGGATGGTCAGCCATGTGCCGAAAATCGAATAGACCAGAGCGCCCCAGACCATGTAGCCGGGGAGCGTGAGGCTTGCGTGGGCACCGACAGAGATGACCAGAGTTCCTGACAGCGCCCACAGGATGCCGAGGAATGAAATGAGAGAAGCCACCGAACTGAGGAGGTCCGTCCCGAGGTGGATAGTTTGTTCGGTATATTTGTCGATATCTTCGCTTATTCGTTGATCGGGGTTGTCGGTTCCCGTGGAGCAAAAATTGATCCGGTAATATGTCTTGCTGTCCAGCCATTTGTTCAGATAGTTGTTCGTAAGCCATCTTCTCCAACGGATTTGCAGCATCTGGCCAAGATATAGCGAGTAGACGGTCTGTGCGATATATGCACCGGCGAGAAGACAAAACCGGAGGATTTCGGGAATAAACCTCTCCTTATCGAAGGTCTGGAGAACATCGTAGAACTCTTTGATCCATAAATTTATTTCCACCAGGACGTAGACCATCCCCAGGTTCATTGCCACTATCGCGAAAAGCAGGGCGAGCGCCTTCCATTTTTCCTCCGACTTCCAATATGGAACGGCGAGTTTACGGAATGACGCGATAAGTTCCCACATGAGTGCAAATCCCCTGTTGTGAATTGCGTCTTCAATGCCGAAAGCTTTTGGTTCAATAGTTATCGGGCCCCCCGGCCGCTGGGCTTAAAACGCAAGAACCGGTCCCTATTAAAGTATGGTGGCAAAAGATGCGCTGTCAACCATACAGCCTGAAGTGAGTGAGGGATAGAAGGTAAGAGCGATGAATGTTATCTGCCAGTGGCCCATTTTTTCCCGAGCTTCAATTTGCCGTCTTTATTGCCGCTTGTGGTTTCCGTTTGTGGTTTCCGCTTTTCGATGCCGTTTGGCAGACTCGATTGGCCATGTGGTATTTTGGCCCGAGTGTCGGGCTTCGAAGCTCCAGAGCCCAGCAGCTGGTTGGCCAGTGTTTGTATGGATGCTTGAGTTTGGTTTTTTTTAAGAAAAGGTCATGCTGAAGATGAACGAAGGTGCACAAACTCGACGTCACAACCCCTGTGCGGAACTTGCGGCTGAACTCGCCAGGTATGCCTGCGACCCGTATGGATGGGTGCTTTATGCATTTCCGTGGGGAGAGGCGGGGTCGGAACTCGCTTGTTATTCAGGGCCGGACAAGTGGCAGGAGGAGATCCTCAAAGATATCGGCGGGAGGCTGTCGAAAGGTTTGGGAAGCGGTGCGCGGGAGGGGCTGGTCATCCGGGATGCCACGGCCTCGGGACACGGCATCGGCAAATCGACCCTTGTGGCATGGCTAATCCTTTGGGCCGTTTCGACTTTCGAAGACACCCGGGGGGTGGTTACGGCCAACACCGAAAAGCAGCTCGCAACAAAAACCTGGCCGGAATTGACCAAGTGGTTCAGGCTCTGCTGGTTTACCGGCGGTGTGCCGGGCACAAGGCGCGATCTGTTCGAAGTCAGTGGTTCGGCCATCTACTCCTCTCACCCGAAGCATCAGAAGACCTGGCGCATCGATCAGGTGCCCTGGAACGAAAGGAATACGGAAAGCTTCGCCGGGCTCCACAACAAAGGAAGACGCATATTGCTTGTTTTCGATGAGGCCAGCGCCATTCCGGACGTGATCTGGGAGGTGAGCGAGGGAGCGCTAACCGACGAGGGGACTGAAATCCTGTGGTGTGTTTTTGGAAACCCGACGCGAAACAGCGGCAGGTTCAAGGATTGTTTCACAGGGCCGCATGGTGCAAGGTGGAACTCGCGCCAGATCGATTCGAGGACATGCGCGCTGACCAATAAAAAACAAATCAAGCAGTGGGCGGACGATTATGGCGAGGATTCCGACTTTTTCAAGGTCAGAGTAAGGGGGGTATTTCCGTCAATGTCAGCCAAGCAGTTTATTTCCGTTGCGGATGTCGATGCGGCATTTGGTCGGCATTTAAGAATCGATCAATATGATTTCGCGCCCAAGATACTATCGGTTGACCCCGCGTGGGAGGGCGACGATGAACTGGTGATAGGCCTGCGGCAGGGGCTGGCGTTTTCGATTTTGAGGGTTATTCCCAAAAACGACAACGACATAGAGATAGCCAACATTATCGGCAGGCTGGAAGACGAAGAAAAGGCGGACGCCGTATTTATCGATGCGGGCTATGGGACGGGAATCGTTTCCGCCGGACGGACTCTTGGAAGGAACTGGCAACTTGTATGGTTTGCCGGGGCTTCTATGGACCCGGGGTGCGCGAACAAGCGCGCAGAGATGTGGAAGCTCATGCGCGACTGGCTGAAAGCGGGGGGCGCAATACCCAAGGATACGGCGCTGTATAACGATCTGATCGGGCCTGAGACCGTGGCGCGAGTCGATGGCAAGATCCAGATAGAACCGAAGGACGCGATGAAAAAGCGCGGGCTTAGATCGCCAAACCGGGCCGATTGCCTCGCCATCAGCTTTGCGTACCCAGTGAGTTCGAGCAGGTCGAGGTTTTCTCGACCTGCGTTCGCCCTCACCGAGTATGATCCGCTGGAACGGGACTGATACGCGGTTGCGTTCAAGATCGGGCGGGGATAAACCCCGCCCCTACGCAGCGGAAAGCCTCATGCAGTCGCATTGGTATCCTCTTGAACGCAACCCAGTATGAGATCGTCGGCACGATCTGTCCATGTCGTTTTAAAATAGATACCTCAATCGCTTTTGCCGACCCGTTCCATGGCGATCATCGCGGCGCCGAGGGCACCGGTGAGCTGTGGTTCTTCCGGAATGCAGAGCGTTCGTCCCAATTCCTTTTCCATCCATCGCAAAACACCGATGTTTTTGGCAACACCTCCGGTGAAAGCGATGTCGCCGTGCATTTTTCTCAGCCTGGTCATCGAAAGGATTCGAGTAACTATAGAGTGGTGAACGCCCGATATGATTTCTTCCCTGGGAATACCCTTTGAGAGGTAGGAGATAACCTCGGATTCGGCAAATACGGTGCAGGTGTTACTGATCTTGATCTCATTTTGGGCAGTGATGGAAAGGGGACCCATTTCTTCGAGGGGGGTCTCCAGGGCCATGGCCAGCATTTCGATGAAACGACCTGTTCCGGCAGCGCATTTGTCGTTCATCACAAAGTCAATCACCTGGCCCGAATCGTCAAGATAGATGACCTTGCTGTCCTGACCGCCGATGTCGATAACCGTTCTGACCTTGGGCATCGACCGAACGACCCCCGCCGCGTGGCAGAAGATTTCCGTTGCCTGAGACGTGGCAAAAGAGATGTTGTCTCTTCCGTACCCGGTGGAGACGATGGAAACCAGTTCTTCCATCTTTTTGCCATGTTCTTCCAATGCTTTTCGGATTGAATCATTGACCACGGCCAGAGCTGCTCGCCCCTGCTTTTGCCACCCGCTGGGACAAGATGCGATCACCCTCCACCAGGACGACCTTTACAGTGTTGGAACCCGCATCGATACCTGCAACCAGCATGTTATTTGCGCCTCTTGATAAGCTCCAGGAAAGTATCCATTCTCAGTTTGGTCTGCGACTCCGAGTAGCCGCTGGGATCGGAATGATCGGCTTCGATAACAAGGCTCGGTATCCCAAGTTCCTGCTGGAGCATGTCCCTTAGCTCGTACTGCCCAATGGAGTAGCGTCTGCAGCTTCGGTTGGAAAGAAAAACGACACCGTCGGCCTTGTGCTTTTTGATGTCATTTACCAGAGTCTTGAACCGGGTCGGAATACTCATGTCCAGCCACACATTGGAGAGGATCTTGCGGGCATAGCCACGATAGGGGTCTGCCAGATCAATCCGGCCGCCCCAGACATAGCGCAGATAGGTTTCCATGACAAAAACCGCGTCAAACTGCTCCACATAGGAAAAGAGCTCCAAATGATACCAGATGGGGATATTGTCGTATATCAGCCGAATCTTCTCATTGGGAACCATCCCAGCCTTCTGGTCCACCTTGGTTTGCAACTCGTCGCGCAATTTCTTGTAAAAGTCCACCGGGACCTGAGTTCCCAACTGTGCAACCAGGGGAAACACATTGCCGCACATCTCCCTGGCGCCAACGGGGCAGGGAACAGAGCCCCTGAGGTCCATGATGTCATCCCAATAGCCTGCCGCCTCGTCCGACAACTCAAGGGCTTTGATAAACTTTTGCTCATCGAATTTGGTGTGAGTGAAATCCTCCAGTTTACTAATCATCTCTTTTAACTGAACGACGATATAGTCGATTTGATCATCGGTTGCGTGGTCATCGACGAGTGGGGCATCAATGATCATCATCGGACATTTATACTTATCCTGGAGGACCTCCCACCACTTTACCTGGGGAAGGCACGGGATCCTGGTCGTGACCAGGATGTCAGGCGGAAGGGGAAGCCCACCGAAGGGCATCTCGGGCTTTTCTTTGCCTTTCCAGAGCAGAATCCCCCAAGTTGATCTTGGAGTAAGAACAAAGATCTCTTGAATATCCCATCGATTCAGCCATTTGGCAGAATTCGAGAGCCATTTGTTTCGAGGCTATGACCGCCGCGTAGTTTTCAGGGTAAGCGGGCAGGATTCCAAAGGAGTAGAGAAGCTCTACGGGGCCGTTGCCTGAGGCCCAGGCAACCGGTCTGCCGGCTTGCTTCGCGGCATGAAGCTCCGCCCAATAGTTCTTCAGAATTGTTCCGGCTTCGTAAGAGGTTTGTAAAGCTCGTTTTTGCTTTTGACTCATTTGCCTACTTCCTTTTCAATATATTGATGAAGGTCTCAATACGAGTGCGCACCTGTTCCTGGCTGCTCAGCGCCAATTCCGCATCGATGACAAGAACCGGAATATTCATCTTGTCCAATTTTTCCTGGAGAAGCGGCTGATCGTAGAGATGAGCATCGCAATATTTTTCCATGACAAAGACAACGCCCTGGATGTCTTTTTGGCGAACAGAATCAAAGATGAACTCATGCCTATCCGTATTCGGATGCTTGCAGGCACAGGGCAGCTTATAAAAATAGCGATCACTTATCGCATCGATTGGCTCGCCATCACCTTCGACCACGTTATCCCAGTAATAGCGGGTTCCCGTGCAGAGGTCATCGGAAACCACATCTCCCCCGCACTCTTCGATCATCTCATAGAATTTGGTATCGGTGACCAGACTGCCGGAGAGGTGAAGTCTCGGTTTAGCCGGCTGCGTTGCCGATCCTTTGGCGCTAATGGTCGCTTTGGCTTCTTTTAAAAGATCCTTTAGAAGACCCGAGTGGAACTCTTTAGGAGTAATAAAACTTGAAAGCACGGCTTCATACGCCTGCGAGCAGGGGACGGCTGCGGACTCCGTTCTCCTCAAGTTGTACAATTCCTTCAAAAGAGAGCGGTTTTCGTTATGGACACGGATGGAATTGGAAAGAGCCTCGTTTGGTATGCTTTTCCCGAGGTGATCCTCCAGGGCCTTCTTGAACTTGATAACCTCCTCGTGGAAGCGGGTATGGCCGATATCACCCCTTATCAGGCAGGGAATGTCGAGCAGGTGCAGGAACTTGCCCGGAAGGTTTTTATCCCACAGGTCATAGAGGAGTCTCATCGCATCGCAGGTATAAGGAATTATAAGACCATCCAGGTAGTCGAGCTCACCTTTCAGTCCCATATCGAAGCTCGATCGAATTACTTTGCACACATAATTTTGCAGGTGGGCGTCAGCATGTGTGATCGGGTCCGGCGAACCAAAGATCCTGATGGAAAGAATGCCCGCGGCATGAAGCAGTTCGTCGGGCACATAATTGCAAAAGTGGCCCATTACTTTTCCACCCTTGCTCTTCCATTCGGTCGCCATCTCTTTTTGCTTTATTATCAAGTCTTTGAATTGATTTCCCATTGTCCAATCCTTAGAAAGATTGCATTTAGAAATGAATTCTCTTCGGAATCCAGATTCTCAACAACTACGCGACTTGCGAAAACTATATGGTCAAACACCCTCCATCGACAGCCACAACCGTCCCTGTCATGTAACTTGCCGCTGGAGATGCAAGGAACAACACGGAACCGACTACCTCTTCGGGCTTTGCGAACCTTCGCATGGGGATCTGGCCGGCGAGGGCGGCGTGGACCTTTTCGGAGGCTATCAGCCCTTTGGTCATATCGGTCTCCATGTAGTGCGGGGCGACGGCGTTGACCCGGATATTATGCCTGGCCCACTCGAGAGCAAGGCTTTTTGTCAGCAAAATGACACCAGCCTTGGAGGCGCAGTATGCCGGCGCGCGAGGAACACCCTTAATTCCCCCAGTGGAGGCAATGTTTATGATACTGCCGCCACCGCTTTTTATCATTTGCCTGCCTATATATTTGGAACACAGGAACGTTCCTCGCAAGTTTACCCGCATTATTTTGTCCCACTCATCGACCGGCAGGTCTTCGGTCGCCACGTGGCCCGTTTGCGTAATCCCGGCATTATTGACTAGTATGTCGATTTTGTCGAAGGTGGAAATCGCTTTTTCCACCATTTGCGAAACGCTGTCCTCATCGGAAACGTCGGCTTGCACGGTTATGCAACGGGCACCAATATTTTCGATCTGTCTTACGGTCTCCACCGGTGGAGTAACACCGGTAAGAATCAAAGAACACCCGCTTTGAGCCAAGCCCAGTGCGATCGCCTTTCCCAACCCGCGAGAGCATCCCGTAACAAGAGCAACCTTTCCATCCAGCCCGAACAGTTTCGAGGAATTTATCGGTTCCATTTTTATCACCTCATTTCAACAAACCTGAAGAGAATCAGTTTGGAAAAGTCAATCCACAAGCCCCCCCCGGCCTCGATTTTACCGGGTGTAGCCCACGAGTTTGCACTCTGAAACGACTCCGGCGTGAGAAGGGGGACCGACTCAGGGCCGGAGCGGCAAGGAGCGCGGCGGCTGGAGGCCCGAAGACAGCTATAATCCCGCTATAATGTAGCTTATTGCCGATTTGAGTGTCAACATGTTTTTGGGCTTGGATCGGGGGTATTTGGTTCAGCCCTGATCTTGATATAAGCCCGTCGAGTTACGGCCTGTTCCAGATCGTGGGACGAGGACAGATCGATTGTGTTGTAGAAGCGGCTTCCAGCCGCGATCAAGACAGGTCGCGGCTGGAAGCCGCTTCTAGAAAGACGAGGAATTTTCGGCAGAACCAATTTACCGTGGGGCTTGGATAAAACGGCATTTTTTTCCGTTTCTGGTTGCCGCTTCAGAATTCCGTTTCTGATTGCCGCTTCTCGTTGCCGTTTTGCAGGTTGTTCCATAGTAACCTAAAGTTCCGAGGGTGTGGAAGAGGCGGTTGGAGATGATTGGAACAGGGGGGGGTTGGAAATTCCGATATGGGGTATTCGACTCAAAGCATTTTCGAGGCAAGCGGCGGCCCTAGAATCCGGCAGTTGAGGGAGTATGTCGACCAGAGACTCGTCACGCTTCGGACAGACCGCTGGAGTTGGTGGCAGCACTGGAGGCAGTTCTCCGATTTCATTCTGCCCAGGCGCGGGCGCTATCTCACCTATCCGAACCAAGCGGCGCGGGCGACCCGTTGGGGTCGAGGATAATCAACGAAACGCCGATGCTCGCGCACAGAACGCTTGCAGCAGGGCTTATGGCGGGCCTTACGAGCTCCGGCAAGGCCATGGTTTCGGCTTTCCATCAGGGATTTCGACGCGAGCGACAACACGCCGGTAAAGCTCTGGCTAGATGAGGTAACGAGGCGCATCCAGGTTGTGCTCTCGCAGAGCAACGCCTACAACGCACTGCATGTCATCTACGAGGAACTGGGGTGCTTTGGCACGGGGTGCATGCTGATCGAAGAAGACTTCGAGGACGTCATCCGGTGCCACACCTTGACGGCGGGTGAGTATTACCTGGCGAGTTCGTATCGGGACGAGATCGACACTCTATACCGGGAGTACGTACTCACCACGGGACAGATTGTGGAGCGGTTCGGGCATCGAGAATTGCAGTCCTCAGGTAAAGTCCCTGTGGAGATCCGGGCAGCTCGATAAGGAAGTAAGAGTCGCCCAGGCCATAGAGCCCAATGACGACCGCGCGCCCTCAAATGCCGGGGCTTAAAAGGCAGGAAGTTCCGGTCGGTCATCTGGGAGTGGGGCCAGAATCCGGACCTCGTGCTCGACCTTCGGGGATACTACGAGCTGCCTTTTGTCGCGCCGCGGTGGTCCGTGATTATGAACGACTCCTACGGCAGGAGTCCCGGGCATGGACGCCCTGGCGAGTTCAGCAAGATGCTCCAGCAGCTCGAGAAGCGAACGGCGCAGGCAATCGACAAGGTGCTAAACCCACCGATGGTTGCCGATGTTTCGATGAAAAACGAGCCGGCCTCTCTTCTGCCGGGCGGTGTAACATATGTAGCCAATATGGCGCAGAGCGGCTTTAAGCCCGCCTACCAAGTCCCTCCGGACATTCGCGGAGCGCAGGAAAAGATCAACGAGTGCGAGCAGCGGATAAACAAGGCGTTTTTCGCCGATCTGTTCCTTATGATTGCGCAGCTTGATACGGTGAGGACGGCGACAGAGATAATCGAGAGGAAGCAAGAAAAGATGCTGATGCTCGGGCCGTTTTTGGAGCGCAGCCAGTTCGAACTGATAAACCCGATGATCGAGCGCGTCTTTGCCATGATGTGCCGGGCAAGGCTCATTCCGCCGGCGCCGCGAGAGATCGCAGGGATCGCATTTCGATATCGAGTGCATATCGACCCTTGCCGACGCTCAGAAGAGCACGGCAACGACGGGAATCGAGCGGCTTGTGGCGTTTGTTGGAAATCTTGCGGCTGCAAAACAGGATGTGCTTGATAATATCAATTTTGACGAGACGGTCCGGGAGTACGCGGATTTGCTCGGGGTTACGCAAAAGTTGATTGTGGCACAGCAACAAAGGGATGCGGTGAGAAAGGCGAGGCTTCAAGCAGGTCCAGCAGGCGCAGGCGGCACAGATGGCCATGGCCGCGGCACAGGGCGGCAAAGTCTTGAGCGATACGGATGTTGGAGGCGGGCAAAACGCGCTGCAGATGATGCTGGGACAGTCTGTGAACAGACGTAGTGATACCAAGTTGGGTTCAAGATGGAGCGGGGATAAACCCCGCCCGCTACGCAGGACAAAGCCTCATGACCTCGCATTGTATCATTTTGAACGCGACTTGGTATGAGCAATGAACGAAGAGCAGGACGGCGAAACGCGGGACTATAACGCGGAAGCGATTTCGAGCAGGTTAAAGGCCGCAAGGAAAAGCAAAAGACGCGCGACCTGCAAAAGAAGGCTGCGCTGCGGTCCCTCATGTCGGAGCCCGGCGGCCGCATGTGGATGTGGGATTTTCTGAGTTTGTGCGGCGTATACCATTCCTCGTTTTCAAGCGACGCTCTCGTGATGGCTTTTCAATGAAGGCAGGCGGGATATAGGAAATCACCTTATAGCAGAGATAAACCGGCTCGAGGGAGGAGCGGAGCTTTACAGGCGGATGGCTTCGGAAAGCAGGAACGGTTTGATCCTCACGAGGCGCAGGCTGAACCTGTCTGAAGAATCTCCAATCGCTCTTCCGCAACCATTTCGCCATTCGCGCGAGGTTCCCGCTTCCATGGGAGCGGATCAGCATCGTACGGCTTTCTTCACCGGAGATCGAAAACTCTATGTCCCATCTGTTGGCCGGAAGAAGCCGACCCAACCGGCCGGGCCATTCGATTACGGCCACTCCTTTTCCGAAAAGGGATTCCTGCCAGGGGAGGGTCTCCAATTCATCGGCGCCCGAGAGCCTGTAGAGATCGAGGTGGAACAGGTGAAGCCGGCCGGAATACTCATTTATGATGGTAAAGGTCGGGCTTGTCACCCTTTCTTGGGCGGGACGCCCAACCCCCTGGCAATCCCGCGGGTGAAAAGCGTTTTCCCGGCGGCCAACTCTCCCCAGAGCGCAAGAATATCACCCTGCCTCGAGCAGTTCGCCAATTTTTCGGCCAAGAGCAGGGAACATTCTTCACCATGGGGAGTTGAAGAGGAATTCGTTCATAAAGCTTCCCCACGTTCGAGCAGCCCCAAAACGGCAGGGACCTCTTCGAGCATGTCGGTCGCCAGAAGCCCGCGGCTGGAAACCCCGTTAAAACGCCGGTCGCAGGCAGCCCCGTGGACATAGACGCCCATGCATGCCGCCCGAAAAGGATCGAGCCCCTGGGCAAGCAAGCCGGCGATAATCCCTGTAAGAGTGTCCCCCATTCCCCCTGCGGCCATTGCGGGGTTCCCCGTGCTGTTGATGGCGAGTTTTCCATCGGGAGCGGCCACGATCGTTCGGTGGCCCTTGAGGACCAGCACCACGCCGTATTCTTTGCTGAACTTCGAGGCGGATTCGAGCCGGTTGCGCTGGATATCGGGAACCGAGCAGTGACAAATCCGGGCCATCTCGCCGGGGTGCGGGGTGAGGACGAGCGGGACCTGAACTTTGCGAAGGATGGCCGGGTCATCGGATACCGCCGTAATCGCGTCCGCATCGAGCACGACAGGGCAGGGGGCGAACTCAGCAGGAGTTTTTTAACCAGCGCCGCGGTATCCTCGTTTGTGGAAATCCCCGGCCCCATAGCCAGGGCCTGCTTTCCACGCAGGAAGTCAAGAATATGGTCGGAGGCCGCAAGAGAAGGCGTTTTCTGCTGAGTTTCGGCGATAGGCAAGGTCATCGCCTCGGTGAGTTTGACCTCGAGGATCGAATTTAGACTTTCGGGGACAAAGAGGGTAACCAGGCCCGCCCCGGCCCTTCCCGCGCCCAGGCAAACGAGGGCCGCGGCCCCGGTTTTCCCAACCGAGCCAGACAGAACGCAAACATGCCCGGCCTTCCCCTTGTGGGTTTCAGGCGCGCGCGGCTCTATCCACTGCGACAGCATTTTTTCGCACAAAAACCAGCGGCTAAAGCCCGAGGAGGCAACAAGGCCAGGCGGGATCCCAATGTCAATAACCTCCAGCCTGCCAGTTAGTTCCGGCCCACGTTCGATCACACAGCCGACTTTAAGAAAGCCGAAGGTGGCGGTGGCGAAAGCTTTTACCGCCGCCCCCAGAGGTAGTCCGGTCGAGGCGTCGAGTCCAGAGGGAATATCGACCGAGAGGACCGGAACATTCAGGCCGTTAAGTCGTTGGATGACCTCGCGGTAGAGGCCTTTGACCCCGCTTTTCAGCCCTGTCCCCAAAATGGCGTCGATTACGGCGCCACTGCCTGAGACCGCTTTCCACTGCGCATCGAAATCCTTCGTCTCATCCCAGATCGTTACAGGGATTCCAATCTTTTCAAGGATGGAAAAATTTGTCAGTCCATCCCCGCCCAGTTTTTGGGGCGAACGAAGGCAAACCACGCTGACATGGGCCCCCCTGGAATGGAAAATCCTGGCCATTGCGAAGCCGTCGCCGGCGTTGTTGCCGCCTCCGGCGACAACGGTGATGGGTTTTTTGAGCAAATCCGGGACAGCGCGGAGGAAAAACGCCGCAGCTCCCTGTGCTGCGTTTTCCATGAGGACGATGCCGGGGATTCCGGCTTCACGGATTGTTTTGGCATCGAGTTCGGCCATCTCGGCGGCAGTCAGGACCAGCATGGGATACCTCCAGGGTTGAATTGATCGGCTTCTTGAAAATATCATATTAGAGAGGCGAGCGATGAGCATAAAAAAACTTCGTGCAAAAAGGGGCAAAACCTGCTAATTATCTGTTCCGTTTTGGGCGGGTTCTCCCGCCGAGATTTCTTCAAATCCCCTAAAATCAGATGTTTTCGAAAAAGAGGAGAGTTGTTCTCGACAAAGGCCAGATTTTCATGCTCTGAGTTGTTTTCCCGATTTCGGACTGGCATTAAGGTAAGATGAAAAAATGTTACTGTGCGTCTGTTTCGGGTGAGTGTGCGATACACTCCGTCGTCTCACCTTTTTCTGTGTGACCCGTGCGGCACAACGACCATCCTACCCAATAAACCGGTTCTTCGCTTGCTATTTAAACCAGAGGAGAATGGCTTGTGATCCCTCAAAAGCCTACCAGTGATTTTTTAGCCGTAGCTCTGTACCTTGTTGCCGGCCTTGTATTTGCGATCGTTCCGATGATTCTGTCCAAGCTGGTCGTCAAAAAGGGTGAGGGTGCGCAACGTGAAGCCACTTACGAAAGCGGCATGGAAACCATCGGCAGCGCCTGGATGCAGTTTACGGTGGCTTATTACATCTACGCGCTGATCTTTTTGGCTTTTGATGTGGACGTGCTGTATCTGTTCCCGGTCGGGACCGTCTACGGTAAATATGCCAGTCGAGACCTGATCGAAGTTATAGTCTTCGTGGGGATTTTATCGCTGGCGATCGTATACGCGTGGCGAAAAGGAGTTTTTGAATGGAAAAGAAGGTGAGACAACCGGGCGAGCCTGTCGTTCAATTTGCTCTCCTTGACGATATTTTGAACCTTGCGCGCGCCAATTCGCTGTGGCCGATGACATTTGGCCTTGCGTGCTGCGCGATCGAGATGATGGCCGCGGGGGCATCGCGATTCGACCTGGACCGCATCGGGGCGGGTGTTTTCAGACCTTCGCCGAGGCAGTCGGACGTGATGATCGTTGCGGGGACCATCGCCAAGAAGATGGCCCCGGCCATTCAGATGCTGTGGGACCAGATGCCCGCGCCCAAGTGGTGCATCGCCATGGGCAACTGCGCCATTTCCGGCGGTCCGTTCGAATACGAGGAGCAGTATGCGATCGTGCCCGGAGCTCATCTGATAGTTCCGGTGGACATCGTGATACCGGGCTGTCCCCCGCGTCCGGAGGCGCTGGTGCAGGGGCTTCTGGCCCTGGAGGACAAGATTACCCGGGGTGAGGACAGAAACATATTGCGCCGCTTCAAAAGGGTCTCCGGAGGCGTGAGTTAAGATGAAGATAAAAGATATCGAAGCAAGAATGCAGTCCAAGTTTCCGGACTTGGCCCTAAAGCGCGACGAAACGGGAGTAACAGGGGCTCAGTGGTCAATTGCCGTGCCGATCTCGTCCATACGGGATGCGGCTGTGGAGTTAGATGCGGCCGGCTTTTTTCTCGAGTCGATAACGGCCCTGGATTTTGAGGACACCTTCGAACTGGTCTATCATTTCAACTGCTATGAACCCGGGTCCAGGGTGGTGGTGAGGATGCTTTGCGGCCACGACCAGGTCCCTCCTTCGATTTGCGACGTCTTTCGCGGCGCGGTTTGGCTGGAGCGCGAGGTACACGAGTTTTTCGGGATCAAGTTTTCCGGAAACGACGACATGAGGGCGTTGCTGCTCCCTGAAGACGCCGATTATTATCCTCTGAGAAAGACTTTCGGGAAGGTCGGCGCATATCACAAGCGGGAAGTGATTTATGGATGAACTAGAAAAAATTGAGGGAAACGACAGGGTTTATTCCTTAAATCTTGGGCCTCAGCATCCCAGCACGCACGGCGTTCTGAGGATTCTCCTTGACCTGGACGGCGAGTATATCGTGAAGTCCGACCCGGTCATCGGCTACGGCCACCGGGGTCACGAAAAGATGGGGGAAAACCGACCGTACAAGCAGTTTCTCCCCAACACGAGCAGGATGGATTACCTGTCCGGAATGATTTTCAACCACGGGTTTGTCCTGGCGGTCGAAAAACTGGTGGGGATAAAGGTCCCGGAGCGAGCCAAATACATTCGGGTGATAGCCTCGGAGCTAAACCGCATTTCGAGCCACCTGCTCTGGTTTGGGACCTACCTGCTAGACCTTGGCGGCATTACCCCATTCCTGTACGCTTTCGACGACCGGGAACAGATCCTGGACATTTTGGACACGATAACCGGATCGCGGCTCACTTATTCCTACTGCCGTTTCGGCGGGGTCTCACGCGATGTCGATACTCGATTCATCGAGATGACCCGCGCTTTTTTAAAGCGCATGGAGGCTCGCTGGACCGATTACGAAGATCTTGTGACCAAAAACGTCATTTTCATTCACCGCACCAGGGACGTTGGTGTGATAGACGAGAATCTGGCGAGGCAGTACGGGGTTACCGGTCCGAACCTGCGCGCGTGCGGCGTGGCATTTGACGTTCGCAGGAGCGAACCCTACGAGGTCTACGACAGGTTTGATTTCGAAATCCCGACGGGGTCCAAGGGCGATGCGCTCGACCGCTACGATGTGCGCTTCAAGGAGATGCAGCAGAGTTGCCGCATTATAGACCAGGCGCTGGATCATTTGCCGGAGGGGGAAATTCTCACCCCGAAGGTCCCCCAGAAGCTAAGCCCGCCCAAGGGTGAAGTTTATACGGCTTTTGAGAGCGCGCGCGGTTTGACCGCCTATTACATGGTTAGCGACGGGAGCCCTGGTCCTTACCGTTGCCACATCCGGGTCCCAAGCTTTGGTAACCTGCATGTGTTAAACGATGTGCTGCCCGGCACACTGGTAGCAGACGCCATCGCTATTCTTGGCAGCGTAGACCTGGTTATACCGGAGATAGACAGATAGCTTAGAGGTCTTTTCAGGCTGAATTGCCGCGTTGGGTCTTTTTCAGGAGGAATAAGAATTGTCCGAGGGCTTGTTTTGTTCCCAATGGTTCCGGTTGATTTTGGGGCTGGTGATCGTATTGGCCTTTTCGCAGTTGAACGCTCTTTTCCTGGTGTGGCTCGAGCGGAAGGTGGCCGGACACATTCAGTTGCGCCCCGGTCCGATGGAGGTCGGGCCTCACGGTCTGCTTCAGACCATCGCGGACGGCATAAAACTGGTGGGCAAGGAGCTTATCCTGCCTTTCAAGGCGGACAGAAAGCTTTTTTTTCTTGCCCCGGTTCTGGTCTTTACGCCCGTGCTGGTCGGGTTCCTTGTGCTGCCCTTCAGTCAGGGACTGATCATTCACGATATGAACGTGGGCGTATTGCTTATCTTTGCGTTTTCAACGATCACCGTCCTGGCGATTCTTATGGGCGGGTGGGCTTCAAACAATAAATACGCCCTGCTCGGGGCGGTCAGGTCCGTGGCACAGAACGTCGCCTACGAAATCCCTCTTCTGCTTTCCGTTTTGAGCGTGGTGCTGATGGTCCATTCCCTCAGCTTTTCGCGGATCGTGGAATCGCAGAAAACCTGGTGGTTCATCTTCTTACAGCCCTTGGCCGGGCTGATTTACCTGATCGCCGCGACCGCAGAGACAAACCGCGCTCCTTTTGACATTCCGGAGGCGGAGTCCGAACTCATTGCCGGGTTTCACACCGAGTACAGCGGAATGGGGTTCGGGCTGTTCTTTCTGGCGGAATACACGAACATGTTCATTGTATGCGCAGTGGCCACGAGCCTCTTTTTTGGCGGCTGGCAAGGTCTTTTCGGAATAAGCCTCGGGATTCCCGGGGTATGCTGGTTTCTTTTGAAGACCTACGTTTTGATTTTCGTCGTCATGTGGGTGCGATGGACCTTTCCCCGGGTGAGATTCGACCAGCTGATGAACTTTTCCTGGAAGGTGCTGATTCCGCTAAGCCTTGCGAATCTTGTGATTACGGCCATAGTGGTCAAGATTATCTGATTTTTGGAGTTTGATCTGATATGGGCTACTTTAAAGATATATTTCAAGGCGGCTTGAGTCTTGTCGAAGGGATGGGCGTTACCGTCCGCCGGCTCTTTCGTCCTTTGGTGACGGTCCAGTATCCCCGGCAGAAAATCCCGCTTTCCGCCGCATACCGCGGCCATATCGAGCTGAAGATATTCGAGGAATCCGGGACGCACAAATGCATTGTGTGCATGAACTGCGAGAAAACATGCCCGAGCGGGGTCATTAGTGTTCAGGGTGAAAAGCAGAAGGAAAAGGGCCCCAAGACGCTTACGGGCTACGTCATCGATTTCAGCAAATGCTCGCTTTGCGGCCTTTGCGTTGAAATCTGCCCGACGTCAACCCTGCAATACTCCAGGGAGTACGAACTGGTAGGCGATACACGGGCCGATTGCCAGTTCGACCTGATGGCAAGACTGGCCAGACAGGTTGACGACAAGGCGCAGGGAAAGAAGACTCAGGGGATCGCGGCCTGATTGATTTGGCAACTCATACGAGGCAAGGGGTAATGGATGGAGACTTGCGGCGTTAATTTCATTTTGCAGGCTGCCTTCTGGGGCACTGTCGCACTGACGGTTGCGGGCGCTGCGATCGCTATTTTCCCTCGGAACATTTTGTACAACGTCCTGGGACTCGCGCTGGCGCTGAGCGGAGTCGCGGGTTTCTATCTGTTTTTGGGCAGCCTCTTTGTGGCCCTCATGCAGCTTCTCATTTATGTGGGCGCCATCTGCATCGCGATCGTCTTCGCCATAATGCTCTCGCGCCCGCTCCACCTGGAGGCGGCGCCCCGGCCCACCGGGAAAGTATGGATGGGGATTTTAGCCAGCTCGCTTTTTTTCGTTGGCGCCGTGAGCGTTGCGCTCAAAACGAAGTGGCTGCCCGCGGCCGGGCATGTCTACAAGGCATCGCAGTGGTCGGTCGAAGCCATCGGAGATGCGCTTCTTACCCGGTATGAGCTTGTGTTCGAAGTGATTTCGCTGGTGCTTCTCGTTGCTATCATTGGCGCGGTTATTACCGCCGGATTAAGCCGGAGGATAAGTTAGTGAACAGCCTGTCCACTTATCTGATCATCTCTGCCCTTCTGTTTTCAATGGGCCTTCTGGGGATACTTCAGCGCCGCAACCTGATCGGGATGTTGATATCGGTCGAGCTTTTGCTCAACGCGGCCAACCTGAACTTCATGGCCTATAACAGGTTCCTTGCCCCCGACCCGGTCACAGGGCAGGTGATTACCCTTTTTGTGATGGGGTTGGCGGCGGCGGAAGCTGCGATCGGCCTTAGCATCATTCTCGCACTCTACCGGAAGATGCACTCGATAAACATCGAAGCTGCTCAGAAGATGAAAGGATAGAACCGCTATGGGCGCATTGCTAAGGGACCCTGTCCTGTTCGCGACCGTTCTGGGTACAAACCTTCCATTTCTTTCCATGGCCGTGATCCTTATTTTCACAAGATCCAAACCCAGCGTTTCGAGCCGTATCTCCGTGGCGTCGATCGGCGTTTCAGCGGTGAGCGCGATATACCTGCTTGCAAGACTTTTCAGCGCACCGGCTCTTGCCTACCAGACCCTGTGGTTTAGCTCCGACAAGCTAAACATTACCTTCGGCTATTATCTTGACCCGCTTAGCCTTCTCATGCTGACCATTGTCGGCATAGTCGCGTGCCTCGTGCAGATTTACTCGCTGGGCTACATGGCCGGAGACCCGGGATACAGCCGGTATTACGCCTTTCAGTCCCTGTTTGCCTGGGCCATGATGAACATGGTAATCGCGGGCAGCATGCTTCAGTTGTTCATTTTCTGGGAAATGGTGGGGCTTGCTTCCTATTTTCTGATTGGTTTCTATTACGAAAAGTGGAGCGCCTCCCAGGCCGGCAAGAAGGCTTTCGTGATGAACAGGGTTGGCGACGTGGGATTTTTCCTGGGTCTTATTTTCCTTCTAATAGGCTTTGGAAACCTGGGTATCCCCCAGTTGAATCACGCCGCGGACACGCACGGCATCGCCCAGTGGCTGCTCACTGCCTCGTCGCTTTTGATTTTTTGCGGCGTCATCGGCAAGAGCGCCCAGTTTCCGCTGCTGACCTGGTTGCCGGACGCCATGGAAGGCCCGACACCTGTTAGCGCCCTTCTGCATTCCGCCACGATGGTTGCGGCAGGCGTTTACATGTTCAGCAGGATTTTTCCGTTCTTCTCCGCTTCTCCTAAAGCCATGGAGGTCGCTCTGGCTATCGGCACGGTGACGATGCTGCTGTCTTCGACCATGGCTATGGTAACCTACGATCTAAAGCAGGTCTGGGCATATTCCACGGTCAGCCAGCTTGGATACATGGTGATGGCCCTGGCATCGGGCGGATACGTCGCCGGCGTCTTTCACCTCACCACCCATGCGGGCTTTAAGGCTCTTCTTTTTCTATGCTCGGGCATTTTCATCCACGAATTCCACACTAACGACATGCGGGTTATCGGCAAGCAGGGTGGGCGCAGACTGACAATCCCCATGGTGTGCATTACGATCGGCGCACTGGCACTTTCGGGGGTTTTCCCCTTTTCCGGATTTTTCAGCAAGGAAGCGATCCTGACGGTCCTTGCCGCTCAGCCCAACAAGATCTGGTATGCGGCGGGGCTTTTCGGCGCGGTTCTCACCGCTTACTACTCCTTCCGGCTCATATTTCACATACTGTTTCCAAAGGGTGGGATAGAGGAAAAGCACCACGGCGAACACGGTGATTCGTCCCACGAGCATGAAGATGGGCGCGGGGGCTTCATTTTCTGGACGATGGCGATACCCGTGATGATCCTTGCGGGGGTGAGCCTTGTGCTCGGATTTACCGAACATGGGTTCGAACATTTCCTCATGCATACCTCGCATGTTTCCGAGAAGCTTGCCGCTCACGGCGGGGCCGCGCTGCACGCGGTCGCCCAGCACGCCGCCGCCGGCGGTGAAGAGGGGGGCCACCTCCTTATGATTCTCGGGGTTTCGGCCGGTCTTCTCGGCATAGCTGTCGCGTGGCTCGAGTACGGAAGGAAGGGGGCCAGCCAAAAGGGCTTTCTCAGCTACTTTCCGGCCATCTGGAAGTTGTTTGACTACAGGTGGTTCATGGATATTTTCTACCGCCGCGGCCTTGACACATTTGTCTACGCCGGTCTTACGAGTCTATTTACCAGAAACGATCGCCGCATAATAGACGGCGGTATCGACGGGATATGCGTATTCACCGAGGGAAGCGGGCGGGTTTTCAGCTTTCTTCAGTCCGGAATGCTCCAATTCAACCTGCTGCTCATGGTGATTGCCGCCGGGGCCGCGGTCATCTATTTCGTGATCTAGTTCAACCATAACTATCACAAGGGCATCTAATGAATGCGATGAACATGGCCGGTTTTCCGATCCTGACCACAATCCTGATGACTACGATCGTCGGGTTGCTGGTTATTATTTTCATTCCGCCCGAGAAAACGAAACTTATAAAACAGGTCAGCCTTGTCAGCTCATCCACCGGGCTTGCGCTGTGTCTGTGGCTCTATCATGCATACGATTTCCAGAAGGGCGGGCTGCAGTTCGTCGAGCGTATCCTGTGGGTTAAGAGCCTCGGGATTTACTGGTTTAACGCCGTGGACGGAATAAATCTTCCCATGATGCTTCTTACCTCGGTTGTCCTTTTTACCGGCGTCTGGACAATGTGGGAACTCGAGCACAGGGTGAAAGAATTCTACGCCCTCATTTTTCTTCTGGTGGCCGGGGTCTACGGTGTTTTCATGTCGATGGACCTTTTCTGGATTTTTGTGTGGTATGACGTTTCGCTTTTCCCGATGTATCCATTGATCGCGATATGGGGGGGACGCGCAAGGAATACGGCGCGATGAAGCTCACTCTGTACCTGCTTGCGGGCAGCGCCTTTATTCTGCCCGCGATCCTATTTTTGTGGGCGAAGGCGGGTGGGCACACATTCGACCTGTTCATGCTCCAGAAAATCGGGTTTTCCCTATTCGACCAGAAGGTCGCTTTCCTGATGCTCTACCTCGGGTTCGGGATTCTGGCCGCAGTGTGGCCGTTCCACACATGGTCTCCGGTTGGTCACGTCGCAGCTCCGACAGCGGTCAGCATGATCCACGCGGGTGTTTTGATGAAGCTCGGGGCTTATGGAGTCCTTAGGATCGGTATGACTTTGTGCCCGCAGGGTGCGGTTTACTGGTCGCATTTGATGGCGCTTCTTGGAACCATCGGAATAATTTATGGAGCGCTGGTAGGTTTGGCTCAAACCGATTTGAAGTATGTGATCGGCTATTCGAGCGTGTCGCACATGGGGCTTGTGGGCCTCGGACTGGCCACGATGACGGTTAACGGTATCAACGGAGCCGTTTTCCAGATGTTTGCCCACGGGATCATGACGGCTCTTTTCTTTTCTTCGGTCGGATACATCTACGACCGCACTCACACCAAGATCATTCCCGAGCTTGGCGGTTTGTCGAAGACCATGCCGGTTGCCTCAGCATTTTTTATCTTCGCGGCGCTGGCGGGCATCGGAGTGCCGCTCATGGCCAGTTTCTGGGCCGAACTGTTGGTTCTAACAGCAGCGGTAAAGGTTTTCCCGGTTGCTGGAATCCTGGCTTGCGTGGGAATGATTTTAAGCGCTCTTTTCATGTTGCGGGTTGTGCAGAGGACATTTTACGGGGAAAAGAACCCCAAGTGGGAGCACATACCCGATATTCCAAAATTTCTTGCCGTCCCGCGTGTCGTGTTGATGAGCTGCATCCTGTTTTTCGGAGTGTTTCCGAAGGTTATGCTCGACGTCATTCAGAGCACGGTTATTCCGTTTGTGACCCGGTTCTAAAGGCCTGTCAGGAAAAGGAACGAGATGACGGATTTTATGCTTTTTCTTCCCGAGCTTTTTTTTCATTCTGGGCGCTCTTCTGTTTTTCGTCTTTTCTTTGAGAAAAACGCCTAATCCCGCCGGGTATCACAGATGGGCGGTCGCCCTTGCCGCAGTCGGTTTACTTGTGACTGTAGCCTCATCCCACCTGGAAGGGATGCTGTTTTTCGACTGTTACCGCGTGGACCTTTTCAGCCAGGTATTCAAGGTGCTGCTGGCCCTGGGCACGATCTGGGTCATTTTCTCATCCGGCGAACTAAAGGGGATCGACCCCAGGCAACATGCCGAGTACTACTTTCTGATCTTCGTTTGCACCCTGGCGATGATGCTGCTGGTAAGCTCGGTGGAACTGCTGACGATTTACGTTGCCATTGAGCTTTCTTCTTACTCTCTATACCTGCTGGTACCGATGCGTCGAAACGACGATCGCTTTTCCGAGACGGCCATAAAGTATTTCATGATAGGGGTCACCGCCTCCGGCCTGATGATTTTTGGAATAAGCCTCCTGTTTGGCGTGGCGCACACCACTTACGTATCTCAATTGATGAAGGTGCTCCCGAGCGTTATCACGCAACCTGCGGCAATTGTGGGGTTAATGCTGGCTCTGGCCGGCTTTTTCTTCAAGCTGGCGCTTTTCCCTTTCCATATCTGGGCGCCCGATGTCTACCAGGGGGCGGCGAACCAGGTCACAACCTATATCGCTACTGTTTCGAAGATGGCTGCCGCAGCCATGATTATCCGGTTCGCCGGTCTTGCCGGCGGGGCGAGCCCCGCGATGATAAAGGTTCTGATCGTGCTTTCGATTGCCTCCATGACCTTCGGCAATCTCGTGGCCCTTATTCAGAAGGACATAAAGAGGCTTTTGGCTTACTCAAGCATCGCTCACGCCGGCTATATCCTGATCGGTATACTGACGCTCACCAGTCAAGGCTTCGCTTGTGCGATCTATTATGCCGCGGCCTACCTCGTTATGAACTATTCAGTTTTCCTGGTCATAATGAAGGTGGCCGATGACGGGCATAACCTGCAGATAAAGGAACTTGCGGGGCTGCACAAACGGTCCCCGCTTCTGGCAATGACCCTTATGCTCGGGCTGTTCGGGTTGGCCGGGATTCCGCCCACAGCCGGTTTTACGGGGAAGTTCCTCGTGTTTGCGGCGGCTCTCAACAAGGGATATCTTTTTCTTGTCATTATCGGCATGATTAACGCCACGATATCTCTTTACTACTATCTGATCGTCATAAAGGCCGCCTATCTGCTAAAGCCGGTCAAAGAATACGCGGCGGTGGTTGTCGATCCGTGGACCCGGTTTATGAGCATTGGACTGGTGGTCATGACGATATATATGGGTATCTTCCCGGACAAGGTTCTCTCGCTTACCGAAGCGGCTGCAAGGACGTTGTTTTAAAGGACATTGTTTTAATAGTTGAAGGCTTGTATTTTGACTGACGGGCCGGCCTGAAAAGGCCGGCCCGTCTTCGTAAAGAGACCTTACGCGGCCGGGCCGTCATGCTTTTCCAGCCGTCGGCTCCCGGCACTTGGAAGTACTCGCCTTTCGGGACATTAACCTCGCGGTCTCCCCGTGCCAGCCAGTGTCCATCCGGAAACATCAGGCTGAAGTTTTACAGTGAGCAGGCGTTCGACGCCTTCAAACGTCCGTAAACCCGCATGAATGCTAGATCGAATTTTTAAAACTTCAAAAAGGTAGTGCCACGAAGCATTTATTTTAGGCTTGATATCTCATGGTTATATGAGCTATTTTGGGAGTGTCCTTAATAGGAGACGCTCCCATGTTCGTACGAGTCAAGAAATCAGGAAACAACCAGTACCTGCAAATCGTTGAAAACAAGAAATTGCGCGGCAAAGTGGTGCAGCGGGTCATAAGCACCATTGGTCGGCTCGACCGGTTGCAGGAAAAAGGAGAGATCGAAACCCTGTGTCGATCTCTTTCGAAGTATTCGGAAAAGGTTCTCCTCGTGCTCTCCGGAAAAAGCGACATCGGCGTCGAGACCAAGAAGATCGGCCCGGTATTGATCTTTGAAAGGATTTGGGAGGCGCTCGGCATCAAGAAAATCCTCGAACGGGCACTTGCAGAACGGTTCTTTTTCTTCAACGTCGAACGAGCGATTTTCCTCACCGCCCTGCACAGGCTTCTCGTATCGGGGTCGGACCGGTTCTGTGATAAGTGGCGCAGGGACTACCTCATCAACGGAGTGGAGGAAATCTCCCTTCACCATCTCTACC
Source organism: uncultured delta proteobacterium (assembly GCA_963813125.1). Classification (GTDB taxonomy): domain Bacteria; phylum Desulfobacterota; class Syntrophobacteria; order Syntrophobacterales; family Syntrophobacteraceae; genus SbD1. The sequence goes on along the minus strand of CAWEZA010000067.1, from coordinate 24,531 downwards.
GCGCCATGGCCTTTCTCGGTGAGGAGATCGAAGACCAGGCGCATACAACTCTCTTTTCTCCCCGATGCACGAAGGATGCTGTCGAGGAGGCCATGTTCGCCCACAACCGCAATCTCTTCAGCAGCCTCAATCTGGTTTTTCTGGACACCACCTCGATCTACTTTGAGGGAAATGGCGGAGAGGAACTGGGCAGGCTTGGCCACAGCAAGGATCATCGTCCCGACCTCAACCAGATGGTCGTGGCCGTTGTGGTCGACAATAGGGGAACGCCGATCTGCTGCGAGATGTGGCCGGGCAATACCACGGACGTCAAAACGACTATTCCCGTGGTGGAGCGCATCCGCAAACGGTTCCATGTGGAGCGGTTTTGCCTCGTTGCCGACCGGGGAATGATCAGCAGGGAGACCCTCGAAACCCTTGATCGGCCGGATAGCAAAGTCCGGTACATTCTTGGGGAGAGAATGCGCAACGTCAAAGAAGTGGGCGAGAAGGTGCTCGGCGCGCCGGGCGAGTACACAGAGGTCCACCCTGAGGACGTAACCACGAAAGACCCTTCTCCTCTCAAGGTAAAGGAGGTGTGGGTCGAGGACAGGCGCTACATCGTATGCTTCAATTCCAGACAGGCGAGAAAGGATGCTCGGGACCGGGAAGCCATCATCGAATCGCTCAAGGAGCAGCTCCAAAGGGGAGCCAAAGCCATGATTGGCAACAAGGGTTACCGCAAATTCGTCAAGATGGAAAGCGGGAGTGTTTCCATTGACCTGGAAAAGATCGAGGAGGAAGCCAAGTATGACGGCATATGGGCCCTCAGGACCAACACCGCTCTCTCCCCCAAGAACGTAGCACTTAGGTACAAAGACCTTTGGATGGTGGAGCGCGCATTCAGAGACATAAAATCGAGCTTCGACACAAGACCGGTCTTCCATCAACGAGATGAAACCATTCGCGGCCATGTCTTTTGCAGCTTCCTTGCTCTCGTCTTGAGAAAAGAACTCGACCGTCGGCTCGAGGCCGCCGGTCACGCCGATTTCGAGTGGTCTAATATAAAGCAGGACCTGAAGGCACTCCAGGAGATCACTATAGAGGAGAACGGGAAAATGCTCGCTATCCGGAGTCAGTGCCTCGGCGTCTGCGGCAAGGTCTTCCAGGCCGTAGGCGTCGCCATGCCGCCCACGATCCGGGAGCTGGGATGACCTCCGGGAGGGAGCGCCCAGGTAGTGCCACGCTCCATATTTGGACTCGTAACATGCCGTTTTCACATAATAAGTTTCAGAGTACTGTCAAAGATCAGTCAGGGTGGGCAACGCTACTCTTTTGCCCACAAGGTCCGCACCCCGGTGTGCAGCTGAGCCCAAGCGGCTCCGGCAAGACTCCCCCCGCTTATTTGCGTAGGTCTTATCCTGGAACTCAATTCGAAGGGTGAGGCACCATTGCTCCACGCGCCATGGCGATGATTTCTGCTGTGAAAGCTTTCGAGACGCCGATCTCGGGCAGACCGCCCGCCTGAAAACCGATTCCGTCCAGTTCCTTCAATTCCTCTCCGCATGTATTTCGGGGTGGGGTAGGATGAAAAGAATCTGTCATAATATCTGGAAGTTGGAAGAAATAGCTTAATCATTATCGGTTATTTGGGTACAATTGTGATGGTTTGAGATTTCCGGCTTTTTATTCCGCCGGGCCGACACATTCACAGGTTAAGGATTTTTATATGCTTCGTCTTGGTATGATTCGTGTTTTTCCAATGGAGATTACCAATCCCGGTCATTTCACGATCACGCTGGAACTTGTGCCGGGGCGGGAAGCTTCCGGCAGGGCCGTGGACACAATTATGGGCATCGCCCGGGACGCCTACAGCGACGGGCGCGTATCGGCCGTTTCAATTACCGACAACCCGGGCGGCAACCCGTCGCTCAGTCCCGACGTCCTGGGGTACAACATTTTCAAAATCGGTATGGACGTAATTGTTCATTTTACGTGCCGGGATTCAAACCGGGTGGGCATGGAGAGCCGCGCCCTGCAACTGGCGATGATGGGCATGAAAAACATTTTGGCTTTGAACGGAGACTTTGCGGGCAAAGGGTTCGGCGGGCAGGGCACCCCGGTTTTCGATATCGATTCGGTCCAGTTGCAGATGATGCTGGCCACGCTGAGCGAACGCATCAATGCCTCCGGCGATCCCGATGGTTTTTTTGGCGGTTGTGCGGTATCGCCTTTTAAGAGCACGGAGGGCGAGTGCTACGCCCAATATGCCAAGCTGTGCCGAAAAGTGGCTGCGGGCGCTCAATTTGTGATAACCCAGCTGGGTTATGATGCCCGCAAATTCAAAGAATTGCTTCAGATTCAAAAGTCCATGGGCCTTACGCGGCCCACCTTGGGCTCGGTCTACGTGCTGACCCCGAAAGTTGCAGCCATAATCAATGGAGGCAATGTGCCCGGCGCAGTGGTGACCGACCCGCTTCTCAAGCGCGTTCAAGCCGAGTGGCGCGACCGGGACTCGGGCCGCCGGGCGTCGATAGAGCGCGCCGCGAGGCTGGCTGCCGTTCTAAAGGGGCTCGGCTATGCAGGGGTCCACATTGGGGGAATCCATCGCGGTTTCGATACGGCAGGCCGCATTCTTGACCGTTTCGCTGAAATCCAGGACGAGTGGAAGGAGTTTCTGGCCGATTTCGATTTCCCTCAACCCGGCGGTTTCTACGCCTTTCCCGGCGATGCCGGGGAACAGGAACAGGAAGAGGACGCTGCCCTCTTCGGTAAAAATCCGTCCGGAGTCGGCCTGTTGGAGAGATTGAGGTATTCACTCCTAAGAAAGGTCCACGACACGTTTTTCGACTCCATGCACCCCCTCGGCCCGGTATACCGCAAACTGTCCAAGACGGTCGACCGAATGCGTGCGGGCGGTCTGTTTATGCACCTTCTCGAAGATATCCCCAAGAGCGCCATTCTTCACTGCCAAAAATGCGGCGACTGCGCCATTCAGCACGTGGGGTTCCTGTGTCCTGAATCGCAGTGCGCCAAGCATAGCCGAAACGGGGCCTGCGGCGGCAGCAGCGGAGGCCGCTGCGAGGCATTTCCAGACCGGGCGTGTGTGTGGGACCGCGCCTATCGGCGCATGGCAAGCGAAAGTACATCGGGGCAGTTGAGCGAAGGATGCGTGCCGCCTCGAATGTGGGAACTGAACCATACCTCGTCGTGGTTGAATTTCCACTTGCAGCGCGACCATCAGTGCCCCGAAAACGAGATAGCAAAACGATGCAGACTGCCCGGCTGCGGGCTCTACCGGGTCTGAAGCGTTTGGCTCCCCCGCACCGGCTGCGGCTGCGCCGCGGCGAGTGTGCCACGCCCACTCCACGGGGTCTGGAATATACGAGGTTTGTCTTCTCTGTTTTGCGCCTGGTTTCCCTGCCTTGGTTCCAGCGCCCGGATAGCAAGTATCCGGGCTACCCGGCTTTTGCCCACAAGATCCGTGCCCGGTGCAGGTCTTCGTGCCCGCCACCCTCGTAAGAGTGGTTTCCGGATCGACACCAGCCAGTTTACATCAGTCGAAGGCGGGGCCAAAGACGATATCAGAGATGCGTACATGGTCAATCTCGGCCCGGATGTGCTCAGGTTTTTCGATCTCGACGTTCTTAAACATATGGATGGAGTCTTGTCTGTATTACACGAACGAACCAAAATCCCCCCTGCCCCCCTTTAGAAAAAAGGGGTGATCAGCATCACTGTTGCTACGCGGTCGGGTCGGCCCAGAGAACCATTCCACCGAAAAGCTCGCTCCATATTTAAAAAGCACAAATATTTTTTCATCTTCGTTTTTCCGCTTCTGGTTACCGCTTCTGGTTACCGCTTCAGATTGCCGCACTATATTGCCGTTTTGTAGGTCTTTAAGGTTTCGCGTATACCTGTGCCTGCGAAATTGATCGAACAAATTTTTTGCGCTTGCCCTGGCCCGGCTTAAGCGCAGCCAATAGAAAGCCCGATTCGTAGCTACGGCGAGTCGGGCTTTTTTATTGGCACAAAGGAGAAGCCAGATGAGTGACGAACTGACGGCGCCTCAAGCAAAAGAGGCCGAGGTAGGAGAAAGCGCAGGATCAACCTCAATGAGTGATCTGGCGCAGGCTCCGGGTGAGCAAACAACACTTGCACAAGACAGCCAAAGAGAAGCGGAAAAGTCGGAAACAGGAAAGCAAAACAGTATTTTGGACGGCGATAAAGGTGAAGAGTCCGGCGTCGAAAAGGTTGAGGAAAAGACCGATGAGACTGAAGCGAGCCCGCGCGCGCCTGAGGAATACGCTGATTTCACCGTTCCGGAAGGCATGAAACTGGAGGGCCTGGACCTGACAGACTTTAAGTCCTTCGCCAAAGAGCAGGACTTAACCCAGGAGCAGGCGCAAAAGGTTCTCGATTTCGCCGGGCCAAAGATCAAGGCAATGATCGAGCAGCCCTACAGGTCCTGGAATGAAACGCAGGTGAAGTGGCAGGAGGAAGTCAAAGCGGACCCGGAGATCGGCGGGACGAAGTTCGGCCAGTCGATAAAGGAAGCGGGCAACGTATTTGTTCCAGGCGAGGCCAACCCCTTCGTAAAGAGTGAGGCCGACGCAAAAGCATTGCGCGAGGCACTGAACACGACCGGGGCGGGGAACAATCCGGCAATCGTAAAGCTCTTCGTAAAGATGGGAAGGGTTCTTGCCGAGCCGGGACACCTCACAGGCAAACCAGCTGTTCAGAACAAACAGGAAGCAATCTTAAGCAGCATGTACCCGATGATGGGTGCCGGCCCGGCGTAAGGGCGACGCAGCGGGGAAAGATAAAGTGAAATATCACGGGATTTCACGACGTTTCGCTTTTTACATCTAACTTTGCACTTCTTGCTACTGAAAGGAGCAATCTATGGCGACCATTGGACCGATGGCTTTAACGCTCATGGACTGGGCGAAGCGGATAGACGACGACGGCAAGATTGCCGAGATCATAAATCTTCTTTCTCAGACCAATGAGATTTTGGAAGACATGCTTTGGGTGGAAGGAAACCTTCCCACCGGGCACAAGACGACGATCAGAACGGGGCTCCCGCAGGCTTACTGGAGACTTCTCAACCAAGGCGTTCCAAGGGGTAAATCGACCACCGCGCAGATCACCGAGACCTGCGGTATGCTTGAGACCTACTCCGACATAGACGTCGATCTGGTGGCGCTTGCCGGAAACGACCGGGCGTTTCGGTTATCCGAGGAATTGGCTTTCCTCGAGGGCATGAACCAGCAGATGGCCGGAACCATTTTCTACAACAACATCACGAGTGTTCCCGCGGCCTTCATGGGTCTTGCGCCCAGGTATCCAAGCGTTAGCACCTCCACGGCACAGACGGCGAATAACGTTATCGACGCCGGGGGGACCGCGAGCACAAACACGTCCATGTGGCTCATCATGTGGGGGCCGACGGCCATTCACGGGATATTCCCCAGGGGAAGAAAAGCCGGGTTCATTCAGGAAGACATGGGTAGGACGCCGGTCTACGACAGCAACAATAATCCCTATTATGCGTGGCGAACCCATTACAAATGGGATGCAGGGCTGGTGGTGAAGGACTGGAGATTCGCGGTTCGCATCTGCAATATCGATGTTACGACTCTTTCGGGCTCAACCCCCCCCAACCTCATAAACCTGATGGTGCGAGCGATCCACAGGCTTCCGATCCAGCCTGCAAGGGCCGGCAACGTGCAGACCTCGGGCCAGAACGGGGAGCCTATGCTTTCCATGGGGCAGGCCGGGTTTTACTGCAACCGCGCCATTTCAACCTGGCTCGATATCCAGGCTTTGAACAAAAGCAACATGCTGCTGCGAATCGAGGAGTTCGCCGGAAAGCCCGTGACCAGTTTCAGGGGTATTCCGATAAGGACCTGCGATTCACTGCTCAATACCGAGGCAAGAGTGGTCTAATCCAAAACCCGGTGAATTGGTGGAAAAGGCGGTGGACAGGTGAATCGAGAAGCCTTTTCCCATTCACCCAGGAAGGAAGTGAGGACTAATCGATGATAATGGATGCGCTTTTACTGTTCGATGGGAGCGTGAATGCCCAGGGGACGCTTTCCGGGACTACGGTCACTTCGGGGACCAACTTCACCAGCGGCGCCACGACCGATTCGGTCAATATAATCGATGTGAGCCAGATCGCCAGTTCGGCTTCCGGGCGCGGTCGAGACATTGGTGTGGGTGATGACCCGGCGCTCAAGATCGCAATTATGGTCACGAGCGCATTTACCAGTTCCGGGAATGCAACTCTGCAGGTCGAGCTTCAGACCGCACCCGACAGCGGCTCCGGGACACCGGGGATGTGGACGCCGATAGTATATTCCGAGACGGTACCGGTAGCGGGCCTGGTGGCGGGCTACTCGTTTCTGAACTTCAAAATCCCGCCAGGAGTTCAGAAATACTTGAAGCTTACCTACCTGGTGGGCACGGCCAACATGACCGCAGGCGCGATCATAGCCGGAATGGTGCTGGATCGCGAGCAGTTGGGGCCAGCCCTCGGGTATCCGAGCGGATACAGTACCACGTATATCTAAACCTGAAGGGGATGAGGACCATGGCGAAGTACGAGCTTTTGGAAAAGGCCTTTATCGGCAACCGAATTTATGAGGCCGGAGAGACGGTCGAAGTGGCGGACGGCACGACTCCGGGGCCTTTCATGAAGCCGGTCGATGCAGCAGCACAGAAGAAGGCAAAGGAAGTGGGCCTGGTGCTGGGGCCCATGCCGGATCCGGTAGATCAGCTTACCGCAGGCAAGGTCGAGGCGATAGGGGCAAGCCCGCAGAACGTGAAATCGGGGATGGCCGTAGCCTGACCCAAACGAAACGAGGTGAAGCAATGAGTTGGTTCACAACAGTGGAAGGCGATATCAAGGCGGACGCACTCAAAGTCGAGGCATGGATCAAGGGCGTGGATTGGTCGGCGGTCATCGGGTATTACAACGAGTTCGTAAAAGGTCTCGAAACCGCGGTGGAGCCTGTCCTGGAGGCGTTGTTCCCGGGAACCGCTTCGACCATTTCCGAAGTCGTCAACCCGCTTCTGACTCAGGCAACGACGGCGATTACGGTTCTTACGACGGCGGCGCAGGCCTATCAGAGCGGGACCCTTTCGGCAAGCACCCTGACCACGGCGGCAAAGACCGTAGAGACCGCTGTAATTGCGGCCAATGCGGTAGTGGGAGCGGCAATTTCGGGAAGCAAGAGCAGTTCGACGACAACCACCACGACGACTCCGGCAAGCTGACAAACTAATGCCCCGGTGATGAGCCGGGGCAACAGGAGATGGAAAGATGGCAGATATCCCTGGATTTCCGGCACTCAACATAACAGATCAACACCAGGCTCAAGCCGTGGCCCTGCTGGATGCCGTAAAGAAGGACAACCCGGACCATGCACAGTTCCTGGATAAGCTGGGGGAGCGAGTAAAGGCCGGGGCCGAAGGCGCGATGCTGCTTCCGCTTTTTTTTCTGCTTCCGTTCATGCGCGGCAATGCGGGGATGTGAGGGTGACATTATGGGCTACTTTCGCTGTGTTTTGATCGGGCTTTTGATTTCTATCGTGGGCGGATGCGCTTCGCATATGAGCGTCCTTTCAACGCCGAACCCTGTGATCGTAAACGGCAAGGCTCATTCGGTGGTCGCCGTGGTAACGAGCACACCGATCGGCAGCAACTTTATCGATGTCTTCCTGTTCGACCCGGACGGAAAGCTTGAAAATGCGTCTTGCTCGAGCAACGGAGGCCTCATGGAAGGGACGCTTCCCACAGCAATGGCAACGGGTTTTGGTAGCGCAATCAGCGCGGCTATATCCACGGGGATACTGAAATGACAACCGACAGTCTTTGGGTGTTTGGCCTTTCGACGGCAGTTTCCACGGCGGTAGCCATTTTCGATCATTGGCTGGCCTCAAACCAAAAAATGGCGGCTAACTCGACCTGGCAGTTCATATCCCGGCTTGTACACGGGGCGGCGCGGGCGGCAGATGTGGCTCCATGCGGCATAGAGCAGCGCATTTTAGAAGGCGTGGCCAAGGTGGGCGAACACGCAGCCGAGGAAGCAATCGATGGACGCTAACGGACTCAAGACCGATTCGACACTGAGGGACCAAATCACCGCCGATGAGGGCATCCGGTCAACGCCGTATAAGGACACTGCCGGATACTGGACGGGCGGCATCGGGCATAACCTCGAGGCTCACGGAATTGCGATGTCCGACATTTTGGGATGGCTCAAGGCAGGGATTGGAGACGAGACGATCAAACAGTGGTTTTCAGAGGACATCGAGGCCGCCATCACCTGCTGTGAACAGGTTTTCGATGGATTTTACAGCCTTCCCGACGAGGCGCAGCGTGTGCTGGTAAACATGGCCTTCGATCTCATGTATGAGCTTCACGACTGGCTTGGCCTGCAAAAAAACGTCTCGGCAGCCAATTGGAAAGCGGCCGGCAGCGATATCCTCCGTAGCCGTTTCGCCATGCAGGCCCCAGGCAGGTGTCGCCGTTTGGCGGCTAGAATGGCGGCAATAAAATGATCGCTGTCTATGTACTGACCGGGGTTATCAGTGCGTTCGGGGGCGTGATGAGCCTGCTGCTGATGATGATTCTCCAGCGCCTCTCCAGGCTTGAAGACAAGCTCGACGGCAAGCAGGACAAGGGGGATTGCAGTTGTTATCAGGACCGCTTGAGGGAGGCTCTGCAAGACATTTGGGACGCGTTCGACAAGCATTCTCACGAGGGCCTGGCCTCGGGGAGTAAGGTAACAAGATGAACGAGAGCCCGCGCCAATTGAGGGCGAAAGTAAACAGCAAAAAGGCAAAAGTAAAGAACTCCGCATTTTTACCTTCTGCCATTTTACTTGTTGCGGAGTGAAACGGAGAAACCTATGGGAGCGCCATCCGTATCAGTGCCGAGTGTTCCGGTAACGCCTCCTCCCCCCAGTCTTCCTGACCAGGGGGTGCAGAACGCGGCCGCGAACCAGGAACAAATGGCGGCCATGGAATACGGCGCCGCAGGAACGATGCTTACCGGTTCACAGGGGCTGACGAGTAAAGCCAACACCACAGCGGGCGGCAAGACGCTTTTGGGATAGGAGAACAGGCAATGGCCGTTTATGAAGCACACAAAGCCGAATGGGACGATGAAGAGGGCCGCAGGGCCGAAGAGGACGCGCATCACCTGGCGTACGCACACGCGATAAGGAAAGAGCCTAAAAGACATGAGCGGGCAATCGAGGCGGCAAAGCGGCTGAACCTCGAGACGCAGGAAAACGCGAAAGAAACGGCCGATCATGCCGAGGGGATGAACGATCTTGCGAGCAGGATGTACCCGACGATGGGCAAATGCTCATCTTAGGCAAACAGCAAAAAGGCAAAAGTAAAGAACTCCGCATCTTGCCTTTTCCGTTCCGGCTTTAACTTGTTGCGGAGTGAAACGGAGCAACCATTGGACCAGGTAACCGTCTGCAACCGCGCCTTGTCGGTAATCGGTACGCGCTCTTCGATCGCCGCCATAAATGAGGCCAGTCCAGAGGCACAGGCATGCACTCTTCATTTCGAGCCGGCCTGCCGAGCCATGCTCAGGCTTGCGCCCTGGTCGTTTGCAAGGGCAACAGCGCGGGGGGCGCTTATTGCAGCGGCGCCAGGCACAGCGGAGAACCCCAGCGGAACGCTTCCTTTTCCGCTGGTACCGAATGCGGCCGGGAATCAAGCGGTTCAGATCGTCGCGTGGCAGTATGAATATGCATGGCCGCAGGACTGCGTGAGGCTCCGGCAGGTGAAGTACCCGTTTGATCAGTCAAATAGTGGTGAGGAGGCAACCCTTTGGCCTGGCGTGGTCGAGGCGGCGCCCATTTTTGCGGGTTCCGGCTCCATGTCTTTCGAAAACCGCGTGTCCTACCAGATAGCGATGGACCATGACGCTTTCGGAAACAAGATAAAGGTTGTTTTGAGCAATATCGAAAATGCGCTGATTGTCTATACGGCCTTCGTCGATGACCCTAACCTTTGGGACGATGAGTTTTGCGAGGCGTTTGTATATGCGCTCGCAAGCCACCTGGTAGGGGCGCTCATCGGCGATAAGCAGATGGATAAGGATCTTGTGGGAAAGGCTCAGGTGCTGGCGACACAGGCAAGGGCGGTTGACGCAAACGAGCAGCCGCTTTCCCCGAATCATACGCCTGACTGGATCAGGATCAAGGGCACCTGTTCCGGTTGCGGGGATGTTCCCCTGGCCGATGGATGACGACGATCAAGGTTACCGGATCATATAGGAGTAACAGCCATGGTAAGAGCAGTCCAGGGACTCGATGGGTTCATGAACCCGCTTATCGGCAATTTACCGCCCTCAGACACGATCTATGCGATTGCTCTGACGGCAGGCGCGAGCCAGACGGTCGCTATCCCGAGCAACGCAAACCTCGTGGTCTTTGGCCCAATCCCGGGGGCTAACCAGTATGTGAAATTCGCAACTGCGACCATCTCGGTTCCGAGCGCCAACATAACCGATGGAAGCGCACCAGAGCGAATGCCCGACAGCCGCAATTGCGCCGGAAATTCCTACATAAGCCTCGTAAGCGACACGGCCGGCATTGTTTCGCTTTCATTCTACCAGTAGGGGAGGGGGCGATGAAGAAGCTTCTCGTTGCGGGTTTTGCCGTTTTGCTTTTGGCTGCCCTGGCCCATGCCGGGCCTTTCGGGAGCGGGGGCAACACAGCCTCGCACAACCAATCCTTGGCAACCGACTGGCGGTTCGGGGCTGTGAGTGTTGGGGCTACCTACTCTGACCAACTGGAGCACACATATTTCGAGGCCAACCGAATGGCAAATTCAAACGGGGTCACGGAGCCAATGGTCGCTTTCTCTGTCCAGATCGTGAGCAATACGGCGGGGTCGGAGCAGGTGATTGACAGACATTATGGATGGGACCCGATTCATGCCGGGGTCTATGGCATGACCTACTCGAATAAGGAATACACCGCTACCCCGAGCGGGTCGGAGACCCCCGTGGATGGTTGTCGAGTGATAGCAACCTGTGCCTGGAATCCGCTTTCCGTATCATCCTGCTCCAAGCCGTATGGAGTAGAGTTTTGCGGCGGAGCAACCTGGGCCGCTCCCGGCGCATGCCAGTATCAATAAGGGGGTAAGATGAAAAAATTATCATTTATACTTGTGGCCGTCTGGGTCGCAGCTTTAACTACAGTTTCCGGGCAGGCGGCAACGGTCTATGTTTCCCAATCCACCGCAAACGGCTATGCAGTAGGAAACGATGGCAACACCTATGCGCAGGCACTGAACACTTCAAGCCCCTGGCTCACCTTGACTCATGCTCTTGCATCGGTCACGTCCGGGGATACCATCGTAATAAATGATGGAACATATGTTGCCAGTTCTACATATATTGTCGGTGTCCTTTGTACGATAAATGCATTAAATGCCGGCATGGTGGACTTGCAAGTTACTTCCGGCAGTTGTGTCTTGCAACAAAATATTACTGGAATAACTATCGGCGCGGTTAATTTAGATGCAAACAATGTGATCGGACAGTGTTACACAGCCAATGCCGGAACCTTTACAGTGACGTTCACCGGGACTAAATTTCTAAATCCAACAACATGCTTTAGCTATTGTAACATAGCTGGTGTGGTGATGAAAGGATGTACTGCTTCTGCTACTTTAACAATGTCTGCCAATGACGCATTTCGATTTCAATCAGGGGCAACAGGAAATTTTGATATAGAAAACTGCACGGTTACGATGATCGTTGGCAGCAACAGAGGCGCATTCTTAATATATAACACGTCCACTTCTTACGCCCCGACGTTGACCATGAAGAACAACATCATGAACCTGAACGAAACCTCATCATATGGATTTGGGATTTTGGCGTATGGCTTCACCACGTATGATATTGAGAGCAATGTCGCCAACGTCACGGGCGTAAGCACGCGAGACAGTGGAACAAGAGGATTCATCTACATCCAAGCATCCGCTATTGCCACGACATCGTGCGTCATAAAGAATAACACGGCGCTAAATGCATATTTTTACTATGGCATCAATGTCGGAGGCGATGGCAGCGGATCTGCAAACAACAATATTGCAGGTGCGATCGTATCCGGCAACAGCGTTAGTATGGTAGATCATGGGATCATAGTTAACTATATAGTTGGTACTAGGGTGTATGATAACTGTGTGGCGAATAGTTTCTATGGTGTCATTGCAAAGGGGACAATAGGCGCAGTGATCTATAATAATATCATAGATGGATGCGCCGGACTTTCAGGGACAGCATGTTTGTACGCCAAATATGGAACAGCTGATATGTTTTCCAATAATACTGTGTACACTACTACGAGTGGGAGCTCCCAGTACTGTTTGTCGATAGGTCCAGATGGAGCGAGTAATTCGTCTAATGAAAAGTATTCCAATAATATTATATACAACGCAGCCTCTACGCCCTATTTTGCGACTGTGGCTGCTTCCAACACAGGCTCGTTTATAAATAATCTTTACTACAATATTAACACCCCTGCGTCGGGGGCATGGAGCTACCAGGGCAACAATTATTCCAGTCTATCGACGTGGCAGGCTGCCGGATATGATTCAGGGTCGTTCGCTGCAAACCCTCAATTCGTCAATGGCAGCTCCAGTTTCTCTCAGCAAACGGATTTTTATCTATCGGCCAATTCGCCTGCGGTCAATTCAGGTCTACAGGCAGGCGCAGTCAGTCTAACGGGAGCTCAGACCGACGGTTTCGGCGTCTTGAGGTTCTTTGCTCCATATGATCGGCTCAATATTGGCGCCGATCAGAATTACTCTGATACGGCGAACCGGAAGGCGGGTCTAAACGTGCAGTAGGACCTGGTAAGCTCGACAGATATTGGTGGCTTTAGGCGGTGCCTGAGTCGCTTGTCGCGGGCGAGGTAGTCTGCTCCACAGCCGCCCAAAAACTGGGTTGTAAAACGGGGGATCAATACCAATGCTCACCACGACTCAAAGCTATGTGACTTACCAGGGCAACGGATCTACCACGAGTTTTCCGTACTCGTTCCCGGTTGCCGAGGCATCCTTCCTTCAGGTGTCGATTACCAATAACAACGTCTCGCCCGTAGTGACAACGGTACTATCGTCTTCGCAGTATTGCGCGACGGGGATCGGCAACGGTACAGCGGGGGCGGCGGAGCCGACACCGGGAGGAGTTGTTACATACCCGACATCGGGAAGTGGCCTTGCTACCGGCTGGACGATTACGATTCAGCGGATCGTTCCGTACACGCAGCCGACAAGTCTCGCCAACCAGGGCGGTTTGTGGCCCGCGGTTGTCGAAGCCGCCCTCGATGGCGTTACGATGCAGACTCAGCAACTTGCCGTCCAGTGCCAGCAGCTTCAGTCCCAGATAACGCAGCTGGCCGACGAGGAAGCCACTAACGTATCCACAGGTCTTCAGGCATACATCATAAACCCGGTGGCGTTTCCCGCCAATCTCACGACTCAAAGCCTCGCCGGGCTTGCGTCCGTTTACGAGACGGCGAACACGGAGGCAACGACCCTTTTTGCTTTTTCCAAGATGACGGCCGGGCATTTTTTCAAACTCATAATCGGTGATACGTACACAACGATAGCTTTTGCATCATGGCAAAGCGGGCTTGCCGCAGGAAGCATAATCGGCCACCAGGGCCAGACGGTGGCTTTCAATCAGGGGGATGTCCTCGACTGCGTAAGCGATGGGACTTACGTGTATGTGATAGATTCCGAGCCGATGATCCCGCCCTTTATGCCGACTCCAACCGGACTTGAGATCACTAATGAAAACGGGGTTTCAAACGGGATAACGGTCTATTTCGTATCTGCTTCGCTGGTCGGCCAAAAGGGAGGGGCGCAGCTTTACACAAACGGAGCGGGGATAAGCTTCTCGTACAAGGCCGAAGGAGGGACTTTCGGAGGCGGCGGCCTCGATACCGGAAGCCTTACGCCAAATACCTGGTATTACGTCTGGCTCATTGCAAGCAACACGACGATCAAAGCCATGTTATCCACGTCATATCTTTGGAGCGGGGTGGCCAAGACCTATATCCCGGGATACACTTTCGGCCGCCTTGCCGGGTGCGCCCTAACCAATTCGAGCACGCAGTTTATCGCGTTCCACCAGTTCGGAAACGAGTTTTTGTTTGATGTTCCACAGTCGGTGAGCCTTGCAGCTGAGTCGGCCTACACGGAGGTCATCACGGCACCGTTGCCTCCGATTGCTGTGAAAGGGCTCTACCAGGTTTCCTTTGCCCCGTCTTCGGGTGTAGCAACGTTTAACTTCAGTGCGGACGGCACAAACGATTATATCGACTACACGACTCCGACAAGCGGGGGGACAGGCGGGGGGCAGTTCGAGATGCCTTTGATCACATCCCCGGCGTTCTGGTACAAAAACGCAAACATAAATGGCACGCCAAGCGTGTCCGTGCGCGGCTTCGCGCTGAATCTGTAGGTGGGATATGTCTCTTGGCAACTTTATTCAGACTGCGTTTTCGGCGGGCGAACTGGCCCCTTCGATGTATGCCCGGTATGACCTCGATAAGTTCCATATCGGGGCAAAGAGCTTGCGGAACTTCTTTGTGTGGCCCTCGGGAGGGATAAGCAACCGCGCCGGGACAATGTTTGTGGGAAGGTGCAAAGATTCGGCCTATCCGGTCCATTTGATTCCGTTCCAGTTCAATCTGGTGCAGACCTATATCTTAGAGTTCGGCCATCAGTACATGCGGGTCATTATGAACGGGGGGTATGTGCTGGAGCCGACATTTGCGATTTCGGCGATAACGAATGCGAACCGCGGAGTCATTACGACCAGCACCCCGCACGGCTACAGCAACGGCGACCAGGTCTATATTGCAGGTACACTGACACCACTTGATTCGACAGCAGGCAGACAGTATCTCGTAATCAATGCCTCTTCGACCACTTTCAGTCTGACCAATCTGGACGGAAGCGCGATCGATACGACGAACTATCCGGCTTATATGGGTTCGGGCGGCACAGTTGCACGGGTCTACACTCTCACAACCCCCTACAATGGGAACGATGTCGCAGGCATCAAGTGGACGCAATCAAACGACGTTTTGACCTTGTGCCATACCGGCTACCCGCCCTATGACCTGAGCCGAACCGAGCACTGGGTTTGGACCATGAATCAGGTGTCCTTTGCGGCGCAGATTTCGCCACCGACCGGAGTGACCGTTACAAACATGTGCCCGAGCGGGTCGCCTACGGGGACGGAGTTTTATTACTCTTACGTTGTGACTGCCGTTTCACTCTCGCCCCCCGAGCAGTCGCTTGCCTCCGCCGCAGGAGGAGTGCAGGCGTATCTCCTGGATTCGGATACAGGCGCACAGAACACTATCTCCTGGACGGCAGACACAGCAGCAGACCTTTACTACATCTACAAGGCGAACCCTCAGTCAACGGCCATCCTCTCCGGTGCGATGTACGGATACATCGGGCAGTCAACAGGGACGAGTTTTGTTGATACGGAAATCGCACCCGATTTCTCGCAGGCCCCTCCTACTCATAGGGATCCGTTCAACGTGGGGCCGATTGTGGCAGTAACCGTAAACAAAGGAGGATCGGGATACAGTTCGGATATCTCGCTCTATGCCAACGACCTGTCGGGAAGCGGGGCGGTTCTTACGCCCACGGTCACAAACGGGGTGATCACAGCGGTTACCGTAACGAACGGCGGCCAGAACTACCAATCGCCGGTAATAGGCGTTGCCAATTCGGGGATTGCCGCGGAGGGGTCCATCACGGTGACGGAAGTCCCGGTGTGGGCAAGCTCTTATGTCCAGCAGATCGTGGCGACCGTGACGAACGGGGGGCAGAATTACTTCGGGAATGTGACCGTCACGACGGCTTCGGGGCAAGGCACTGGCTGCACGTTCACGCCTGTAATAACAAACGGGGTAATAACCAGCATAACCGTAATGGGGGCGGGTGAAAACTACGTCAACGGGGATACCCTTGTCTTCACCCAATCGGGAGGGACGGGGGCAACATTCACTGCGACGATAAACCCCTCTGGGAATTACCCCGGGTGCTGCTGCTATTTCCAGCAAAGGAAGTGCTTTGCGGGGTCTTTAAATTCGCCACAAACCATCTGGACGACCCAGCCTGCCGACTATGACAATATGGATGTCACTAACCCTTCGCAGGCCTCGGACGCAATAACTCTTACCATTGCGGCGCAGCAGGTAAACGCCATAAAGCACCTGGTGCCGATGAACGATCTTTTGATATTTACTTCGGGGGGGGTGTGGAGAATTTTGACCGGCTATATCACTCAACCCCAACCAATCACGCCGACAAATACCGTGGTAATCCCACAAACGTGGATCGGGGCGGCGGACTTACCGCCCATAGTGGTAAACTACGATATTCTCTACGTGCAGGCCAAAGGTTCTATTATCAGGGATCTCGCGTATAATTTCTGGATGAACGTTTATACCGGGACCGATATGTCCGTTCTCGCCCAACACCTTTTCTTCAATCACAACATGGTAAGATGGACCTACGCGGAGCAGCCCTGGTATCAAATATGGACAGTGCGCGATGATGGGGCTCTGCTGAGCTTTACCTATCTCAAAGAGCAAAACGTCTATGCCTGGGCTCACCATGATTCACCGGGGAATTCGGGAAGCGATAAGTTCCTGAGCGTTGCGAGCATTCCCGAGCAGCAGGTTTGCGGCATTAACGTCGATTCGGTTTATTTCGTGATCGAACGCACCATTCCGGGGATAAACGGCGGAGAGCCGGTAAAATACGTCGAGCGCATGGACTCGCGAAACATGGGGACTCTTGGGGCATCGGATGTTACGAAGGCGTGGTTTGTGGACTGCGGGCTTCAGTACTCTACCGATCCTGCATCGATGACTACGACGACAGTAACGGGGCTCGATCATTTGAACGGGGCAACAGTGAGCATACTTGCCGATGGAAACGTGCTGCCGCAGCAGACGGTTGTAAACGGTTCCATTACGCTTCCGACCGGGGCAAGTGTCGTTACGGCAGGTTTGCCTTATGTCGCGCAGATGCAGTCCCTTCCGATGATGCCTCAGGGCATGGCCATGCAGGCGGTTGATTACCGGAAAACACTAAAAGCCATTTGTCTCAAGGTGCAGGACACGCGGGGGCTCAAGGTCGGTCCAAGCTTTTCGAGTTTGACGGAAATAAAGGAGTGGGGGGCAACGACCGGCCTGGGTGGGCCTGTGGCTCTTACGACCGGCACAGAGAGGTTGATTGTATATCAACAGTACACCGTTGACGATTGCATATGCCTGCAATGCGATCAACCGCTTCCTGCAACGGTATTGGGAATTTCTCCGGAATTGGCTCTTGGGGATGGACCAGGATGAAAAGAATAATCGTTCCGCTTCACTTGGACCATTTGGCATACCTTGCAAACGAGATGAGCGAGGATGACAGGAATGAATGTGGTGCGATGGGGTTAGGACCGTTTCGTGCGCTAAAGCTTGGCCTGGACAATTCGGTTGTGTCATGGTGTGCGCTGAAGGTTCCAGAGCACAGGCCGCTTTGCGCTTTCGGATGTCTGCCGCTCGACGGGGTGCTTTCAGGAGTGGGTGCGCCGTGGTTTCTGAGTACTCCGGAGCTGAGACGGTATGCGGTACGGTTCCTTAAAGACTGCGACGAATACCTTGGCAGAATGCTCGACATTTTCCCGGTGCTTGTCGAGATGGTGGAAGCAAGGCATGTGCGTGGCATTAAATGGGTGAGGTGGCTGGGGTTCGAGTTAACGGGGCCTGTCCCTTGGGGTCCATTGGGGGCCCGTTTCTACAGGGCGGAGATCACTAAAGAAGGCAAGAGTAAAAAATAAAGAGGCAAGAGCAAAGAGCTCCGCACTTTTGCGTTTTGCCTCTTAATACCGGTTTGCGTTCAAAATCAAATAATAAGAGGTGGGGGCGTGGTCCCCACGATCTTAAAGCCTAAAGTTTTCGTGCCGTATTGAACGCTACCTAATATAACTCGTTGCGGAGTGAAACGGAGCAACCCATGGGATTCGCAGCCCCGGTAATGGCGGCGGCGGCACCGTATCTGGCGGGCGCATCGATTGTGACGGGTGTCGCAGGCACCGTAATGCAGGGAGAGGCACAGGCCCAGTCGGCAGATTACATGGCGCAGGTCGCCCGTAACAATCAGCTTATCGCTCAGCAAAACGCCAATATGGCTCTTGAGCAAGGAACCGTGCAGGAAGAGGCGCAGCGCGAGAAAACTGGAGCCCAGATCGCTCAGGCAAGATCGGCATACGGCGCGATGGGGGTTGACCCGAATTCGGGTTCGGCGCTCGATGTCCGGTCGAGCGCAGCGGAAATGGGAGAGCTTAACGCCGAAACCATCCAGTATAACGCGCACGTCCAGGCATATAACGACGTTAACCAGGCGAACAGTTACGGCGCTCAGAGTCAATTGTATCAGAGTCAAGAGGGATGGGATACGGCCGGATCGATACTCGGAGGGACCAGCACCGTGAGCAATAAGTGGCTGCAGTGGCAGCTCATGAGTGGAGGTGGGGGGCTGGGGCAGTTCAGTCCGGGCAATAGTGGCGCTCAGCTTTGATTTTTATTGGGGGAAAAGAATTTAACGTCTGAATGGATACATGGATCGAGGAATCGAATCGGTCATACTTGACACAGCGGTTAGCCATCTTATGTTTGTCAACATAAAGAAAGAGTAGCCACCCCAGTCTTCGAAGGGCTAAGCTCCTGAGAGAGTTTTAGACGGTTTTCTTCAAATATCAGTTATGATTTTTCATTTTCTAAGCAATCGACAATTCGAAATAAATGAATTGTATTGGAAGTGTGCGTTATGGATGCTTTCGGCAAACACAGGGTCGCGTTTTTAGGCGACAACCGGCGCGTCGTGGAATCTGTCATTCAGACGATCCATGGCTGGGGGCTGGAAGCGAAGGGGTTCACGCATTCGGAATCCGCCATTAAATACTTGATGCGCAATAAGTGCGATATTGTACTGCTCGATATTTTTATATCAGGTGTCGACTGCTTGCGGTTGATGCCTCCAGTGACAGGCGACGCCAAAATAATAGTCATGACTGAGTCGGCCGACAAAAATACGGCTATTCGAGCACTGAAACTTGGCGCTTTCGATCTGCTCGATAAACCCCTTTTAAATGACCTCTTGCGCCATTCGGTTTTCAGGGCTTTAACGGTTCTCGAAAGAGAGCGTGAATCAAAGAAACTCGCGGATGACCTAAAATACAGCCGGTCAAAACTTCTGGCTCAGCAGCAGCGCCTTGAGAGCCTAAACGCCCAGCTCCAGGAAACCAACAAAGCGCTTGCGGTTTTCGCACAAAACATGCAGCGGGAAAGAGATGAAATCGAAAAAAGAGCAGCTCTGAGATTGCGGAGCATAATACTGCCCGTAGTCGCCAAGTTAAAGAGCTCAGAGGCTCTCCATGAGTTCGAATCCCAATTCGATATGCTGACCTTGCAGGTTGAAGACCTGACCTCAGGGCTTGCTGCCGACTCCAGGGTGGCCAAAGTTCTTTCATCGGCAGAAATGAGGGTAGCTTCCCTTATAAGAAACGGTGCAACAACTGAAAAGATCGCGGCTCACCTGCACATTTCCGAAAACACTGTTCGCACTCACCGAAAAAATATCCGCAGGAAACTGAAAATAGGCACGCAATACAGCTTGAGAAATTTCCTCAATTCCAGGATCGGACAAGCAGGCCAGATCAGCATCGGCAGAAATTGAACGGAGAGCGGAGCGACCTGCGCCAACTGACGTCAACGATAAAGAGAAACTGGGGGGGACTTCGCCTCGGGGCGCGGTTCCGGATTCAGTTAGGCATTCCATTAAATTTTTTCTTAATATTTTAGAGATTTCGGCCGAAATACTTGGTGAGCGTATTGAGGGCAAGGCGCCCGCTTGCCGATGAAAAGGTCGGTCGAGCGATGGAGCAAGAGGCTGCAGTGTTGCGCCTCGCGGAGCCTATTCACAAACTAATACCGCAGATGGGGACGAATGAAGCCGGCTGAGGCGCTATCTGAAGCAGTAATGGATGTCTTGAAGGAATTCTCCAGCAAGAGACTGCCGCTTAATGGCGCAAGTCTGAGGGAGATTTTCGCTACCAGGGAGGAAATCGTTTCCCTGCTGGCGCCGGATGTGCGGGGCACCAGAAAAGCACAGCAGTCCTCCACAGAAGGTGGCGATTTATCCAATTCCCTGCCGCATGCTCCGGTCGGTTACGAGCAGCCCGAACTTGAACAGTTGCCGGGACTGCAGGAGGCTTTCCTGGATGTACTCGAAGGTCTTGCCCCCGCAATAAAGGGCGACCACGAAAGTCGATTCAGCGTGTTGCAGGAGGAGATCAGAGGGTGTGAAGCATTAGAGGCCCTGAGCAGGCTCGGAAAACAAGTCGGCACGATGGTCGGCGAATTAATAGAGCAGGCAGTTAAAAATACAGATTATTCGAATGATTTCCTTTTTGAACTTAGTAAAGACCTGTTTAAGATGGAAGAACAGTTATCAACATACCAGGAGTTTAATAAAGAAGGCTGCAGGATAAGTAATGACTTTTATTCTGATATATTATCTCATACTACAGATATTCAACAAGCTATTGTTCCTGACAAAAAGGAATCGAGTTTGCGCGGTTTGATCTTGAATAAATTAACAGAAATATCAGAAACTATAGATGAAAAACGCAAAGTTGATGAGAAAAGAGAAATTGAGGCCGAGATAAAAATAGCGGAACTTCAAAATAACCTGAGATCGTATGAGAGAGAACTATTACAGATAAGGAAAAGATCTGACTCATTGGAAAAGGAAGTATTGTTGGACGAGTTAACACAAATAAGTAACAGGCGATCATACGATTTACATATAAAGGAATGTTTTAGGGAATATAAACGGGATTTGGAGAAATTCAGCCTTGTATTGATAGATATCGATCATTTTAAGAAAATAAATGATAATTATGGGCATAAGGCAGGCGACAAATGTCTGAAGGAAATAGCTCAGCGCATAAAGTCTACTTTGAGGGAATCCGACTTCCTGGCGCGCTACGGGGGGGAGGAACTGATAGTCATTCTTCACGGATGTGATTCGAAAGATGCGGCAAATATCGCAGAGAAGATCAGGCGCCGCATTGAAAAGACCCGGTTTATCTACCACGACGCGACAATACCGGTTACCGTCAGCTTGGGAGTGACCGAAATAATTCCTTCGGATACCGAACTGGAGGCGCCTTTCATCAGGGTAGACGAAGCCATGTACCGGGCAAAAAAAGAAGGCCGCAACAGGGTCTGTTCAAGTACCGGTCCCTTTGTGGTAACGCTCCTTAACGAAGGAGAGAAGGCTGTTGGCGAAGAGTCCCCCCTCTTGGTCCAGCGACTTCGCGCATAGCTTTCAAATTATTGCTAATAGCTTAATCCGATTAAGGGAAAAGCTGAAGGACGTTTTGCTCCTCGCCTCCGACAGACCCTGCATACCCGAATGGGTCTTTTCCGAAAAACTCCAGGTCCCTTGAAAATATCAACTCTGGATATGGTCAAAAGATTAATTGACTGGGGCTTCCAACCTGCGGGAATATACTTTCCGCTTGTGGGACCAAGGGGGCATGACCGAGCCGACGGAGATCGAGTGCAGAGAGGAACCGGACCTTTTTGTGGTGGCGTTAAGGGAAAAGCCAGTGATGCATCCCGGAAATTCAATGGAAAATTCGAATGGAGCGGTGGGCGCGATAAAGCGACCCCGCTTCGCTCCCGTACCCTGCATTTTGTGTTTATTGGAATATTATGTTATTTGAGGGGCGCAACACTAGGGAGAGTTGAGAGGTGCTTCATAACGTCGCCTGTCGTCCGTGAGAGCGGCGCCTAGATGAAACGAGAGCAGTTCGAAATCCACGTTTTACGTGTGCGGGAGTGGTGGAAAGATCAGGAAAATGATTCTGTAAATCAGTGAGTGGGTGAATCGGTGAGTGTGTGTGCATGCGCGGTTTCCATCTTTTGCGCACCTACCCGTTTACCCTTTGATCGAGCTGTTGGGGCAGGAATCGTTATGGCCCGACCACCTCCTAAGGCAAGTGGCTTTTGGGTGCATTCAAAAACGGCTGCTGCGGCCCGCCGTGAGGGAGAGTATGAGTAATTGCAAATTCTGTAACACGAAAGATGAGCGCTATTTTGAGGACTATGAACCAGGGTGCGTGTACGAGCTGGGTTCGATTGTGGTCGATGAGACCGAGATGATCGAGTTTGCCAGACGCTTCGATCCGCAGGTCTTTCATGTGGACCCTGAAGCCGCGAAAACGACCGTTTACGGTGGCCTGATAGCCAGTGGGTGGCATACGTCCGCTTTGATGATGAGGCTATTTGTCGATCACTTTCTCGCTTCGGTTGCAAGCCTGGGTTCTCCCGGCGTAGACGAACTGCGCTGGACAAGGCCGGTGCGTCCAGGCGACGTCCTCGCCGTACGAGTCACGGTTATGGAGGCCAAGCGTTCGAGGTCGAAACCCGACCGGGGAATTATCAGGTCTTTTGTCGAGGTGATCAATGGGGGCAATGAAACGGTGATGACCATGAACGCGGTGAATTTCCTGCTTTGCAGGGAGGCTGGGTGAGTCGGCGAATCTGCAGTTGACGGCTTAAATCCATTCCCTCGTCCACACCTTCGCAAAGATACGGGAGATGGGAAAGCCTCAAAGGATCGTTCTATACGACAGGCCCAAGGCACCTTGGCGAGAGGATGGTGGAATTGTGGCGCCTAGATACTTCTCCGGGGTCGCAAACGACATATGAGCGTGCGGAGTGAGGCGGGAATTTTCGACGTTTCCCGCTAAGGCGGGTTTGTCATCGACGGGGTCGGATCGCTAAAGACAGGGGCCGCAATCGACGACGCTTTTCTCTACAGCTTTGTCGGAGGTGAGTGTCAGCTTATCGTAAGTGGTGCCAATCGTAGAATAGACCGGGACTGCCTTCGGTTTCGAGCCGGGGCGCCCAGATGGGAAGAAAGAAGGAAAGACCTTGAGGGGCGAATTGGGGGAGCGGGAAGAATCATGCAAACCGATCAACGTCGGGTAATTTCCCAATCATTAGCAGATCACTTTTGTCCCCCGGCCTTTGCCGAGATGCTTTCTATGTCAAGTTTCATGATTACCGTCCTGTGGGCCGAATCAGCAGCGTAGGCCCTACCTTTTTCAATGAATTCGGCAGTGCTGTATTTTTCAACAAGAAGGGTAAGTACTTTTAACTTTTCATCACCTTCGACTTCACGCACTAGTCCAAAAACGATGGTGCTTTCGTATTGCATAGAGAACTTGTCAGCCAGAGGGATTGCCTCTCCCACAACACAAAAACTCACCCTGCGATCCCTGCGGATGCGAGTGAGTTTGTCCCCTTCCGCGGCACTGTGCAGATAAATGCCGCCGTCGGTGAAAACATAGCACATCGGAACGCCGTAGGCGTAATCGTCTTGTCCATTTATGGACAGGATGCCATAAATTCCATCAGTCAAAATTTTTTCAGCTTCCGCAAGACCAAGTTGTCTATCTTTTCGTCGCATCGTCTTGAAATCCCAGGCCATACCGTATCGTTTCTCTAAGTCCCTCTATCATACCATACCAGGAAAGCGCCAGCACAAAAGATTCCGGTGCCCAAAAGCGGGAACAGCCTGACTCCCCGGTGTGACTTCGAAGTCGAGAGCCCTTTTATGCTCCCAACCGCAATCATTTTTGTCAGTGAGGGTAAAAGGGGTACGTCCACTTGCTTTAAGCCGGGAACCGCCACGCTTTTCTTCTACAGTGACCAGCCGGTCATCGCCCGCAAACCCGCATGGGTCCTTAATCACTTTTTTAAATCGTCAAAAATGTAGTGCCACATAATCTGCTGTTTTATGTTGATTCATGCTCTATTGTTTTATAAGGTTGAAGTGTCCTGATAGGAGGCTTCAACATGTTTGCTCGAACAAAAAAGTCCGGTAAGTACGAGTACCTCCAAATCGTAGAGAACCACCGAGAGGGCGCCAAGGTCAACCAGCGGGTCATCGCAACGATTGGCCGGCTCGATCAAATGCACGCCAAGGGAGAAGTCGAAACTCTGGTTCGCTCCCTGGCGCGTTTTTCTGAACAAGCTCTGCTTATCATTTCCGGCAGAAGCGACATTAGCGCCGAATCCATAAAGATAGGCCCCGCTCTCATTTTCGAGCGACTGTGGAAGGAACTGGGAATCCCAAAAGTCCTCCAAGGGCTTCTTTCTGAAAGGTTCTTCAGTTTCGACGTGGAGCGCGCGCTTTTCCTGACCGTCTTTCACCGGCTGATGGTAAGCGGTTCGGATCGCTTCTGCGACAGGTGGCGCAGGGACTTTGCCGTGAAGGGCGTCGATGATATCGCGCTGCATCACCTCTACCGGGCCATGGCCTTTATCGGGGAGGAGACCGAGGACCAGGAAAGCGCGACTCCCTTTGCTCCCAGATGCACCAAGGATGTTGTTGAGGAGCGGTG
>CAWEZA010000066.1:0-24969 GCA_963813125.1 uncultured delta proteobacterium | reverse complement strand
GCTTTATATACCTGGCCTGCTCCGCAAGGCTGAGTTTGCTTTCACCCAATTCCCGGTCGGTAAAATGGAATGGAATTTCTTTAACTCGCTCGCACTCACACTTGACGATGAGCTCTAGACCGATTTTGTAGCCGATGGGGTTCAGACAGTCCGAGGCGCGTTCGTAGGTAGTGCGGGGGAGTGCAAAAAACCCGCTCATTGGATCTTTGACAGTGGTGAATGGCTTCGCCAGTAAAGTTGCAACCTTGCTGTTCAGCCACCGGAAGACTCCCCAGTGGTCATCTGTCGATCCACCCTCGACGTAGCGTGATCCGAGGGCGAAATCATTGCCCGCCATCAGCGCCTCTACCAATGCGGGAATGCATTCCGGCGGATGACTGAGGTCTGCATCCATGACAACGATCACATCCCCCCGTGCGTGCTTGAGGCCACTGCACACCGCACTGCTGAGTCCCCTGTCGGTTGTCCTTGTGAGCAATCTTATCCAGGTTTTGTCAAGACCTGCAATCAGCTCCTCGGTCCCGTCCCTGCTGTCATCGTCTACGATAAGAAGTTCGAGGTCCATGTTGTTATTGCGACGGAGATCGCTGAGACGGTCCAGCAGGAGTGGCAGATTCTCCGCCTCCTTGTAGGTCGGCACGATTACCGAGATCATAGGGTAGGCCGGCGCCTGCCATGCGGGTTTATGTCTCTCTTTAAGGCTGGCGGTACGTTCTTCATGTTTGCTTTGCATTTCCGTTGGCCCCGATTCTATATGGCCCAATCTCATTACAAATCTTGCGGCTTGCTCGAATTGTTTTCCCGTGACAAAAGTTTGTCCCCGCACTGGCGATTAGTGGGTGAAAAGCATGCTGCTACGGGCAAGGATACGTTATGCCGCCCGGAAATTTTTAGTAATCCAGTACCGGAACAGCTTGGCCAACGAATAACGGGAGCGCGGATAAAAGTGCGTGGTATTCTTTTGCGGGAATCCGCCGGAACAATGCATCAACTTCCGCACCATGCGTCAAAACTAAATCCTGGTACCGGATTTTTGCCGGAAAACACTCCCCAAGGCTTCCCCTTGGAGCTGGTAGCAGCATACAACCTGCCAATGCAATTCGCAAGTTAAACTGGAAACGGTACTTAACCTTCGGGGGGACAGACCCCGGCACTTTAGCAGTGCATTTTTTCGCACGATTCATGCCAAGTTGTGTTCAAGATTTGACCGGTTGGAGGGCTTAGAGACCTTTCCTGTGTAGGGACGGGGTTTATCCCCGCCCGATCTTGAACCCAACCTGGTATCACAATCTATAACGTTTGCGTAAAAGAATCCGGCGTAACCGCCAACGTTGCCCGCAACCACGCAAAGCTGGACTTTAGCAAGTCAAAGTCCGGACCCGAAGTTATGAAAGCGGCTCTGCCTTGCTGCTCTTTTAAACCGACGATCATGATCCCGAAGGGATCAAAGCCATTAGCCGGTGGTTGAGGCCGTCAGGCCGACACCCCCGGGAAGGACAGATTAGCCGGCCATCCCTCCAGTCGCTGGGACGGCGGTTGATTTCAAACATGAAGGAACGGTCGGTCTTTCCTCTCAATCCTCAGGGCTGAACTCGCGTTAATCCCTTCACAACCCTGACCTCCTTATGGTGATTTTGCCTGGCCTTTGATTCGGCTTTGGACCCCGCCATCACGTATACACGCTCCTGACGTTCCTTGAGGGGCTTTAGCACCCTTTCGATATGTTCCTTCGTTTTTTCGAGGTAAGCGGGCACGACTTCCTCTCCCGCGGGGCAAACGGCCATACAATAGCCGCACCGGTAGCCTATCCGGAACATCAGGGACTGCCACATCAAGGCCGTTTCCCGACCATCGAAATGGGAGTGGTATTCCTCCATGTCATGAGAGGTAACAACGGCTTCGACCAAGTTCTGAAACCCGATAAAGTTGTCTCTATAGTTATGAGTGCTGCAGGCCATAAAATCAAATGGCTGGTCTTTCGTTATGGCCCCGGTTGGACAAACGGCAGCGCACAGATTACACTTGATGCAGGGATTTTCCTCGAGGGGATGGTCGTATTCATCTGTCACCCCGTTTATCAGGATACTTTCGAGCTGGATGCAACTGCCGTACTTTGGGTGCAGAACGAGCCGGTTCATCCCCATGTGTCCAAGACCGGCCTCCACTGCCATGATCTTGTGGCTTACATCCCAAATCTTTCCCGGAAACCGGTCCATGGCCATTGGCCATTCCTTGTTTACGACGACTCCCCGAATGGAGAGCCGGTTCAGGCGACGAAGGACCTCTCGGGCAACGCTGGTAATCCTGTCTCCTGTGCGATGAAATTCCTCATTGGCCTCGTAGCGGGCCGGACTCTGAATGCTCTCGCGGTTATTGACCACAATGATGGAAATTACACTTCGCGTGAGGGGGTAGACGTGCAGGATACCCTCTCGTTCCTTTTGCAGCGCATCCCTGTCCAGATCTACCAAACCTGCGTCGTCGGCTCCCGCATCGAGGCAGATTTTTCTGATCGACGAAGCGGAATGAATTCTATTTTCCTGGCCCCTGTCAGATGTTGTCATTTGTGAATCTCCCATTTCCCCTGTCCTTTCTGTTGCTCCTTGTCAAAAAGCTCGGACATGCTCCTCCTGTAGTCGGTGTGGAAACCGGTGAAGAGGGGCGTGGCTACACCTGTATTCTGATAAAGTGTATATACACATATCTCACTCCAAGTCAACTGCTTTCCGGCTGAACGAGGTTTGAATATCGGCGTGCCCGAGGCCAGGGAATGTTTCTGAAGAGGAACAGCTTTTCCCAACCGGTACTTTCATCCTGGAGAACGCGGCTTGAGCCTTTAGGCTTTACTCCCCTGTCTTTCCCGATCGGGCTTTCTCCAACCAGTCCGCAAGCAGGGAGGTGTCGGTGGTGGTGGTTTCCATTGTGAGGTTAAAGTCTTCGCAGAAAGCGCGCGCCTTTTCCATGTAAGCTTCACGTCCCTTGACCCCGGTGTCGATAAAAATGCCGCGGCAATAGTGGGTAAAGAGCCGGCGGGCCATCTCCAACGGGTCCCGGCCATAGCGGGCCGCCCTGTCCAGTTTGAGTTCCTTTATCACCATTTGGGCTCCTACTTCGGCCCATCCGGGGGTCATGAACCAGGTGCCCACCTCCTTGCGGACTTCCTCGGCATACCGCCTCGGAGTCAGCAGGAGGCTGATGCAGTCGTCGACCTGGGGCAGAGTGACAGGAAAATCGAAGTTTTCCTCTATTCCCCGCAGGGACTGGCAGTAGCCGTAGCCCAAAAAGACGGCGTCGACCCTGGGCGCCATGGCTGTTATCTCTTCTATCAGCCGTTCCAGCATCTTCTGCGGGGTAACATGCAGGGCGGCGTCCAGATAGATCACCTCGACAACTTCCTGACCGTTTTCCAGAACAAGGTCGAGTTCCGGTTTAAGTATACTGCAGGCTATAACTCCAAGGCGCATGACGTGTTCTCCCATTAATAGGCGGGACGACCCGAGGCTATGGCCGTCAGCTTGATTTCAAGAAAAGCCCTGTTTCCGCCCCCATCCGCAAGCGGCATCATGATTTCCTCCCGGGTGACATTCACCTCGATCTGTGTGCCGCCCTTTTGCTCGGCTTTTTCCCTGGCGATTTTGCGGCAATGTTTTTCACCCGCGGCCAAAGCTTCCTCCAGGGTGTCGAATCTATCCTGCAGGTCTGTGGCCATCAAATTGAAGCCGTCAAGCCTGTGAGGTCGGATGATAACCTCCGTGCGTTCAACCACGCGTCCGGTGATAGCGCCAAAGGCATTGGCCACCTCGGCATGCTCAGGTATGATCAGGCGGGCCGAAAGGTTTGCGGCCGCCTCCGGCAAAAAAGCTCCAACCGGCGCGCCGACCCCTATTAATGGCCGTTCGAGGCTGACGTCCAGGGCGACTCCCGAACCTGAGTCCAAGCGAAGCAGTAAATCGAGAAACCCGATATTAGTCGGAGACCAGTGGCCGTTTAAACTTTTATTTTCCTTGAGCGCTTTGGCCGTGATCTGCAAGGAGAGGACGGACGTAATTTCAGAAGCCAGACGATCGAGGAAGTCCGCCCGGTCCATGCCCATTTTTTGCGCCATGATGTCGGCGCCCAGAATGGAGGCCTCACGGTCGAAAATGCGCAGATCGGACTTGGCATGAAGAAGGTCAGTGGGCGTGAAGGTCGCCTCGGCGACAAAGCCAAGCGCCACCAAACGATCCAGGGAACCAAATAAGCCGACTTGTTCACCGATCTGGTCACGATGCAGAATGTTGCCGTCAAGAGCGTCAAAAAGCGCCTTCTCATAGCGCGTCTGCGTCGGCGGTCTTTTGACCAGAGTGAAAAAATCGAGGCGCCCTCTTGATTTCTTTTTCCCCTGACGTTCATGGAACTCGCGAAGAACATGCAAAAACCCCGGGGACATCACGCCGGCGGCGCAAAGAGGCAAAGCTTTCCTGGGACCGATGATAATCCGGCCATCCGGCTCCACATCAACCCGGCTGTCCCCTCCAAGCCCCACAGTCCACATATCCAGGGCCCGAACGCGGGTTTTCCACCCACCCACAGTCGCCCCGTCTTCGTTCAGGGGAACGCCGCCTTTTGTTACAACTGCAATATCCGTAGTGGTTCCGCCCATATCCACGACCAGCGCATCGTCGTGTCCGCTCAAACGGCAGGCGCCGGCCATGCTCGCCGCGGGTCCGGAGAGGACCGTCTCAACGGGCCGCTCCATTGCGACGGCGGCGCAGATCAGCGATCCGTCGCCCTTGACGACCATGAGGGGAGCTTTTATACGGTTTTCTCGCAAAATATGGGTAACTGCTTCCAGAAGTTCGCCGATGACTGGCAGGAGTCTGGCGTTAAGGATTGCGGTTGTCGCCCTTTCCAGCATGCCGACCGCCCCCGAAAGCTCGTGGCCGCAAACGACGGGGTGAGAACAGCGACTCAACACCAGCC
Organism: uncultured delta proteobacterium; assembly: GCA_963813125.1. GTDB lineage: Bacteria > Desulfobacterota > Syntrophobacteria > Syntrophobacterales > Syntrophobacteraceae > SbD1. The sequence continues at coordinate 20,007 of CAWEZA010000066.1, read as the reverse complement.
TCTTTATTGCGAGTTCATGTTGCGCGTTATAGATGCTGAAATGTCCCGATACCGCGAAGGCTTCGACCTTGTCCGCCATCCGGGCGATGGCGGCTTCAGCACCGTCGATATCCAGCTCCGGGCAAACCCGGCCTCGATGATCGTGGGCGCCGGCGATAACAGCGGTCTCCTCGGCGGGCATTTTGGTTGAGAAGCAAAATGTATCCGGCCTTGGAACCGCGGCTATCAAGCCAACCCTGCCGCCCTTTCCTTCAACGATGCTGTTGGTGGCCAGGGTCGTCGAGAGTGAAACCAGCCTGATCTGGGGGAAAAGAGCCCCATCCAAAGCCTTCAAAGCCTCGCCAATGCCTGTCCGCAGGTCCTGCCTGGTGGTGGGCGCCTTCGCCTTGGCCAAAATTCGGCTCGAATCCATTTCGATGATGACCGCGTCGGTAAAAGTCCCTCCGGTGTCTATGCCCAAACCGAGGTGCATAATTGATCCTCACTGCGCTCTACGCATTTAAAAGCCAAGGCAGTGGACGAAGACTTTGTCAAAGTCCGGAATGGCTGCCAACTCAATTACCTGGATCGACCTTACGAGGTCGCGCATTTCATTGCGGCTTTCTTTGTTCAAAAGGAAAGCTTGGCCCCCGGACTTGGAAGTGTTGCCGACAAAATCGACTTTTCCGATGAATTCCTTCGGAAGAAGTCCCAAATTAATGAGGCTTTTTTCATGCAAATGATAACCGAAAGAGCCGGCGATCAGCACCCTGTCGACATCGGCGGGTCCTACCCCTGCATTTTGCAGCAAAAACTCTATGCCCGTCCGGATTGCCGCCTTTGCCAACTGCACTTGGCGAATGTCCTTCTGGGTCAGTAGAACGCTGCCCTCAACTCGAAAGCAGGTCTTTCCCTTGTGTTCGACCAATCTTTTCTTGAGGACGACCGGGAGCACCGAATTCTGAGGATCGACGAAACGCCCGTTATCAGCGACCACGCCATGGTCGACCAGTTCGCCGACGAGGTCGAGAAGACCGCTGCCGCAAATTCCGATAATTTCTGCGTCATCGATGGTTTTGACCGCAATCTCTCCGGACTCGTCTATATCGAAAGCTTCCATGGCGCCACGAGTCGCTCTCACGCCGCGGGAGATATTCATCCCTTCGAAGGCCGGACCGGCAGCGGTGGAGGCGGCGCTAAGCCGGCCGTTTCGAGCAAGGACCATTTCCCCGTTGGTGCCGATATCCACGAAAAGGGTTGTATCCGTGCTCTGATGGAGTCTTGTCGCCAGAATACCCGAGGTGATATCCGCTCCGACAAATCCGGAAATGATCGGCGGCAGATAAACCAGTCCGGATTTCGATATCTCGAGCCCCTTGCCGCCTGCGCTCTCGTGGGCGCCTCCGGTGATGAGGGAGGTATACGGAAACCTTCCAAGAGACGATGGGCTAACACCTGTGGCCAGGTGCAGCATGCAAGTGTTGCCGCTTAATACCATTTCATATATCGAATCGGCGGCAACTCCCGACCCCTTCGCCAACACTTCGATGAGCCGGTTTATCTCATTTGTCACCGCCGTGTGCATTACTTTCAGACCGGCCTCTTCCGAGGCGAAGCATATACGGGAAAGCACGTCCTGAGCGTGCGGGCTTTGAGGATTTAAAGCCGATGTGACGGCGATCTCCTGCCCGCTGGAAAGATTGACAAGAGAAGCCACAAGTGTTGTGGTCCCAATATCGACCACAATGCCGAAATTTGCTCCACTGGTGTCTCCCGCCTCCCTGGCAAGAAGCCTGTCAAACGCAAATACGCTTGTAGTGGTTTCCTTTTGCGAATAAATCTTCGTTATGCAGGGGGCCACCTCCACGGGGTGGGTCCACCCGTGGTGCAGGATCCTGATCGTGTCGGGCTGCTCGGAACCGGGCACCTCGACCGTAATGTCGCCCAGGATCTCCGTTCGGCAGGACAAGACCCACCCGGAGTCGAGTTCTGTATCCTCACGAGGGGCGGACTCGACGTTTTTCATGGAGTCGGCATCGAGTCGAACGGCGCATTTGAAACATGTCCCTGCGCAGTTGCACGGGGTCTCGAGCATTATTCCCGCCTTGCGGGCCGCCTCCAGAATCGTGGAGCCCCGCGCCACCTCGACCGAAGGACGATCGGGGCGAAATCTGACTGTGGCCATAAACACTTATCTCCGAGGCTACGCCGTTTCGGGGTCCTTAATAGCAGCCCCGGCGACGGCCAATATGTTCTTCACCGGAGTCTTGGGGCTCAGGCCGCAAGCAGGCGCCAGAATATCCACGCCATGTCTTAAGCACTGTTGGGCCATTTTTGCCAACTTGGCCGGTTCGCCTCGCTCCAGGGCGAAGGTGCTGATATTTCCCATGGTCACCTTGCCCGGAACCATGCTTTGCAGATTCGGGACCCCTACGACCGAGTCTACGCTTACGGCTTCTGCCGACAATCCCTGCAGCACAGCGCCAAGCAGTTTGGCATCTCCGCAGATATGCACAATCGAAGGTTTTCCGTAGCGGAGGCGGAAGTGCTCGGTCATCATGTTGATGTAGGGCAGAGCGAATTCATGGAAGGCGGCACGTCCGATCAAATCCCCGGTGGCGCTGGGGTCCGCGATACAGATCGCATCTGCCCCGGCCTCAACGAGCGCATCGCCGAAAATGAGAGTATTCTTCACTGCCAACCTGTTCAAATTATGAACGGCTTCCTTGTTTAGACGCAACGCGCGGTAATAGAGGAGGGGATCGACCAGCGACGTCGCCAGACTGACCGGACCAGTGAGGCTGGCAATGATCGGGACCTCCTCCGCCCGTTCCTTGAGAATGCGGGCCGCGGTCACACACGTTCTCGCGCGCCCCTTGGTCACATCGATAAGGGTAAGCCTGTCAGAATCCTCCATCTTGTCCATTGCATACCGGGTAACCCTGGGTTCACTCTCCTTGTGGCCGAGGTCCACCTGGGAACCCATGGCTTCGGCCTCAACGGTCATGCAATGGGGAATACCGAAATTTTCAATTCCGGCCAGCTTATGGGCGCCCAAGGTGAGCGCGGCCATTTTTTCCGGTTCGAGATGCGCCTCCGGCCAGGAGCATCCCACGGCGTCCATGACCTCTGTCACCACCATGGTCATCATCCCGCCCGGGCAGATGAAAGGCGCCCGATCGACGGCTTCACCCGAAAGTGCTTTGAGCAAGCGTTCTTTATGAGTCACAGCGACTCCTGTCTGTTGGCAAAAAATCCGTTAATCCGTTTCCTGTCGAGGTCATAGCCGATCAGGACGATCCGCGATCCAACCTCTGCGTTAAATGGGAGCGCGGAAATGGTGCCGCCGGCGAACTGAAAATTGATCATGCCGCCGTCTGCGACCCTTATCAAACCTTTGGCCCGGAAAATGCGCCCGAATTGTCCCGCGGACAGCGCATACGAGAAATTTTCCAACTGCTGTCGGGATATTGGCTGCCCTGGAGTAATGCTTGCGTATTCCATTGCCGGTCCAAAATTGCCCTCGGCACGAACACTCTTTTGTCTCCCCGAAGGCAGGGGCGCCTCAAGGCGGCAAAAGGAGGTCTCCACTGACAATGCCGATGGGTTTAGCTCGCGAATTCGTCCGGCAACGCGTTCCAGTTCCGCTGGAGAAACGACATCGATCTTGTTGACGACGATCAGGTCGGCGTTGCTCACTTGATCGAGGAAAAAGGAGCCAAACGCATCGGGTTGCGAAAAATCCAGGAACGTGGAAGAATCGATGAGGGTAATTACGGCGTCGAGGCGGATTACACCCGCTAAAGCTTCGTCGGTCAGGGTCTTTATGACCTCAGAGGCCTCTGCGACGCCGCTGGGCTCTATCAGCAGCACATCCGGCCCGATGGTCTGCGCGATGGACCGTACGCTCTTCTCCAGGCCTTCCTTCATGCTGCAGCAGATGCATCCGCCGGGCAACTCGATGACATCCAGACCGCCCTCCGAACGGATCAGCGTTCCATCGATCCCCAGGTCGCCAAACTCGTTTACCAGAACCGCCGTTTTACCACCGGAGTTTTTTATCCGCTCCACGATGAAGGTGGTCTTGCCGGCGCCTAGAAAACCGCAGACCAAAAGGGCGCTCGGTAACGATGATGTTTTTCCCTGCTCCATATTCAACCCCGCCCCCCCGACAACGGAGACCATGGCCTTACTCGGTTTGTCAGCAACATGATTTTCCCCGGGACTCGTCCGTATCGTCGGTGCTCAGTTGACCGTAGCGACGGGCGGCATTGATCAGCGCGTCGACATTCTGAGGCGGGGTGTTTATCGGGACCTCGCAGCCCGATCCCAGAATAAAGCCGCGTGGATTGCCAATGGCTTTCTCGCAGATAACTTTTGCCTCGGCGTCGATTTCCTCCGGAGTATTCTTCAACAAATTCGCCGGGGTCACATTTCCAACCAGGGTCACACGGTCGCCGGCAAACGCCCTGGCTTCACCCATGTCGACCACATCCAGGCTCCAGATATCGTAATCGGCTTCACGCATCGACTTCCAGTTAGGCTTGGTTTTGCCGCATATATGCAAGACGCTCGGCAGCCCGCCCCCATTGGCGTGAATCCGGTCGGCGATCCGCTTGAGGTAAGGAGAAACGAATTCAGTGAACATCCTCGGGCTTATGAGACTCGCAGACCCGATTGGCTCGACTACGATGGGAAGAGATTTTCTTTTCAGGATCTCGTCGACAAACTTGAGGCCGGCCTGACAGCAAAGTTCCAGCAGTTTATGCACCCACTCCTTGTTGTTGTAGAGGTCTCGCACAAAAACGTCCGTACCGCGCAGCGCCGCGGCCGTGGTGAACGGCCCGGCGAAAACGGTGCTCACGCAAACTTCCTGCCCCACTTCCGCCACTGCGTACTCGGTCGCTTCCATGTAGACCGGGAGGCGCCCGTCACTTGAAAAATCGGGGTTCTTGACTCGGTCGATGTCTTCGAGTGTCTTGATCAAAGGATCGGCGAGTTGCGGGGCGTCGTCTGCGATGAAGTTCAGTTTCTGCCCCATTGCTTCTGCGAGGGTGGACGTGGTGGAAAGAAAAGTGATGAGATCGTTCCCGTAACGCCTGTAGGCTGCTACATGGGCTTTGCCGAAGAGTTTACCGTCCTGGATGACTTTGGAGACAGCTACATCGATGCTTCTGGCGGCATGGTTTAGAATCAGGGGAAAGCAGGCAATCCGTTGCGGATTTACTCCCTGCAGGTAACTTCCAACTCTTTCAAGGGATGTCTGGGTATCTTGGGGGATCTGCATTTTCACTTGTCCTTTTCGGTTTTAATACCTCAAACGGCTGCTACGACCCTGGCGCAAAGTCGCTGGGCGACTCTTACGGCGCTGGCCGCGTTGTTGGCGTACCCGTCAGCCCCGATTCTATCAGCGAATGCCTGGGAGATCGGTCCACCTCCCACCAGCACCTTGAAACGGTCGCGGATTCCCTCTTCCTTGAGCAACTCGATCACTGTGGACATCCCATCCATGGTCGTGGTCATGAGAGTCGATAGGCAGATGATTTCAGCATTGACCTCTTTGGCTTTTTCGACGAAATCGCCCAAAGGAACATTGCGGCCAAGATCGTGAATCTCAAAGCCGGCCACATCCAGCATTATCCTCACGAGGTTTTTGCCGATGTCATGCGTATCCCCTTCGACGACGCCGATAACGCAAGCGACCTTTTCCTGCCCGTCTTTCCTGTTGAGATGAGGGTTTAGAATCTCAAGAGCCGCGTACAACGCGTCCGAACAGATGAGGAGTTCCGGAACAAAATATTCTTCCTCATCATAGAGCACTCCGGCCTTGTTCATGCCCGTGACCAACCCGTTTGTGATGGCGTCATAGGCATCCAGGCCCGATTCTATGGCCTCGTGAGCTGTTGAGACCGCAAGCTCAAGATTCATGTTCAGGACCGACTCCGCCAAATCCCTGAGGATGTCCTCCCGTTCTCGTGCCATCAAGCTTCTCCTTTTAAAAAACGGCCTACCCGCAATGAGTAAAAGCATAGGTTTAGGGGAAATTTAAATCCTTTGATTGGGCTTTTCAGTCGCCGCGTTTGGCGGTAAGGAAGTCGCTCCCACCGGAGGTCCTCCTGGTCGCTTCATTGCACGCAACCTCGGACAGCTCGTGAGTTGTAGATAGCAATATGCGATATGTCAAATAGGAAATTTCTATCACAATGCGGACTCGAAATCCGAGCGGCCCCGCGCTGAAGAGTGTTAAAAAAATCTTGACTATTTCTGACAGCGCATCTATATAATAGACACGATGTCTTAATAGTGGAAGGATAGTACAGGTGGGAGCAACCGAACGGCGAAAAAGGGAGAAGGAAGTCAGGCGGGATTCGGCCATCGAAGCCGCCATGGCCATATACGAGGAAGAAGGCTACCACGCGGTCACCATGGAAAAAATCGCCGAGCGTTCCGAACTGAGCCGGGCCGCTCTCTATCTTTATTTCAAGAACAAGGACGAGATACTGATAAGCGGGATACTATCCCATGCGAATTATTTCGAAGGCCTTCTGCGAGAGCTTTATGACAATCGGGAGACTTTTAGAGAAAACCTCTTGGATAACCTCTGGGGATGCTTCGATAAATTCTTCAAAAAAGACCCAGCGGCCTTCACCGCCTGGCAATACCTGCACCAGAGGGAAATGATTTCAAACCTCGCCCCCGAATTGCGCGATCTCCTCTATGAGGCCGGCGTGAAGGTGGTCACGCTCCAGCACCGGATCGTCGAATACGCCGTGGCACAAAAGATCTTCAGGCAGTGCGACCATCGGGCGCTCTCCGAGGTCATCTGGTCTACTTTTCTGGGGATCGTTTATGCCGAGCGCAGCAAAAATGTGCTTTCCCATAAAGACCATATGGCCATCACCCAGGATACGGCCCGGCTGGTCCTGGCTCAAGGGGTGCTCCATCCGTCTACAACGCCCAATCCGTTGGCGCCGGTTCGGGCTGGAGAAAACGATGAAAGACTTTGACTACGTAAGGCCCAAAACCATAGACGAAGCGGTAAGCCTCTATAAGAAGGGGGGGCCAAAAGCCAGGCTCCTGGCGGGCGGGACCGAACTGATCAATGAAATACGCTCGGGCAAGGCCCAGCCTGACCTTCTGATCGATTTAAAGCATATCCGCGATCTCGATTTTCTTACTATGACGCCGGAAGGCATCAGGATAGGGGCTCTCTACCGGACCCGCGACGCGGAGCTTTGCGGGCCTCTGATAGAAAGCCGCTATAACGCTATAAGTTATGCTTCCGGGACCCTGGGGTCGCCACAGGTGAGGAACAAGGCGACGATCGTGGGCAATGTCTGCCGCGCTTCCCCCTCGGGAGATCTCATCCCTCCGCTGATCGCCCTCGGGGCCAGGGCGAAAATTGTCGGCGAGAAAACCTCGCGGAGCGTGCCCGTCGAGGAGGTGCTCGTTGGCCCCAATCGGACCATTCTTGAGCCCGGTGAGGTCGTTGCCGAGTTGGAGATAGACGGTATGGAGGATTTTACCGGGTGTAGCTATTTCAAGTTGAGTCCCCGCAAGTCATTGGACCTGGCGGTAGTCGGGGTTGCGGTTTTGTTGAGGACCGATCCACAGCTTTCCAGATGTCTGGACGCTAAAATCGTAGTCGGCGCGGTGGCTCCGACCGCGGTGCGGGCAAAAAAGGCGGAATCGATTTTAATCGGATCGAAGTTGACCGAGGCAACCATTGAAGAGACCTCCCGGGCAGCCGGAGAAGTATCCCGGGCCCGCGACACCAGTATACGCGCCTCAGCCTGGTACCGCAAAAAGATGGTCGAAGCTCTTGTCAGGAGGACTATCGGTCTGGCCCTGGAACAAATTAAAGCTGGCAAAGGGGTGCGCTTGTGGAACGTATAATCAGGCTGCGGGTGAACAATGAAGATTACAAGGTGATGGTCCGCCCCGGTGAATCACTGCTGGATGTGCTTCGCAACCGGTTCGGCATGACTGGAACCAAGGAATGTTGCAATGAAGGCGACTGTGGCGCCTGTACCGTTATTATGGGCGGACGGGCGGTCAACGCCTGTCTGGTGCTCGCGGTTGAGGCCGAGGGGGAAGAAATTCTGACCGTTGAGGGCTTGGCCCGGGGGAGCGCACTCCATCCCCTCCAGGAGGCCTTCATCAAGTGCGGCGGTTTTCAGTGTGGATTTTGCACCCCCGGTATGCTCATGTCCGCCAAGGCCCTCCTGGATGAAAACCCCGATCCCACCGAGGATGAGATCCGGCGGGGGATATCGGGAAACCTTTGCCGGTGCACGGGTTATGTCAAGATTATCGACTCTGTCAAGGAAGCCGCCTCGGTAATGCGCCAGGGGGAAAGCAATGAGTAAAAGCAAATATTCGGTGATCGGTAAAAGGGTTGGAAACATCGATGGAGTGGAAAAGGTGACGGGCGGGGCCAGGTATACGGTCGATATGGTTCTGCCCAATATGTTGTACGGAAAAATATTGCGAAGCCCTCATCCCCATGCTCGGATCGTCAATATCGACACCCGCGGGGCCGAGCAATTGCCGGGGGTTAAAATTGTTCTCACCGGAAAAGATACCCTTGGAAGAAAAAACGGGATCTGGCGCAACTTTCGGGACTTGTGCGATGAGGAGATCCTGTGCCGGGACAAGGTTCGCTATGTGGGAGACGCCGTGGCCGCGCTTGCGGCAACCGGTCTTGAGGAGGCCGAAGAGGCCCTGGGGCTGATCGACGTTGAATATGAGCTTTTGCCTGCGGCCTTTGATCCGCTGGATGCGTTGCGGGAAGGTATGCCGGAGATACACGAAGGTTTTGAAAGAAATCTGAATGTCTACCGGCAAATCGAGTGGGGCGACGTTGAAGAGGCCTTTGCGGAGTGCGATCACATCCGCGAGGATACCTTTCACTGCTCCTCGCAGGCCCATGCCTGCCTCGAACCGCACTGCGCCCTGGCGAGCTTTGGCCACGACGGTAAACTCACCGTTTGGACCTCGACCCAATCAGCCTATTACACCCAATTGCTCCTCTCGGATATGACCGGACTAAGAGAGGGGGATATCAAGGTGATCAAACCTCACGTTGGAGGCGGCTTCGGATCAAAGCTTTCCCTTGATTCCGCGCAGTATTGCGCAGTGATTCTCTCCATGAAACTGACCAGGCCGGTAAAAATCGTCCTGACCCGGGCTGAAGAATTTGCCGCCACTAAAAGGCGGACCGCCATCCGGTACAAGGTGAAACTGGGGGCCAAAAAGGACGGGACGCTGGTGGCCAAGAAGGTGCAAGCCATCACCGAAGGGGGGGCCTATACGGCCATGGGTGGCACGGCCCTTTACCTGACAGGATTTTTTTCCTCATTCCCCTATAAATTCGACCATTACCAGTATGACGGCTTTCGCGTCTATACCAACAACGAAGCGGCTTCAGCCTGCCGGGGTTTCGGGGCGCCCCAGGCCAACTTTGTTTCCGAATCCCAAATCGATATGATGGCCGCGGACTTGGGGATCGACCCCATCCAATTTCGAATCAAAAATGCCATTACCCCCAACCACGTAATACCGGGACAGGCCACTATCCGCAGCTGCGAACTCAAGCAGTGCCTTGAGGCCATTGACAAATGGATCAAGGATCGCGGCCCCTTGCCCCCCAATCACGGCATCGGCGTCTCGGCCTACGGCTTCATGTCGGGGGGGATTTTCAACTGGATCGATACGCCTTACGCATTTGCCGCGGCTATGGTCAAAATCAATGTCGACGGCAAGGTCGATCTCTTTCTCGGAGCCAACGAGATAGGCCAGGGGAGCAACACGACACTTTGCATGATCTGCGCGGAGGAACTGGGCGTTCACCTGGAGGACATCACCCTGCACACCGGCGACACGAGTGTCTGTCCGGTGGACCTTGGGGCTTGGGGCAGCCGGCAAACCCTGATGAGTGGAAATGCGGTCAAAATGGCCGCTCTCGAGGCTAAACGACAGCTTCTGGAAGTCGCCTACCACACTTTAAAACCAAATGTCGTCTATGACCTGGACATCAAAGATCGCTGGGTCCACCTGACTGAGCGGCCCCGTCGGGGAATCTCTTATTTTGATGTGGTCAAAGACGCCATCAGGGGCAAGGAAGGCCAGACGATCATCGGCCGCGGTCACTATACGCCTCACGGCAAGGGGATGATCTCACCGGCCTACAGTTTCGGCGTCCAGGCCGTCGAGGTTAAGGTGGATACTGAAACCGGCAGGGTGGAACTGAAAAAGATCGTCACCGCGCATGAGTGCGGCCAGATTATCAATCCCATCGGCCTGGAGGGACAGGTGGAGGGGGCCAGTGTCATGGCCGCGGGCTGGGCGCTTACCGAAGAACTTAAGAGCCGTAACGGCAAAATCTTAAACGGCGATTTCCGGGACTACAAGCTGCTCCTGGCTGAAGACGTGCCGGAGATGGTTCTTATCGAAGTGGACTCCTATGAACCCGAAGGCCCTTACGGCGCCAAGGAAGCGGGAGAAGGGTTGACCGTTCCCGGGGCCGGCGCCATAGCCAATGCTGTATATAATGCCGTGGGGGTGAGAATAACGCGGATGCCTCTGAGCGCCGAAAAAATTCTCCAGGCCCTGGAAGAAAAAAAGCTTCAGACGCAAAAAGAGGTCGAACCGTTTGAGGCTGTCGCCTGAACCGCCCGATTCATAAAAGAAAGATTCCTTTTGTGAGGATACTGAAGAAAGGGAGTGGGTAATGTATTTCAAGTACCCGGTCTGCAAAAAAGAGTGGAACGCCGGTTTGAAGGTGGCCCGCCATATTTTCGGAAACGGCGACAAAGCGCACAGGACCTGGGTGAACAGCCAGGGGGTCTCGTTTACAGACCTTCTTATCCGGCAGGCTACCGGTTCGGGAAACCAGGGATTTATGATACTTGCCGAAATCGTTGAAAGCGCCCAGGACGCTCTTTGATACCACGTTGCGTTCAAGATGATTCCAATGCGAGGGCATGAGGCTTTGTCCCGCGTAGGGGCGGGTTTTACCCCCGCCCGAGCTTGAACGCAACTTGGTATGAGTTGTGTCGGGAGTGCGGCGGGCATGATCAACGGTTGGCCGGGCCGCGCCGAATTCGCTTTCCACCAGGCCGTAGAGCAGGTAGGCATGGCTCATGGCAAGGTCCTTCCTGTGCCGGAAATACATTGCATCGGAATTGAATTTTTCTCGAAAAAACCGCAATTTTTCCCCGATTCATTCTACCGCTGGTCCTGAAGAATCTTATCTTCTCGATAGGTTTTTTTAAATAAGGAAAACCCCTTCAGCCCCTCCTCATAGCGGGAGCGATTTATGAAACGGCTTTTAGCGCTCTGCCTTCTATCCTTTTTTATCACGACGACCTGGATGACTTTCGGCCTGGGAACCCTATCCGATTCCCTCGCGGAAGGCTGCTTTATCCAGGGGTATGCTGAAAGTTTTTCAGCCGCGGATTCGGTTTTGGCCGGAAACCTGAATTGGGTTCGTCCCTGTACTAGTCCGGAACAATTCAAGGCGGATTCAAAAGGTTGCGAAGACTGGGCCTTGATGCGCTCGAATATGGGCATGAGAGGCTTGTATATCTTCTGTATGCAAAGCAGAGGATACTCCCCGATTCCCTTAAATCAGGTTTCCCGAAATTGTTGGAACAATGCCCCCCTGGTCCCTGAAAGTTGCTGTGGATGCTCTATTTGCGGCAAATATACCCTGTCTCATGACGGTCGAGCCCGGGTTATAGAAACTATTCCGGAAAATATTCCGCTGCCGCAGTGGGGAACATGCCCTCGGGGTTATTGATTCGCCTTTTCACCTTGGGCATGGCAAAATACTTTTCTTGCCCGGCTCCTGTGGAATCATTTGTTGGCGACCAGACCTTCAACCGGCGCCAATTTCACTTTCTCATGGTTTCTCAGGTACATGACAACCACGGCCAATGCGCCGCCGGTCAATCCCCAGAAAGCAAAAAGGCCCTCAGGTGAATTGAGCAGGTCCATCGCTGCGGAGGCCAGAATGGGGCTGACGCTGGCGCCGATGCTGTAAGCAAAAAGCAGGCCTGCGCTGGCGGCCAATATATCCTGTCCGCCAAATATGTCGTGAGCCCGTGCAACCGAAATGGGATAGATGGCAAACGCCGCCGCGCCGAACAGCCCCATCTCAAAAGCCAGTCTCCCGAAAGACGTCACCCCGTTTATGAGCATGACCACGCTGACTGCGGCTATGGAAGCAGCTATTGCCGACAGGACGATGGTGCGGTCGAATCTGTCCGATAAAGCGCCAACCAGCCACTGGGCGGCAAGGCCCGAAAACACGGTGAGCGACATTATCCAGCTCAGTTGGTGGGCCGAGAGGCCGATGGCCGTGCAGAACACCGGCGTCATGGAATAGAAGGAGCTGTTGGCAAGACCGGCGGCCAGGCACCCCAGCATCCCCAGCGGGGCTTTCCGGAAAATCGCCACCAACCGGAAATGTTTGTTTTCCGCAATCTTGGGGTGAACTCCACAGGTTACCGATATCGGAACCAGGCAAAACGAAAACACGATACCGGCAAGGATGAACATATTCTGGCCCTCGATATTGCCCAGGTTGAGCAACTGCTGGCCAAGACCCGTGGCCATGTAAGTTAAGGCCATGTAGACGGCAAACACCTGTCCCCGGTGTTGCAGTTCACTGCACTCGTTTAGCCAGCTCTCGATGACCACGAACAGCCCAAAGGTGGTGATGCCGCCGCAAAACCGCAAGAGGCCCCAGAGCCAGGGTGAGATGCAGAGACCGTAGAGGAGTGTGGATACCGTCATTATGGCGGCAAACGTTGCGAAGGCCCGAATATGGCCGATTTTTCCGACTAACCGGTGGCAGATTAAAGAACCTGCCAAAAGGCCCGTGTAGTAGCAGGACAATACGACGCCCGTTGTCGTCATGGCACACCCTTCGCCGGCCATACGGGCACTCAAAAGGGTGTTGAGGAAACTGTTTCCGAGTACAAAAATAAAGGCAGCGGCAAACAATGACCTGAACTTCTTCAGGCAATTAAGCATGTGACCCCTTCATTCACGGGATATCGGCCTTCCTCTACGGATGTAAGGGGATCGGGGCCAGGCATGTATTTCCGCGCTAAAAATCCCGGTTGTCCCTGAGGGATAATCCCTGATTGAATCCCCTGGAATGGTCCAGGCGGAGTTCCGATTTGAAAGCTCACCAGATTTGGATGGGCGATACTAGCACGATTGCCGACCCTATGGGAAGGGCGGGCATGGCGTGAATCGGAAAGCACACAGGAGTTGCCTGTGCTGTTTCAATGGGGCGTGTGGTGTGAGCTTTCTCCCGGCCGGGAGCGCAAGTCCTCGCCCTGATGGGGACCCTTGTCGGATGGCTGGATTGTCAGCCAGGCACACAGACCGCTAAGGAGCGCAAGGCTCGCCGACACCAACGAAATTGCGCGAAAACTCGACACGAAAGACTCGTTTAAGGCGCGCTGTAGACTCTCCCTTTGAGTCCCGACTCGTGCCGGCACTTCGGCTTCGGCGAGTTTTACCACTTCGGCGCGCAAGGCCAGCCGAATCTCGGGCGGAGTCCGCAGTTGAGTCAACCGCTCATCGAGCGCACTCGCGAACACGCCCACGGCGAGCGTCCCAAGGACTGCGACCGCCAACATCCCTGCGATGCGGGCAGCGGCGTTGTTGATGCCGGAGGCGGTACCGGCGTGACGGTCCTGGACGGCTCCCATGACGGTAGTGGTTAGAGGGGCCACACTCACCGCCATGCCAAAACCAAGCACCACCATTGCTGGAAAGAAGGTGGTCCAGTAAGAGCCGCCGATTCCGGGCACGGCCAGCAGAGCGAACCCGGCCGAGGCGATTAAAGGACCGATGATCAGTGGCTGGCGTGCGCCGTAACGATCGATCAGAGCACCGGACCAGCGGGACAGCCCACCCATGATCAGGCTAAACGGCAGGAATGCCGCGCCGGCGAGCGTCGCGGGATAGTGTTGAATCCGAACCAGGTCGAAAGGCACGAAGAACAGCGCGCCGCCGAGCGCGAAGTAAAGCAGAAGCGTCATTGCATTCGCCCCGCTAAAGGTCCTGGACCTGAAAAGGCCAAGCGGCATCATCGGCGAGGCAGCATGCGCTTCCCAGCCTAGGAACATTCCCAGGATCAACACCCCGGCAAGCAGTGAGCCGGGCGCCGCCGGATGCGTCCAGCCGGCCTTGGATGCGGAGCTCAACCCATAGGCGATTGCTCCAAGCCCCGCGGTCGCCAGAAGAGCGCCTTGCCAGTCTATAGTCGCTTTTTCAGATTCACTCCGACCTGCCGGAACATGTCGCAAGGTCAGGAAGAGCAGAACCAGGGCGATCGGTACGTTGACGAAAAAAATAGCGCGCCACGACCATGTGTCAACCAGCCGGCCGCCAAGCACCGGGCCAAGGGCCGTCGTGAGCGCCGAAGCCCCGGCCCAGGTGCCGATTGCCCGGCCGCGCTCCTGCTCGGGGAAGGCCTCACTGACAATGGCGAGACTGCTCGGGATGAGCAATGCGCCCCCAACGCCCTGCAGCGCGCGCGCCGCAATGAGCTCTGTTGCCTGGGGCGCGAGCCCGCAGGCTATGGAGGCCGCCGTGAATAAAACCGCTCCGGCCGCGAAAACGCGCCTTCGGCCAAAACGATCGCCGGCCGAGCCTCCAATCAGAACCAGGGACCCTAACATCAGCAGGTACGCGTTAACGATCCATTGAGTACGCGAAAGAGACACGGCCAGATCGGCCTGAATTGTCGGCAGCGCCACATTGACGACCGAGGTGTCGATAAAGGCCATGCTCGAGCCAAGAATAGCGGCGGCCAGGACCCACCGCTTCGAACCTTCCGCGCACCCCGGCGTATGCCGGGCCGCGGCGCGGATTACACCATCATCACAGGCCGGTAAGGTTGGGCCGATCATTGGATATTTCCTCTCACTGTGTCCCGTTTCAGCCTCAGGCCTTTTGGGACTGCGACAAACTCCGCCAGGTCGAACAACCCCTGCACGACGAAGGCAAGCAGCGCGGCGGGTACTGCGCCCTGCAGGATCAGTCCCGGGTCGTCCAGGCGGATGCCGGTAAGAATCGGCTGGCCGTAGCCGCCCGCACCGATGAGTGCACCCAGGGTCGCCGTTCCCACGTTGATCACGGCCGAGGTCTTTATCCCGTTCAAAATGATTCTAGACGCCATGGGGAGTTCGACCAGCATGAGCCTGGCTCCCGGGGGAAGACCAATGGCTTCGGCCGATTCTCGAACATCCAACGGAACTTCATGAAGTCCCGCATAGGTGTTTCTAACAATTGGAAGAAGGCTGTAGAGAAACAGTGCCGCAATGGCCGGGGGCCCCCCGATTCCCAGAAAAGGGATCATAAAAACGAGAAGGGCCAGGGAGGGAATGGTCTGGATGATGCCGACCAGGGCCAGAATCACCCGTCCCGGGCCCGGCCGTTTTTCGGCTATGATGCCCAGGGGTAAAGAAACCAGGATCGCAGCGCACATGGAAATCGAAACCAGGTAGAGATGCTCTAATGTATGCTTCCAGACCCGTTCGGCCACGGTCTCGACGTGCACGTGGGATTGAGTAAAGAGATGTTTAGCCAGATACTCCGCCGCGACTTTACTTTCCGGTACCCTCTTGATCTTGGCCAGTTCATTTAGCCTGATCATTTCCGATTCGGATATTTTCCCATTGAGTTTGGCCAGAGCGGCAATAACCCGGGGCGCCCGATTTTCCAATTCCTTCCGGTAGACAAACACCGCCGTGTAGACAGGAAAATAATGGAGGTCGTCTTCGAGTGTGCAAAGCCCGTAATAGGCAATCTCGGCATCTGTCGTATAAACGTCCGTGACATCGATGGAACCCGACTCCAGTCCCCGATAGGCGAGGTCGTGTTCCATGCCGAACACATTCCTCTGCGGGAGCCCATACCGGGCGCGAAGTCCCGGCCAGCCGTCCTTCCTGTTCATGAACTCGTTGCTGAATCCAAATCTCAACCCGGGATGGTTCAGCAGATCCGAGATTCGGTAGATCCCAAGTTTCTTGCATGTTTCCTTCTTCATCCCCAGTCCATAGTTATCCTTAAAACCAAGGGAGGGAGTCATTCGGATGCCGCGCCCGGCCAGGGCCGCCCGTAAAGCTTTCTCGCCGCAAATTCCTTTGCCCGCAAAGATTTCCTGGCTGATCGTACCGGTATACTCCGGGTAGATATCGATATCCCCCTTCAAAAGTGCATACCAGAGCACGCGCGTGCCGCCCAGCGCCTGGCGGTGGACCGCTCGGGCGCCTGCTCCCCGCGCGATCTGAACCGCCATCTCTCCCAGTATCACCGATTCGATAAATGGCTTTGAAGCCACCGTGACTTCGGGTGACGGGCTATACGCCGGCAGCGCCGCGTGGGCCATAGCGGCAAGAACGGTTACGAGCACCAACGTGCGAAAGGCGTGTTTCACCCGTGTTTTATCCAATGGCGTCGAAAAGACTGCGCTGCGCGTTTATAAAGTGCGTAACGAACGGGTCGGCCGGACTTTGCAGAAGTTCTTTAAGGGTGCCTGTTTGTACGATCAGCCCCTTGTGGACAATGATGATCGAATCCCCAAAGAACGCCGCCTCACCCATATCATGGGTGACCAATACGACAGTTTTTTTCAGTGTCTGAAAGATCCGCTTCAAGTCCGACTGCCAGTTCCGCACGGATCATCGGGTCGAGTGCACCCAGCGGCTCATCGAGCAGCAGGACATCGGGGTCCAGCATCAACGCACGCATCAGGCCAACCCGCTGTCGCTGCCCTCCCGAGAGCTGTGCGGGAAAGCGGTCCAGTCCATCGAATGGAAATCGGGTGATGTCTGCCAATTCATGGAGCCTTTTCTCCACCTTGCCGCGCTCCCATTTGTGGTAGCGTGCCATGAGCGTCACATTGCCGCGCACGCTTAGATGCGGAAAAAGCCCTCCTTCCTGGATCACGTACCCCATTTTATGTCTGAGCCGCAGAGCTGAGTGGGGCAGTACTTCGGCGCCGTCAAAATAAACGTGGCCGCTTTCAGGACGAACGAGGCCGATAATCAACCGCAGAAGGGTGGATTTCCCGCTGCCGCTCGGGCCGATCAGAACGGTCGTAAGACCCTTCTCAATCTTCAGATTGAATGACTGAACCGCTTCGACATTTGAGGAGTAAGTCTTGGAGACACCTCTTAACTCAATCATGGATCACCCTGTTTTTCGGTATCCATCGATTCATTTAACATTCAAGCAGAGCTGTGGACATACATCTATAGCTTCGAGCGCTTCCGTTGCCTTTAAATTGAGGAAGGGCCGGAGCGTTCCAATGAATTCCTGTCCCAGCGTGCAAGCTTCGCCGCCGCTTCATAGGTGCTTTGGAGAAAAGAAAGGAGTACCGCGTCTTGATTTCTGGCGGTGCGCACCACATCATACGGGAGCAGGAATTCCTGGAGGTGTTCGTCGTAGTAAGCTTCACCGGGTTTCACACGATATGTGTGGAAGTCCTCCGGTTCCGGGTAGGCATAGGCGTAAAAGGCGGGCATTCCCAGGCCGGCCCCCGGCCAGAACCCGCAACTGCTAACTTCATGCGAGTAAGCCTCAACCATAACGAAGCGTCCGACAGTGGGAACTCCGGGATGCTCCGGGGCCTTTCGCCCGGAGAATCGGGTTGCGGCTATATCGAAAGCTCCCCAGAAGAAGTGTACCGGGCTCGCTTTCCCGATAAATCGGGAACGAAAATCCTTTAAAACTCTGTCCACCTGCACGAGGATGCGCCACCACCTCAGTACATACTCCGGATCATAAGAAGCATGCGCCTGGTCTTGCTCGAAAGGGATTCTCTCTTCCACTTCGACCGGCTTTGTCCAGATGGCTAACCCAATACCCATAGACCGGAGAGCATTGAGGGTTTCCGTGTAAAAATCGGCTACCGACCGTGGCCTTAAATCGATGGGGCGCTTTTGCCCATCATTTGTCTCGATATGCATGCTGTGGTCGATAAAATCAAAGTTCATCTCGAATGTGCGCATTTCGTAAGGAATTGGCGAAGTTGCAAGGCCGCGCGAGGTGACATACAGCGGCACCTGCCACCAGTGATTTGTCATAGGGGAAAGCTTGAGCCGGATTTTACCCACTACTTGCATCCACATGTGGAGGGTAGCGTAGGTATCCTGCCATTCTTCGAGAGGAAGAGGCGGCCACGGTTCCTTGCCGTTTAAGTGCTGTGGCGCTTTTGGACTGTGAACCATATACCCTCCTTACGGGTTGTGAAAACGCCGTGTCTCTTCCCGGCCTGGTTTACCCAAGGTGATTATGTAAGCATCTTCGCTGCTGAATGAAACCTCATCCTTTGGCCCTGTTCGGGAATTGTGCATCGCATTACCGACATGTTTCGATGATGGAGATAGACGGCGAGTGTTTCCGGCATGAAATCCACTCTCGGGCGGGGCTTGCATGCCCATTCTTAGTGTTTACCTAATTAATACGAATGGAAAGCAAAGGAGCATGTGTGGCAGGCAAGAATACGGCAATCGTCACGGGAGCTTCGCAGGGGATTGGTGCGGGTTTGGTCGAGGGTTTCCTGGAGCGGGGTTATAACGTCGTCGCAACCTCTCTAAATGTTAGTCAATCGTTTACCGCCTCACCCACCCTGGTCCTCGTCGATGGCGATATCGGTAAGCGGGAAACCGCTGAGAAAGCTGTCGAAGCGGCGATCAAATACTTTGGAAGCATCGATGTCCTGGTGACTAACGCCGGAATCTTCTTCACAAAGCCTTTCACGGAGTTTACCACTGAGGACTTCAATGCCTTGGTCTCAACCAACCTGCTGGGATTTCTCTACATCACTCAGCTCACCGTGAAACAGATGCTAAAACAGAAATCGGGCTGCGTTGTCAGCATCTCGGCCTCGCTTGTCGATCAGCCGGTAGCAGGCATAAATGCCTCGGTTTCGATGATTACGAAGGGAGGCCTCAATTCGGTGATCCGGAGTCTTGCGATCGAGTATGCAAAAGAAGGTATTCGCTTTAACGCCGTAGCCCCCGGCGTTGTGGACACACCAATGCACAGGGATGAGGCCAGGGACTCTCTTGAAAAATCGAATCCGATGGGGAAGATAACGAACGTGAAAGACATTGTCGACGCTGTTCTCTACGTGGCATACGCAGGTCAGGTAACCGGAGAGGTACTCCACGTGGATGGCGGTGCTCATGCCGGTCGTTGGTAGCATCTACAGTCCGCATAAAACACAATTCATGCAGTCTGCAGATGCCGACCGCTTCACTATTTTTTATTTCATCCGCTCGACCCATTGCGCCCGCCAGGCAGGCGCCTCGAAGGGATCTGCAAAATATTGTGTTTCATGCATCACCTTGCCGTCTCTAAACTCCATGATACTCACCGTGAAGGTCGGCTTCCCCTGGTAAGTGATTATGTACTCGCTGATCCACAGGTCTTCTTTGCCCAGTACGCGCCGAACCTTAAA
This sequence comes from uncultured delta proteobacterium, assembly GCA_963813125.1. Classification (GTDB taxonomy): domain Bacteria; phylum Desulfobacterota; class Syntrophobacteria; order Syntrophobacterales; family Syntrophobacteraceae; genus SbD1. Next base: position 533 of record CAWEZA010000066.1, on the reverse strand, counting down.
ACCGGACGGTTTGGCTGGGTGGTGGCCACGGAGCCCCTGGATGTTCCGACGCCCACAGATGCGCTCGCCCGATTGTGGGTAGTCGCATATGGCGTCTTCGTGATAAATATTGTGTTCCTTTTCCAGATCTCCGGCCGCGGACGCGGTCCAGTGTCGGTCAATGGCATCCCGGATATTGTGATCTTCCATCGCCTTTTCCCTCTCTCCTGAATCCACCGGCTTCACATCCTCCATTAGCGGGAAGAATCCTTCGGCCAGGGTCGGGTGAATGTAGATCGCCCCCTTAAGGAGCGTGTAAGGCTGGTTGGAGAGCATGAGTGTACCGAGGATCTGCACCAGTTCACCCGCTTCCGTCGACAGGATGGATGCACCGAGGATATGATCGTTTGTCGCATCCACGACAATCTTCATGAGCCCGGCCGTCTCGTCTCGTTCCAGGGCTCGCGCCACGCTGGTCATCGGAATCCTGCCGACCTTGAGCTTGTACCCTTTAGCTCTCGCTTCGTTTTCCGTCATGCCGACGCGGCCCAGTG
>CAWEZA010000065.1:0-16372 GCA_963813125.1 uncultured delta proteobacterium | reverse complement strand
GCCCATACAATACCTGACGGACAATCAGGGGCGGCGCACCGCTGTCGTAGTCCCCATCGAAGAGTGGGAGAATTTACAGGCTCGTATTGAATATGCTTCAGACGTGACTCCCGAGGAGATCACCGAGGCGAATGCGGCGTGGGAAGAGCACCTCAAACAACCGGGTAAGGCCAAGAGTATTGAACAGATCATGATCGAGCAGATTGAAAGTCGTGATGATTAATACAACTTCTCAAAGTTGAAGTCACCAAGGGAGGTCACCCTCTACACCGCTACTTGTAAACGTCTCCCCTTGTTCCCACAGTGAGGACATAAACAGTCATCTCCACGCGCTCCACGCGGCAAAGTATCCGCCACCGCCCCACACGTAGCCTCCAGATGGGCTGACCCCGTAGCGGTTTGAAATCGTATCGGAAAGGGTCATCCCTCAGTGCGTATAGAACTTTTATGACACGCTCCCTCTCCTGTCTGGGCATATTTTCCAACCTCTTCTCAGCTTTGGGAAGGATAATGACATTCCACATTTTCTTAGCTGCCCCCTATGACCGTTTACCATCATCAGCCGCTTTGCAGCCAATCAGTCCAACAATGGCCCCGAAATCGATTTGAGATTTTGCTCTCTAATCGCCTTAAGGAATTCTCAGCGCATTTACCCCTTTTATCTCCGGCCTGGGAAGGTGGTGACGAGCTGGTGATAGGCCTGCGGCAGGGGCTGGCTTTCAGTATTAGGCGCACGATCCCGAAAAATGACAATGACATTCAAGTCGCTCACATAATCGTTCGGACCGGTTATCCGCTGCGCAGAAAACCGTCACAAGGACTTGGGTGCCGCCGCGATCCGGGCAAATTACATCATTGCGCATCCGAACACGTAGACTACCCAGCCACGGCAATTCACCATCCCGCTCTTAGAAATGCGTCCGAAACAGTCGGCAGCAATCTGGCCTTTTCTCGTTCGGCCGTAGCTTTATCGAATGGGCCCTCAACAACGACCCACCAGCCGGCCCGGAGCTTTGGGTAGGTTCCCGAATTCACAATTCGAGCGTTAGGCGCATGTGGCTTTATCAGTGCCAGACGCTCCTCAGATTTTGCCCTGTCCTCGAGACGATCAGAGCCCAGTAGCACCAGCCATTTAATTGGTGAAACGAGATGGGCCTTACTGCTGACAATAGCACCTTTAGCTTCTCCGGGGCCAGTCCGCCCCGGACCTGAAAACAATATATGGGAACCCGGTTTCCACTCTCAAGTGAGGCGTTGCGCTTCGTCGATCTGCGATGGGGTCATTGCCTGGGCAAGAACCTCTCTCGTCTTTTCATACTTAGGATCTCCTTTCGCTGCCGCAAGGTTAACCCACATATAAGCTTGTACAAGATCCCGCGTAACGCCCTTGCCTTCAAAATACATTAACGATAGAAGAGCTTGTCCTTCAGCATTGTTTTGCATTGCCGACTTCATGAACCACCTTGCAGCCTCCACATAGTCCCTCAGAACACCTTTTCCATTCAAATACATTCTTCCCAGCCAGACTTGTGCCCCCGAAAGGTCTTGCTCAGCCGCCTTCCGCAGCCACCTGACCGCTTCGACATAATCCTGGGGAACAAAATGCCCGTAGAAGTAGAGCATCCCTACAGTCCATTCAGCCACTGGGATGCCCTGCTCCGCAGCCATCCTGATCCATTTCATCCCCTCTGCGTCGTCCCGCAGTACGCCCCTTCCATCGAAATACATTTTCCCCAGCAAAGCTTGAGCTGCAGAATGTCCCTGCTCAGCCGCCTTCCGATACCATTTTGCAGCCTCGGCATAGTCCTTCGCCACCCCTTCGCCTCGTTCGTACATTCCTCCTAATCCGAATTGTCCCCACGCATCACCTTGCTCTGCTGACTTCCAGAACCATTTTACGGCCTCGGCGAAATCCTGCGATACCCCCTCACCATTTTGGTACATGCGTCCGAGCTCGAATTCCGCATCGGGTTCTCCCTGGTCCCCCGCTTTGCGGAACCACGTGAAAGCCTCGGAATAGTCCTTTGGCACGCCCATGCCTGACCGGTATGATAAGCCTAAAAGGTACTCTGCTTGAACATTGCCTTGCTCAGCCGCCTTCCGCACCCACTTGACCGCCTCGGCCCAATCTTGCCGGACACCATGGCCTAGCGAGTACATACCCCCCAGTTGAAATTGTGCCCTGGCATCACCTCGTTCGGCCAGAGATTTGAACTTTTTGAGCGCCTCAGAGTAGTCGCCTCTTTGGTAGGCCGAATAGGCATTCTTAAAGTCTTCGGACCCCTGTAGCTGGCCAATAGACATTGGTCTCGGAGACGATGAAGCAATATCAGAGGAATGCGTGGCTGCCCCTTCTATTCCAGATCCGATAGTTAATGCGGAGCCCGGCGGTAGTTTCGCTAAATTCAGTTTGAGGTCGGCCCCTTCTTTCACATTCCCAACAATCAACACGTGTTTTTTGTTATCCAAGCTCCATGAATCAAGTCTTCCCAGTAGGCTTTGTCCCAAGAGAAGATCGCCGGCAGGAGGAGTTACTGAACAGGGTACGTTGGCTATCCTTATCCCGCCGAACTCCATTTCGTGCAAAGTGAACCTTTCGCTTTTAAGCTTTGAACCGTCAGCCGTTTGATATGTCTTGCCCGGCAAAAAGTCGCCATCCGTGATTGTGCCAGCCCGAATGAGCGTCATGACGACATCTGCCGGTATTGCCACTTCCGAGGCCCCGCTGTCCAAAATGAAATTTAGCGTTATCACTCCGTTGATCCGAACAGGGATGGTGTATACGTCACCCCGCTTGTGCAAAGGGATCTCAACCGCAATGGATGGCAATGCAAAAAGGAACGAGGTCAGAAACAGTACGAAGGCAACGAACCAAGCTTGGGACAAGGAAAGTAACGTTGATTCCTTGATGTTATTCATCGCATCACCTCGACGAGAGGTATTCAAAGGGAAGAAACGGAACCAATTGTGGACCCTGATATGATACGGACAGGCAGAATTTACGCAACTATTTCATTTGCAAGCCGGGTACGTGGCACCATCTTGCCTAGCATATCGGGGTGGCTTGGTTATGGGGCGACACGAGAAAGTCGATTTAAGTGGCCTTCTGACCCGCCGCATTAGGGAATCGGGCGGGTCGTTATCCTCCAACTCATATTTAAGGGCATGCCCCATGGGAGATGCGAATGCGGCTACGGCTGGTGGAGCAGATCCCACACTCCGCCTGGAGCAATCGGCCCATCCTCTTAATGTATCCTGGGGCTGGGGTTGGGGAGCCAACTGTCTCATTTCATAGTTCTCTTCCTGCTGCTGCTTATCGTAGGCTCGCTGCCTCTCATAATCGGACTGCCGCTGTTCGTCCTGGAACTGACGTTCCCGCATCTCCTGCTGTTGCTCCTGGTCCCAAGCTCTTTGTTGCCCCATTTCTTGCTCTTGCAGGTTCTGCATCGTCTGCTGTTTCATCTGGTCAGCTGTTTGCGCTCGGGCCGCTGCCGGCGGAATAAGCAACGAGGCTCCAAACAATACCAGTAAATTTTTTTTCATCCCTAATCTCCTTTTCGTGTGCAAATATTGCGTCGCCTCGAAGTTGGACCGTCAAGGGTGCAAAGCAGGTGAACCTAGTACAAAATCCATGCTACTGGAAGATTACAGTTTTGCAAAATTATTTTTCCAGAATAATTTTCGGTGGAAACAGAGGGCCATATGTAAATGGAGGGTATTCCAATGGGTTTGCTGCGTATTCCGGCGATTCCGACCACCCATTCCGGGGGAAAGCGGCCACTGATTCCGTTTGATTCCGACCACCGGTTTCGGTCCATTCCGACCACCGGTTTCGGCGGAAGTGAACCATCGCTCAACCATGATAAGGTGCAGGTTTTCCACGACGCCTGTGCAAAGCACCATCCCGAACACTTTTCGTTTTTCCTTTGCGCCTTCCGCACGGGCATGCGCTTGGGAGAATTGCTTGCGGTCCTGTGGAGTGATATCGACTGGCACGGGAAATTCATTCGTGTAAGCCGTTCTTACAAAACCGGTAGGGTCGAGTTGACCAAAACCGGCAAGGTCAGGCACATTGATATGTCAGACCAACTGGCAGACACGCTGAGAAAACTACTCACTGCCAGAAAGGAAGCGGCGCTCAGGGAGGGGAGCGGTGAAGTAGCCGAAATTATTTTTCACAATAGCGGAAAACACATGGAGCAAAATCACATAAGAAAAATTTTTAAGCGGCTCCTTAAAAACGCTGGACTGAGGGAAATACGTGTCCATGATATGAGACACACTATGGCAAGCCTGCTTTTGAGCGATGGAGCCAGTCCGGTCTACGTGAAAGAGCAGTTGGGTCACACCAGCATCCAGATGACGGTTGACATCTACGGTCACCTGATTCAGAGCAGCAACCGGGGGGCGATAAATAAACTCGATACGCGCCAATCCGCAACCCCACCGCAACCAGCCCAAAAACTAATGGCGTAAGCCTAAAGCCTACGCCATTCTACAGACACGTGGTGCCGAAGCGGGGACTCGAACCCCGACAGCCTTGCGACCACTAGACCCTGAACCTAGCGCGTCTACCAGTTCCGCCACTTCGGCAAAGTCCTTGTAAAATCATTGACGGTATCGTATTCTAAAAGTCTTTGCCTGTCAAGGCGTTTCAAATACTTTCCAAAGGATGTGTAAAACCGTATGCAGGTGTTTCACGGAATCCAAGCCGTACGCGGCAGGCTTAAAAACCCCGCTATTACGATCGGAAACTTCGACGGAGTACATAGAGGCCATCAGGCCCTCTTCGAAAAGGTGAGGCAATGGGCCGAAAAACTCGGTGGCCAGTCGGCAGTGGTGACCTTCGACCCTCACCCCATCGAGGTGCTTTCTCCCCAAAACGCCCCGGCCTTCATTACCTGCCATCGGCTCAAGATGGACCTTATCGCCGGCTGCGGCATCGACGCAACAATCGTGATCCCATTTAATCATATCTTCTCGCGCATGTCCGCCCGTGAGTTTGTCGAAATCGTTCTGGTCGAAAGCATCGGCGCCAAGGCGATTGTGGTCGGCCATGACTACCGCTTCGGAAACAGCCGCGAAGGAAACATTGACTTTCTAAGACAACTCGGCCAAGAGCATGGCTTTGAGGTCGAAACCGTGGGCGGAATCAGGGTAAATGATGCCGTGGTAAGCAGCACTGCCATCCGGCAGATGATCGCAGGCGGCAGGATAAAGGACGCCAATAAACTTCTCGGCCGTCTTTTCGAAGTGAGCGGCGAAGTGATAACCGGCCAAAAAAGAGGGCTTCGCCTCGGGTTTCCGACCGCCAACATCCGGATGCCGTCCATGGCCTGCCCACCTACGGGCGTCTATGTCATCGAAGCCGAAGTCGAAGGCAAAAGGTACGGGGGAGCCGCCAACCTGGGCTATAATCCGACCTTCGGAAACACCGAGCTGTCCCTGGAAGCCCATCTGTTCGATTTCAACGGGGATATCTACGGAAAAACCATAACCATAAAGTTTATCGACCGGCTCCGGGAGGAAATACGTTTTCCGGGCCCGGCCGAACTCATCGAACAGATTGGCAGGGACGTGGCCTCGGCCAAAAAGATCCTCTCGGAAATGGAAAATCGCGGTTAAGGCTTAACCCCGTCCCGGGGTAGGGGAACACTTGCCGCGGCGCAGCCGCCGACTTCTCTTTCCATAAAACCGGAGACACGCTCCTGCATGGCCAGGATGAGAGGGTGGAGCGTCTGCGGGCTCAAGGCCGATATGCCTACCCCGCCGTACCTTCGCATTTTCTGCTCGGCAAAATCCGCCCCGACCAGGTCGATCTTGTTAAAAACCATTATCGTGGGCTTTTGGTGAAGGTCCAGCCCCTCCAGGGTCTTTTCAACGGCGGATATCTGCTCTTCGAACCGGGGGTTGCCGATATCTACGACGTGGATCAATAGATCTGCCTCCTGTAACTCCTCTAGGGTGGCCGAAAAAGCCTCGATGAGATCTTTTGGCAAATTCCTTATGAACCCGACAGTATCGGTTATTATGACCTCGAAGTCCTTTGGAAACCTAAGCCTGCGGCTGACGGGATCGAGCGTTGCAAATAGCTTGTCTTCGACGAAGACCGAGCTGTGGGTAAGGGCGTTTAGCAGGGTCGATTTGCCCGCGTTCGTGTAGCCGACGATGGAAATGACCGGGATCTCTTTTCTTGTCCTCTTCGTGCGCCTTAGATTTCGCCTCTTGCGAAGACTTTTCAGGCCGTCTTCGAGCTGAGCTATGCGGTCTTTGATACGGCGCCGGTTTACCTCGAGGGTGGTCTCTCCAGGCCCCCTTGTCCCGATGCCCCCGGTCAGCCTGGAAAGAGCGTCGTCTTTTACTCCGAGTCTTGGCAGAAGGTATTTTAGCTGCGCCATTTCGACCTGGATCTTCCCCTCCCTGCTCTGCGCCCGTTGAGCGAAGATGTCGAGTATGAGCTGGGTCCTGTCGACAACCCTCAACTCGGTCGTGTCGGTAATCGCCCGCACCTGCGAAGGGTTGAGTTCCTGGTCGAATATGAGCAAATCCACCCCGCACTGGAGCGCCCTGAGGACGATCTCGCTCAGCTTGCCTTTTCCGATGAAATACTTCGGGTTCCTCTGGCGCTGCCTCTGGATGACCGTATCGGCCGCGGTGATCCCTCCGGTGCGCGCAAGCTCGACCAGTTCGGCCATCGACATGTCCGCCGTCTCCCGGTCGGAGTCGGCAACACTTACCAGTATTGCCCGGTCTTCACCGTCTTTTCCGGCAAGCTCCGAGGGCCGGTTGCGCTCGAGTTCGTCTTCTATCGAACGCACAAGAGCTATAAAATCGAGGTCCGGGTCATAACACGGCATGGGGGCGAGCACTTCCCAGCCCCTCTGCCCGCTTTGGGCCGAGGGGAGAATGTGCGCGACTTCCAGTTCGGTAGCCCCGCCGTTTCCGTCGACACGGACCGCCCCGACACAGTCGAGCCTCAGGAAGACGAGATCCATCAGGTCGTCTTGTGTGAGCGGCTCGGCTCCTAAATGAGTGTGCACGAGGCGAAGTCCGCGCAGCCGCCTTCGTCCTCCACGGCTTTTGGGCAGATCAGGGATATAAAGTGAGCGCGGGCCCCCAACGAGCACCGTTTCGACCGAGCCGTCGCGGCCGATGAGAAGTCCTATCTGGCGTCCGGATTCAAATGACAGGTGTGCGAGGTCTCGGGAAAGTTCCGGGGAAACCACTTGGCGCGCGGGAACTTTACGCCGGCTAAGCCCCTCGAGGCGCCGGCGAATACCGGGCTTTAGCCCGGTAACGTTTCCAATGACTCTCGTATGCTTCCTCCGTAGAAATGGTCATTCATTCTTAATCGTTATTTTCTCTCATAACAACACCCACAGGATGCAAGCCGTTGGCGCCCCGTATCCTGGGGCTTGCCCTTATTCGGCCATCGCAAGGTTTTCGAAGCGTGTATAAGTATTTATGTAGGCCAGTTTCACTGTTTCGCCCGCGGGTCCGTTTCTCTGCTTTCCAATGATGATCTCGGCAATCCCCGGCTCCTTGCACGCCTGCTTCGTATAAACCTCATCCCGGTAGATAAAGGCGATCAGGTCGGCATCCTGCTCGATGGCCCCAGATTCTCGAAGATCGCTCAACATGGGCCTTTTGTCGGTTCGCTCCTCGACCTTTCGATTCAACTGGGCAAGAGCTATCACCGGAATATTCAGTTCCTTGGCCAACCCTTTGAGCGACCTGGAAATATCGGATATCTCCTGCTCCCTTCTTTCGGAGTCCCTGCCCCTCATGAGCTGCAGATAATCGATCACGACCATCCCCAACCCCTGGTCGGCCATCATTCTTCGGGCCTTGGCCCTTAGCTCCAAAGGAGAAATCCCCGGCGTGTCGTCGATGTATATCGGCACGTCCATGTAGAGCCCCGCCGCCTGGAGAAGTTTTCCGCATTCCTGCCTGCTTAAAAAACCCGAGCGGATCTTGTGGGAATCCACTCTTGCCTCCGAGCACAGAAGGCGCATCGCAAGCTGCTCCTTGCTCATTTCCAGGGAAAAAAAGCCCACAGGGACTCCGCTTTCCATTGCGGCATTCCTGGCGACACACAGGGCAAAAGCGGTCTTTCCCATGCTGGGCCTTGCCGCTAAGATTATGAGGTCCGATTTTTGAAAACCGGCGGTCAGCTTGTCGAGGTCTTTGTAGCCGCTCGATACCCCGGTTACCGATTCCCGGTATTCCTGGTATCGCTCGATCTGCTCTATGTTCGTCTTGATAACTTCTTTTAGCGGAAAGTAAGAATTTCTGATCCTGCGTTCCGCGACCCTGAAAATGGCGGATTCGGCGCCGTCCAGGACTTCATCGGAACTCTTCCCCCCGCCGTAGGCCATGGACAGGATTTCGTTTGCCGCCTGGATGAGCCTGCGCAGCACCGCCTTTTCGCTGACGATTTTTGCGTAGGCGCCAACGTTTGACGCAGTGGGCATCACGTCCGTCAAGGCGGCGATATAGGAAGCCCCCCCCACGCCTTCGAGCTGCTTTCGGTGATCGAGCAGGTTCGTGACGGTCAGGATATCGATCGGCTCGTTTTGTTCAAAAAGATCCTGGATCGCGGTGAAGATAATCCGGTGAGCTTCTTTATAGAATTCGTCGCCCTTCAAGACCTCGAGGGCCGCGGGCAGACCGGAACTGTCCACCATGATTCCCCCCAGCAGCGATTGTTCGGCCTCGAGCTGCTGGGGAGGAATTTTCCGGAGTTCCGCTACAACATCCTCCATAAACTACTCTTCTTTTGCGATCACCACACGAATGGTGGCACTGACCTGGGCGCCGACCCGCACGACCACGCTGTAATCGCCGAGTTGCTTGATCGGCTGGTCGAGCACTATATTCTTGCGGTCCAAAGCAAACCCCAGATCTTCGAGCGCCTTGGCAACATCGACCGTGCTCACCGATCCATACAGCTTGTCTTCCTCCGAGACCTTTCGGCGCATCGACACGGTAACCGCATTGAGCTTCTCGGCGTAGGAGAGCATCTCCTGGCGCACTTTTTCCCGCTTTAGCGCAAGAACCCGCTTTTTGTGATCGAGTTCGCGCACGTTCTTGCCGGTTGCTTCCATCGCCAGTTTCTGGGGAAAAAGGTAATTGCGGGCATATCCCGGCGCCACGTTCACCATGTCGCCGATCTGCCCCATCGATTCGACTGATTCGGTCAAAATCACTTTCATCTCGCCACTCCTATAGGGTGAGCCCAAAGGCCCACTAACCATACACATAAGCCGAAGCGGAAGCAAGCCCGCGGGAGCTTCCCTCAAGCCTGCTTGTTATGCCTTCGAAAATCGAACCATACGTCAAAGAGCCCCAAGACGGCAACGGCCATGGATGCGATCCGCTCCAAAAAAAACACGGCATACATGAACCCCTTGACGACAAAGGGGACCTTCCATTTCTCAAAATAATAGGAGGCTATGGCAAGCCCCTGGAAAAAATAGACCGTCCCCATGACGAGTATCAAATTGATCCCGAAAACATTCAGGCCGCTCGAAGGCACAAGAAGCATCAAGCCGCCCGCAATCGCAAGCCACACGAGATGTTCCGGGCTCTTCCAGAGGCACAGCCTTTCCTGCTCGAAATCGTCTCCCCCGCCAACCCTGCCGTACCTTCGGCAAACGAGCAAATTGAACCAGGAGATCGTGAGCGTGCATGATATGAGTATCCCCGGCATTACTCTTACTACCAGCGGGACCACCTCCAGCAGGCTTTTTCCCATCTCCTCGTACTTGGCAGGGCTGCCCGCGCCAAGCTGCTTCATGGCCGCGGTGATCACATCCCGAAGGTCCTGCTCGATCAGGTGGAACATCTGCCCCTTGGTCTGGATAAATGCAACGACACCAAGAATCGCCGCCGTCCCGATCACTAAAAGGCTCGATAACCCGACAATCTTTCCGGCCGGCCACCGGTGCCCGTGACCGTATCCGATCACAGCGCCCATCCCGATAAGTCCGAAAAGATAGGGAACACTCTCGGGCAGGCCCAGAAGAAGTAGTATCAGACCGCACAGGACCGCCGAACAGCCCGGCACGATCCAGGCCTTTTTCCCCCGTCTGAAGATCGCAACCGCTGTGGGCGCCGGGGTTAGCGCGGAGAAAAAAAATCCCGCCAGCGGCACGAACAGGAGCGAAAGGAATAGACTAACCGTTAACACGATCAGAAAAATAAATCCCCTTATCTCCGGCCCCTGTCGCTGGACAGGCAATTCTTCCCTGGTTTCGTTCATTTCCAGCAGCGGCTCACCCACTAAAGCATGTGAGTGACGGTGTAGGGCAGAAGAGCTATCTGGCGCGCCCTCTTAACGGCAAGGGTCAACTGCCGCTGATGCTTCGCGCAGTTGCCAGATATTCTCCGTGGAACTATCTTGCCGCGTTCCGTCACAAAATATCGAAGTGTTTTCGAATCTTTATAATCTATTTTCAGATCTGAATCCACGCAGAAACGGCAGATTTTCCGCCGCGCAAATGTGCGCCTTTTACGCCTGACGGTCATCATATCTCGGCTCTCTTTCCATATCCTAAAAGTTTAAAATCTTATTCTTCTTCGTCGCTCTCTTCATCCAGTCCTTCGGCATCGACATCCTCAGGCATCTCTTCACCCTCTTCCGGAACCTCTCCGGCGGATTCATCCTCTTCCTTGGGTGGAGTCGCCGCCAGCGCCGCCAACCGTTCCCTTTCCTTTTCCGGGTCGAAACGGTCATCCAGCAAAACCGTTATGAACTTTAGAATGCGTTCATCGATTCGCAGGTTTCGTTCCAGTTCGGCCACGAGCGTAGGCCCACCGGCGTACTCCATCAGCACGTAGAGTCCGCGGGTGCGCCTGCCGATCGCATAGGCAAGCTTTCTTTTGCCCCATGGAACGTAGGTCAGGACCTCTCCGCCATTGGAGGTGACAATAGACTGGATTTTGGTGTCGAGCACCGAATTTGTTTCGTCAGGCAGTTCCGGGTCGACGATGAAAAAAGTCTCGTACTTGCGCATTTGATCTCCCTTCGGGTTAAGTAGCCCCATCTCTATGGAGGAGCAAGGAGCCTGGTCGGGCAAAAAACGCCTTTATACCAACTATATCGATCCAGGTCAATGGAGGTTTGCAAATCGGAAAATCCTTCCAAACCGGACACAACCAATGTATTTTTAACCATTTACTTGTACAATGGCAAATGACCCCATTCCGGCCAGGAGGCTTTTATCATGAATATCGGCTGCCCGAAGGAAATAAAAAACCAGGAGTTCAGGGTGGGACTTATCCCCGCGGCGGTAAAGGCCTACGTCGAGCACGGGCACCAGGTATGCGTGGAAAAAGCCGCGGGCCTGGGATCGGGGATAACCGATGAGCACTACGAGCAGGCGGGGGCGCACATCTGCGGTACGGCCCGCGAGATCTGGGAAGACTCGCAGATGATCGTAAAGGTCAAGGAACCCCTTCCCGAGGAATATGATTTCATGCGGGCGGGCCAGCTCATCTACACCTATTTCCATTTCGCCGCCAACGAAAAGTTGACCCTGGCATGCCTTGAGAAAAAAATTTCGGCCCTCGCCTACGAAACGGTCCAGGAACTGGACGGCTCGCTGCCCCTTCTAAAACCGATGAGTGAAGTCGCCGGAAGGATGGCGCCGCTCATGGGAGCCTTCTACCTCGGCAAGACTTTCGGGGGAAGAGGACTTTTGCCGACCGGGGTCCCGGGGGTTGCGCCGGCAAACGTTTTGATAATCGGGGGTGGCACGGTCGGTGGCAACGCGGCAAAAGTCGCAGCGGGCCTGGGCGCAAGAGTGACCTTGCTCGACATTAACCTCGATACCCTGGAGCACCTCGGAAACATCATGCCCGCAAACGTCTGTCCTATCTACGCCGACTCCTACACGCTCGATAAAGGCCTGCGGGAAGCCGATATAGTCATCGGCGCCGTGCTGGTGACCGGGGCCAGGGCCCCTAAAATAGTCAAGCGCGACCATTTGCGCATAATGAAGCCGGGATCGGTCATCGTGGACGTGGCCATAGACCAGGGGGGATGCGTGGAAACCTCCAGGGCCACCACTCACAGTGATCCGGTCTACCTGGTTGACGGGGTGGTTCACTACTGCGTGGCCAACATGCCGGGGGCCTATGCACGCAGCTCGACCTTCGCCCTTAACAACCGCACGGGCAAGTACGGCCTGCGCCTCGCCGACCTGGGCGTGGAATCCGCCTGTCTTAACGAACCCGCATTGCTGAAGGGGCTAAATATCCATAACGGCTGGGTAACCTTCAAGCCCGTTGCGGAACCGTTTGGCCTGGAGAGTTTTTATAAGCCTGCCGCGGAAGCGCTCGGCAAACAATAGGAGTTATAACTTGACTCGGCTTATTGATTCCTATAGGATTTCGAGTCAAGTTACCTTTCAGGATAGATTCTGATCTTTTGGACAAGCGTCTCTATCAGGACCCCAATCCACTCTGCTTCATTTCTCCTTGCCTTAAGAAGGCAATGAGAGCGCGAGCATGTTTATGTCCAACCGCGTCAACCGCATAAATGCGACCATCGACAACCACATCTACGTTTGGTCCTCCGTCCCTTCTTTTGCGCCGATGGCCCAAATCCTCAGGAACGACCGCGATATCCTCGTGGAAAAGCTCCTGGACCTCACCGAGCACGAAGTCCCCAAAGGCGGCAACCGAAACGACGCCGTCCGTCTGTTTCTCATAAATTTTGCGCTCGAGCGCATGGCCGGCCAAATCACCTCCGAGCATTTCACGATTTTCAGGGATGCGGAAACAGTCGAGATTATCCTTGAGGATTCCTATGGAATCCAATGCCGCACGGATCGTGACGACATACTCATCCCTCATCAAAACGAGGCGATAAAAATTATCATACGCTGCCTCTTTCACCGGGCAAAGGCGGCGGATGAAAAAGACATGCTCTGCTTTCTGCATATGTTCTCCCGCGCAAAGCCCCAGGTGCGTCCGGACCAGGACAGGACGATGCGGCTGAGATCGATGATCTGGTTTATCTACCTGGCGATCGAAATCGTAAAGACCGAACCCGAGGTCTGTTCCAAAGGCCTCGAGTACTTCAGGAATAAATTCAGGGAACTGCTGGATCGCACCATCGATGGCGCCATCATAGACGAAGAATCCAGGCTCCCGGGGTTTGAGGAAGGCAAATGGGAAAAAACCCTTTTCGGCTGGCTCCAGGGGGAAGACCGGAGGGAATTCGCCATAAAGCTCAAACGCCAGTTCAACATGGACAACAGGATCGAGCACGTCAACAGGTGCCTTTTGGCCGATCACAGAAGGAGCATACTGGTTCAGGTAATGGCTATGTTTTGCAGGTAGGACTCGGTCCGTCGAGGGCAAACAGGTTCTGTGCTTGTCAACGGGCACCCTTTGTCGGATAATAAAGACATATTTCAAAAAAAAATTAAACGATTATATATTAAATCAGGTTCTGATCGTCGAAGTCGAAAAGGCCCGGGGGATGCCCCGGCGCAAGCAGGGGATGCCATGCTCCTTTTAGTTCCCCTCTGCTTTAATTCCCGCCGGCTGACGATGCTGGAATGTCCATTGGGGGAACAACGTGGAACCCGACGTTTTATTTGAAAACTTTCCGGACGTTCTTTTGTCGAGTTTCAGAATGCAGATGCTGCTGGGCAAAGTCCCTGCCGATACGGTGCGGCTGATTCTTGAACCGCTCCTGTCCAATTTCTACGAACTCATGCTGCGGCTTCCCCCCGAATTGCAAGCCGATTTTGAAAATATCCTGAGAATTTATCCAGACGTCGCCGAACGCTTCTCAGTGTCGATCAAACCCCCTCTTGTCGAGTCGCTGCTTTCGCTTTCCCGGTACCGGCAAGAGTCGGGGGCAGGCGATCGCCCGAACAGGGGCGTCGAGGGGAGCTTCGATGAGAGGGACCTTGACATGGCCGCCGAACCTCGGGCGCCTTTTGAAGTCACTCGCAAATCTTTTTTGACATCGTTTGCAAAAGAAGGGCAGGGATTTTTCACAACCGACAGGTCCACCCCCGTCTACATCGAATTTTCCTTCTCCGAGGGCGACGAGTGCGCTTGCTTCCAATACAAACCACCCCGGCTGGACATAGAGATTCACATCTGTGGAGTCTACGTCACGACCCTCACGCCGAGCAGTCCTAATCGGAGAGTCCCCATTGACGGCCTTCTGAAAGTCCTTGACAAATGCGCGCCCAAAATCCGGATAAAAATAGTCGAACCGGCCTGAACCGCATGCGAAAAACTCGATCTATCCCCTCCATGCTTGCGACCCTCTTCTGGTTGGGCAAATCCCCTCTGGCCCCCGGCACCGTTGCGACCCTTGTCGCCGGAATCCCCTGTTTCCTTCTCCTCGGGCGACTTTGCTGGCAAATTCAGCTGACCATCGCTTTGGCCCTTTTCTTTGCGGGCGCGTATTTGTCCGGTGAGGCCGAAAACCAATCGGGCCGCAAAGACCCGCGGGAAGTCGTAATCGACGAGCTTTGCGGGTATCTGGTCGCGATGGCGGGCCACCCGGTAAGCATCCTGTCGATTGCGACGGGCTTTTTGCTCTTCCGGGCCTTCGACATCTGGAAGCCGTGGCCCATCCGCGTGGTCGACAGGAAAATGACAGGAGGAATCGGGATCATGCTCGACGATGTCCTGGCGGGTATCGGTGCAAACATCCTGGGGCTGGTTATCCTAAAACTCGCGGGGGCGTGAGTCCGCAGACCGCGCCGCGCCAAGAACAGCTGTTTAAAAAAAAAGCAAATTGGGATAAAATTAGTAAAGGACTGAAGCGCGGGGAGCCGTGCCCCCCGCACCCCCACGGGTTAAATTTTAAAGGACCGTGTGTACGACAATGCTTGTTCCATCCCGCGAACAATGCCTGGAGCTGCTCACCCGGCACGATATGCCTCAGCATATTCGCAGACACAGCCTCATGGTGACCGAGGTGGCGCTCTTTATCTCGACCCGCTTGAACCGCAACAGCTGCCGGCTCGATCTGCGAATCGTCGAAGCTTCGGCCCTGCTGCACGACATAGGGAAAATGCCCGGCCTGGAAACGGGTGAAAATCATGCCGAACTTGGCGCCAGGATGCTTACGGGTATTGTCGCCGCGCCCATCGCCCGCATAGTCGAAGAGCATATCTATCTGGAGATTTCGCAAACCGGCGGCCCTGTTACCGAATCGCTCATTGTCAACTATTCCGACAAGAGGGTGAAACATGACCGGGTCGTTTCGATCCGCGAACGCTTCGAAGACCTCATCGAGCGCTACGCAAAATCCCCCCCCCAGGCCATGATGCTGCGCGGAAAACTCGACCTCTATGTCGCTCTCGAAAACACGATTTTTTCCCACCTGCACATTGCGCCTCATGACCCCGGGCTCATGGGGATCACTATCTAGACACCATTAGGGAGAAACCAGGAGTCATGGAAACGAAAAAGCTTACAGTGGCCTTGCTTGCGGGAGGAAAATCTGCTGAGCGAGACGTTTCCCTTGCGAGCGGCGAACAGGTTTTCCAGACGCTCGACAAGACGCGCTACAATGTCGTCAGGTACGATCCGGCAACCGATCTGTCTTTGCTGGCAAAAGACGCCGCGGCAATAGACGTCGCCCTTATCATCCTTCACGGGCGAATGGGGGAAGACGGAACAATTCAGGGCCTGCTCGAGTCCCTCGAAATACCCTACCAGGGCAGCGGTGTGCTCGGGAGCGCCATCGCCATGAACAAGATACTCAGCAAGCAGCTCTACGTTCAGGCGGGACTTCCCACCGCGCCTTACATCGTCGCCGATAGATCCAACCCACCCCCTCAAGCCGCAATTTTTAGCGAACTCGGGTTGCCGGTCGTGATAAAGCCTGAACACGAAGGGTCGAGCATAGGTTTAACAATCGTAAAAAAACAGGAACACCTCGATGAGGCGCTCAAAAAAGCCTGGAGCTTCGACAAACGCTGCCTTGTCGAAAAATACATAGACGGGATCGAACTGACCGCCGGAGTCCTCGGAAACGACGATCTGCTGGCCCTTCCGCTGATCGAAATCTGTCTCGACAAGCGCTACGAATTCTTCGACTACGAGGCCAAATACACGCCCGGCGCAACGAAGGAAATCTGCCCCGCGAGGATTTCCCCCGAGCTTGCCGAAAAGGCCCGGAACTATGCCGGGCTGGCTCACAAGGCGCTTCACTGCAGGGGCTACAGCCGGACCGACATGATACTTTCGGGGAGCGATCTTTACTTGCTGGAAACAAACACCATTCCCGGCATGACCGCCACGAGCCTCTTTCCGCAGGCTGCGGCAAACGCGGGCATCGGTTTTTCAGAACTCCTCGACAGGCTGATCGAGCTTGCCATGGAGAAGT
>CAWEZA010000064.1:0-22235 GCA_963813125.1 uncultured delta proteobacterium | reverse complement strand
GGCGGCTACTGGGGACCTGAAGCCAAATATGCAGGTTTTGACCATATCGTGATTAAGGGTAAAGCGGAAAAACCCTGCTATCTTTGGATCAATGATGGAAAGGTCGAGATTCGCAGCGCCGAGCACCTGTGGGGGAAGGATACCTTCGAAACCCAGCAGATAATCAAACAAGAGCTTGGAGACCCCGAGATCAAGGTAATCTGCATCGGTCCCGCCGGTGAGAATCTTGTGCGCTTTGCATGTCTTATTACCGAGGTGGCCGGGGCGGCGGGAAGAACGGGCATTGGCGCGGTGATGGGATCCAAAAATCTCAAGGCTGTCGCTGTGCGCGGCTCCGGGACGGTCGGAGTGGCAAAACCCGATGAGCTGCTCGAATTGTCCATGGAGATCAGCCGCGAGATCCGCGAACATCCCGCGTGCAAGGAGCTTTCCACCTGGGGAGTGTGCCGTTCGGTTCCATGGATGTATTCATTGAGCTTTTTCCCTGTGGGATACTATGAAGATGTCCACTGGGATGAGATCATCAACAATTATGGCGGGCCCGCTTTTGTCGAAAAGCATCAGCTCAAGAATGTCGGATGTTTTTCCTGCCCGGTCCGCTGCAAGAATTTCCTCGTGGTTCCCGAAATTGGCAAGGGCTTTACGGGATGTGAGCCCTGGAGCGGTTTTACGGGCGCTGTCTGGAACCTCGATATGAATGTTTTCTGGGAGGCCACGCGCCTGACCAACCGACTGGGGCTCGATACTACGGAGGTCAGCGCCACCATCGGGTTTCTCATGGAACTCTACCACGACGGGATCATCACGGCCAAGGATACCGACGGCATACCCATGGAGCGTGGAAGCAGGGAAGCGATTCTTGCCACCATCCGTAAAATAGGCGCCCGGGAAGGGCTTGGCGATATTATGGCGGAGGGCCAGACGGCGACGGCGAAACATTTCGGCCCGGAAGCCGTCGATAAAGTGGATGTGGTAAAGGGATTGGCTCCGCACCCGTACGAATTTCGCGCCTTCAAGGCTTCGGCGCTGATGCAGGCGATAGGGCACAGAGGCGATCCCTTGCCTCTTCGCGGCAGCATACTCGAGGTTGATTGGCACAACGCTCCAGAGTGGTTCCAGCAGGTCGGCAAATCAATGTACGGCAGTGAAGAGGCTGCAATTCCTTCGTCTTACAACGGCAAAGCAATGTCGGCGGTCGTTTCGGAGCACGATCAGCGCATTGTCGACAGCCTTGGGGTGTGTTCGTGGCCCTACAGCATATTTATCTACCAGAACGTAGAGAAGGTCGCCCGACTCTTCAATCTCGTAACGGGCAAAGACTGGGACGTTGACAGGCTTGTGCGGACAGGGGAGCGCATCCGCAACCTGGAGAGAATGTTCGACGTCAGACAAGGTTTGAGACGCGCCGATGATACGCTTCCCCGAAAATTTTTCGAAAAACCGCTGACGAGGGGAAAATACGAAGGCGCCGTGCTGGAGAGGGATAAATTCGAACAGATGAAGGATGAATATTATCAGCTAAGGGGATGGGACAGCCAAACAGGTATACCAACGAGGGAGAAACTTTTAGAACTTGGTCTTGAAGATGTTGCGGCCGAGATACTGGGTTCGGATTGAATCGCCCGTTGCGACAGATTCGGGTAGCCGTATTTGCCGGAGCTCGATTTCAAGATTTTTGCGAGCAGCGGAATCCCGGACGCCAACCGGATGGACACCAGCTCGTTTCCGTTTAGACCAGGCGATTAACCGCGCAACCCGCTTTGCCGGAGGAAAACGAAGCGCAATGAATGCAGCCTTTCGGTCATAAGTGAACCGCGGGATAGCCCTTCACGGCCGGTCTTAACCCTTCTGGAGCTGCTCCATTGGCGCGCCCGGACAAGGAGCCCGCAGCCCGGATGCAATCCGCCGTGCTTGCGGCAAAACCGGGCTACTTTCTGCCCTCGCGAGCAAGACGGGCGCCCCGAGTTCTTCAGGGAGTGGAAAATGACCGAACAAATGATCCGAATGATCCAACTCGCGCAGCAGGGATTTCACTGCAGCCAGATCTTGCTCATCATGGGCCTCGAAGCCCAGTCCAAGGAAAACCCGGACCTGGTTCGCTCGATGTCCGGTCTCGCGGGAGGTCTTGGCTTTTCGGGCGAGGTTTGCGGAGTCCTGACCGGAGGCGCCTGTCTGCTCGGGCTTTACGCCGGAAGAGGAACCGCCGACGAAGAGGAAGACGAACGCCTCAATTTGATGATAAGCGAGTTCGTGGAATGGTTTTCCGGCGAATACGGCCGGTCTTTTGGCGGAATTCGCTGCGAGGACATCCTGGGAGACGACCCCGCCGCACGGACTACCCGCTGTCCGGGCATGGTCCTCGGAACCTATGAGCAGGTCAAGGCCCTTCTCTTTAAACATGGCTTCGATCTCTCAGGCGGGGCTCCATGAGCCCAAGGGTGGGCACGAGCCTTACCGTGCCCACCAGCAGGTTTCCGGCTAGACGTTGATCAGAAAGACAGCCAGCTATGAAAATTACCCCGCTCGATGGCTGGATAGCCGGCAAGATCGGTTATCCGGCAGGCGGCCCTCCGCTTACAAGGCAGGCAATCGAGGACCGGCAGCTTGAAAGGCTGCGTGAAACACTCGGGTTGGCGGCACGGAAGAGTGTTTTCTACAGGATGGGTCTCCGAGGCCTGCGGAATGGCAGCCTTTCCGGGATCGGAGATATGGCCGGAATCCCGTTCACCACCGCTGATGACATCCGGCGAAACCCTCTGCGGTTTCTCTGCCTTTCCCAGGACCGGATCAACCGGGTGGTTACCCTGCCCACCTCCGGGACCACAGGAGACCCGAAGCGCATATTCTTCACACTGGAGGACCGGGAGCTTACGGTCGATTTTTTCTCGCATGGGATGTCCACCTTTACAGGTCCAGGGGACAGGGTGCTGATCCTTCTGTCGGGAGAGCGACCGGGAAGCGTAGGAGAACTGCTCGCCGAGTCCATCGGCCGCCTGGGTGCGGTCGCAATTGCCCACGGGCCGGTAAAAGACCCACGGACCACGCTCGACGTGATGGCGCGCGACCGGGTGAGCACGCTTGTGGGCTCCCCGGTGCAGGCACTCCTTCTTGCCAGGCGCGGGCCGACCGGTAAAACCAACGTCCATGCCTCTTATCCGCTACCGTACCGGGGACCTCGGGAGATTTATTCCGGGAAAATGCCCGTGCGGTACTTTGCTGAAGAGCATGGAGCGGGTGAAACAGCGGCTTGATGGGAAGGTCGAACGGGGCCCGGGCGGTGTGCTCTCCATGGCCGACCTGGACGAACCTCTCTTCGGGTTGCCGGGAGTTCTCGATTTCACCGCACTCCTTGCCCGTGAAACAGACATGGACCGCCTTCAGGTAGAAATCCAGGCGATGGCCCGATGCGCTCAGTTGGCGCAAAGCGCGCAAAAAGCGATAGAGGCGCTTCCCGCCGTGCGGGCCGCAATCCGGCAGGGCGCCCTTCGCGTTTCGGTCGATGTTCGCCTGGATGAAGAATTTAAACCCGGAGGCGCCGGGAAAAGAAGGATCGTAGACAGGAGGCGTAAATAGGTGACAGGGACCCTAAAGGATTTGTAGATGGCTTTTGAGAAACGTGCAAAAATTGCCGCGTTGGTTTTGGCCGCCGGATACTCCTCGCGCATGGGCGATTTCAAGCCCCTGCTGCCGCTTGGACGCTCCACGGTCCTAGAGGAGGCCGTGGAGCGATTTCGCCGCGCGGGCATCCAAGACGTCAGGGTGGTCGCCCGTCACAGGGCCGATGAAATCTGGCCGGTCATCGACGGGCTTGGGGCAGGGAAAATATTAAATGCGTATTATGACAGGGGGATGTATTCATCCGTCCTGGCAGGAGTAAAAAGCCTGGAGCCGGAAATAGTGGCATTCTTCGTGCTCCCCGTAGACATCCCGCTGGTCAAACCGGCCACGATAGCGGCTCTTGCCGCTGCCTTCAGCGCCGGCGTGGCAAAGATCGTCTATCCCCGCTTCGAAGGTCTTCGGGGCCATCCGCCCATCATTTCGAAACAATTGGCCGCGGACCTGCCGGATGATTGCCAGGGGGGGCTTGCGGCTTTCCTCGGAAGGCATGAAGACCTGGCCGCAGACCTCGACGTGATCGACCAGTCCATTTTGATGAACTGCAACACGCGGCAGGATTATCTCAAACTGAAAGCCTGCGCGTCGAGGGAAGACATCCCGACTGAGCGAGAATGCATGGCGCTTTTGAGGGACCGAAACGCTTCGCGGGAACTGGTCGCCCACTCCCGCATGGTGGCCGAAGTGGCAAGGATGCTGGCCGTTTACCTCCAATCGGCCGGCCTGGTTCTAAATTTAGAACTGATCAAGGCCGGAGGGCTTCTTCATGACTTGGCCAAGGGGGAGGCGGACCACTCCGCGGCCGGCGCCGAGTTCCTCGAGAAAATCGGCTACAGCCGCGTTGCGCGCATAGTGGCCTCGCACACCGATATCGAGCCCAAACGGTTGCGGCCCCTCGATGAATCGGACGTAGTCCACATGGCAGACAAGTTCGTCAAGGGCGACATGGTGGGCAGTCTCGATGAGCGGTTTGAGGGGCCGCTCAAAAAATTTGCGTCCAGGCCCGAGGCGCTGAGGGCCGTAGAGAGACGGCTAAGGAACGCTACGACCATAAGTATGCAGTTGGAGAACATCATCGGAGGTCCGCTGGAGGCCGTCGTTGGAAAATACGGCAAGAGTATGCGGGCGGCTTTGAGCGGCCCAAGAAACATCTATCTCGCAAGGCACGGGGCCGTGCATCATCCTGGAGATGTTAAACGCTATATCGGCCACACGGACCTGCCCCTTACCGAAGAAGGCGTGCGGCAGGCTCAACGACTGGCCGAAAAGCTTCGGTCCACTCCGCTTACGGCCATATTCTGCAGCGACCTGAGCAGATCTGCCGATACTGCGAGAATCGTCGGCAAGCTTCATGGGATCGAGACAGCGGCGAGACCAAACTTTCGGGAAGTCGCCCTGGGGCAATGGGAGGGTCTTGCCTTCGATGCGGTTAGAGGTCAATATCCGAAAGAGTACGACGAAAGGGGGCGGGACATCGTGCACTTCAGGCCGCCGGGGGGGCAGAGCTTCATGGACTGCGCCCGAAGGGTCGCTCCTGCGTTTTACGACGCCGTCTATTCGACGCGCGGCGATATCCTGATAGTCGGCCACGCCGGGGTCAACCGCATCCTGCTCTGCATGCTGCTGGGCAAATCCTTGAGCGAACTCTTCGAAATCGAGCAGGATTACTGCTGTTTGAACAGGATCGGGTGCACTGATTTTTCCTTCGAACTCGACGGTTTGAACGAACCGTTGACATTGCTTCATTGAGGGCACTCGCTACAAGATTGCCGCCCCACTTCTCGACGCTATCGACATCAAAGGAAAAGTCATCCTATGAGTTTTTCGCGATCTCAGCCGGTCAGTCCGATTCCGGAAAGGACCATACAGTCCGGTTGACCCGATCGATGAAACCATGATAAAATATCGAAAAGATATGTTATACAAAGCCCTGAGGGCAGGGATTTCCACGCTGGATTAAATTGGCATTTCAGGGAGGGCATAAAGCCCTCTTGCAAAACTCACATCTTAATCATGTAAGGGCGCGGTTTATCCCGCCCATCCTGAAAGCAATTTGGTATAAGTGGGAGTGGGGATGAATGCGCCGCCAACCATAGTGGAGTTCCAGAACGTGTGCGCAGGACTGTTGGGCCAGGCGGGAGTTTCGCCCGAATGGGCGTATCGAATAAGAAAAATGATGGACAGCATAGCTGCACTCGATGACAAAGTATATCTAAAGACTCTTAAAGGGAAAGAAACCCTGCTGGAATGTATTGAAAAAGCCATATCGCTAAAAAAACATTCCGGTTCCAATGATTTGTCGCATCGTCTTCTTACCGATCTCGAAAGAACCTGCGAAGAACTCCTCGTTCAATCCTACCAGTTCCGCATCAAGGCCGGGTGAAAATGGCGTGAAAGAGTGAGGGGCCGACATGAACACCTATGATTCGTTGCAGAAGTTTGAAGTACCTGAAATAATACATGGCTTAGGAGCTCTCAGCATCGCCGGCCAATGCGCCAAGAGGCTGGGGGGAGAGCGTGTTTTACTTGTCACCGACCCCGGCATCGTCAAAGCCGGCTGGGTGGATGAGGCCGTAGGTTATCTCAAGGCCGAAGACCTCAAATGCATCGTCTACGATAACGTGGTCACAAATCCCAGAGATTTCCAGGTCGAGGAGGGCGCGCGAGTCTACGAAAAAGAGGAGTGCGACGTCATTGTCGCTATAGGTGGGGGCAGCCCCATCGATACGGCCAAGGGAATAGCCATTCTGGTGTCGAACCACGGTTCGATTCACGATTATGAGGGATGCAACCTGATTACGCAGCCTGTGCCTCCGATGGTTTGCATTCCCACAACCGCCGGCACCGGCGCCGATGTTACCCAAATGGCGGTGGTTACGCACTCCGAAAAGCGGATGAAGATGTTGATTCTGGGCCGCGCAATTATGCCGGAGATCTCCCTCATCGATCCGCGCCTCTTGCAGACAGAATCTTCCGAACTCATCGCGGCCACGGGGATGGACACTCTCACTCACGCCATTGAAGCTTATGTGTCCTCGCTATCGTGGACCCTTACAGACCCGCACGCCATTCATGCGATCGAACTGGTGAGCGAGCACCTTGTGAATGCGATGAGATACAAAGACATCAAGTCTCTCGAAGGAATGTCCATCGCCTGTCTGGAAGCGGGCATAGCCTTCTCCAACGCAATTCTTGGCGCGGTGCATGCCCTCGCTCATCCGCTGGGCGGTTTCTATGACATTCATCACGGCCTTGCAAACGCCGTACTGCTGCCTACGGTGGTAAGACGCAACATGGAATATTCCCTGGATAAATACGCGCGAATCGCCAGGGCGATGGGCGTCGATATAAGCGGAATGAGCATAACCACAGCTGCCCAGAGCGCGCTTTGGGAGATCACACGGTTGATCGAAGCTCTCGAACTTCCGGTCAGGCTTTCCCAGTTCAATGTGAATGCCGATGATATAGCCCTGCTCGCCGATCTGGCCAAAGACGACATCTGTATGCGGACAAATCCGTATTGCTATTCTAAAGATGAGATTGAAACTCTTTATCGCGAGGCATTGTGAGCATTCTTTATGGCTAAAGCAGAATTCACATCTACTTCTCTGGATTTCAAGGGCCTAGGCTATTCCAAGGTCGGTCACTTCAAGCAGGTACGTTCGAAGATAAAAGAGCTCGAAGCTCTCAGTACCGAACTTGCACAGCGCAACAGCGAACTTGAAGCGATCATCAACAATATGACAGACGGGCTGACCATCCTTGACGGGAATCTTAACATCGTTTTTGTAAACAAGGTCCAACGGACGATGTTTCCCCTGGGGACATTAGTCGGGGCGACGTGCCACCAGGCATTCTACCACAGGGAAGAAGTCTGCAAGGAATGTCCGGCGCTCATGACCATGATAAGAGGAGAAACGCTGCGCGGCGAGATGGTCATAAGAGACGGGGAGCATGCGGGGCGGTGCATCGAGTGGACTACATCGCCCGTAAGGGGGCTTCGCGAAAAGATCGACAGAGTCATACTGCTCATGAGAGACATAACCGACCGCAAGGAGTACGAGTTCAACCTGATGCGGGCGGACCGGATGGCGGCAATAGGGCTTCTGGCAGCTGGAATAGCTCACGAGATCAACAATCCTCTGACCTCGATAGCGGGTTTTTCGGAAGGATTGCTCAAAAGGCTGAATACACTCCCCGAGTTCAAGGACAACAGGTTCTTTTCCTATTTCAAAGACTACCTGCAAATCATAAACGATGAAGCTTATCGCTGCAGGGATATTATACAAAGCCTTATCCGGTTCAGCCATAAATCGAATGACGACCAGCAGGTACTTGACATCAATCAGGTGATAGACGACATAACTGCGCTGATCCGTCAGCATGCCAAAGATAACGGGATCAAGATCTGCGTGGTGAACGGCGAAAACAAACCCGGATGGGTTATCGGGAACGAATCGGAACTGAAACACATGTTTTTAAATCTTCTGAGCAATGCTCTTGAGGCTACCGAAGAAAAGGGGAGGCTTACCGTTTGTACGAGCAATAGAGGCAACCGGGTTCAGGTTGTGATCTCCAATGCGGACGCCAAATGCGACACCTTAGAAGAAGTTCGGGGAGAGCCCCTTCAGTTGCCGCACCCTACTCACCCGGGAATTGGAGGTACGCCCCTCAGCCTGTCCATTTGTTATAGCATCATGGAGCATCACAATGGCGATATTCAGGTAAATACCGCCAGGGAAAAGGGGACGGCTTTCGTCCTGCGCTTCCCTGCCGCCGCCGTATAGCAATTTGGCTCGGACCGGCAGGGAAGGATTTTTTTTAGAGACATACTGCGGTTTAATTTTAACCGTGCAGGTTTCAGATAAGCCCGAGGAGTTTGGTAATGAGTCGAGGAAAGATTCTGGCTATAGATGACGAACAGAATATCAGGCACCTCATTGAAAGCGAATTCACACTCGAGGGCTACGAAGTAAAGACCGCCAAGGATGGGCACGAAGGGCTCAAACTTCTGGACAACCAGTCGTTTGACCTCGTTCTGCTTGATATAAGGTTGCCAAGAATGAACGGCATTGAAGTGTTGCGGCGATTGAAAAAGAAATCTCCGTCCACCGAGGTGCTCATGATTACGGGTTACGGCGACATCAAAACGGCGGTGGAGTCTTTAAAGCTCGGGGCGCGTGAATATATTACAAAGCCTTTCAAGCTCGACGAACTATTGGGGCTCGTAAGACTTGCCTTGGACAATCCCTCCGAAGGCGAATCAGCGGCTCGGCTGAAGAGTTCGGGCAACGGGTTCTCTAAATTTATTGCGTTGCCCGAGCAGATCGATGCAAGCCGTATACGACCTGATCGACAAGGCGGCGCCCACCGACAACACTATCCTGATCCAAGGCGAAACGGGCGTGGGAAAGGATGTGCTGGCCTATTACGCCCACATCGGAAGCCTGCGTAAAGACAGTCCCTTTATCACGATCGATTGCGGACTGTTGAACAAGAACCTCGCCGAAAGCGAGCTTTATGGACACGGCAAGGGGGCCTTTTCGGGAGCGACCGAAAGAAAATCGGGCCTCGTGGAGCAAAGCCACGGAGGAACGCTCTTTCTGGATGAAATCGGCAATATTGATTTGGAGCTGCAGAAGAAATTCCTGCGGTTCCTTGAGACGAGAAAATTTCGCCGTGTCGGCGAAACCAAGGAAATAGAGATTGATACCCGCCTGATTCTGGCGACCAACCTTGATCTGGACGATGCGGTCCGCAAGGGCATCCTGCGTCAGGATCTGTTCTATCGCATGGGCGTCCTCGAAGTCATGATTCCACCGCTACGGAACCGAATCGAGGATATCGAATGTCTTGCCTCTCTTTTTGTCAAAAAAGAGGATGGGCGAGGCAACCAGGTCTCGATCCACCCGGAGACCATGCAGGTGCTGAGCGAATATGGCTGGCCCGGAAATGTGAGAGAACTGAGATCGGTGATAAATAAGGCGATAATATTCGCGAACTCGGGCCCGATAATGCCCGAGCACTTGCCGGCAAGCATTCTCGCCAACAGGCGGACCGTGTCAAGGCAGCCCCAGACTTTGGAAGAGCTGGAAAAAGACCATATTATAACAGTTCTTGACGCTGCCGGCGGCAATCAGAGCAGGGCCGCCGAGATCCTCGGCATCAACCGAAAGACTCTCTACAAGAAAATCCACAAACACAAACTCTTTCCCTGAGCCGCTCCCGCAAATTCCAAACACCGTTGCGGCAAAAAGCCCCCGTTGACCCCAAGAATCCTGATATCGTATTTTTGCTGTACTTTCATTATGTTGACTACCCTACTTCATCCGAAAAAGGGGCATAGGCCCCTTTGGTCGTCCGCTATTTTCTAGACAACGGTTCGGGTACTGCCTCCAGTTCGCAGCATGGCATTGATATTTAAGGATAAAATATCCTTTAGCGAGTTAGCCGCAACGAGGGGCACAGACCTTGCTCTACTGTATCGAACCATTTCGGGTAGACATCGCCCATGTAGGGGGTGGTAGTTGGGGGTTTGGTTGCATCTGGTACTTCTACTGAATTCACGCTGATCGAGTCGTTCGATTTTCAATTCCAGGGAGCCCTCCATCTAAAGTCAAGGACGAAAGGGGGATGATAGAGCAGGCAGTGTTCCACGTTTAAACAGAGGGAACCACTGAAAGATCCGCATCCTTATGCGGGCGTTGCGCTTATTTCTCATCGAATACCTTTCACAGGAGACATCAGTATGGCTGATAAAAAAGCTTCCAAGGTCTGGTTTGCCGGTGCGCAGGCCACCAATTGGACGGAAAGCACTATTTGCAAAGCCAAGGATCTTTTCTACCTGGCCGGTCTGGACAAATGCATTGAAAAAGACGACAGCGTTGCGATTAAGATTCATCAGGGCGAATGGAACCGCACCCATTGCCTGAGGCCCGAATTTGTCGCGGCCATTGTAGAGGAAGTCAAGGCGTGCGGTGGAAGGCCGTTCGTTACGGACACCACAACGCTGACCTATCATCTTTACAACAACCGCTGCACCGGCCAGCTCGCAATGGAAGGCGCAAATCGCCATGGCCATAATCATGCCAGCCTCCAGGCCCCCTTTGTTATCTCGGACGGTTTCTCGGGCGAAGACGACCTGAGGGTCGAGCTTCCGGAAGGAAACATCCTGAAGGAGACCTACATAGCCAGGGGCATGTACGAAGCGGATGCGTGCATCAACCTGGCCCACGCCAAGGGGCATCCGATCACCGCTTTTGGCGGCTGCATCAAGAATTTCGGAATCGGCGCCCAGTCAAAGCGCGGCAAGTATCAGACTCACCTTGCGTTCTGGGGCGATCCGGAAGATGCCATCGGTTACCCGAAAGTCAATAGGCAAGCATGCAAAGGAACTGAGTGTCCCTATTCAAAGATGTGCGAAGACAGCTGCCCCGACGAAGCCATCAAAGTGATGCCTGAAGGCGTGGTGCTCGATTACTCGAAGTGCGCCCTGTGCTACTCGTGCCAGGTGACCTGCATGTTCACCGGCATGGAAGGCATCGGTTTTCGCGACGATTACTTCCCGCTGGCCCAGATAGCCATGGCGGACGCCGCTTATGGCTGCGTAAAGACCTTCAAACCCGGCAAGATCGGCTACATGGCCTATGCGGTGGATATCTGCCCGGAATGCGACTGCTTCCCGTGGGGCGGTATGCCGGTCGTGCCCGATGTCGGCGTGTTCGCATCCAAAGACCTTGTTGCCCTCGACTCGGCCGTTTGCGATATGATCGACAAGGCCCCCGTAATGCCCACTTCGCGCGCAGAAGAACTCGGACTCAAGCCGGGTGAAGACAAGTTCAAGGCGGTCAACGCTTTTACTCCGAGAATTCAGCTCAAAGCCGCCGAAAAGATCGGCATGGGCACCATGAACTATGAACTGGTGGTCTACGAGCCCGAACTCAACCCCGAGAATATCTCCAAGTGGCAAACCCGCAAGACCCCGATGACGGTTAAACCTATGCGCCAGATTTTCCAACACCATCATCTGGCCCGTGAGTTCCTGCCGTTCAAAAGAGAGGAATTGTCGGGGTGGTTGCAGAACTGGAAGAAGTTCGACCCGACCGCTTAAGGTTTGTACGTCAAATCTGTATTCCGTGAGGTTGGGCGGATTAAAGGGCGGGTCGCCCGGCGCGGCCCGCCCAACTGATCGAGCGGTCTTGGAGCAAACAAAAGGGCCAATTAAACGGGAATCCATATGAGTCGAGTTTACTGGATCAAAGGACGCAGCACGGACTATCGAAAAAGCATTACCTCCAAAATTGCAACCATTTTAAGTCTTGCTGAAATGGCTGGCGTTGTGGTTCCGAATCAAAGTCTTGCCATAAAGGTGAACGTCAGCGAATTGGGTTATGGCCACAGCCTGCCGCCGATTGCAGTGACGAGTTTGTTCGAACAGGCCAGAGAATTAGGCGCAGCGGCGTTAGTGACCGACAGCGGGAGCCTGTATAAAGGCGCCAGGTTCGACGGCCACGGCTGGAACGACACCGCGATCGTGCAGGGCTTTGCGATCGGCGATGCCCTCGATAACCAGATGATCCTGGCTGGCGGCTACACCAATGAAGAAGGAAGGTTTTGCCCCGCGGAGGGCGAGCGCCTTGGAGGGGTGGAGCTTGGAAGCATGCTTCTGGATATCTCCAATCTTCTGGTGCTCTCCCATGTGACCGCGCATCCCCTGGCCGGTATCGCGGGCGCTGTCTACAATCTCGGCATCGGCCTTCTGACCCGGACTGGAAAAGCGAGGATTCATTCCTGTCTTGAACTCCAATTCGATGAAAACAAGTGCGACGGCTCTAAAATCTGCCTGTCCTACTGTCCTACGGGCGCCCTGTCCGATGCGGGATCGAAAGTCGCTTTCGACCCTCGCATATGCAACGGCTGTCTTGGATGTTTCATGACTTGTCCAAGCAAAGCGATGAGCATAAAGCCCGAGGGGGTGGAAGTATTCCAGGAAAGCGTCGTGGAAGCCGCAAAGGTCGCGGTCGGTAAGCTCAGGGGCAAATCATTTTATGTAAATTTCTTGAACTCGGTGACCCCGCAGAGCGATGACTACCCATTTTCCGATATCCCGTTCATCCCGGACATGGGTATTCTGGCCTCAGACGATCCAGTTGCTCTGGACTGGGTAACCCACCAGATGATCCTAGGAAGCCCCGGCATTCCCGGCTCCATCGCGCAGGACTTGAACGTGCTGGAAAAAGGAACGGACAAAATTTCGGCCATCACGGGAAACTCGCCTGTCCACATGCTCGAGTATGGAGAAAAATTGGGATTGGGCGGCAGGGATTGTGAGCTTCTCATCAGCTGAACGGCTGTGCGTTTCCCAATGCGGCCGCAAAAACCGCCGATTCAGGACCCCGGATCATCGAAATTAACCGGCACGGGCGCGAGAGATCGAAGCGCGGCACGTGATGAGTAGAACCGAGACCGAAGCGCGCGCGCCCCGCGAGGTGCTGCTAGCAGGAGACAAAATGCAACACACGGAAATGGACAGGGGGAAAATGCACGGGATGCATGGGGCTATCAGCGACGCCATGTCCCACGTTAACTACAAGATTGCCATTATCAGCGGCAAGGGCGGAGTGGGCAAGACGAGCGTGGTAGTCAACCTGGCTGCGGCGCTGAAAATAAGGGGGATGGAAGTCGGTATCTTCGACGCAGATGTTCACGGACCCAGCGTCCCCAAGATGGTGGGAATCGATACCGAGATGCGGGATATCCTGCATGGTAGCCACGGGATTGATCCGGTCACCACTCCCAATGGTTTAAAGGTGATGTCGGTTGCCCTCATCTGGCCGACCGACATGACGCCCATTATGTGGCGGGGGCAGTACAAGGCCCGGGTGATCAGGCAATTTCTGAGCAGTATAATGTGGCATGAACTCGATTTTTTGTTCATCGATCTGCCTCCGGGCACAGGTGATGAACCCATCACGATAATGAAATCGATTCCTTCCCTGGACGGCATGGTGGTCGTTACGACCCCGCAGGAAATATCGGCAATGGTTTGTAGCCGGGCTATCAATGCGGCCAGGGAGCTTAACGCGCCGATCCTCGGCCTTATCGAAAACATGAGCTCCTACCGATGCCCCGATTGCGGGAAAGAAGAATTTCTTTTCGGCAAGGGGAAGGGGGAGAAGTTGGCAAAAACATTCACAATTCCCTTTTTGGGAGGGATCCCTGTGGATGCGGAGTACTCGGATGCGGCCGACAAGGGCGTGCCCATCGTATACAAAAGTCCTGATTCTCTTAGCGCTAAAGCCATGGTCAAGATAGCCGACGAAATCCTCAGGCGGCTTCCGCCAAAGGAGAAAGTCGTCCTAAAAGATCACCCATGGCACGAGGGAAGAGATCATAGACGAAAGTAAGCAGATTGAAAGGAGAAATTTGATGGCTGAAGCAATGCCGAATGTGGCAGGAAAAGGTCCAACTCTAATTAGGGAAATGCTCGCGACGTTCAAGGAACTCGACGGCAGCTTGAATGGCTTATCAGACACCGCCTCGGGGAAGATCAAAGCGGTTTGCTCTGAAAAGGGACAGCAAATAGAGCCTCTGGTTACGAAGGCATACATGAAGACGGTAAAGGCCGGTGAGACCGCCTGGCAGTGCAGCCGGTTGGCGGTGCAACTCAAGGATTCGGCTGGCGCCGGAAATGAGGCGAGCGCTTTGGAGGCAATCGGCAAGCTCGATGCCGAATTGAGCGAACTCATTCACAGAACCAAGAATTTCGTGGTGAGAATGACCTAGCGGGGGGCATGCATGGAGGCCTGTAGCCTGAGTGAAGACCTTCTGGCAATCATGCGTATTGTAAAGGAAAGGGGCGGCACGCACTGCTCGGGTACGTGTCACCACCGGAAGGTGGGAGAGTTCCATTGCCACACCCTTTCTCAAATGCTCAAGATTTCGTCGTCCGGAGTGAAGGATAGGATTAGAAATCTGGTGGAAATGGGTCTGATGGAGCGGCAAAGGGTCGGGGGAGATGGTCAGGCGACCATTGCTCGGTTCGTGGTTTCCCCGGAAGGCGAAAAAGTCTTGGCCGCAAATGAAAATCGATCTTCAAAGTAGCTCAGGTCCCACGCCGCTTAATTTTGAGACTGCGTGGCTCCCCAATGAAGAGCCAAAAGGTGAGCGTGTCCAGATGCAACACCCAATGCATGAAACAGTTGTTGAACTGGTCGAAAAAGCTATCGGTCTAATGGACGGTTTTTTGCGCGACCGAATGGATCTTGCCGAATACGCGGCAAAATTGAAGGAGTTGGACGCAGACTCCGTTCTCGACAGATACAAGGACGACTTCAAATCCGATGTGAAGCTGATTTATTACCTCGATGCCCTCATGATGTTGTCGTCTCTTCAGAATGAACTCGAATTTCAGGTCGCGGAATACGGAGGCAGTGTAGCCAGCGAAGATATTAAGATGCTGCGGGAGTTGTTGCACAAGTTCGGGCATGTCCCCCATGGTGCAGCTGAACAGACGTGAAAGGAGAAAAATTGATGAAGCTCGAGGGCAAAGTGGCCATTGTTACGGGAGGGGCCCGCGGAAACGGCCTGGCCGCAGCCAGATGTTTGGCCCGGGAAGGCGCGGACATAGCGATTGCCGACATATGTCGTGACGTGGATTCGGCCCCCTACCCGCTTTCCACCAGGGAAACGATGGACGCATCGGTAAAGGAATTGACGCAAATGGGACGCAAGGCCATCGGCATCGAGTGCGACATTCGCAAATCCGCCGACGTCGATGCGATGGTCAAGAAGGTCCTGGACAACTTCGGGAAGATCGACATCCTCGTAAACAACGCGGGGATCGCAGGTCTCGAGGCTCTGGTGGATATGTCCGAAGAGGCATGGGACGATATGCTCGACACCCATCTCAAGGGGACTTTCCTTTGCTGCAAGTATGTCGTTCCCCACATGATCGAGCAGCACAGCGGCAAAGTGGTCAATATTTCCTCGGTGGGCGGCCTTCGCGGCTTTGGCATGGGAGCGCACTACTGCGCGGCCAAGCACGGCATCATCGGCTTGACGAAATCCCTCGCAATGGAGACTGCCGATCACAACGTGAATGTGAACGCCGTCTGCCCGGGTACGGTTTGGACCGACATGATGGCGGGTTTGGCCAATCATTTCGGCATGGAAACCGCCGACGCCAAGGAGAATTTTTTCGCGGGACATCTTTTCAAGGACAGGGAGATATGCCCCGAGGACATTGGGCGGGCGGTACTGTGGCTTTCCACCGAAGATTCAAAGTGCATCACCGGCGGACAAATTGCCGTGGATTGCGGTTGGACCGCGCGTGCTCCCTAGAATCCCGGACTTGCAGCTCGATGAGCCCGCTCAGTTGGACCATTTGGCGAAAAGCACCAGGACTCTTTTCGGAAACGGCGGAGTTAGAGTGTGAGAATTTTTAAGAAAATCCGATGAAGGAGAAGGCAACAAAATGGGAAAAGAAACCAGAAATGAAGCGGTAATCGAGAAGGATCAGGATTGCGCAAGCCCTTCGATCCTCGATGAAGTGGTTATCGAAGAGCTCGACGTGGATGGTATTTGCGGGATTTATTAGGCAAAGTTTGTTCCGGCCCCTATCGGGGTTGAGGTCGGGGCCGGAATGACAAAGGGTATATCGATGGAAACAGGCAAAGCGGTTTTGCCGGCGACCACGAACCGTTACAGCGAGTGCAGCGCGTTTTGTCTCATCGACGGGATTCGGGTTCGCCGCGAAAAGTTCGGACTTCTTTTCTACGATTACAAAGGACCGAAAATTTACTTCGTTCCTTCAAGGGGCCTGATCGGAGAGGATTTCTTCGATGGAGAAAAAACAATAGGCCAATTGGCGGATTCCCTCCAAAGAGAACACCGTCTGCCAAGAAAGAGAATACTGGATCGCCTGGAATCACTACTGCGGGCGCTCGAAATCAAAGGGTTAATCAATGGGCAACCGCTATGTTGAAATGGGCCTTACGGCTCCGGTGAACGTAACCTGGGAGGTCACTTACTCCTGCAATCTTTCCTGTGTCCACTGCCTTTCGGATTCGGGCCAAAAGAGGCCGGGGGAACTTACGACCGAACAATGCATCCGGGTTATCGACGATCTTTCGGCTGCAAAGGTCTTCCAGCTCAATATCGGTGGGGGGGAGCCGTTTGCACGGCCGGATTTTCTGGACCTGATGGACTATGCCCACCAGAAGGGGATAGTGACGTGCATCAGTACCAACGGCACTCTAATAGATGCAGAAGTAGCCCGGAGACTAGATCACAAGCTGGTCTACATCCAGGTGAGCCTGGACGGCGCCACCGCCGATTCAAACGATGCCGTCCGCGGAAAGGGAAGCTACAAGAAAGTTCTCAAGGCGCTTGAACACCTGAGAAAAAGAAATTTGGAGGTCAGCATCAATACGGTGCTGACGAAGCTAAGCTTCCCCGAGCTTGACAAACTGACTGAGCTGGCGGTTATGTTCGGGGCAAAATCCCGTGTTTCCAGGTTCCGTCCATCCGGCCGGGGGAAACAGGCCTGGTCGCTGCTAAACGTCACGAGAGAACAAATGGTTGAATTCTCGGGCTGGCTAAGCCGGCATCTCGGCGTCTCGACCGGGGATTCGTTTTTTTCGGTAAAGACCGAGGAACGAAGAACCCTTGGACTCAACATGTGCGGGGCCTGCAAACTGACGTGCTGCATTTCGCCCGCCGGGGGGCTCTATCCGTGCGCATTCCTGCAGGAGACCGAATTCATGGCCGGAAAATTTCCCACCGATTCCTTTTCTTCCCTCTGGGAGAGTTCTCCCGTCTTTGAATCCTTCAGGCGGTTGGAGATAAAATCGTGTGAAAGCTGCCGGCGCTTCGATCTGTGCCATGGCGGGTGCCCGGCCATCGCCTATCATACTCAAAGAAAGCTCGGAATACCCGATCCCGGCTGTCTGGCCAATTGTGTAAGTGTGAAGCCGTATGCGTTAGAAACCGGCATGGACTTCGGAGTTGGCCGCGCCAGGTTTTGATTGTGGGTGGGGTTGAAAAGATTTCCAAATAGTTCAATCAATCAGTTCTTGAGGCAGACGCCATGATGGACGGACGGGTAACTGAAAAATTTCCAGGCACTTTCAATCTGGTTCCCGGAGTCCGTTTGATCGAAGCCGAGAGGGGAGGGGTAATCCTGCGGGTTTCCCCTCTGAAAACAGTCAGGGTAAACGGGGCCGCCTTCGATATTCTGAAAAGATGTCAATCGGGTTTTTCCCTTGTGGATACCGGGTCTTGCGCAATTTGCGACAACCCCGGGCAGATACTGTCGTTTCTGGATGCGATGTGTTCGGCTCAAATGCTTCGGTGGACGCCTTCCAGGCAAATGCCCGAGCCATTTGTGAGCATTATCGTTCCCGTATATAACCGCGTCGGGGAAGTGGGCGAATGTCTCGAATCGCTCCTTCGCTTGAACTACTCTCCAGACCGGCGGGAGATCATCGTAGTCGACGATGCTTCAACCGATAATACAGCCGAGGTAGTGCGCGCATACGGCGATGAGATAAAACTTGTCGTTTTGGAGAAAAACCTTGGTCAGTCGGCGGCTCGTAACGCGGCGATTTCGGTTGCCGCGGGCGATATCGTCGCATTTATAGACAGCGACTGTATAGCTGAGCCAAACTGGCTTTACGATCTCACTGCGTATTTTCAAGACCCTCGCATCGCACTGGTGGGCGGATTTGTCGATTCCTATTTTCGCAAGTCGCGACTGGATCGATACGAGGAAGCAAGATCGCCCCTTAACATGGGCTACCACATGTTCATCTGCAATTCCTCCGATTCCGACTTCTATGTTCCGACATGCAATATGCTGGTAAGGAAAGATGCCTGCCTTCAGGCAGGAGCGTTGGATGAATCGCTTCGAGTGGGTGAGGACGTAGATTTTTGCTGGAAACTCAGAAAACTTGGCCACCGCCTGGTCTACGTGCCGGAAGGAAAAGTCGCCCACAAACATCGGAACCGGTTTTGGCCGGCCTTTAAACGCCGCTTTGACTACGGGACATCTGAACCGGTCCTCTACGACAGGCACAGGGAAGTAAAAAAACGCTTTCCCTGCAGGCTGTCGACACTTCTGTTCTTTGCTTCCTGTTGTGTCGGGCTGGTTACTAAATCGCTTTTCTTCTCTTTTATTTCAATCGCCATACTAATAGCGTCGGTTCTTCGGAACAGGGCCGTGATCAGGAAAAATACCGATGTTCGTTTGAGTCTTTTTGAGATCTTAAGGGCAACACTTAAGAATTACCAGGCGACAGGATATTATCTTAGCCTGCATTTCGTTAGATATTACATCTTATTAGCTATTCTGCTGGTGATCCTTTTCCCTTCGGTGGCCCCGCTTTGCCTTGCGCTGGTGCTATTCCCCATTACGGTCGAGTATTTCAAGGTTCGCCCCCGTCTTTCGTTGCCGCTGTTCATGCTTTACTTCGTGGCGGAGCAAATATTCTATCAGGCCGGAGTTTTCTCGATGTGTTTTGAAATGCGGAGCTTCCGATGTTACCGGTTGAGCTTCGGAGGCCCGAAGAAGCGGGACCCGGGGCCCGCCTTGAGCCTTTTATCGGTCGCTCAAAGACTTGCGTCTTCCCTTTCGGTCTTCCGGAGGCAACAGCAGTGATGACATCCATAGCTGAGGACATTGCGGGCAAGTCCGCGAAGCTCGAAGATATACTCCGACATATGGAAAGCGTGGTCGTAGCTTTTTCAGGAGGTGTCGACAGCACTTTACTTTTGCGGGTTGCCAAACAAACGCTCGGAGATAGGGTGCTTGCTGTCACGGCCGCTTCGGAAACCACACCCAGGCATGAGATGGAGGAGGCGAGGAGGCTTGCCGCCGAATTCAAAGTAAAGCACCTGGTGATTGAATCCGACGAACTGAAAGACCCGGAATACGTAAGAAATCCTCTGGAAAAGTGCTACATATGTAAGAAGAGCCGTTTTTCGGCCATTTCCGCTATTGCGAAGTCTTTGGACCTGGCATGGGTGGCTGACGGGTCCAACGTAGACGATCAGGGGGATTTCCGGCCGGGCATGAAGGCAGTCCTTGAACTCGGAGTTAGAAGTCCTCTATTGGAGGCCGGGTTTTCCAAGGAGGATATCAGAGCATTATCCAAAAGCCTCTGGCTTTCCACCTGGGACAAGCCTCCATACGCCTGCTTGGCCACCCGCATACCATACGGGAGCCCGATCACCGCCGAAAAACTCCGGCAAATCGATGGTTGCGAAGATTATATACGGGCTATGTCGATCAGCAGACAGGTGCGTGTCAGGCATTACGGCGATACGGCGCGCATTGAACTGGCCCCGGAAAACATACCTAAGCTGCTCGAAAATGAGACGCGTGCGCGTGTGACCGCTTTTTTCAAAAATATCGGATTCAAGTTCGTGACGCTGGACCTGGAAGGATATCGCATGGGCAGCCTGAACGGGGAAAGACCGTGAAGCGGGTCTAAGGGCGGGGCCTGTCAAAAACTGCCGCTCCGATTGCCGCCACCAACTTATGAAAGGTTTCAAACAATGGACCACAAGCATCTCAGAAGCCTGCTGGAGATGATTCAGAACGGCCGGATCGACCTCGATGCGGCCATGCTCCAGTTGAAGAAGCTCCCCTTCGAAGATTTGGGCTACGCAAGAATCGACAATCACAGGTGTGTGCGCACTGGCGTCCCGGAGGTGATATTCTGCCAGGGAAAAACCATCGAGCAGATCCAGGGGATCGTTGAAAAGATTTCCGAGAATCATGCCAACATTCTCGCGACGCGTGCAGGACGCGAGGTGTACGAAGCGGTTCGTGAGGTGGACGAGTCATGTGAATACTTCGAAGCGGCCCGAATCGTGGTAATCCGCCCCGAGCCCGTAGAGAAGATCGGGAATATCGTGGTGGTAAGCGCGGGCACCTCGGATATTCCCGTAGCTGAAGAAGCCGTGATTACGGCCGAGGTGATGGGAAACCGGGTCAAACGCATCTACGATGTGGGCGTCGCCGGAATTCACCGTCTTCTCAACGTCTGTAACGACTTGTTCGAAGCCAATGTGGCCGTAGTTGTGGCGGGGATGGAAGGGGCTCTGGCCAGCGTGGTCGGCGGCCTTGTTTCGTGTCCGGTAATCGGAGTTCCCACCAGTGTGGGATACGGCGCGAGTTTCGGAGGCGTGGCTGCCCTGCTCAGCATGTTGAACAGTTGCGCTTCCGGGGTTTCGGTGGTCAATATCGACAATGGCTTTGGCGCAGGGTATCAGGCCGCACTCATAAATAAACAGGTGTCAAGAGTTGCGGAGCCGGCGTGGAAAGAAACCGATGGTGTCCCACAGGATTTCAATGGCCTGCAGGCGGTAGGACAGTCGTTTGCATGCATGGGAGTAAACAAATGAGAATTGCCTATTTCGACTGTTTTTCTGGGGCCAGCGGAGATATGATCCTTGGGGCTCTTATGGATGCCGGGCTGAGTGTCGACCGTCTGATGGAGGAACTCTCAAAGCTTGGGCTTTCACATTTCGAAGTGAGAGTGGAAAAGGTCGTAAAGAAAGGCATCGGCGGAAGCCAGGCCATCGTTGAAATAGACGACCATCACCACCATCACCATCACCGGCACCTCGAGCATATAGAGGAAATCATCGGAACGAGCGGCTTGGATGAGCCCGTAAAGCAAAAAAGCCTTGCAATCTTCAGACGGCTGGCGGAAGCGGAAGCCAAGGTTCATCGAACAACCGTGGATCACATCCATTTCCACGAAGTGGGAGCAATGGATGCGATCATCGATGTGGTTGGATGCGTTGCCGGACTTGCTGCAATGGAGATCGAAAGGATTTACTGCTCGCCTTTGCATGTCGGGTGCGGGACTGTGGAGTGCGCGCACGGGATATTACCCGTTCCGGCCCCGGCAACAGCCGAGTTGATCAACGGCAAGCCTTTCTATTCCACAGGCGTTATGGGCGAACTGCTTACGCCCACGGGAGCGGCCATTCTGACGACGCTTTCTTCGGATTTCGGTCCGTTTCCGGCGATGACCATGGAGCAGATCGGCTATGGGGCGGGAACATCCGAGCCTGACATGCCCAATTTGCTTCGCGTAATGATTGGAGAGGCGAGCGAAGATCTTCGCGGATACGAGAAGGAGCAGATTGCAGTCCTTGAGACCAACATAGACGATATGAACCCTCAATTATACGATTATCTCATCGCCGGAGCGCTGGAAATGGGCGCGCTCGATGTTTATCTGACCCCGGTTCAGATGAAGAAAAACCGTCCGGGCACTCTTGTCACGGTGACCTGTCAGCCACACCTCATGCAGCGCTTAACCGAGTTTATCCTACGCGAAACGACCACTATCGGACTCAGATGGAGACTGGACAATCGGATCAAGGCCCGGAGAACAATTCGTGAAGTCCAGACGCAGTATGGGCCGGTAAAGGGTAAGGTGGCCGAAACGAATAACGGCATTATCAACATTTCTCCGGAATATGAAGACTGCAAGAGAATTGCCATTGAAAAGAAGGTCCCTCTAAAGGAGGTGATGGATGCTGCGAAGGTTGCAGCTCTTAGCATTTCGTAGCATGTCCCGACAACCGATTGTTTTTGTTAA
>CAWEZA010000063.1:0-16060 GCA_963813125.1 uncultured delta proteobacterium | reverse complement strand
AAAATAAGTTTTTTGATGAGTGCAGAACGCACAGCGTCTCCAGGGGCACCCGCGGGAGGAAAGATACGGCAAAACGGGCGCCGGTGAGTGGTATCGACCCGGGGGAGTATCGGAGAAGTCGGGCAGAGGAAGAACATCGAGGTCGGACACGCATCGAGCCGGATTTGTCATTATTTTTCCATCTTCCCTGTACACGAGGCCCGGCACGCCGACGCCGGCGCAAAAGGCCGATTTCGCCAGCGCCTCCAGTCCCTTTTCCCCCTCGCCCACGACGAGATAATCGATCAGCCTTCCAGCCTCCACTGCCCCCTGCCCGCCTCCCACGGAGACGGGAATCGACCCGAGAAGCCGCCCCGGATCGGGCATGACGGAAAAGGTGGCGCCCCCGAACGCAACTTTCGGCCCCGAGGGCTCCCGGGTACCAGAGGAGCTTTTGAAAAACTTCGCCAGGCAAAGAGCGAAAAAAAGCTGCTGGCTGAAAAGGATGGAAAAACCGGCCAGGTCGGGTTCGAACGCATCGAGGGGGCCGAGGAGATCTTCGAAAAACCTCTGCGCGAGGGCAGGCGCGGGGATGCCCAGAAGAATCCTGCGCGCGAAATTATCGAAAAGCCCGTTTAAGACCGAACCAAACCCTGTGTAGATGGAAGCGTGTTCGTCGTACAAACCCTGGTCGTAGAACCGTTCGCCCTCTTTTCCGCAAAAAAAGTCCAGCGCCGCCCTCACCTTTTTCGAAGTCGTTTCGCTATCCATTTTCCGCAGGCTCATCCGCAGACGCCCGTCGCAAAGCCACTTCACGGCC
This sequence comes from uncultured delta proteobacterium, assembly GCA_963813125.1. GTDB lineage: Bacteria > Desulfobacterota > Syntrophobacteria > Syntrophobacterales > Syntrophobacteraceae > SbD1. The sequence goes on along the minus strand of CAWEZA010000063.1, from coordinate 15,261 downwards.
TGCTCGAAATAGGCGAGATTTAAGTCGAAGCAACGGACCTCCACGTTTGCCTTACAACCTGCCGATAGCAGCCAGGCCTTGAGGCTTGCGATTCCAAGCGGGGGGCTTGTGGGTAAAACCGCCGGGGGAAATATGAGAGCGATTCGAAGCGGCCTTGCGGCCCCCGCCATGGTGTTAGAGCTGCTTGGACTGTGACCTCGGCCTGGCTGCATGGTGTTTCTTCGCTCCATCCCGGGTATGGTTTTGAAGCTTTGTTTATACGCAAAAAGAACCGCTTTGAACATGCGGATTCGCAGGTTGGCACATGTTCTTTTCCAGGGGTGTCACAGCCTCGGTGAAAATGTGCGGAGCAGTGGAATGGGGGGTGGTTGACACGAATAACTAGCAGTCTTAGCTTGTGGCTGCTAAGGGGAAATACTAATTTCACTCTCAAAGAGGAGGTTAACCATGGCCATTTTCAGGTACCCCAACTGGCGCTGGCCGGAGCTACCCGGAGCGCTGGAAGACTTCGAAAGAGCCCGCAGGCAGATGGACCGACTTCTCTCCGCATTTTCAGGAGGAGCCGAGGCCAGGGGGTCTTCAGGCGTGTTCCCGCCGCTGATCGTTACCGAAGACGAACAAAATATTTACGTGGAGGCGGAGCTCTCCGGAATAAAAGGTGAAGACCTGGATATATCGATCGTCGGCAGGACCCTCACCTTAAGTGGGGAGCGCAAGCAGGAAGAGGAGCAAAACGTAAGTTATCATCGCAGGGAGCGCAAGTGGGGCAGTTTCCGGAAGGCGCTCACTCTGCCCGAGGACGTCAATACGGAAGCCGTTAAGGCTGAATGCAAAGACGGCCTGTTAAAGCTCGTTTTGCCCAAGCCCGAGCACGTAAAGCCGAGGAAAATAGAGATCAAAGGTCAATAGCGACGGATCGAGGAGGTTACCATGGCTGATACGGATTTGCAGATCGAGGAAAAAAAAGCTGTACAGGCGTCCGGGGAGAGCACCCGCGATGTCCCGGTATTTGTTCCCGCCGTGGACATATATGAATCGGAAAATGCACTGACGCTGCTGGCGGATATGCCGGGTGTTCCGATCGATCAAATCGACATAGACCTGGATTCGGACCAGCTGACGATTCGTGGGACGGTGCCGACCCAGGAGGAGAAAGGCAAAGTAATCTTCAAAGAATTCACCTATGGGGATTACTATAGGCAGTTTTCCGTCTCGAGCGACATCGACCGTGCGAGGATTCAGGCATCGATGAAAGACGGAGTGCTAAAACTGGTGCTGCCCAAAGCAGAGGCGGCAAAACCCAGGAAAATAACCGTGCAGTCGACGTAGGAAAAAACGGTTCGCATCTTTTCCCCGGCCGCCAAGGCCGGGGGAAAAAAAGAGTTCAAGCCCCAAGAAGAGCTATGATGTTCTCTTTTAGCATATCCCTGTCACCGGCCGACAAAACGGCGACAGGCGAGACGAGGTCGGCCAAGCGGTCATCGAAGCCCCGGGCCAGATGCTCCAGGATGTCTGTGAACCCGATTTTCGGGCCGGCTTCCAAATCCTGGCGAACGTCGGGAGCGTCCAAGTGCTCCATCACGGCTTCATCTTCAAGGTCGGGAGCCACCATATTCTCGATCGCCCCACCCGCGGCTTCATCGTGAACGGTGGGAACCTCCCTATTCTCTATCACCTCTCCCGCGACATCATAGTGAACATCGGGAGTTTCCATGATCGCTTCAACTGCAACTTCATCGTGAACGGCGGAAGCCTCCCTATCGAGGGTTTCGATCGCCCCACCCTCGGCTTCATCGTGAACGGTGGTAGCCTCCATAGACGCGATCACCCCTCCCGCGACTTCATCGTAAACATCGGGAGTCTCCACATGCTCGATCACCCCACCCGCGGCTTCGTCGTGAACGGTGGGCGCCTCTATATCGAGGTCCTCGATCGCCTCCGCCTTGAAATCATCCCATTCCGAGGCCTCTTTTGCCTGAGCCGGCTCTGACGGTTCCTCGGTGGCGGGTACGGCGCCGCTTAAACCATCGGAGAACCGGGCGTATTCATCGCTTTTTTGCGTATCGCCGACCGTGGCGGCAAGCTCGGACAACCGCTTGAAAACGGCGGAGTTTTTTCGGACCTCTTCGACAGTTTTGGAAAGAACCTGGTGGGACTCCCCGGTTTCGCCCATTTCCATGAGCGCCCACCCCAGCAGCATACGGGCCCTCAAATTATCGGGGTGAAAAGGGAGGCTTTTTTTGCAAATTTCGGCCGCTTCTTCCCACCGGCCCGCACCGCACAGTTCTTCGGCCAGCAGGGCAAATACCCGGGACCCCGGGTCGAGTTCGAGAATTTCCCTGTATTTTTGAATACTATCTGCCGAATCAGCCATTTGCCCCTCCATAAAATAACCCCTGCGTAAACGATTATGCGATTTGAGATTCGGGCGTTTCGATTTCAATCCGCAGCCTGTTTGCCTCGATATGGGCAAACCTAAGCGGCCCGGGTATCCTGAAGCGGTCAAGGCAGCGCAGCACGAGCCTTTTCGAGGACTCAACGTCCGAGAGGTGCCCGGGGGATACATAGATGGGCTTAACAGAGTCCCTCGAACGCAACACGCACCCGACCTGCTCGCCGTTTAGCAAAAGCGGCCGGCTCGACCCTTTTTTCAGGGGTGGCTCGTCGTAAGAGCCGCAAAGCCTGCTCTTTGCGCACCCCACAGTCGGTAAGTCGAGACACAACCCCAGGTGAGCGGCCAGCCCCAGCTTTCGCGGGTGGGCGATTCCCTGTCCGTCGCAAAGAATCACGTCGGGTTTTTTCGCGATTCCCCCCCAGGCCTCGAGCAGCGGCGGAATTTCCCGAAATGACAGAAGCCCCGGCACATACGGAAAAGTTGCCCTACACACGTGGTGGGCCGACTCGATAAACTCGAGGCCCGGCAATTTGAATGTAGCAATCACCGCAATGAGTAGATCGCTACTCTTCGAATACGATATGTCGGTTGCGCCGACGATTTTCAGCCCCGCCGGCAGAGGCTGAGTCACGACCAGCCCGGCCAGAGTTTTCTGGAGGCTTACGGCTTCTTTTGGAGAAAGCGTCCAGCTGTGCGGTTCCAAATTAAAACCCCGACCTTTACGCGCACCTCGAAAAACCGCACGACCGGCAAACGATGCATCCGCCCTCGTGTTCGACCGCGCCTCCGCAGTCCGGACAGGCGCCCATCTGGTCTGCCAAAGCGGAGCTGATCTCCGAATTCGAGTGGTGATTTAAGACCTTGGCTATTCCATCCGAGCAGGAAACCACCTGCTCGCCGTTACCCCAGGCGGGGGTGGGACACCGGATGCCCACAAGCTGCTTAATTATCGCATCCACCTTAACGCCAGAGCGCAGGGCTAGGGATATGAGCCTGCTCGTAGCCTCTATCTGAGAGTAGGCGCAGCCACCCGCCTTGCCCATCTGGGCAAAGACCTCGCAAAACCCGTACTCATCGGAGTTTATCGTCACGTAGAGCTTCCCGCAGCCCGTGTTTACACGCTCAGTTATTCCCTGCGTCATATCCGGGCGCGGACGAGGCTCGACCTGCGGATACTGGGGCTTTCGCTGGATATTGAGCACCTGCACATCGCGGCTTCCGTCGCGGTAGATCGTCAGCCCTTTGCATCCCATGTTGTAGGCGGAAATATAGGCCTGGTGGACCTCTTCCCTGGTGGCTGAAAACGGGAAGTTGATCGTTTTGCTGACCGCGTTGTCTGTGTGTTTCTGGAATGCGGCCTGGATGCGGATATGCCACACCGGGTCAACGTCATGGGAAACCACGAAGACACGGCGGACGTCCTCGGGAATCTCGGAAAAATCCTTGATGCTCCCCTTCTGCGCTATTCGCTTCATCAGGTCTTCGGAATAAAAACCGCGCTCCTGCGCCACCTTCCGAAACATCGGGTGGGTTTCCAGAAGTTCTTCGCCGTCGAGCACCTTGCGTACGAAACTGATCGCAAAAAGCGGCTCTATTCCGCTCGAACAGCCCGCGATGATGCTGATGGTGCCCGTGGGGGCGATCGTCGTCGTCGTGGCGTGCCTCATGAAAGGAGTCTCGGACGAATCGTAGACCGAACCCTGGTAGTTGGGGAAATTACCCCTTGTTTTGCCAAGGTGAGCCGATGCCGCCTTGGACTCCTTCTGGATAAAACCCATCACCACTTCGGCGGTCTCAACCGCTTCCTCGGAACTGTAAGGGATGCCAAGTCCGATCAGCAGATCGGCAAACCCCATGATGCCAAGCCCTATTTTGCGGTTCCCCTTGGTCAGTTCCTCGATTTTTGGAAGCGGGTACTTGTTGGCCTCGATGACATTGTCCAGGAAATGGACCACATCCCATATCACGGCCTTCAACCGGTTGTAGTCGATCTGAGAACCGGCGTGCATGCCGGCAAGATTGATCGAACCGAGATTGCACGATTCGTACGGAAGCAGGGGCTGCTCGCCGCACGGATTGGTGCTTTCGATCCGCCCGATCTTGGGCGTTGGATTGTCGCGGTTCATGGCGTCTATGAAGATGATGCCGGGCTCACCGTTTTTCCAGGCCGAACTCACAATATTTTCAAAGACCTCGCGCGCCGGGAGCTTATCGACTTCCTCGCCTGTACGGGGGTTTCGCAGCGCATAGTTGGCCCCGGATTCCACCGCCCGCATAAATTCGTCTGTAATGGCAACCGAGATATTGAAATTGGTCATTCTCAGATTGTCTGTCTTGCACGCTATGAATTTCAAGATATCGGGGTGGTCGACCCGCAGGATGCCCATGTTTGCACCCCGCCGGGTGCCGCCCTGCTTGATGGTTTCGGTTGCGACGTCGAAGACGGACATAAACGAAACCGGTCCGCTGGCAACCCCTTGAGTGGAGAGGACCTTATCGCTTTCGGGCCGTATCCTGGAGAAGGAAAACCCGGTCCCTCCCCCGCTTTTGTGGATCATCGCCGCATGTTTTATCGCTTCAAATATACTGTCGATGGAATCTTCCACGGGGAGAACGAAGCAGGCGGAAAGCTGTCCCAACTGGCGGCCGGCGTTCATCAGGGTTGGGGAATTGGGCATGAAATCAAGTGAGGTCATCAGGTCGTAGAATTTGCGGGAGGTTTCCTGGACTTTGTCCGGCCCCTCGTGGAGTGCATCGGGCTGGGCAATAGCCAGCGCAACCCTTCTAAAAAGTTCCTCCGGACTCTCCACCGACTTGCCTGAGCCATCTTTGATCAGATAGCGTTTCTCTAATACGATTTTTGCATTGGGATTTAGTGTTAGAGCCATCTGCCCCGCCCCCGCGGATTCCTTCGACTCCGCGCTGAAATTTTGGCCGCCGTAGGAGGTCACTTCGAAAGCCTCCGGGATTTCCATAATTTTATCCTTTTTTGAACGTTTTTGGTATTCTTTAGAGGAAGGAAAAACCAGTCCCTGATAGTGGTTAAATACTCAAAAAACGGGCCGGAGGCAAACATGAAAAAGGGTGCATTGGGTGGGGTTGAGGGACCGGATTTCCATCCAACACGTGTTTATCGCCTCCAAGGTGAATAAATCTTCTTTTATTGATGACACTGACGATCGAACAATTGCGGGATCAAAGTCGGCAGATGCATTCACTATTTGACACTGTGGATCGCTTGTTGTTAGAATTTTAATTTCTTCAGAAAAGAAGCTTTTTTTTAATCTGTTGATTCTTAGCTCTACCCGCGGGCGAGGTCTTTTCTCCTCGCTGGTTGGGCCGGCTTATCGAGGATAGTAAATGAAGATCAAAGGCGCGCAGATATTTTTCGAATGCCTCAAAAAAGAGGGCGTGGAAGTAGTGTTCGGGTTTCCGGGCGGCGCCGTCCTGGACATCTATCACGAGATGGCCTCACACGACATCAGGCACATACTGGTCCGCCACGAGCAGGGGGCCGCGCACATGGCCGATGGATACGCAAGGGCATCGGGTCGCGTCGGGGTGTGCCTGGTGACCTCCGGCCCCGGGGCGACGAACACCGTGACCGGCATAGCCACCGCCTACATGGATTCGGTGCCGATGGTCATATTCACCGGCCAGGTGCCAACGCCGCTTATCGGAGACGACGCTTTCCAGGAAGTGGACATCATAGGCATCACCCGCCCCTGCACGAAGCACAGCTACCTGGTGCGCGACGTTGCCGATCTGGCTACGGTCATAAAGGAGGCGTTCTACCTCGCGCGCACGGGACGCCCCGGACCGGTCCTCGTCGACCTGCCCAAAGACGTTATCCAGGCGTCAAACGGACTTCAAGTATCCCAAAAAAGTCGATCTGCCCGGTTACCGTCCCACGGTGGAGGCGCATGCGGGCCAGGTGAGAAAAGCCTGCGAGCTGATCGCCAGGGCCAAGTCGCCGGTCATCTTCGCCGGCGGCGGCATAATCATCTCGGAATCATCCGAGGAGTTGACGAGACTCGCCCGGCTCATCCAGGCGCCGGTAACCTGCTCGCTGCTCGGTCTTGGAGGCTATCCGGCCACCACCCGCACTTCAGACGGGCACAGGACGTACCGACCCGCTATGGCTCGGAATGCCGGGGATGCACGGCACTTACCAGGCAAACATGGCCATCTCCCACTCCGATGTCATCTTTGCTATCGGCGCCCGCTTCGACGACCGGGTGACCGGAAAGATCAGCACGTTTGCCCCGAAGGCCAAGATCGTTCACGTGGATATCGACCCGACCAGCATCAGCAAAAACGTCGAAGTAGACGTTCCAATAGTTGGCGACTGCAAGAACGCCCTGGTCCAGTGCCTCGAGTTTTTCGAAAAAGAGCCGATACGGGGTCTTGCTGAAACCAGAGGTCCGTGGCTTGGCCAGATATCCCGGTGGGAAAAAGAACACCCCTTGACTTACTCTTTGTCAAACGAGGTGATAAAGCCGCAATACGTCATCGAAAAGCTCTACGAGATCGCCGGCGGGGACGCCATAATCACCACGGAGGTTGGGCAGCACCAGATGTGGACCGCCCAGTTCTACAAGTTCGACCGCCCGCGCACGCTTCTCACTTCGGGGGGGCTCGGCACGATGGGCTACGGTTTTCCGGCGGCCATCGGCGCGCAGGTGGCTTTTCCGGACAGGCTCGTAATAGACATAGCGGGCGACGGCAGCATCCAGATGAACATCCAGGAGCTGTGCACCGCGGTCTGCAACAATATCCCGGTAAAAGTGGTCATAATCAACAATACCTACCTGGGACTTCCCCGGCAATGGCAGGAGCTTTTCTACGAGAAAAACTACACGGGATCCTGCATGGAAGGATCGCCGGATTTCGTAAAGCTCGCCGAAGCATACGGAGCGGTGGGACTAAGGGCGCGAGAAGCCCGAGCAGGTCGAACAGGTCCTGCGGCAGGGCCTTTCGATGCGCAATACGCCCGTTTTCATGGAATTCCAGGTGGCGACGGAAGAAAACGTCTACCCGATCGTGCCGCCCGGAAAGAGCCTCACCGACATGCTTCTTACACAGCTCTAAATGCAGGGATTATCCCAATGATAGTAACAGATGAAAAACGATATACGATAGGCATTCTGGTCCAGAATGTTCCGGGGGTCCTGGCAAGAATCGTCGGGCTTTTCAGCGGCCGGGGCTACAACATTGAAACGGTCACTGCCGCCGAGACCAACGAAAAAGGATTTACGCGGATTACGCTCGTTACGACCGGCGATGAACGGGTGCTCTCCCAGATTGTCAAGCAACTCAACAAGCTGGTAAACGTAATAAAGGTGTTCGATTTTTCCGAAGCCGAGTTTGTCGACCGGGAAATGGCGCTGATCAAGGTCCGCGCCGAACAGGAAACCCGGGCCGAGGTGCTTCGTATAGTCGATATTTTCCGCGCCAAGGTGGTGGACGTGAGCCCTCATTTTTACACGCTCGAAGTCACCGGAAACGAGGGAAAGCTCGCGGCCCTGGTGGAGCTTTTGGATCAGATCGGAATAGCCGAGATCGCCCGGACGGGCAAAGCGGCTCTTTCACGCAGCAAGAAATGAGCAATCGAATAGAAACGAGGAGATGAGTGATGCGAATTTTTTACGACACTGACGCCAACATGGATTGTTTGCGCGGCAAGAAGATAGCAATCGTAGGCTACGGAAGCCAAGGCCATGCGCAGGCCCAGAATCTTCGTGATTCAGGCCTTCAGGTGCTGGTGGCCGCAAGGCCGGGGGGCGCAGGCTTTGAGAAGGCCGTCGAGGACGGGTTCACCCCGGTATCGGCCCGGGAAGCCGCGGAGAAATCCGACGTCATCCAGATACTTACCCCCGACCACGGTCAGGCGGCCCTCTACCGCAACGACATCGCCCCCTCGATGGGGAAGGGCAAGACGCTTCTTTTTTCACACGGTTTTAATATTCACTACGGCCAGATCATAGCCCCGGCTGAGATCGACGTCGTGATGGTCGCCCCCAAGGGCCCCGGACACCTGGTGAGAAGCGAGTACGTGCGGGGCGCCGGAGTCCCGGCGCTTGTAGCCATACACCAGGACGCATCGGGAAACGCCCTTCAAACGGCTCTCGCCTATGCTTCGGGCATTGGCGCAACACGGGCCGGGGTCATTGAGACCACATTCAAAGAGGAAACAGAAACGGACCTTTTCGGCGAGCAGGCGGTTCTTTGCGGCGGGGTGTCGGAACTGGTCAAAGCCGGCTTCGATACACTCGTGCAGGCGGGCTACCAGCCGGAGATCGCTTTTTTTGAGTGCATGCACGAACTGAAACTTATCGTGGATCTCATCTACCGGGGCGGCCTTGCCTACATGAGATACTCGATAAGCGACACGGCCGAGTACGGGGACTTTTCGAGCGGAAAGCGCGTCATAACCGACGAGACCCGCGCCGAGATGAAAAAGATACTCGAAGAAATTCAGTCCGGGAGCTTTGCTCGTGAATGGATCCTGGAAAACCAGGCGGGGCGCCCGATGTTCCAGGCCATCAGAAACAAGGAAAAGACCTTGCTTATCGAGCAGATCGGCGCAAAGCTTCGCGCCATGATGCCTTTTCTCGACGCTGTTAAAATGGTCTAAACTGGAAGGAGCGCGCATTTTGTCGGCCGGGGATTTCAGGCAAAAGCAATACCATGTGCCCGTTGCCAGGGAAGGGATTCCGTTTATCCTTGCCGGGATGTTTTCCACCCTGATCTTTGCGGTGCTCGGCTGGGGAATCGTCTCCATACTTTTCCTGGCCCTCACCCTTTTGATCGGCCACTTTTTCCGTGACCCGGAGAGGGTTTCGAGCGCAGGTGAAAGTGATATCATATCCCCTGCCGACGGGCGGGTAATTTCCGTAAAGAGTGTGCCTTCGGTCAGATTCCTGGATAAACCCGCACTGAAGATCAGCATTTTCATGTCGGTTTTTGACGTGCATGTAAACCGGGTGCCCGTTACAGGGTCGATCGAGGGCCTACACTACAAAAAGGGCCGCTACATGGCCGCCAACGTTGACCAGGCCAGCGAGGACAACGAACAGAACTGGCTCTGGATAAAATCCGGCTCGGGCCTGGACGTCGTGATTACCCAGGTAGCGGGCTTGATAGCCCGCCGCATCGTCTGCTGGCCGAAGATCGGGGACCGGGTGGTCCAGGCCGAACGATTCGGAATGATCCGGTTCGGGTCCCGGATGGACGTCTATGTGCCTGAAAACAGTGAAGTCCTGGTATTTCAAGGCAAGCATGTCTATGCGGGAGAAACCGTCTTATGCAGATTGAACCCGTAAAGAAGCGGCGCCCGCGCCGGAAAAGATGGCGCAGGGAAGGCGAGGTTTTCCGCGGTACGCACATCTGGCCCAACCTGTTTACCACGGCTAACCTTTTCAGCGGTTATTTCGGGATCGTAAAATCGATCAGCGGTGAATTCGAACTGGCGGCCATAGCGGTTCTTGCTTCGTGTATTTTCGACATTCTCGACGGCAAGGTGGCCAGGATGACCGGAGGAACGAGCCGTTTCGGGGTCGAATACGACTCGCTGGCCGATCTTGTGGCATTCGGCGTCGCTCCGGGCTTGATGATCTACCTCATGGCGCTTAAGCCCTACGGGCGGATAGGCTGGCTAGCGGCCTTCGTTTTCATGGCGTGCGGCGCTCTTCGGCTCGCGCGTTTCAACGTCCAGGTGGAAACGTCTAGCAAGAAATATTTCGTTGGGCTGCCGATCCCGGGCGGGGCGCTCATGATAGCCACCACCGTCCTTTTCCTGCGCTACTGGGACATTGCCTTTCACGGCCGGGTGATCGGTCCCGCGCTGCTCGCGGTGACCATTTTGCTGGGGTCCTTCATGATCAGCACGATGCCCTACAACAGCTTCAAGGACTTCGAGTTCATAAAGGCCCGCCCCTCTTTCGTCGTGTTCGGCGTAATAGTTTTAGTAAGCGTCATAGCGGTGGCTCCGCCGCTCATGCTCTTTATCACCATGACGCTCTATACCGTTTCGGGCCCCGTCAGGTGGGTGGCGTGGAAAATAATGGGGAAAAACAAATTGGTTGGCCCGCCCGAGCCGCAGGCTTCCCAACCCCCGCAGGAGAGCGTCCCGGAGGAACGCAAGCCGTTCGCCGAGCTCATCAAACCGGGCAAAAACAACCGGAAATGAAGGTGGAATAATATGCACAAGACTATCAGCGAAAAGATTTTGGCCGATCACGCCGGAAAACCGGAGGTTTTCCCGGATGAACTCGTCGAAGTGCGGGTGGATTTCGCGCTTGGAAACGATATCACGGCCCCCCTTGCAATAGAGGCGTTCAAACGGTCCGGGGCCAAAAAGGTTTTCGACCGGGAGCGCATCTGCCTTGTCCCGGACCACTTCGTTCCCAACAAGGATATCGCCTCGGCCATGCAGGCGAAAATGCTAAGAGAGTTCGCCAGGGAGTTCGACCTGCGCTACTACTTCGAAGTCGGGCGCATGGGGGTCGAACACGCTCTTTTGCCCGAGCAGGGACTCGTTTTGCCAGGTGATGTCGTGATCGGGGCGGACAGCCACACCTGCACCTATGGCGCGCTTGGGGCGTTTGCAACCGGGGTGGGAAGCACCGATCTCGCCGCCGCGATGATTACCGGCAAGGTATGGTTCAAGACGCCTCATTCCATGAAGTTTATTTTTCGTGGAAAGCTCCGGCCCTGGGTCGGCGGAAAAGACCTCATTTTGTACACCATAGGCAAGATTGGCGTTGATGGGGCCAGGTACCGGGCAATGGAGTTCGAGGGCGAGGTGATAGACTCCCTTCCCATGTCCGACCGGCTATCGATGTGCAACATGGCGATCGAGGCGGGCGCCAAAGTCGGCATCATTACGCCGGATTCGATCACCGAGCAATATGTCAATTCCAGGGCGAAAAGACCCTATAAATTCTATCGCAGCGACCCGGGGGCGACCTACGAGGCGGTGTACGAATGGGACATCTCGGAAATCGAACCCATGGTGGCCCTGCCGCATTCGCCCGAAAACGTGAAGCAGGTAAACGAGTTACCGAATACCCCGATCGACCAGGTAGTCATAGGATCTTGCACCAACGGCCGGCTCGAGGATCTGCGCGTGGCCGCCAAGATTCTTAAGGGTAAAAAGGTTGCCAGAGGCGTCCGCTGCCTGGTGATACCGGCGACTCAACTCATATACATGGAAGCCATGGAAGAGGGGCTGATCGAGACCTTCATCGAGGCCGAAGCCGCGGTCAGCACGCCCACCTGCGGCCCGTGCCTCGGCGGTCACATGGGGATTCTCGCTCCCGGCGAGTCGGCAGTGGCTACGACCAACCGCAACTTCGTGGGTCGAATGGGACACGTGGATAGCAAGGTCTATCTGAGCAACCCGGCGGTCGCCGCCGCTTCCGCGATCCTCGGACGCATAGCGCATCCCGAAGAGGTTTTGAGCTGATGAAAATCAAAGGAAAAACTTGGAAGTTCGGAAACGATATCGATACGGATGCAATCATTCCCGCACGCTACCTTAACACGACCGACCCGGCGACGCTCGCCTCGCACTGCATGGAAGACGCGGACGCGGGGTTTGCATCCAAAGTCAGGCCGGGGGACGTCATCGCGGCCGGGAAAAATTTCGGGTGCGGATCGTCCCGGGAGCACGCCCCGATAGCCATAAAGGCCTCGGGGGTCGGCTGCGTCATAGCTCACAGCTTTGCCAGGATCTTTTATCGCAACGCCCTCAACACGGGGCTGCCCATCCTCGAGTGCCCGGAAGGCGCAGACCGCATTCAGACCGGGGATGAGCTGGAAATAGACCTGGATTCAGGAGTCATCGAAAACCTGACCAGTAAGGAAAAATACACGGCGCAGGCCCTTCCTCCCTTTATGCAGAAGCTGATAAAAGCCGGGGGGCTCATGGAATACGTGAAGGAGCAGATGTTCGAACGGGGGTAAATCCTTCTCGACCTGGTGCCGCATCACGACTCTGGACCCCGGATTAAAGATCTCCGGGGTGACGCGCCGGGGCGGGGGTAAATCCCGATCGGTCTGGATTTTTCTTAAAAGCTTAAATTATTACGGAAAAAGGTGGTAAATGGCTAAAAATTACCGCATTGCGGTTATTCCTGGAGACGGAACGGGCCCCGAGGTCGTAAGGGAAGCCCTCAAGGCATTGGACGCGACATCGCAAAAATCCGGGTTTTCCACCGAAAAGGTTCACTTCGACCTGGGTGGCGAGCGTTACTTAAAAACCGGCGAGATCCTGCCGGAGGGTACCATTGAAGAACTCTCCAAGTTCGACGCAATTCTTCTTGGCGCCATCGGACACCCCGACGTAAAGCCAGGGGTGCTGGAAAAGGGGCTCCTTCTCGAACTGCGATTCAAGCTGGATCAATACGTAAATTTAAGGCCCGTAATCCTCTACCCCGGTGTTGAGACGCCTTTAAAGGACAAGGGGCCGGACGACGTAAAATTCGTCGTAGTGCGCGAAAACACCGAAGGGCTCTATTCGGGGGCCGGGGGGGTTTCTGCGCAAGGGCACCCCTCACGAAGTGGCCGTCCAGGAATCGATAAACACGAGACTTGGAGTCGAGCGTTGCATCCGGTTTGCTTTCGACTACTGCAGGAAGCGCAATTACCGTAAAAAACTTACCCTTTGCGGCAAGACCAATGTGCTCACCTACGCCTTCGACCTCTGGCAGCGCGCGTTTAACGATGTGGCAAAGGAATACCCCGACATCGAGACCGACTATGCGCATGTCGATGCGATCTGCATGTGGATGATCAAAAACCCCGAGTGGTTCGACGTCATCGTTACCGACAACATGTTCGGAGACATCATTACAGATCTTGGGGCGATGATTCAGGGCGGAATGGGAATTGCTGCGGGAGGCAACATAAACCCGGGCGGAGTGTCCATGTTCGAACCCATTGGGGGGTCCGCGCCCAAGTACACCGGCCAAAACATCATCAACCCGGTAGCAGCGATTGCCGCCGCACAGATGATGCTCGAACACCTGGGTGAGACATCGGCCGCATCGCTTATCGAAAATGCGATAAAAAAGGTGGTCTCAGGCGATCTGAAAAGTATGGCCGCCGGCCGCATGGGTTACTCGACCTCGGAGGTTGGCGACCTGGTAGTCAAGTATATCGCAGGCTGAAAAACGAGGCTTTTCCTGTGTAGGGGCGGGGTTTACCCCCGCCCGGTCTCGAACCCAACCTGGTATAATTATTGTCTCAGCATGAAGAGGTCCCGATAGAGATGGAGCAAAATGGATTGAAGGTCGCGGTCGTTGGAGCCACCGGCGCGGTCGGAAACCTTATGATAAAAGTCTTGGAGCAAAGGGCTTTCCCGGTGGGTAGCCTTAAGCTTCTGGCATCCGCACGCTCGGTGGGGAAAACCCTGCCCTACAGGGGCGAGGAACTCCCTGTCGAAGAACTCGTCGAAGGTTCTTTTGAGGGAATCCAGCTGGCCCTTTTTTCCGCCGGGGGCGCGACCAGCAAGAAATTCGCCCCTATAGCCGTGCGGGCCGGGACGACCGTGATCGACAACTCCAATGCCTTGCGCATGGACCGGAAGGTGCCGCTGGTAGTGCCGGAAGTAAACCCCGAAGCCGCGTTGGCGCATTCCGGCATAATTGCCAACCCGAACTGTTCGACGATCCAGATGGTCGTGGCGTTAAAACCCATATACGACGCCGCTGGGATCCGGCGGATCGTGGTGACCACTTTTCAGGCCGTTTCCGGTACGGGCAAACGCGCGATCGAAGAACTAAAAACCAGGTTTCGGATATCATGGCGGGGCGCGAACCGGTTCGGCAGATTTATCCTCACCAGATCGCGTTCAACTGCTTTCCGCATATCGGCCCTTTTCTCGAAAACGGCTTTTCCGAAGAAGAAATGAAAATGGTACACGAGACGCGCAAGATTTTCGAGGATTCCGGGATCCGGGTTTGCGCGACCACGGTCAGAGTCCCGGTTGTCTACGGCCATTCCGAGTCAATAAACATAGAAACCGGGCGGCCGGTTTCCCCGGAGGAAGCGCGATCGCTGCTGTCCGGGGCCCCAGGGATCAAGGTAGTTGACGATCCTTCAAACGGCTGCTACCCGATGCCGCTCGATGCCGCTGGAGGCGACCTGACATTGGTTGGCAGAATTCGCACCGATCCATCGGTTGAAAACGGTCTTGCAATGTGGGTCGTTGCCGATAACATCCGTAAGGGCGCAGCCACGAATGCGGTTCAAATCGCGGAGATTCTCTTAAAACACGACCGGCTATAGCAGGATATGCGCATCATTGCGGGCGGTTTTAGGGGACGGCGACTCCATACGCCAAAGAGCGCCGGGATTCGCCCCACCATCGACAGGGTCCGGGAGGCGGTCTTCAGCATGATCGCCCAACATGTTGCCGACGCGAGAGTGCTCGATCTTTTTGCTGGCACCGGGGCCATGGGCCTCGAAGCGCTAAGCCGCGGCGCGCGGTCCTGCTGTTTTGTGGATAACGGCGCCGAGGCTTTGCGCCTGATACGTGAGAACATCCTTTTGTGCGGCGCCTCCGACAGGTCACGCATTATCCAGGGGACGGCCGCCTCGGCCTTAAGCCGCCTCGAATCGGAAAATGAATCCTTTGACCTCATCTTTTTGGACCCGCCCTACGGGAAAGGATATGTCGAGAAAACCATCGGGGCTGTCGGCCAGGTCGCCGGCGCAGACGCCATGATCATCGCCGAACGTCACGTAAAAGACGTGCGGGAGACTATTTTGGACCGGGCATGGCAAAGTTTGCGCGAGCGCAGGTACGGCGACACATTGATCACGATATATGCGAGGCCGGAAAACGCCGAGTAATCCGG
>CAWEZA010000062.1:0-22464 GCA_963813125.1 uncultured delta proteobacterium | reverse complement strand
GGGCGAGTTCGATGCCGAGGTCAGCGGGCCGTGGCCGGCGGACACCATCTTCAATCGCGCAATGTCCGGGGAGTTTGACGCGGTCATAGCCTTGTACCACGACCAGGGGTTGATTCCGGTAAAGCTCGCTCATTTTAGCGAAGCCGTAAACGTGAGCCTCGGGCTTCCGATCGTGCGCACTTCGGTCGACCATGGGACGGCTTACGATATTGCGGGCACGGGACAGGCGGATCCGGGCAGCCTGATCGCCGCCGTGAATCTTGCGGCCTTCATTGCGCTCAACAGGCGCCAGGGGCCACCTTCAATAGGATACCCACCTGGAGGCGGGAAATGAACGTGTGCCTGATAAGCAGGTGCCGCAGGACATGCATCAACAGGATGGCGCTGTTTGGAATCCTGTTCGCGCTCTACGGGACAGCGCTCGCATACCACCTGGGGGATTATGGAGCGGAGGCGATATGGGGGGGCATCCTCGCGGTGGTCTTTTTCGTCTGGGGCCTGCCGGCATTGAGATGTCTCGTGGACATCGCCCGGCACCAGGCTGTGAAGCGGGCGGCCCTGTGGGGAGACCCGATGAGCCTGTCCATCGAGATGGAAAACGAGTATCAAAACCCGCAGATGAAGAAGCGCAAAACGAGGTTGTCCAATCGGTACATATTCCGCGCCGGCTATTTCAACTTCGACGTGATCCGCATAGCCGACATCGTGTGGGCGTACAAGAAGGTAATGAAGAAGCGTTTGAACTTTATCATCCCCATGGGCAAAGATTATGAGGCGATATTTGTAGCCCTGGGTGGAAACATGGAGTGCATGGGGCCGCAAAAATTCGTCGATGAGTCGTTGGAGTTCGTAGCGGCCAGGAACCCGGGGGCTCTTTACGGATACACCGAAGAGCTTGCCCGACTCTTCCAGCAGGACCCCGGGGGATTTGCCGAGATGGTCA
This sequence comes from uncultured delta proteobacterium, assembly GCA_963813125.1. Classification (GTDB taxonomy): domain Bacteria; phylum Desulfobacterota; class Syntrophobacteria; order Syntrophobacterales; family Syntrophobacteraceae; genus SbD1. The sequence goes on along the minus strand of CAWEZA010000062.1, from coordinate 21,521 downwards.
GAAAGGCCCGGTCGGACTGATCCGGAGAACTCTCAATAAACCACCTCGACGCCCGGGCAGTTTACTTTCAACCACTCGAGATATTGCTTGCCGCACATGGCTCTGCGCGCCGCTGAAACCGGAGGCATGCAGTCGATGTATCGCGTCTGCGGGCAGCTCATTGCGGGCTGATCAGCCGGCCGCATGGGGGGAGAAGCCTCCCGCGCCTCGCCGGCAAGCGCGCTTGACCGTGCAAAGGCCGGATCAACAGTGCTTAAAACCTTATCTGTCCATGCGAATGAAGGGACGATAACCATCAGCGTACAGATTACGGCAATTGCGAAACGTCTCACAGTGAGAATCTCCTTTTATGGTTCGAGTCTTTCCCCGGCGGATATCGCGCGGGGTCTTTCAGTCTCTTTGACAAGGTCGAAGAAAGAAAGTTCCCCGGTAAGAGCCGTTCTTTGCGAAATGCCGGTACAATTAACACAAATCAAGCTCTGTCTAATCAGTATGGTGTTGCGTTCGTGGAAATTTAACGATATTTCAAGTGCAGAGGTGGGCACGATTTGGCCACCCCGCTTCTTTCCCCATCACAGCGGGGGCGCGCGGCGTCCTGGAAAGAACCGCTTTATCCCAAACAAGGAGGATAGACAATGGAGGAGGAAAGGCGTTTGTTGGGCGATCCATTGCAGGGGGGCGCCAGGCGCGGGAAAATCGATTCCGACATGTATCCAAGGGCTACGGGGGGTTTTGAAATACCGATGAATTATTCAAACTCTCACAGGAGAGCGGCACAGGAGCCGAGGCGATTTGTCGAGGTTTTCGAAACATGCGAAATCTACGAACCAGCAGCTACCTGAACAAGGTCGATATCGGTGACGGGACTTCGCTGCTCTACAGCGGATCAACCCAGTGTATCGATCTTGTACCCACAGACTATGCAACGTCGCTCTCCGATGGGAACGAGCTGTCTTTTCTTTCCATGGAGGAAAAAGACCATCTTTTAAAACGCGGGCATCTTACAGCTCTTACCTGCAAACAAGAGTTCGAGGAGTTTAAAAGTCTCGTCCGGATTGGACTGGACAAAAGCGCCAGGTTGGACAAAAAGCTGAAAACGGGCAATCTCAGTTTCATCCTGACGTATAAGTGCAACCTGTCGTGCAGCTATTGCTATCAGAAACCGCTTGGCCATGACTCCACGGTCCCGCCGATGAGCGGGGAGTTCGTGGACAGTCTGTTTTCCACTTATTTGCCGCAGTTGTTTCCCAAAAGACCCAAGAATTTTATTTTCACGCTGTTTGGCGGAGAACCGCTGCTTCCCGCCAACAGAGATGCCATTACGTCCATTCTTGCCTTCAGCAGGAAGCACCCTTCTATCCGGGTTTCGGTGGCCACCAATGCAACCACCTTATCGGAAATGGTTGATTTGATCGGTCCGGAGAAAGGAAAAATTCAAAGTGTCCAGGTGACTTTGGATGGCGATGAGTCGCTTCACGACCAGAACCGGATACCGGCGTCGGGCAAACCGACCTTTGCGGCCATGATCGCCGCCGTTCGCCGGTTGATACAAGTGGAGGCGAATGTTGTAATCCGCATACATATGCATTCCGGAAAATTGGAGTCTTCCAAAAGGCTGGTGCATTACCTGGAGGAGGAAAAGCTATTGGGCCACCCCCTGGTCGGCGTCTACTTTGCGCCAATCAATACTTTTTCCATCGAAGATAACCCGGCCGCGGATATCGATATGTTCCGCGAGACATTCCAGGCGGTTGCCGCCAGGACGAACCGCCCTCCCACCAATTATGTTTTCCTTAATAAATACTTGACGATGCAGGATGGAAGAATGCTTCCCAAAGTAAGATTCTGCGGTCTTGGGAGCGAAATCTTCCACGTCGTGGACCCACTTGGCGATATTTACCATTGTTATGAGGAAGCCGGCTTCAAGGACAGGCGTATTGGGACCTTTTCCCGCGGGAAGGTTAAATTTTTCGCGTTGAAAGAAAAGTACTCGCGGCGCCATCTTCTCAATGTTCCCGAATGCCTCAAATGTTCCGCGGCGCTCTATTGCGGGGGTGGATGCCCTGTTCACGCAAGAGTTAACAGGGGTTCGATTTTCAAGTCCTACTGCCACGAAAACAAGGAGTTTATCGCTCAGACTCTAAAAGCATTTTTTTTGCAGGGCAAACTTTAAGGAAAACCAAAGTCGAAAGGAGGTGAAGATAATGGCGGCAGCTACTCCGGCAATGTTGCAGGGTGTTTCGATGGCGGCTGGGGCCGAAAACTTGGTCCAGGCGCCGGGCAAGGCGGTGGCGAGTGTTGGGAAGATAACCCCAATAAATCTGCTCTCCGGTTCCAGGAAGTTTGTTTCCAGCAAAGCGCTGGCCGATTGCGACGTATGTTGCGGTCCCTACTCGGAGTGCCACATCTGTAATTACTAAGAACGCAGGATGGAAGACCGGGTTTAAAGGCTTCCCAAAGTTCCGGTCTTCCATCCCCATACTCCCGCGCCAATATCAAGACTGCGGCCTTCGTTGCGCTCAACAGGCGCCAGGGCCGCCTTCACCCCGGGACACAATCTCGCTGCCATTGCGAGCTTGAATTAATAAAGATTAATCGCTACGATTTAAATTGATCTGGCACCATTGCAATAAAAAAGGAAATTTTCGAGTGACTACGAAAGTGCTGACCGCACATGTCCCTTTGGAATTAGCCGAGAAAGTCGATCAATTGGCCGCGCGCCTGGAGCGCTCGCGAGGATGGATCATCAAGCAGGCTTTGTCCGCCTGGGTGGAGCAGGAGGAAGAAAGGCGGCGGTTGACATTGGAGGCATTGGCTGATGTCGATGCCGGGCGTGTTATCGACGATCAGGCCGTGCAGGCCTGGGCTGATACGCTCGCGACCGAAGACCCTCTGCCGGCGCCCCGTTGATGGACGTGAAATGGACGACTAAAGCCCTTTCCGATCTGGCGCGGCTCTACGATTTTCTCGCTTCGGTCGATAAGCGTGCCGCAGCTCGCACGGTCCAAGCGCTGGCTGCGTCCCCGGCCCGTCTCATGGATCATCCGCGTGTCGGCGAAAAACTCGAAGAATTCGAACCGCGCGAGGTCCGCCGGGTCATTGTGGGCCATTATGAGATTCGCTACGAGATCCGGGAATCTACCATTTACATCCTGCGTGCATGGCATACACGTGAAGAGCGATAACTGCGCCCTGACTCCTTTGTGCATATAGGATCAAGAATTTCCTCCGAGGCGGCTTGGCAATGGCCGAAAAATTCATCTCCATACGCGGAGCGAGGCAGAATAACCTCAAAAATATCGACCTCGAGGTCCCTCGAAACAGCTTCGTCGTAATCACCGGGGTCAGCGGGTCGGGGAAATCCTCGCTGGCTTTCGACACTCTTTTCGCCGAAGGCCAGAGGCGCTACCTGGAGGCGCTGTCCACCTATGCGCGCCAGACCGCCGGAAGGCTAAACGCGCCGCTTGTCGATCAAATCGATGGCTTGAGCCCGGCGATTGCCATCGAACAGAAGGGTTTACCCAATAATCCCCGGTCTACTGTCGGCACCCTGACCGAAATAAACGATTACCTGAGGCTTATTTTCGCCAAACTGGGAACGATTTTTTGCCCGACCTGCGATTTGCCCGTTCGGGCGTGGACGGTCCGGGAAATTTTGGCCGACCTGGCCTCGAGCCTTCCCGCGAAAAGCCGGATACTGGTCCTTGCCTCCCTTGGCGAGGTGGGCGAAAAGGAACTGCCAAACGTTCTGAGAAAGTTAAGGAGCGAAGGATACGGCCGGGTCCGCGCCAACGGGTCGGTCTTCGAGCTGGACCCGCTTCCCTTTTTTCCCCGCAGGCCAACACATCTTCTCCAGATCGTGATCGACCGTCTCGTGCTGGACGAAGAAAGGCAAAGGCGGCTCATCGACTCGTTGGAACTCGCCTTGAAAGCCGGAAAAGGAACGGCTGGTGTCGCGACACCCGAAGGCTTCGAGAGGTCCTACTCCGAATCGGCGCGTTGTGCTTCCTGCGGGTACACTGGTCCGGAACTAACTCCGGGGCTTTTTTCTTTCCAGCACCCCTTAGGGATGTGTCCCGAGTGCCGCGGGCTGGGATATGCGGGTGAGGAGGGGTTGCGGGATGGCGACCGGAGGCCCGGGAGTGCGCCGGGCGAGGTCGAAGACGAAGGCGGCCTTGCGGCCCTAAAAGCCGCCGAACTGCCCCTATGCCAGGCGTGCCGGGGGACAAGGCTAAACGATGGAGCGCGCTCTGTCCGGCTAGGGGGGCTTTCGATAGACCGGGTTCTGGCGATGAATCCCTCAGTTGCCGCCCAATGGCTTGAAAAACTCAGGTTTGACCAGTCGCGCCAGGAGATTTTAAACCGCCCCAGAAAGGAGAGCCTCAGCCGGCTCTACAACCTCGTCGAACTCGGGCTGCCCTACCTGACGCTCGACCGGGCGTCTAACACCCTCTCGGGCGGGGAGGCCCAGCGGGTCCGGCTGGCCCACCAGGTGGGAGCTAACCTCTCGGGGGTCCTCTACGTTCTGGATGAGCCGAGCGTCGGGTTGCACCCGCGCGACCACCAAAGGCTCCTGGGTCTTTTGAGGCGCCTTAAGGACGCCGGCAACAGCCTCATTACGGTCGAACACGACAGGGAGACGATCCTGCAGGCAGACCATGTGATCGACATGGGTCCAGGCGCGGGAACGGATGGTGGCGAGGTCGTGTTTTCAGGCCCGCCGGATCGGATTTCCAGCTGTACCGCCTCTTTAACCGGTCTCTATATATCGGGCAAAAAGCGCATAGAAATCCCCGAAAGCAGGAAGAAAGCCTCGGATTATTTTCGGCTGACCGGGGCTTCAGGAAACAATCTAAAGTCGATTTCCGCAGAGTTCCCTTACGGGGTTCTAACATGCGTTACCGGGGTTTCGGGCTCGGGCAAGAGCACTCTCGTGCTCGATACGCTCTACCGCGCCCTTGCCCGGATGATTTACAAGGTAGAAACTCATCCCGCCCCGTTTGCGACCCTGGAAAACGCCGAACGGTTTCAAAAGGTGATCCTGGTCGATCAATCGCCGATCGGCAGGACCCCGCGCTCGATCCCGGCTACCTATACCGGGGTCTTCGAACTCATCCGGCAGCTGTTCTCAAGGGTGCCCGAAGCCCGCACTCGGGGTTACTCGCCCGCGCGCTTTTCATTCAACGCAAAAGGGGGACGGTGCGAACACTGCCGTGGGGAGGGGCTCCAACGGATAGAGATGTATTTTTTGCCCGACATCTACGTAACCTGCCCGGTTTGCGAGGGAAGCAGGTATAACCGGCAGACACTGGACATTACATATAAAGGCTGCTCGATATCTTCGGTCCTGGATATGACCGTGTATGAGGCGGCGGCTTTTTTCGGCAATTACCGTTTGATTCGCTCAAAACTCGACGGCCTGATCGGCGTTGGAATGGGATACATCAGGTTGGGGCAGCCTGCCACGACTCTTTCGGGAGGTGAGGCACAAAGGGTGAAGCTGGCTTCCGAGCTAAGCAGGCGAAGCCAGGGAAAAGCGCTCTACATTCTGGATGAGCCCACTACGGGCCTGCATTTCGAAGATATAGCCAAGCTCCTCCTCGTGCTCAGAAAGCTGGTGGATCAACAGAACACAGTCATCGTTATCGAGCACCATACCGACGTGATAAAGTCGGCTGACTACGTAATAGACCTGGGTCCGGAGGGCGGGGATGGAGGCGGCCGGATAGTTGCCGCCGGGACCCCCGAGGAGGTTGCGCTCTCAAACGTTTCCCACACGGCGCCCTACTTGAGGGAGGCGCTCGCCATGATGTCCTAAATCTTTGGGGTTTCCATTTTTGAGCCCGTCCATTGCCTCGACAGGAAAACGTAATTACAAAAATCGTGATAAGGTAGTTGAAAATGTCTTCACGATTTGGATAATGGAGGTTGCGACATGGAAGGTGAACGGCAGATCAGGGAAACCCTGTATGAGATATTGGGAAAAGAAGGGTGCGGCATAGGGTGTGAGGACGATGCCGACATTTTTCACGATGAGGAAGGCTGGAAACTGATGCTCTGCGGGTTCATGGAGCCATGGAAGCTTGGGGGCACGGTTGATGAAGCAAGGTCTGCTCTGAAAAACCTTGGTTCAATGGGATACGGCCTGTCGTAGAGGCGCCGACTCGAGCACTCCGGCAAAGGGTTCGAAAACCCGGAACGGGGGTGAAGCCGGATCGGTCTTTATATCGCGCGCTGCCGCGCGTGTTTTTGGAAGATCAACATCATCACCCAAAAAGGAGCCGACAAATGACGACACCGCAACACTGTCCGGGATTCGAGCAATTTAAGGGGCTGCAGTCTTTTTCCTGTTCCTGCCCGGAATGTGGCCAGGAGAAAGAAATTTTCTCGGATGAATTCGGCAAGAAGCATGTCTGTGGAAAATGCGGTAAGGAGATAGATTTTACGAAATGCACGCTGGAGGCGACAGGTTCGAGCTCCGCTCCACGTTAATTTTCGGGGTTTCGATAACCCCTAAAAAGAAAGCCCCTCGGATGCGCGCTTTTCAACCGCATCCGAGGGGTCCGGCTCTACTGGTGCCAATTGTCACCTCTAGGTTAGAGTTACTGCCAATGCCTGTTCCCCGTCGAATGCTCGTCGCGGCGCCTCAGGCGCGCGACGCTTTCCCCGGCAAACGGAGTCCCCTCTTCCGGGGACCGCGCGGGAATTCTATTAGGAACCGGACAATATTATTGTAACAACTCCCCGCAAAAAATCAATTCACCGGAGCGCCAAAAATTCCCGTGCGGCCCCGGGGTTTTCAAAACAGCGCGTTCGTAAATTCATCGGGGTCGAAGGGGCGAAGGTCCTCTACACTTTCCCCGATACCGATATAGCGCACGGGCACCTGGAGTTCGTCGCAGATCGACGCGACGATTCCCCCCTTGGCCGTACCGTCGAGCTTGGTCAGGATGAGCCCGGTAAGACCTATGCCCTCCTTGAAGAGTTTGGCTTGCGAAAGAGCGTTCTGGCCCGTTGAACCATCCAGGACAAGAAAAACCTCGTGGGGGGCGCCGGGCATTTTTTTGTCGATAACCCGGTAAATTTTTTTCAATTCCTCCATGAGATTGACTTTTGTGTGCATGCGGCCCGCGGTGTCCATCAGCACGACGTCGATATCGCGCGAAACCGCGGCGTCGAGCGCGTCGAAGGCAACCGCTGAAGGGTCCGACCCGCTTTTTTGCTTCACCACCGGAACGCCGACACGCTCCGCCCATACGGACAACTGCTCGACCGCCGCGGCCCGGAACGTGTCGCACGCGACCAGCATCGGTTTTAAGCCCTCCCGCTTCAACTGGCTGGCCAGTTTTCCCGTTGTCGTCGTCTTTCCGGTTCCGTTTACCCCAACGATCAGGACGACCAGCGGTTTGTGCGCGCGGAAGTCGAGCGCGGGGGCTTCGATGGAAAGAGTCGACCTCAGTTCCTCCCGTATCTGTTCGCGGAGCCTGGCGGGGTCGCTCAACTCCTTTCTTTTCACTTTGTCGGCCACCTTGCTCAGGAGCATGGAGGTGGTCTTCACTCCCAGGTCGGAAGTGATAAGGATTTCTTCGAGTTCATCCATCAGGTCGTCGTCTATGACCTTTCTGCCCAGAACCAGCCGGTCTATGCGATGAGCAAATCGTTCGCGGGTGTTTTTTAGACGGCTGCGAAGGCGTTTGAAAAACCCCTTTCGGCGAACGGCTTCCTCCGTTGCTTCCTCTGAGTCTTCCAGCACCTCTTCTTCTTCCCAGTCCTCATCTTCGGGCAACTCCTCCTGGTCCCGGGGCAACTCCTCGGGGCCCGGTTCACATTCGGGGCCAGACGGCGATTCCAGTTCATCGTCAGTTCCGGGTTCGAAATCCGCTTCGGCCCGGGTGGAAATCTCCTCGTGCGGTGAGGCCGGCGTCCCGGTCAAAGTCTGCTCCTCCAGGGACTCATCGTCCTCCGCAGCATTTTCCGCCGGGGCGTTTTCCCCTTTTTTCGCCCCTTTTCCTTTCTTCCGTTTGAACCACCTGATCATATCTTTTCTTCTCCTCCGAAGGTTTCATTCGGTCTAAATTATAGTATGTAAAGTGACAAAACCCTTATCAACGGCAAAACCGGCCTAAGCGGTCAAAAAACAGGATTTTGGAGGGCTCCGGATGGATAGTCAAGAGATGAATTTGCGGCATGGAATAGTGAGGGGCTGCCGAAAACTGGAAAGCGTGGGGCTGATCGCCGCAAGCGACGGCAATGTAAGCTGCGGAACGGGTCCGGATTGCTTGCTGATAACACCCGGCGGAGTTTCGAAGGTACCCACTTTTGAAGGATAAAGAAACTAAGTGAAAACAGTGGGCAAACGGGACACTACGTTGTATTGTCCCGTTTTGAAACCTCCTCGAATTTGCAGGCAGGCCGATACCGTGAAGCATTTTAACAGGTATTTACCTTTGGATTAGCTTTTAAGCAAAAAATGAGAGGATCTCGAAATAGCATGCGCTACTTTAATCCCGTAAAGGATCAGTCCAACGGGTGGCCTCACTTGGCTGTGAAATTCGGCCTTGCAGCGGTTGATCCGATTTTATTCAATAGTATGCGCTACTTTAATCTCGTAAAGAATCTGTCCAACTGGTGGCTTCACCTGGCTGTGAAATTCGGCCTTACCGCGGCTGATCCGCTTTTATTCAGGTCGCGGCGCGGCGTCTTGATCGAAGTGCCGCGCAGTCTTTCGGTGGAGTTTAGAGAAATCTTCATGTCTGAAGTCTATACTCAAGGCATGAAGTTTACGTTTCGAGAAAACCCGATAGTACTCGATATTGGCGCAAATGTAGGTTTTTTTAGCCTCTATGCACTCGCTCGGCTGCATGGCGCCAGGGTTTTTTCTTACGAACCCATGCCGACAAATTTCCGTCAATTGCAGCAAGAACTCATTATGAATGCCGGCCGTCCCATTACTTGTATTCAAAAGGCGGTGACGGGGCAATCCGGGGATATAACCTTGCATTGTGATTCAACTTGTGAATTTACCACAATCGCTTCAATTTATGAGGCAAAAGGAAACAATGCGGAAACGATCACGGTCGCGGGAGTTTCACTGCTCGATGTGTTTCGGGAAAACAGCCTGGAATGGTGCGACCTTTTGAAGATGGACTGTGAGGGGGCGGAATTTGATATCCTCTATAACTGTCCTCAGGAGATCATGTCTAGTATTGGGAACATCGTCATGGAAGTCCACCGGGGACCGGAAGGTCGTCATAATATCGATTCGCTGGAGGAATACCTCAGAAGCATGGGCTTTACCACTCAGCGCCGCCCGCGTGACCTGCTTGGGGCGTGGCGCACGAACTGGGTGAGAAATCACCGGTAGCGATCTTTTTGTCCCGAGTCGGAAAACGCCCTTGAGGATTGGCGCGGATTTGCGTTCGGCCCAGACCCCCCCAACATTGGACATAATGCGCGAGGGGCGGAAAATCGGCCTCGCCGGCATAGCCCTCGGGAGCGTTTTTCACTTCTTTCGCCCCTTATCCTTTCTTCCGTTTGAACCACCTGATCATATCTTTTCTTCTCCTCCGAAGGTTTCATTCGGTCTAATTTATAGTATGTAAAGTGACAAAACCCTTATCAACGGCAAAACCGGCCTAAGCGGTCAAAAAACGGGATTTTGGAGGGCTCCGGATGGATAGTCAAGAGATGGATTTGCGTCGTGGAATAGTGAGGGTCTGCCGAAAACTGGAAAGAGTGGGGCTGATCGCCGCAAGCGACGGCAATGTGAGCTGCAGGACGGGTCCGGATTGCTTGCTGATAACACCCGGCGGTGTTTCGAAGGGTGACCTCGAGGCCGAAGAGATTGCGAAAACCGATATGGACGGATCCCTCCTGGAAGGGCCGCTAAAGCCTTCGAGTGAAATACGAATGCACCTGCTCGTCTATCAAATGAGGCCGGACGTATCTGCCATCGTTCATGCCCACCCGCCTGTTTCAACCGCATTTACGATCGCCGGGTTTCCGTTCAATTCCAAAGTCTTGCCCGAAGTGTGGCTCATGCTCGGAAAAGTTCCGGTTGCCCCGTATGCGACCCCGGCAACCGATGAAGTCGCAAGGTCCATAGAGCCCCATATCGCGGACAGCCGTGCGATACTTCTAAGAAGGCACGGGGCGGTAACTTTTGGTCAGGATCTTGGGCAGGCCTGCATGCGCATGGAAAAGCTCGAACACTGCGCGAAGATTCTTTTCTACGCCTCGATGCTCGAAGACCGCAAAGCCCCTTCAGTTATGGGGGAAGGGGAAATCGCAAGGCTCGAGGCCGTGGCCGGCTCTAAAAGCCAGGGTTAGTGTCGGTTGCGCACAGGTAAGGCAGTGAGCCGGGAACCGGTCGGAAATCCCGGCCGCATGCCTTCCGCAACAGCAGGGGGCGTCGTGTGGTTCGACAAATTTTATCGGGAATTTCTTGAAAAATGCCGATTAAGAGTGAGGCTCGCCCCGGGGGTGAAATCCCCCCGTTGAAGGTCGGGACCGGCAAAGAAGCCCGGTTTCCCGCGTGCCCTTAATGTGGAGGCGACAAGCGGATATGGACTCTTCGTCAAAAGTTAAGCCTTCGGGGATTGGTTCGATTCCATTCAAGGTTGCGATAACCTATTTCCTGGTCGGGGCGCTCTGGATACTTTTCTCCGATAAGGCCCTCGGCCTCATGGTAAGAAACCCGGCCATGCTGACCACCGTTTCCATTATCAAGGGGTGGTTTTTCGTAACGGTAACGGCCCTGCTTCTTTATGCGATGATCGGCCGCTGGGCGTTAAGAGTCGAGCGTTCCCAGGAAGAGGTGCGCTTAAGCGAAGCAAAATATCGAAAACTTGTCGAGAGCGCCAACAGTATCATCCTTAGAGTCGACAATCTTGGCTGCATCACTTTCATAAATGAATTCACGGAACGTTTTTTCGGCTTCACCGAAGAGGAACTGATCGGAAAGAACGTGGTTGGAACCATCGTCCCCCGCGTTGAAACGGGTGGCCGCGATCTGCGGACGATGGTCGAAGATGCCATGGATGCCCCTGAGCGTTACACCGACAACATCGACGAAAATATCCGAAAAAACGGAGAAAGAGTCTGGATCGCATGGACCAGCACGCCTCTTAAGGATGAGAATGGGCGGGTTACCGAGGTCCTCTGTGTGGGTAGTGACATAACCGAACGCAAGCAGGCCGAAGAAGAGCGGGAGCTGGTTGTCGAGTTTCTCCGGCTTGTCAATGAGAGCGAAAATACCCATGAGCTGGTGTATGAGGCAACAGCATTTTTTCAGAAAAGGTCCGGTTGCGAGGCGGCAGGGATCAGGCTGAAGCGGGAGCAGGACTATCCCTATTATGAGACCAGGGGGTTTTCTCCCGAGTTTGTTCGGCTCGAAAACAACCTTTGCACTCGCGGCAAGGATGGCTTGCCGGTTCTGGACACCGCCGGCTACCCTGTATTGGAGTGTATGTGCGGAAACGTCATCTCCGCAAGATTTGACCCCTCAAAACCTTTCTTTACCTCGAACGGAAGCTTTTGGACCAACGGCACGACCGAACTTTTGGCCACGACCACCGAAGCCGATCGTCAGGCCCGGACCCGCAATCGCTGCAATGGCGAGGGCTATGAGTCCGTTGCTTTGATCGCCTTGTGCGCGGGGGAAGAAAAAATTGGACTGCTCCAGCTAAACGACAGGCGAAAAGACCGCTTCACTCCCCAGTCTATTGCATTATGGGAGAGGCTTTCGAGTTACTTGTCGGTGGCTCTGTCCAAATTTATTGTCCAGGAGGCTCTAGCAGAGAGCGAGAATAGATACCGGGAGCTTTTCGAGGCCGGATCGGATGCTATTCTTTTCGTCGATAACGACACGGAACGGATCCTCGATGTCAATACTGCCGCTTCGTCCATGCTGGGCTACAGCAGGGAGGAATTGCTCGCCAAAAAAAACTGGGAGTTGTCGGTCGAACCGGAGGAAACCCGGCAGAGGACCCGGGGCGCAAAGGATGTCTGCGGCCAGGTCATAACCGTCCCGCTGCGTCATCTTCGAAAAAAAGACGGGACCGTTTTTCAAGTGGAGATCACAGGCCGATCTTTCCTCTCGGGGAACCGTTCCGTTTTCATTGCGGCCATTCGTGACATCACGGAACGAAAAAAGGCGGAGGAGGAAAAGGCCCGGCTGGCGGCGATCGTTGAGTCTTCGACCGACGCCATAATCGGAAAGACGCTGGGCGGGACGATAACCTCATGGAACATGGGGGCTCAGAACATTTACCAGTATACGGCGCGAGAGGTGATCGGGCAGTCCGTGAAGATCATCGTCCCCGGTGGCCTGTCCGATGAAGTGGACGCTATCCTGGAAAAGGTGAAAGCGGGTGAGCCGGTTGAATCTTACGAGACTGTGCGCCGGCGAAAGGACGGCCGGGAATTGCAGGTGTCGCTTACCGTTTCGCCGATCCGGGACGGTTACGGAAACATTATCGGCGCATCGAGCGTTGCCCGCGACATAACCAGTCAAAAGCGTGTCAGGGATGCCCTCCGGGAAAGCGAAGCCAGGATGAAGAGTATCTTCCAGGCCGCGCCCATAGGGATAGGTTTAACCTCCAAGCGGGTCATTGTGGATGCAAACGAACAACTGTGCAAGATCGTCGGGTATTCAAGGGATGAGGTCATAGGACGGCAAGCAAAAATATTGTACCCGGATTACGAAGAATACGATTACGTCGGCGTGCGGCTATACGGGCAGATCAGGAAACAGGGGACGGGCACGGTTGAAACGCGCTTCAGGCGCAAGGACGGGGAGATTATCGATGTGCTCCTTAATTCTACTCCCATCGATCCGGCAAACCTTGCCTTTGGAGTTACGTTCACCGTTTTGGACATCACCGGGCAAAAACGCGCCCAAGACGAGTTTAACCGGCTTTTTCAGCAAAACAAACTCATCCTGGACGCCGCGCAGGAGGGCATTATCGGCCTGGATTTGTCGGGAAAGGTGACGTTTGCCAATCCTGCCGCCGCAAAGACCCTTGGGTATTCAATCGAAGAGTTGCTGGGAGAGGATCTGCACCTGCTTGCCCATCACACGAAATACGACGGAGAGCCCTACTCTGAAGACGCATGTCCTATGAACAGGACGCTTAGAACCGGGCTAAAATCCAGGGTAAAAGATGAAATTCTCTACAGGAAAGACGGCGCCCCCTTTCATGCGGCTTACTCGACGAGTCCCATAGAGGAAAACGGCGCAATAACCGGCGCGGTGGTAAACTTCCGGGACATAACCGGACGCCTGCTGGCGCAGGAGAGCCTCATCGAATCCGAAAGAAGGTACCGGGCGCTCTTTGAGAACATGGCTTCGGGCTTTGTGCTTTTTGAAGTCGTTGTGGACTCTCGCTCCGTTCCGGTTGACCTGGTAATCCTCACCGCAAACAAAGGCTTTGAAGCGACCACGGGGCTCAAGACTTCCGAGGTCGCCGGCAAACGGTTGACGCAAGTTTTGCCGGGCATCGAAAAGGATGATGCGGATTGGATCGGAAGGTACGGGAAGGTGGCGCTGACCGGAGAGGTACTCCAGTTCGAGCAGCGTTCGGAGCTGCTCGGGGTTTACTACTCCGTTACCGCCTACCAGGCCGGGCCAGGCCAATGCTGCGTGACATTTCAGGACATAACCGAGCGCAAACATTCCGAAGAAGAACGAACCCTCATCGAGGCCCAACTGCGCCAGGCACAAAAGATGGAGGCGCTTGGCACGCTGGCCGGAGGTATCGCCCATGATTTCAACAATATCCTTGGCGTTATCTCCGGTTTTACCGAACTGACCCTGATGGACCAGGAGGATAAGGACCAGGTTCGGGAAAATCTGGGCGAAGTGCTCAAGGCAAGCGTCAGGGCCAGAGACCTGGTAAAACAAATCCTGGCTTTCAGCAGGCAGAGCTCGCAGGAAAAAAAGCCCGTACAGGTGGGCCTGATCGTAAAGGAAGTGCTGAAGATGCTCCGGGCATCTCTTCCCGCCACCATCGAGATCAAGCACGACGTTGCGTCAAGGGCCGTGGTGTCCGCCGATCCGACCCATATCCACCAGGTGTTGATGAACCTTTGCACTAATGGTTCTCACGCCATGTCGGATGCGGGCGGCGTTCTCGATGTGAGCCTCACCGATGTGACCCTTGGGCCGGACTCGATCCGGGGGCATGAGAGGTTGCGCCCGGGCCCCTACGTGGAGCTTTGCGTAAGCGACACGGGACAGGGGATAGAGCCTTCCATTCTGGAGCGAATCTTCGACCCCTTCTTCACCACCAAGGAGCAGGGGGTAGGCACGGGGCTTGGACTGGCCGTTGTCCATGGCATCGCCCAAAGTCTTGGAGGATTTGTGGATGTCAGGAGCGTCATCGGTAAGGGTACGACGTTTAGTGTTTTTTTCCCCACGATGGAAATCTCCCAGGCGGCTCCTCGCGAGGAGTCTTCCCCTCTGCCCGGTGGAAAGGAGCGCATTCTGATCGTAGACGATGAGCCGGCTTTGGCCGAGGCTTTGCGCAGGATGCTCGAACGTCTGGGCTACACGGTCGAGCTGGGGTCGAGTGGAAAAGAGGCATTGGAGGCCTTCGAACGCCAGGCGGAGGAGAGGCCATTCGATCTGGTGATTACGGATATGACGATGCCTCATATGACCGGTGCCGAACTTGCCAGGGAGATTTTAAACCTTCGGCCCGATCAGCCGATCATATTGTGTACCGGCTTCAGTGAAAAGATCGACGTCGAAAAAGCAAAAGCTTTGGGGGTAAGGGGGTTCGTCATGAAGCCGGTCGTACTAAAGGACCTTGCCGGCCTGGTCCGCAAAACGCTTGACACAAAGGGGGGGATTTGACCTGACACGGTCGGAAGCGATTCCGATAAAAAACGGGCTTCACCGCCAGGATGAAGCCCGTCATAAATATCACGCAACCTCGATGTTTTTTACCGTTAGTATCTATAACCGTGACCGCCCCGTTGGCCACTCTCCATTCTTTCAAGCCTCATGCTGTTATGGTCGAGTTCCCTGTTTAACCATTCGATTTTGCCATAATCGAGGGTGCCGGAATCCCTGGCTATTTCAAATTGATGCTTAATGTGGCGCAGATGATGACGAAGGAAGTCGGCATCGCGATCGGAAATCCTGCCGTGCGTCACAGCATGATCGATACGATGCCACTGGTGTCTGATCCGGTCTTCAATTCGCCCTCCCTGTGCAAAAGCGATATTTGCCGAAAGCATGGCCATGCATAATACGAACACAACTGAAATTATTCTGGATTTTTTCAATGTCAGCTCCTTTTCCTGTTTGTGTCCAAACGTTGAAGAACGTGAGTGTCGACAATGGCCGGCACATCAGCCGCTCCCTTGAGGCTCGATAACGCAGGGCTTGCCTTTTCCCGCTCCAAGTCTCACTTAACACAACGAGTGGCGCCAAACAAATAAATATATTTGACTCTACCCGGCGGATGAGCCCAACACCAGGGAATGCCCTTTTTGCTTCAGTGTTATCCCCCAGCAGGCGACTCGCTGCCCTCACTGCACCTCGCAGCTTTAACCATCGGCTTCGGTGAAGTGAATGGGTGGAAAATCTACTGCGTTTGCCCCAATTCTCTGATATCGTGCGCAGAATTCCGTTAAATCAGTATGGATTTTAAAATGGCAGGGGAGTGTCTCCCCAGCGCCCCCCCCAGGAATGGGCCACACGCGCAAGCCCGTGTGGCCGGGCTGCCGCAGCAATCTTATTGCAGCAGGGAAAAGGGAGTGAACCTAATCGAGTTTCCATCCGGAAATTACTGTCATGAGGGTTGTGGGCACGATGATACCTGTGCCCACCCTACACCAGGCGCGGAGCTTGTAGGGTGGGCAAAAGCGTAGCGTTGCCCACCCTGAAGTTTCCGGATGGACACTAATCGAGTGGAGAAAGTGATGAAGCGTTGGGCAATTTCTTCGGTGCTGTTGTGTTTGATCGTTTTGTTCTCCTATGGAAGCGCCTCGGCCTCAGGTATGGTTCTTGACGTAAAGGGGGGAAGCACCCAACCTGGAGCCTACGTGATCCAATGGCCCTGGAAAGGAAGTGCGAACCAGCAGTGGTCCTTCAGGAGAGTCGAAGGCAGGTGGTTTGCGATCGTCAATCGCAACACCAATATGGTCCTCGATGTGAAGGGGGGAAGCACCCAACCTGGAGCCGCCGTGATCCAGTGGCCCTGGAAAGGGAGTGCAAACCAGGAGTGGTCCTTCAGGAGGGTCGCAGGCGGGTGGTTTGCGATCGTCAATCGCAACAGCAAGTTGGTGCTTGATATAAAAGGGGGAAGCCTACAACCTGGAGCCTACCTGATCCAGTGGCCCTGGAAAGGAAGTGCGAACCAGCAGTGGGCTGTCAGGGATGTCGGAGACGGGTGGCATACGATCACCGGAAGGTAATGCGGACGGCCGTCCCGCCCGCGGCGCAGCCGTTCCGCGGGGTCGCGGGGCGCGTGGCTCCCCGCGTTTCAGGCTTTTCCGCCTCCCATTGGCGATACTTCCACCCCCGCTTCTTCCAGCGCCTGTCGCACGGTTTGGGCGAGGCGCCAGGCGCCGGGCGTATCGCCGTGGATGCAAAGGGTTGAGGCTTCCAGTTCGATATGTCCGCCCCCGATTGTGGGGAGTCGGCCCGAGAGGGCGAGGGAAAGGACTCTTTTTCGGACGGCGTCCGGGTCATGAATCAGTGCGCCTTCCATGGTCCGGGGAGCTAGTTGGCCGTCGTCGAGATAGGCGCGGTCGATGAAGGCCTCCCGTGCCACCGCAAGTCCCTCAGAGACCGCCATTTCGGCGAAAACAGAGCCGGCCGGAGCCACCAGGATTAGTTCGGGATCGAATGCCTTTACGGCGGAAATGATCTCGGAGGCTGTTTTTTCGTCTTTTGACGCGAGGTTGTAGAGAGCTTCGTGCGGCTTGACATGCTGGAGCCGCATCCGGTGCTCGCGCAAAAAACCGTAGAGAGCTCCGACCTGATAGAGGACGTAATTTTTGAGCTCTCCGGGGAAGGTTTCCATTTTACGCCGGCCAAAGCCCAAAAGATCGGGGTAGCCCGGGTGAGCGCCAACGGCTATGGAGTGCCGGCCAGTTCCCCGTACTTGCGGATCGCAAGCCACGCGGTTTTCCGGCTCAAGGGGCCGCGCCTCTCGCTGACAAAGAAAGCGTCTGTCTCCGGCTTCATCTTCGTGCGGATCGCAAGCCATGCCTTGGCGATTTTGATTTCATCGGGTCTTAGCGGGTGCGTGGTGGACAGGCCTTTTTTAAGCCGCGCCACGTGCGGGACGCGGCTTTCGGTGTCCACCCGTGAAAGATCGAGTCCGCAGGCCTCCGATACGCGCAAGCTGTGGCGGAACATCATCAAGAGCAAGCAACGGTCGCGGGTCTCGTTGCGGCTGCCCTTGGTCGCGGCAATGAGCTTGTCCACCTCGCTGGCGACAAGGTGCTTTCGACCATTCATAGGCTCAAGCAACCTTGGGCGTTAGCCGCTCGACGGCAATGCTGGCCGCACGCTTGCGCATCCGCGCAAGGTCATAATTCATCTGCATCCGAAGCCACGTGTCCGCCGTGCTGCCGAAGGCCTTTTCAAAACGAATAGCCATTTCAGGGGTGACATTACTGCGTCCGGATATGAAAATAGGCTATGCACGGGTCTCCACGGAAGACCAAAACCCCGACTTACAATTGACGGCTTTGAAGCGGGCAGGGTGCGGCAAAATATTTACCGATAAGGCCACGGGTACGAACACCAAACGGCTAGCGCTGGAAAAATGCCTTAAGGCTCTCAAGGCCGGCAACGTGCTGACGGTCTGGAAACTTGACCGGCTGGGCCGCTGCGTGACCTTATCGCCCTGCTGGATGATCTGAAAGAGCGGGGCGTGGCTTTCCAGTCTTTAACGGAAGCAATCGACACGGAAACGCCCACGGGCCGCGCCATGTGGCAAATGGTCGGCATCCTCGCGGAGCTTGAACGGTCGTTAATTCAGGAGCGGACAAAAGCGGGCAGGGCGGCGGCTGTGGCTCGCGGGGTGCGGATGGGCCGCAAGCGGCTGTTGTCCGTGCAACAGGTCGCCCACGCCCGCAATCTGATAGAGCAGGGGGAAGGCGCGGACAACGTAGCGCGGTCGCTCAACGTCTCGCGCCGGACGCTTTACAGGGCTTTGGCTGCTTCGATTCTTTGTTAGATTGGGTAATCAGGATCGCCCTTGAATATAATCCGGCCATCAGGCTTTATGACGGCGCATCTGCCACCAATCCCTACATAGCCGTCTCGACCCTCTGCTTTCAGGCGTGCCCAGACTTCTTCGACGGCCTCTTGGAAAGACTGTGTGACGAATTCAGCAGTCATAAGGGAACCGAAAGGATCGGTTTCTTTTGCTATTCTCCTTTGCTCGTTTCGGTAATACCCGATGAATTGCCGCGCTTCTTTGCAGCAATGCCGCCGTTCGTCGGAACCTAAAAGGTGTTTCCGTCGCCTGTGAAAAGCGGCGCTCGCCCTTTGTTTGCAAAAGCCAAGGTAATCATCCATTTTCTTGCCTTTCGCTTTCCGGCCTTATGGTTTCAGTCTTGGCGCGGCTCTAAAGGCTTTTCTCTTTTCTTGAGGGGTGCCGCTTCATTGGGGCCAGAGGCCGGAAGCCTTTTCAGATTGTCACGAATGAACGCGGCAAATCTTGTGTTGTCGCCCTTATGAAAGGATTCCTTGGATGCCTGAATCATATCCTCTGCGCTTACGTTCTTCCACCGGATGAAATAACCGTTTGCGTAAGCCAAATGATTGATGAATTCCCGTTGCGCCCTGCCGTTGCCCTCGCGGAACGGATGCAGGGCGTTGATCTCTCCAAGATAATAAGCGGCGCGTTCACTGAATGCGGGCGCATCCAGTCCTTTCAGACAGCCTTCTTCCGCCAGTTTTTCAAAAATAGGACGGGCCGCGCTTGCAATATGCGGGTGATTGGCAAAGTGGCTGTTCCCCTTGATAAGGTCGATGTCCCGAAGTTCGCCAGCCCATTCATACATGTCCTGAAACAGGTGTTTGTGAATGGCTTTCAGGTGATCGAGGTCAAAACGCGCTTGAATGGGTTTTTTGAAAAGTTGAAACCCGCGCCACGCAACTAAGGAGGCTTCGGCCTTGGTTAGCTCGTCTTCATCTCCGATGCCGAGTTTGTTCTTGAGAACGCCGGTTTCGGGATCAAGGTAATGGTCTTGGCCCTCGTACTTTGCCATGCGTGAACCTGCGGACTGTGTTGCGGATGCCTTCCTCGATCTCGATCTCGCCCCTTGCAGCCCGTTTCATTTCTTCGATTACGTCCTGCGGGACTTCCAGCCCCTCAAGGCGCTGTTGGGCAACGGCGTTTTCAACAGCCTCCAAATCTTGGCTTATTTTCTGTTCCTCTGTCATAGGCGGAGCCTCCGTTTGCTCCTCCTTCCTTATATAACACATCTCCCCGAAGGGCGCACCAGAGAGATGGCATTGCCCGAAATCATAGCCTTTTTGTCCAATATTGCCATGCGTCCGCAAGCTTTCGCGAGCTCCACTGACTGCTCCCGTCGTCAGAGGTTGTACAGGCAAGCGCCATAACCTCGACTCGCTTTTCAGGGCCGATTTCGAGCGGCTTTTCACTTCGGGGCAGATCCGCAATCCCCTGAATGCCCTTCCCCAGGAATCGCTTGCGCCATTTCAAACATGTCTGCCAACTGAGACCGACTTTGGCTCCAATCTCTTTGAGACCTTTGCCGGCGGCGGCATGCAGGATCACTTGGGCTCGCTGTACCAAACGCTGCTCCGTTTTCCCGGCAACAAACTGTCCAGTTTGGCCCGTTGTTTTTACAAGCTTTTTTGCTTCGCTGACAAAATCCCGCAGAAGCTAAGGGAAACGCAAGGTGCGATTACAAACCGCCCTTGCCATGCGCACAGACGGAGCACAGCGCAGCGCAGCCCCCGCGCCGTTCTTGGGGCGCACATGGGGCATGTGGCGCTCTTTGCGCCACGCAGAATAGGTCGCGCCCTCGCGGCTCAACATTGAAAAACTTCGGCGCCCCGCGTTTTCAGGCCAATCCGCCTCCCATTGGCGATACTTCCACCCCCGCTTCTTCCAGAGTCTTTCGAACGGTTTGGGCGAGGCGCCACGCGGCTGGCGTATCCCCGTGGATGCAAAGTGTTGAGGCTTCCAGTTCGATATGTCCTCCCCCGATTGTGGGGAGTCGGCCCGACCGGGCGAGGGAAAGGACTCTTTTTCGAACGGCGTCCGGGTCATGAATTAGTGCGCCTTCCATGGTCCGGGGAGCTAGTGGCCGTCGTCGAGGTAGGCACGGTCGATGAAGGCCTCCCGTGCCACCGCGAGTCCTTGAGAGACCGCCATTTCGGCGAAAATAGAGCCGGCCGGAGCCACCAGGATTAGTTCGGGATCGAATGCCTTTACGGCGGAAATGATCTCGGAGGCCGTTTTTTCGTCTTTTGCCGCGAGGTTGTAGAGAGCTCCGTGCGGCTTGACATGCTGGAGCCGCATCCGGTGTTCGCGCAAAAAACCGTAGAGAGCTCCGACCTGGTAGAGGACGTAATTTTTGATCTCTCCGGGGAAGGTTTCCATTTTACGCCGGCCAAAGCCCAAAAGATCGGGATAGCCCGGGTGAGCGCCAACGGCTATGGAGTGTCGGGCGGCGAGCCGTACGGTCTTGGCCATGACCCCGGGGTCTCCGGCGTGCCATCCGCAGGCGATGCTAACCGATGTGGCAAAGCCCATCATCAATTCGTCCTCGCCCAGAGTGTAGCGGCCAAAGCTTTCTCCCATATCGCAGTTTATGTCCATTCGCACTTTTTACCTCCGGCTGTTGCGCTCTTTTCATCGAGTCTTCTGATCAGGTATTCGTTTTTGAGGTAAGCGAGCCGTGCGATGTCCAGGCTTCCTCGGAGAACCGAACGGTTGCTCCGGGGGCGAGCTGTGCGGCGATGGACAAGTCCACCTCGATTACGCTTGCAACCTTCACGTAGCCTCCGGTCGTCTGGCAGTCTTTCCCCAGAATGACCGGCTGCCCGTTTCCCGGCACCTGGACCGCGCCCGGAAAAGCCCCGTCTGAGAGTGATGTCCGCTCCGCCGCTCAGTTCGACAGGCGGTCCGCAAAGGAGAATTCCCATCCGGTCGGAGCGGCTCCAGACGACGTATTCGGAGGAAAACTGCCTCCCAGGCCTGAGCGGGAAACCCGTTCGATCTGAGGCCCCGGAAGGACTCTTAAGATCTGCGTTTTTCGAATAATCCGGGATCAGTTCCGCCGGAAGGCCGCAAATCGGACCGGTCGCCCCCTCATGGGCGAAAGGGCCGAGAAAAAGTACGTCGCCTCTTTTTATGGCTCTTCCTTCCAGTCCGCCCAGCCCTCCTTTAAGGAAAGTCGACCTGCTGGACATGACCGGAGAGACGTCGATTCCGCCGCGCACCGCGAGATATGTCCTTAAGGCCAAAGCGGGTATTCCCGTTTCTAAAAGCTCCCCTTTTTGCGCGAAGTGAGGCTTC
>CAWEZA010000061.1:0-63040 GCA_963813125.1 uncultured delta proteobacterium | reverse complement strand
CCAGGTGATCCCGGGTCATTGAGTGTTCCCCGGGTTGATGAGGTGTGGAAATCCTGCCCTGCCCCCTTTATGATCTCCCCCACAGAGCCAACCTTGGAGTGCGCATAAAAGAACTCGCGAGTGCGCTCGATTTCGTCGTGCCATGTGTTGCCTCCATCCTGGATGCCGGGCCAAAAGCCACTTGAAGTCACACAATGGCTGGTGTGGTTTATTGTGTGAGGGAGGTATTCTATGGCGACAAATCTGGCAATTGACGACAAACTCATCGAAGAGGCCCGTCTCATCGGCAAACACGCGACAAAAAAGGGCGTGGTCACTGAAGCGCTCCTTGAATACATACAGCGTCGCAGACAGATCGAGGTTCTCGATTTGTTCCATTCCGTAGACTACGATCCGGATTACGATTACAAGAAACGGCGTAAAGAACCATGAAGGTCCTTGTCGACACCTGCGTTTGGTCTATGGCATTGCGGCGGAGCGATGTTTCCGACGTTCCGGAAGTATCCGAACTGATGGAATTGCTCAGGGAGCTGCGGGTGCGGTTGATAGGACCGGTGAGGCAGGAAATCCTTTCCGGAATCAAAAGCATTGATCAATTCACCAGGCTTCGCGATCATCTGCGTCCATTTCCCGATCTTGAGCTGACAACCAGAGATTTCGAATCCGCCGCCGAGTTCTATAATCTGTGTCGCGGCAAGGGGGTTCAAGGTTCAAATACCGACTTTCTCATTTGTGCTGTAGCGGTGCGAAACCAGATGTCGATTTTCACCACAGATCTGGATTTCACTATCTTCCAGCAACACTTGCCGATCAATCTCCATCTTTCGCGACCAGCGTCGTAGCCGGACCGAACCGGATAATGGCGGGATGGGAGGAGCCATGGATTACCCTTTGAACCAATCTGGTGTGCTTCCTGACCTTCAGCCAGCCCTGACCCGTACTAGGTGATTTTGATCATCCCAAAATCCTTTTGATGATATAGAGCCTACAGGGTACTATTCCTTCACCACAAGCCCGTTCAAAAACTCCGTCATTGCGGGCAGAGATTCCTGGAAGAGGTTTTGAGAAGTGTAGGTCAGCAGTTGGATGCTGCCGGATTTGCCCGCATAATAATATCCATAATAGGTAAATTTGATGCCGTTGATTGTCCCGTTCATCTGCATGCAGAGAAGATTGACGCCGTTTACTTTGCGGTTTTCCTCATGAACTACTTTTACATCCGGCGCCGCCGACTGCGCGTTTTTGATAGCAATGTCGCGGAGCGTTGAAATAGGGAGAGCCAGCCTTTCCGAGATCATCAATCCGTAAAGATCCCCTTCGCGGTATTCGAACGAAATCTTTTCCGGGTCATCGGATTTCTCCTGTATCCATTTTGTCGAGTCAAAATATAAAGATACTTTTCCTCCCTTTGCCGTATAGACATTTTTTGCATTCTCCGATTTCTGGTAAGCCCCTGCGGCTGCCGTGGTGGGTTTTGAATCCAGGAACTTCCAGGTGCCGTCGCTCTTCAGTTCTACCTGTCGCCCTGTCTCTGTTTTCGCCTTCAGGTCCTGGGAATAGGCCTGCCCTCCAATAAAGACCAAAACTAACAAGACGATCAGAACGGATAAAACCCTCGCCATAATCCCTCCAATCAAAGAAATTAAAGGTTGATGGTGTAAAAATGCCAGGATTTTCCAGTTGCAAAACAGGATATACACCGTTCTCACGTGTGGTGTCGAGATTTACTTGCTTGCTTCGGGGTCGGGCCGCGCCAGATGGGCTATGGTCAAGGAAAGAGCTAGCCAAAAAGGCCTTTTTCCGGCCTTAAACTGCGGTTTTTCAGCTTGAAATCGGCCTTCTAACAGGTTCTTCACCTGATCCACACCTGCCCGACTCCTCCCACATGGTCCAGGATCACGTGGTATCCCCCAGGGGCTCCAGTGTGGCAACGGGTGCCTGGTCCATCCCCGGTGGTCTCGACCATGGAGTATCCTTCAGGCAAGTTCCGAGACATCCGTATCGTGAATCCTGCACCTTTTTGGAAGCTCTCGATCAGGAATTGTAGACAAAGAACCGGCGGATGGGCAGGTTTAAAAAACCCGAAGCCATCCGGGCAGCTTTGCTTTCTCTAGTGTTGCGTCCCGTAAATTAGATTGTACTCATTTAATTTAACGAGATCTCGGGGTCATGTTCCAGTTCATGTTTTAGATCTCGGTCGAGGAGTTCGGAGACCACCAGCAACGGGTCTTTTTCTTCATAGAGCACGCGGTAGACCTGGCCGCAAATCGGCATTTCGACTTCCATCTTTTTGGCGAGCATGTGGATGGATTTGGCTGTGGCGACCCCTTCGGCCACCTGGCGCATTTCACCAAGGATTTGGCTGAGCTTTTTACCCTGTCCAAGCTTCATTCCGACCGTGCGGTTTCGGCTGAGATCGCCCGTGCAGGTGAGCAGGAGGTCGCCTATTCCGGCAAGACCCGAGAAGGTGAGGGGGTGAGCGCCCATTTTTACGCCGAGCCTGGATATTTCAGCCAGGCCCCTGGTAATAAGGGCGGCCCGGGCGTTGTAGCCGAAGCCAAGGCCGTCACAGGCGCCGGCGGCAAGGGCTATGACGTTTTTCGAAGCCCCGGCGACTTCCACGCCGGTGACGTCCAGGCTTGTGTAGATGCGGAACCTTGGAGCGGAAAGCGCCTGCTGGGCCTGCATGGTGATATCCATGTCCGGGCCGGCGAGGGTCACGGCCGTGGGAGCCGACCGCATCACTTCATGGGCGAAAGATGGCCCGGAGAGGCAAAGGACGCTTACGTCGTTCACCTCCGGGAGCAGTTCCCGCCAAATGCCGGACATCGTGAGAAGAGTATCGTTTTCGATGCCCTTGGTCGCATTTACCACGATTGCATCACCGTGCAGATGCGCAAGCATGCGCTTGGCTACGCCGCGATACACCTGGGATGGAACGACCATGACCAGAAGGCGGCTTGCCCCGGCGACTTCCTCAACCGAGCTGCTGGCACGCACGCCTTCATGAAGGGTGAAGCCTGGAAGATATATGCTGTTTTCCCTGGTCCTTCGGATCGTCTCGCACAGGTCTTCTTCAAAGACCCAGAGATTAACCGTTAAACCTTTTGAGGCGAGCATGTGGGCAATGGTCGTGCCCCATGCCCCGGCCCCGATCACACCGACCGCTCCGAATTCGTCGATCAATTTATTCTTCATCTTTTGTATCGTCTGTATCGTCTTTGGTGTTTTCAGATTCATCGAGAACGGGCAGGTCCTCTCTCGTATCGTCTTTAGCGGTTTCAGACTCATCGAGAATGGTCAGATCCACGACTTTTTCGCCCTCGGCAAGGCCGATGAGCTTGACCCCCTGGGTCACCCTGCCGATCTTGCTGACTTGGGCCACAGCCATTCTTATGAGGCGGCCCTTGTCGGTGATCAGCATTATGCCGTTTTCTTCCGCAACCTGGCGGAAGCCTATCACGCTCCCGTTGCGCTCTGTTACCCTGATGTTTAAAACTCCCTGTCCGCCTCGGCCCTGGCAGCGGTAGTCTTCCTCGGGCGTGCGTTTGCCAAACCCTTTTTCCGTAACGATCAGGATGCACTTGTGCGGATCGATCACGTCCATTCCGACCAGTTCGCCGTCCTTGATGTTCATCCCGCGGATGCCGCGGCTGACGCGCCCGAGCGGCCGGAACTCATCTTCATTTATCCGTATGCATTTGCCCTTGCGGCTCATGAGGAAAATATCGCGCTGCCCGTCGGTGATCACAACCGAAATGAGCTCGTCGTTTTCGTCCAGGTTGATCGCCCTTATGCCCGTGGACCTGGGGTTGGCGTAAGCGGACAGATCGGTTTTCTTGATGATCCCGTTTCGTGTGGCCATCACCGCGAAGTGGCCCGGTGAGAACTCACGCACCGGCAAAATGGTTTGAATCTTTTCGCCGGACTGAAGGGGAAGAAGGTTGACCGCGGCCTTTCCCAGGGCTGTAGGCCCAACTTCGGGTATCTCGTAGACTTTCAGACGGAACACCTGCCCCCGGTTGGTGAATACGAGCAGATGGTCGTGGGTGAGGGCCGTAAAGAGGCTTGTCACCACGTCTTCTTCGCGCGTGCTCATCCCCGTTCGGCCTTTGCCCCCCCGGTTCTGGTTGCGGTAGACAGCGAGCGGGGTCCTTTTGAGATAGCCGGCCCTGGACATCGTGACCACCATATCTTCACTGGCAATGAGGTCTTCGAGGCAAAGATCGCCGGCATCGGGCATGATTTCCGTTTTGCGCGCTTCGCCGAATTCGTCGATCAACTCGCGGATTTCGTCCCGCACAACCTGGTCGACCAGGGCGGCCGACGAAAGAATGCTTTTCAACCGTTCGATTTCTTTCATGATCTCGAGGTAGTCCCGGACAATTTTTTCCCGCTCGAGCCCGGTGAGGCGCTGGAGCCTCATGTTGAGGATTTCCTGGGCCTGGATTTCGGAAAAGTCGAAGCTTTCAATGAGGCCCCGCTTTGCTTCGGGCGGGGTTGGGGCCGACCTTATGAGGGCTATCACCGCGTCGAGATTGTCTAGGGCTTTCTTCAAGCCTTCCAGGATATGAGCCCTTTTTTCAGCCTGCTTTAGTTCGAAGCGCGTGCGCTTTACCACGACCTCGCGGCGAAAGTCGAGAAAATGCTGGAGGATGTCCCTCAGGTTCATCACCTCGGGCCTGTTATCCACCACCGCGAGCATGATGATTCCAAAAGAGGTTTCGATCGCCGTGTTTTTGTAAAGCAGATTTTCGACAACCTTGGGATCTTCGCCTTGGCGAAGGGTCAGCACCACCCGCATGCCATGGCGGTCGGATTCGTCGCGGATGTCCGTGATTCCCTCGATCCTTTTGGCCTTTACAAGCTCGGCGATCCGCTCGAGCAGCCTCGCCTTGTTAACCTGGTAGGGAAGTTCGGTTACGATCAGGTGCTGCTTTTTTCCCGATTCTTCGACATCGAGGCGTCCGCGTATCTTGATGATGCCCTTGCCCGTTTGATAGGCGTCGGCTATTCCATCGCAGCCGCACAGAAAGCCCGCGGTCGGAAAGTCCGGCCCCTGGACGTAGCGCATAAGCCCCTTGACGGTGATCTCGGGGTCGTCCAAAAGAGCGATCAGGGCCGAGCAAAGTTCGCGCAGGTTGTGCGGGGGAATGTTTGTAGCCATTCCAACCGCTATTCCCGAAGAGCCGTTCAAAAGCAGGTTCGGCACGCGGGTCGGAAGGACCCCCGGTTCAAGCAGAGTATTGTCGTAGTTGGGCTGAAAGGGGACCGTTTCCTTCTCGATGTCCCGCATGAACTCCATGCCAAGCTTCGACAAGCGGATTTCGGTGTAACGCATTGCCGCCGGGGGGTCCCCGTCGACCGAGCCGAAGTTGCCCTGGCCGTCGACGAGCGGGTGGCGCATGGAAAAGTCTTGGGCCATGCGGGCGGTCGCATCGTAGATGGCCGCATCCCCGTGAGGGTGATACTTACCCATGACGTCTCCGACGATGCGGGCCGATTTTTTGTAAGGCTTGTTGTAGTCGTTGTTGACCTCGTGCATCGAGAACATGATGCGCCGGTGCACGGGTTTCAACCCATCACGAACGTCGGGAATAGCCCGCCCGATGATGACGCTCATCGCGTAATCGAGATAGGAAAGCTTTATTTCGTCGGCAATATTTATGGTTTTAATGTCCATATTCCAACTCATCCTAAAAAAGCGCGGGATTTATGCGGTTTATTTGACTCTGTTTTCAATCAGCCGGGAAAACACATCCCTTTCGCCTTTAGATATCCAGTTCCCTGAAATCGAGCGCGTTTGTCTGGATGAATTCGCGCCTTGGCTCCACCGGGTCTCCCATAAGGGTCGTGAAGAGTTCATCGGCCGTAACCAGGTCTTCGATTTTGACCTGCAGAAGGGTCCTTTTCTCCGGATCCATAGTGGTTTCCCAGAGCTGTTCGGGGTTCATTTCACCGAGGCCTTTGTAGCGCTGAATGGTTGCGCCTTTTCGGGCTTCGTCCATGAGGTGCTGGAAAAAGGCCCTCGGATTGTCGAACTCCACCCGGCCCTGTCCATCCTGCACAACGTAGGGAACGGCGTGAAGCAGAGCCAGTTGCCGATAGAGCGAAAGGAGTTTTCGGAATTCGGGCGATGACAGGAAGTGGTAGCTGATTCGTTTTTTCTTGTGACCGTTTGAGGGGTCTATGACGTCGAGGTCGTGGCCCTGGTGCTCCTCTTCGACTTCGATGGAAATAACCTCGCAGCCGGATTCTTCCAATTTAGTCTTGAGAACGGAGCCCCAATTGTGCGGGTCTTCCTCATCGAGTCGGTTTTCGTCGAAGATGCGAATGGTCTGCTCTAAAAGCTTTTTGGAGATGCCTCTTTGAGCCTGGCGGTCGAGCCACTCTTCGTACCGGTAGAAGGTCCTGAGGAGTCCCGTGAGTTCATCGGGGGGAAGAGGGGCCTCGCGTCCGGGCAAAAACACCTGCTTTTTTTCGGAGGCTCGCTTCAAAAGAAATGCGTTCAGGCTGTCGTCGTCTTTTAAGTAGTGTTCGGATTTTCCCACCGCGAACCGGTAGAGAGGCGGCTGCGCAATATAGAGCATCCCCCGATCGATCAGTTCGGGCATCTGGCGGAAAAAAAACGTGAGCAGCAGGGTCCGAATATGAGCCCCGTCGACGTCGGCGTCGGTCATTATGATGATGTAATGATACCGCAGTTTGTCGGGATTGAATTCATCCTTGCCTATCCCTGTGCCCAGCGCGGAAATCATGTTCCGGATTTCCTGGTTTTCCAGCATCTTGTCGAAGCGCGATTTCTCGACGTTCAATATCTTGCCCCGAAGGGGCAAAATGGCCTGAAAAGCCCTGTTTCTGCCCTGTTTCGCCGAACCGCCGGCCGAATCCCCTTCGACTATGTAGATTTCGCTCTTCGCCGGATCTCGCTCCTGGCAGTCGGCAAGTTTTCCGGGAAGAGAGTGGTCGCCGAGAACGCCCTTTCTGCGGGTGAGTTCCTTCGCGCGCCGCGCCGCCTCGCGCGCTCTCGCCGCCTCTGTTACCTTGTCGAGGATCGCACGGATGATTTTGGGGTTTTCTTCAAAATAGGCGGAGAGCTTCTCGTAGACGAGGTTTTCGACCATCCCCTTTACCTCGCTGTTTCCAAGCTTGGTCTTGGTCTGGCCTTCGAACTGCGGTTGAGAGATCTTTATGCTTACAACCGCGGCCAGGCCTTCGCGCACATCGTCGCCGATCATCCGGTCGAGATCCGGCTGCTTTATCGCCTTGTTCTGGACGGCGTACTGCTTGATCGACCGGGTGAGGCCCGCCTTGAAGCCAATCAGGTGAGTCCCGCCCTCCTTGGTGTTGATGTTGTTTGCAAACGTGAAGATCTTTTCGTTGTAGGTGCTGTTGTACTGGATCGCCACCCCGACCGAGATCCCCTGCTTTTCCCCCGATATGGAAACGACTTGGGGAAAAATCGGCTCCTTATTCCGGTTCAAGTATTCGACAAACGAGACAAGGCCGCCTTCGTAGAAAAACGATTTCTCCTTGGGGACGCGGTCGTCGACGAGATCGATTCGCACGCCGCTGTTAAGAAAAGCAAGCTCCCGCATACGTTCGGCGATTATGTCGAAGCTTATTTCGGTTTCTTCGAAAATGAGCCCGTCCGGTTTGAAGGTCACCCTGGTCCCGCGCTTCTGGGTCTCGCCCTTTACCCGAAGCTCAGTCTTGGGCACTCCCCGCTCGTAGTGCTGATGATAAACCTTGCCGTCGCGCCGAATCTCGACATCGAGGGACTCGCTCAGCGCGTTTACGACCGACACGCCTACCCCGTGTAGGCCGCCGGAAACCTTGTAGCTCGAATCGTCGAATTTTCCGCCCGCATGCAGCATGGTCATAACGACCGTTACCGCGGGGATGTTTTCTTTTTTGTGGATGTCAACCGGGATGCCTCGCCCGTTGTCGTCCACCATGACCGAGCCGTCCACGTTGAGCTGCACCCGGATGTGGTCGCAATGGCCGGCGAGGGCTTCATCTATGCTGTTGTCCACAACCTCGTAGACAAGATGGTGAAGACCTTCGGTGGAGACATTGCCAATGTACATGGAAGGGCGCACACGCACGGCGCTCAGGCCTTCCAGTACGGTTATCTGCTGCGCGTTGTAGTCGCTCTGGGAAATTTCGGGCGGCGTAGGCGTATCGATATCTTGCATAGAACGGCAATCCCTCTTTTCGCTCTTCATGCTCTCGATATTTCAGGTTGTCCGGCATGAAGGCCATGGACGTATAAATCATTGGAACTGCAAGAAAAAGTGTCTACATATAGCATTTTACGGGCCGTATTTCAATTCAAATCGAGAGGGGGGCACGATGGATTTGTTCGGCAGAAAACGTGGCGGGACCACTGGGTGGCTCTTCTCAACTTTTCAGCCGTCGCACCTCAGGGTGGTGTCACAAACTTTACACTGTGCTCGCCGTGGCCGCCGGGTCGATCCCTCGCTGCTCCAAAAGGCGATGAAGAGTTCAAAAACAATGAGAGTCTTTCCTCCGATTATGGTACAAAAAATGCTACCCTACTGACAGTAACAATGAATGATAACAGCAGGAACGGGTTTAAACGCGATGGAGAGTATCCACATGAATACAAAGTCCCGTTGGATCAATGTCGCCTTAACATTGACGCTCCTGGTCCTGATGGTCGGTGGCGGGTGGTTCTACCGCGTCCAGGAGCAGACGTTGCGCCAGGAGATGGAAACCGATCTGTCTGCTGTCGTGCGGCTCAAGGCGCACCAAATAGCGGCGTGGCGGGAACGTCGGCTGGCGGATGCCTCCGTGCTAATGGAAAACCCTCGCTTTGTCCGGGAGGTGGCGCGCCTTCAGGCCAATCGGCGTGAAGAGGATGTCGTGGAGATCCGCGCCCTGTTCGAAAGTCTTTCGAAGCACTACGGCTACGCCGACCTGGTGCTGGTTGACCCGGACGGACGAGTGCTCCTGAGCCAGGGCGGACAAACGGAGGTCGACTCCACTGACGCATCAGCGCTCGCCTTGGCATTGCGCGACCACAAGCCCGTATTAACCGATTTGCACAGTGAAGTGCGAATGCCGACACCCCACCTTTCCGTAATCGCACCGCTTTTCACCGGTGACAAGCCGGCCCGGAAGGCCGTTGGCGCTGTTATCATGGTTTGCAACGCCTCTCAATACCTCTATCCTCTGGTCCAGTCCTGGCCCACACCCGTAAAGACCGCGGAAACCTTGCTCGTCCGGCGTGACGGCGACAACGTACTTTTCCTGAACGACCTGCTTTATCGGTCCGCGACGGCACTGAAACTACGCATTCCCCTAAGCCAAACCGAGGTGCCCGCGGTGATGGCTGTTCTTGGCCATGAGGGCGTTATGTTGGGTAAGGACTATCGCGGGGTTGATGTTGTCTCGGTTCTCATGCCCATTCCTGACTCGCCCTGGTTCATGGTGGGTAAGATGGATGCTGCGGAGATTTTCGCAGTGTGGCGCTTTCAGTCGGTACTCATCCTGGCGCTGTTAACGGGGTTGGCGGGATTGGCGGTCGCTTTCGGACTCGTTTTCCGGCAACGGGAGCAAAAGCGAAACTTCCGGGAGCTTTACCACTCCGAACTCGCGCTACGTCAAAGCGTGGAGCGTCATAGCATCACATTGAGGGCCATTGGCGATGCCGTAATCGCAACCGATGCCGAGGGCAGGGTGGAGTTGCTTAATCCCGTGGCCGAGACGCTCACCGGTTGGAGCGACGAGGAGGCTTACGGCAGGCCGCTCGAGGAGATCTTTCGCATAGTCAACGAACACACGCGGGCGGAGGTTGAGAACCCCGTGGCGCGCGTGTTGAGGGAAGGCGTTGTGGTGGGCCTGGCAAACCACACCCTGCTCATAGCCAAAGACGGTGTCGAACGTCCCATCGCCGACAGTGGCGCGCCCGTGCGTGTCGATGGCGACACTATTATCGGAGTGGTCCTGGTGTTCCGCGATCAGAGCGTGGAGCGCGCGGCGGCGGAGGTGCTCCAGGATTCCGAGAAGCGTTACCGACGGCTCTTTGAATCGGCCAAGGACGGCATACTGATTCTCGAATTCGATACGGGCAAGGTGGTTGACGTCAATCCTTTCTTGTTGCAGTTACTCGGTTATTCCTACGATGCATTATGCGGGAAACTTATCTGGGAAATAGGTGCATTCAAAAACACCGCTACGTCCAGGGAAGCCTTCAAGGTTCTGCAGGATAGCGAATATATCCGTTACGAGGATTTGCCGTTGGAAACCCTCGATGGGCGCCACATCGACGTGGAGTTTGTCAGCAATGTTTACCTGGTGGACCACGCCAAAGTCATCCAGTGTAATATCCGTGACATTACCGAGCGCAATCTTGCGGAGGATGCTCTCCGCAAAAGCGAAGAAAAACATCGCAGCATTATTGAAACGGCCATGGACGGTTTCCTGCTGGTCAACACAGAGGGACGTATTCTGGAAGCAAACGAGACTTACTCCAAGATGAGCGGATATACCATTAAAGAACTTCTCGCCATGAGTATTCCCGACCTGGAAGCACAAGAAGCGGTGGAGGAGACCGCCGTACGCATCAAAAATATTATGAATCATGGCGAAGACCGTTTCGAGTCCGAGCACCGTCGCAAAGACGGGATCGTTTTGAGCGTCGAAGTTTCCGTCCAGTTTCGTTTAGATGATGGCGGGCGGTTGATAGCTTTTATTCGCGACATCACTCAGCGCAAGCAGTCCGAAGCTGAACGCGAGCGGTTGATGGCGGCTATCGAACAGGTCGGAGAAGTTGTCCTGATAACCGATGCCCGGGGGACCATCCAATTCGTGAACCCCGCCTTCGAGCAGACGACGGGTTACTCCCGGAATGAGGCCATAGGCCAGACCCCGCGTATCCTCAAAAGTGGTAACCACGACGAACTATTTTACCGCAATTTATGGGACACCGTCTCCGGGGGCAGAAGCTGGAAAGGTCGTTTGGTCAACAAACGCAAGGACGGAACTTTCTGGACCGAAGAGTCGACGATTTCGCCGGTTCGAAATGCCGCGGGGCGGATCGCCAACTACGTGGGAGTCAAACGGGACATCACGGAGCATCTCCAAATCTCGGCCCAATTGCAGCAAGCCCAGAAGATGGAGTCTGTGGGACGCCTTGCGGGCGGTGTGGCGCATGATTTCAACAACATGCTGGGTGTAATTTTGGGCCATGTGGAAATGGCCATGGAGCAGCTTGACCAGGCGAACGCACTTTTTGAGGACTTGACGGAAATCAGGAAGGCCGCCTTGCGCTCAGCCGACCTGACCAGACAGTTGCTGGCTTTCGCCCGCAGGCAGACCATCTCCCCAAGAATTCTGGATTTAAATGAAACAGTGGAAGGGATGCTCAAAATGCTGCGGAGGCTGCTTGGAGAGGACATCGACCTCGCCTGGCTGCCGGACAATCACTTATGGCCAGTCAAGGTGGACCCATCCCAGATCGACCAGATCCTCGCAAATTTGTGCGTGAACGCCCGAGATGCCTTAGCGGCGAACGGCAAGATCACCATCGAAACGGGGACAACTTTTTTCGACAAAGACTACTGCTTTCGGCATCCGGGGTTTGTGCCGGGCGAGTTCGTAATGCTTGCCGTAAGCGACAACGGTTGTGGCATGAACAAGGAGACTCTGAACAATATATTCGAGCCGTTTTTCACCACCAAAGCCTTGGGTGTGGGAACCGGACTCGGATTGGCGACGGTATACGGCATCGTCAGGCAGAACAATGGTTTTATCAATGTTTACAGTGAACCGGGTCAAGGAACGACGTTCAAAATCTATTTGCCCCGCGCCGAGGAGCAAACCACAGAGAAGCCTTCTGTGGATTTGAAGATAGACCTGCGAGGAAAGGAAACCGTGCTTCTGGTGGAGGACGAAGAACCGTTGCTGGCTCTGGGTAAGACAATTTTACAGCGGCACGGCTATCAGGTCCTGGCAACCAAAAGTCCGACTGAGGCTTTGGGAATAGCTAAGAGTCACCCCGGTCCAATACATCTGCTCCTCACCGATGTGGTGATGCCCGAAATGAACGGTAGGGACCTTAGAGATAAACTGGCTGCATTAAAATCCGACTTCAGAAGCATTTTTATGTCAGGGTACACGGCCAACGTTATCGCCCATCACGGTATTCTTGATAAGGATTTGGACTTCTTGCAGAAACCGTTTTCCGTAAAGACCCTGCTCGAAAAGGTTCGGGGGGTGCTCGATGGATGAAAACCGACTTGAACGCACTCATACTAAGTTGCGTTCAAAACGATACCAATGCGAGGGCATGAGGCTTTGTCCTGCGTAGGGGCGGGGTTTATCCCCGCCCGCATCTTGAACGCACTCAGATCAGTGCGGCGCCAAAAACTCCTCGATTCCCAGTTCCTTTGCCCGCGCTTCGACCCTGCGCACGACCTCGGGGTCCATTTCGATGTCGTCGGGCCAGGGGCGGGTGTGCCCGTCTTCGGCCCCCTTTGTGGTGGCGTCGATTACGATTCGCGCGTCCTGCCTGAAAATGTCTCTTGCCGGATCGACATTGTTGAACACCTTCCAGAGCACTAGCGAGTAATCCCCCAAATCTATCGATGAGTCGAGCAGGACGAAGATCGAAAAAGGCTCGAGCGCCCGGTCGCGCAGCAGTTCCGGGGAGATCGTCCGGCCCGGGGTCTTGCCGTCTTTTGCAAAATTTACCAGCAGCAGCCGGTTTCGGGTATCCAAGGGCGGGCAATGGAAAGCGGAGAGCAGGCCGGATATATCTCCAAGACTTTTTTCCACGACGTCGTTTGGCGGGGCTGGAAGGGTTTGCCTCGGGGGCCTTTGTCTTTCGCCATGGAGTCTCCGGGTGGCATCCACCCCGATTTTACTCCCGAAAAGCGGGTCGGGGGCGCTATGGTCGAGGACATCCAGGATGCCTTCAGTAATGAAGAGATCGCTTTCGAGATCTATTTGGTCGAGAATCGTCTCGAGCACTCTGCGGGGACTTTGAAGGCCCACATCGGAGTCTATGAGCGCCGCGGCCTTGGTAAAACTCATCTGCCCCTGGCTCCAGACCGCGCTCATGAGCCTTCGGGCGTGGCCGGGATATTCCTTGTCCAGGGCCATTACCACGACGTTATGGAAGACCCCTTCCCATGGCATCCAGAAGTCGCGCACTTCCGGGTGAACCGTGCGAACGAGCGGGAGAAATATCCGTTCGGTGGCCTTGGCCAGCCAGCAGTCTTCCATTGGCGGCCGTCCCACAAGGGTTGCCGAATAAACCGGGTTTTGGCGGTGGGTGATGGCTGTAAGGTGAAAGACAGGGTACTCGCCCACGAGGGAGTAATACCCGGTGTGGTCTCCAAAGGGCCCTTCAAGGCGAAGTTCATCCGGGTCCACATATCCTTCGAGAACGAATTCGGCCTCGGCCGGCACTTCCATGTCTATCGTGACACAGCGGGTCATCCTGACCGGTTTTCTCCGGATGAAGCCCGCCAGCATCATCTCGTCTATCCCCTGCGGAAGAGGGGCGGTGGCGGCCCAGGTCACCGCCGGGTCGGTCCCGATTGCTACGGCGACCGGCATCCGTTTGCCCGCTTTCCGGTATTCCTGGAAATAATGCGATCCGTCCTTGTGTATGTGCCAGTGCATCCCGGTCGTGTTGCGGTCGAAAACCTGGAGGCGGTACATCCCCGCGTTTCTCCGGCCCGTTTCCAGGCTTCGGGTGAACACCACGGGAAGAGTTACGAAGGGACCTCCGTCCTGGGGCCAGCACTTGAGGACGGGGATCATCGAAAGATCGATTTGTTCCCCCTTGAGTACGACTTCCTGGCAGGGGGCCGAAGATGTCTTGCGGGGAAGGGCTCTTATGATGTCGAGCCCCATTGGAACCAGGTCGGCAATGTCTCGTAGCGACTTGGGCGGTCCCAGGCGCACGAAACGCTCGACCCTTCGCGCAAGGCCGTCGAGGGAATCGGTCCCAAGCGCCATGCAGATGCGGCGTTCGCTTCCAAAAGCGTTGGTTAGAACCGGAAAAGGCGACTCGCCGACACGTTCGAAAAGAAGCGCCTTGCCGCCTCCGGGTGCTTTGGAGGCGAGATCTGTGACGTGCGAGATCTCGAGTTCGCAGGAAACGGGTGCGCTTATTCGGAGCAACTCTCCGGCTTTTTCCAGCTCGGAGACGAATTCACCAAGATTTTTGAACGCGGTTTTCATCTGGCTAAAACTTTCACCTTCCAGCCAGCACCCCCAGGAAGAGCAGGATCGATATCGCGCTGTTCACGTGGAAAAATGCGATATTTACCCTGTCGAGGCGGTCAGGCTGGACGAGTTTGTGCTCGGTAAAGATCAGGATGCTTATAACAAAGAGGAAAACAAGGTAAATCCAGTCCAGAGCGAATGCGAAATAAACCAGCAAAAGAAAGACAAGCGTGAAAACGTGCAAACCTGTGGAAAAGGCGAGCGCCCTGGACGCTCCCCAGCAGGCGGGTAGGGAAAACAGGTTGTGCTCCCTGTCGAATTCGATGTCCTGGCACGCATAGAGGATATCAAAGCCCGCGATATAGGTCATGAGCGCAAGCGAAAGCAGGAGAATTTTCCAGTCCAGGCTGCCGCTCACCGCGACCCAGACCGCGGCCGGCGCCAGTCCGATTGCAAAACCGAGAGCCATGTGGCAAAAGGTTGTAAACCTTTTTGTAAACGAATATAGAAGGAGAATCCCCAGGACCGGCACGGACAATATGAGACACAGGCGGCCGAGCAAAGCCGCCGTTACTACGAAAACAAGGCCGGAAAACAAAATGAAGAGCAGTACGGAGAAAAGGTCGACCTCACCGGTAACGTGGGGACGATTCGCCGTTCGGGGGTTCAACCGGTCAAAGCGGTGATCGGCGAACCGGTTAAAACCCATGGCGGCAGATCTTGCCGAGGCCATGCCCACGATTATCAGGGCCAGGGTTCGAAAGCTTACCGGGTGATTGGTGTTTGCAAGCAGCAGGGCCGCCAGGGCGAACGGGAGGGCAAAAACCGTATGGCTGAACTTAATCAGCCTGCCGTACGTACGGATCTTCATTATAAGCGTCATTTGCCGGTGTCCGGGTTAGGTTGATCTATATCATCGCTCAAAGCGTAAAATCATACTCTTTTTAAAGAGTTTTTTCCAGAGCTGGTAAATGTTGAGTCACGGTAAATTGGTTCTGCCGGGAATTCCTCGTCTTTGGATTCATGGCATTGTAGGAGCGGCTTCCAGCCGCGAACAAGGCCCGTCGCGGCTGGAGGCCGCTCCTGCAACACAATCGATCTGTCCTCGTCCCACGATCTGGAACAGGCCGTAACTCGACGGGCTTACATCAAGATCTAGGCTGAACCAAATAACCCTGAATGCTTAGTTTAGATACTTTCCACTTTGGTTCCATTGCATGAGTTTGTTATCATTCCGGTCGAGGAACTGCCCGGGTGGCGTTAAAACATCTTTATCGTTACTATTACTGGAAAGCGAACATATGAAGGAAATACGCAAGAGCGCACGTCAGCTTATGACCGGTTTTTGCCGGGTCTGCCCGGTTTGCGACGGCAGGGCCTGCGTGGGGGAGGTGCCCGGCATGGGCGGCCTCGGCACCGGAGCGTCGTTTAGGGCCAACGTAAAGGCTTTGGCCCGTCACACCTTCAACATGCGGTTGGTGCATGACGTGAGCGAACCTTCAACAAAGGTCGAGCTGCTCGGCATGAAGCTGTCCATGCCGGTTTTGGCAGCGCCCATCGGCGGAGTCTCGTTCAACATGGGCGGCAGGCGCACCGAGAAGGAATACATCACCGCCATCATCGAGGGCTGCCGCAACGGCGGCATCATCGGCTGCACCGGTGACGGCGTCCCCGCATTCATACGCGAAGCCGCTTTTGCGGCCATAGCCGCGGCGGGCGGTCACGGTATCCCGTTCATAAAACCCTGGGAGGATGCCGAACTCTTCGACAAGCTGGATAAGGCAAGGTCCACCGGTGCGCCGATCGTCGGCATGGACATCGACGCGGCCGGGCTCATTACCCTGCGAAAGATGGGCCGCGCGGTTTCACCCAAGCCGCTTGAAAAGCTTCGTGAGATCATCGCCAGGGCGGGCACCAAATTTATCGTCAAAGGGATAATGACAGCGGAAGACGCAAGGCTTGCCCATCAGGCCGGAGCCCACGCCATAGTGGTCTCAAACCATGGTGGGCGCGTTTTGGACCACACCCCCGGAACCGCGGATGTGCTCCCGAAAATCGCGGAGGCAGTGAAGGGAAAACTTGAAATCATCGTCGATGGCGGGGTTCGCTCCGGAGGCGATGTGCTCAAAATGGTAGCTCTCGGGGCGGACGCGGTCATGATCGGGCGACCCTTCAGCATCGCCGCCGTGGGCGGGTTGACTGAAGGGGTGCGCAAGTACATCGAGACCCTGCGCACAGAACTCATGCAGGCCATGGTGATGACCGGGACCCGGTCGCTCGGGCAACTGCCCCCGGATTTGCTTCTCAGAAACCGTAATTTTGAATAAATTGACGTTTTGGCGTCAAGACGTCATGCTTTTACTATGAAGGCGAATCAAAAACGAGCAACCATCTATCTGGATTCCGAACTGCACCGGGCTTTGAGGCTAAAAGCCGCGGAGTCGGATTGTTCTATTTCGGCGCTTGTCAATGAGGCCGTGCGATCAAGCCTTGCCGAAGACGCCGAAGACTTGACTGCGTTTGAGGATCGGGCATACGAGCCAAATCTGCGATTTGAGGACGTTCTTAAAGACCTGAGGCGGCGTGCGAAGATATAGTCTTCTCATCAAGCCGTCCGCTGTAAGAGAAATCGAATCAATCGGCTCCAAAAGCGACCGTCAAGCTATTGTCAATCATTGATTGAGGCGCTTGCTGAAAATCCACGTCCACATGGTTGTGAGAAGCTCTCGGGGCAGGAAAAGTATCGGCTGCGAAAAGGCAGATGCTAGGGTAGTATACTCAATTAAAGATCAGGAATTGATCGTGTTCGTGGTTAAAGTCGGACACCGGAAAGATATTTATCGCTGAGACTCCTTCCTCCTCGAAATGTCCTGGACGCCATGATACTTGAGTTCCTGGAATACATGATGAGTTCGTGTTCGAAGACATCCAGATCGATGGGATTTCTCGGGTCTTCGATGCGAGTGCGGGCGCGATTCCGGCGTTGCAAAAGAGTTTGGGCGGCCCATATCGAACAGACGCACCACGCCATCTTGGAAGCGGCGGAGCAATGTCCGTGCCGCCGCAGGGCCGTGGTGCTGGGGGCCGGCCTGCTGCACGATATCCCACTCAAAGAACTGTCGGCATTATTTGAAGAAGTGATCCTGGTGGATATCGTTCACCCCTGGTTAAGCCGCATTTCAGCCAACCGCTTCCGCAATGTTACCCAAATCTGCGCCGACGTAACGGGAGTTATGGAACAGCTTCAGCGGGTCGCCCGTCTCCCCGGGAGTGCGCTGCCCGTATCACAACCCGCGCTGTTCGTGGACGACCCCCGGCTTGATCTGACACTTTCCGTAAACCTGCTTTCACAACTCTCCCATGTCCCCGGCAGGTATCTGCGCGGCCTGCGCGACGAGCTGGCGGTCGCCGCGTTTCAGAAGCACCTGACCGAGGCACACCTCCACTATCTCGAAAGACTTCCCGGCCGCGCGGCTCTTATCACCGACATCGCCGTAAGACGCATGACACGGGGAGAGCCCATTGCGCAAGAGTGGGACCCTCTCTATGGCTTGAGCCTGCCTCCGGCTGACCATACCTGGGAATGGCATCTGGCTCCAAGTCCTGAAATTGGACGCGGAATCGACATCTACACCACTGTTGCGGCCTACACGAACTGGAAGGAGGCCGTCGAACGAATCGAAAACGACTGAATTTCGGTAAGCGCGCTCCTAGCCGGCCGCCCCTCAGATGAGCTGCTTGTATTCCGGCTTGTATACGTGGCTGCGAATGAACGCCTCCATGTCGGAAGGACGATCTGCACGCGCCAACCCGCTGTCAAAGACAAGCTTGGCGACACGGGACGCTGTTTTGATCTCGGTTTCCAGAATATCCGACTGGAGCGGGTATAAGAGCCCCTGCTCCAACAGCGCATCAACCACCTGATCAGCTACCGCCGCCGCTGCCTCGATGAACATCTCGTCGGTAACACGCTTGGCCTGTGTGGCATATATAGCCATTCCGATTGCCGGAAAAATATAGAAGTTGTTAGCCTGCCCCGGTAGAAAGGTCTTGCCGTCTAAATGGACCGGCTGGAACTGAACCCCGGCGGCATAAATCGCCCTTCCTTTCGACCACGTGTAAGCCTGCTCGGGCGTACACTCCGCACGATCGGTCGGGTTTGACAATGCCAGGATCACGGGGCGTTTGTTGATTAGGGCCATGGTCTCGACAACGGATTTCGTGAAGGCCCCGCCGACCGTGCTGACACCAATGATTGTCGTCGGCCTGATACTTTGTATCGCCTTGACAAAGTCCTTCGTCGATGTGTGCTCATGTGCATAAGGCAATTGGAAATCGAAGAGATCCGCTCTGGTCGATTCGAGCAGACCGTTTATGTCGAACATGTATACCCGCGAGCGCGCCTCATCGAGCGTCATGCCTTGGGCCACAAGGGCGGAACAGAGCAGATTGGCCAGACCGATCCCGGCCGAACCGGCCCCCAGAAACAGGTACTTCTCGTCTTTCAACCGGGTTCCCTTGATTTTGGCGGCGTTGATCATACCTGCAAGCGTTATTCCGGCCGTTCCCTGTACATCGTCATTGTAGACAGTATATTCGTTGCGGTAGCGCTTGAGCAGATGGATGGCATCGACACCTGTCCAGTCTTCGAAGTGAATGCAGCACTTCGGGAACACCTCCCGCACCGCCTCGACAAATTCGTCAACGAACGAATAGAGTTCGTCGGAGGAGGGACGAGTCCGGCGCAGGCCCAGGTACAGCGGGTCGTGCAGATACTGCTCGTTGTTGGTTCCCGCGTCCAGATACATGGGCAATAGTACCTCGGGCGGTACTCCCGCCGCGGCAGTATAGAGTTGAAGCTTGCCGATGGGGATTCCCATGCCGTTTGCGCCCAGATCTCCCAAACCAAGAATGCGTCCGCCGTTCGTTACGCAGATGAATCTCACATCCTTGACCGGCCAGTTGCGAAGCACTTCCTTAACGTGTCCCCGGCGGGTGATTGGCAAATACATGCCCCTGGGGCCCCGGAAAATGTGCCCGAACTTGAGACAGGCTTCTCCAATCGTCGGGTCGTAGACGATGGGAAGAAATCGAGCCGGGTCGGACATGATCGTGCGGTAGAAAAGGGTCTCGTTGTGGTCGAGAAGATTGACGAGGTAAATGTAGCGATCAAGGTCGGTGTTTTTATGCCCAAGTTGTCGCATTACCCGGCGAAGCTGAAGGTCCTCGCGCTCAGTCACATCCGGAACCAACCCCACCAGTCCCAGTGCCTGACGCTCAGCCTCGGTAAAACCCGTGGACTTATTGAGCACTGGATCATGCAAAAGGTCGATCCCGTGTTTGCTGATGACAGAACCAAAATCTTGTGTTGATTTTTTTTGTGCTGCTTTGGCCATGCTTGTCTCCTTGTCTAATCCGCAGCTACGTAAGGCTTGACCATCTTCGCCGGATCTACGACGCGGTCGAATTCGTCTGCGCTCACCAGGCCGAGCTTAAGCGCGGCATCTCTTAGCGTCAGGTCGTTATCCATTGCGTAGTGTGCGATCTTTGACACATTGTCATAACCGATTACCGGCGAGAGAGCCGTCACAAGCATCAGCGAGCGTTCCACGTACTCCTTTATCTTCTTGCGATTCGGCCTCGCTCCCTCCACCAGAAACTTGCGGAAGTTAGTGCAGCCATCCGTCAGAATCGTTATTGAATTGGCGATGTTGAAGATGATAAGCGGCTTGTACACATTCATCTCGAGATACCCCCCGGCCCCACCAAAGCCCACTGCCACGTCGTTTGCCATCACCTGCACGGCAATCATCGTCAGGGCCTCGGCCTGGGTGGGATTGACCTTGCCGGGCATTATAGAAGAGCCCGGCTCATTGTCCGGGATCAGCAATTCAGCAAACCCTGCCCTGGGGCCGCAGGACATCAGGCGAATATCGTTGCCTATTTTGTAGAGTGAAACAGCCAAGGTGCGTATCGTTCCGGAAAGCTGGACCAGCGCGTCGTGCGCGCCCTGTACCGTGAACTTGTTTGGCGCGGTTACAAACGGCAAATCGGTAAGCTTGGCAATCTCAGCCGCGGCCGCCTCCGCGAAACCGGGCGCCGAGTTGATGCCCGTACCCACGGCAGTTCCGCCCAGCGCCAGGCGGTAAACCCCGTTAAGCGCGGTTTCGACCCTTTCGATGTCGTCTTCGAGCATCCCAGCATAGCCGGACCATTCCTGGCCGAGCGTGAGAGGTGTTGCATCCTGCATGTGAGTTCGACCGATCTTGATAATATCTTTCCACTCATCGGCCTTCGCGCCTATGGCATCCCGCAGTCCATGCACTGCCGGGATCAGCCGCCGCTTCACGTTGACCGCCGCCGCGATGAACATTGCGGAAGGAAACGAGTCGTTGGACGACTGTGCCATATTGACATGATCGTTGGGGTGAACGGGCGTCTTGCTTCCAAGCGGAGTGCCGGCAAGCTGGCAGCAGCGATTGGAGATCACTTCGTTGACGTTCATGTTGAACTGCGTACCGCTGCCTGTCATCCAAACGTGCAGTGGAAACATGTCATGATGTTGGCCAGCCAGGATCTCGTCGCAGACCTGGACGATCAGCTTGTATGGTTCGTCGGCGAGCCGCTTCCCGTTATGGCTCGCGATGGCGGCGGCTTTTTTCAGGATTGCGTAGGCGGTGATCATTTCGCGGGGGATCAAATCGCTGCCGATACTAAAGTGTTCGAGCGAGCGCTGGGTTTGGGCGCCCCAAAGCTTACCTGCGGCCACCTCGACCACACCGAGGCTGTCGCTTTCTTTTCTCGTGTTTGCCAAGTTCACACTCCTTGTTCAAGTGAGTGATACCTAGCGGGAAATTAGAAACACTAAAACCAAGGTATGCAGGAAAATTGTAAAATCAATGCGACCGGTTGTTGCGAGGCTGCTGGTGGTTGCCGCCTTGGTGGTAATCCTGGTCTAAGAGACTGAATGATTTACCAGGTATATGTCAACACCATGCGTCACGGCACGAATCTTTGTGCTCTTCAAACTCCAGCATGGTTCGACTGTAATATCGTAGAGACGGCCTTGCGGGTGATACTCCATGGTCGAAACCACCGGGGAGATTTCAGAAAGGGGCAATCGGTCTTTTTCCTGGATTCACCCCTGCCGGTTCTCATCCTTCATGCCGCCATCTGAGCGGGTATTTCACCGTTAATCATTTCCGCCACCATTTTCGCCGTACCCATGCCGAGCGTCCAGCCTAGGGTGCCGTGACCGGTGTTTAGCCAAAGGTTCCGAAATTCGGGCCGCTTTCCGACATAGGGCAGGTTCGACGGGGTGGTCGGACGGAGGCCGGTCCAGGGGTTAAGGTTGGCGAGCACCCATTGCGGGTCGCGGAAATCCATGTTCGAAAAGACACCGGGGAAAAGTTCGGCAGCTTTTTCAACCAGGGGCCTTATGCGATGGTAGTGAAGCGAGCTGTCCCAACCGGCAAGTTCAGCCGTGCCCGCCACACGGAGATGAGTTTCGAGGTTGCTGTAAACGATCTTGTTTTCATCGTCGGTCAGGGAGACTCGCGGCGCGTATCGTACGTTCGTTGGATCGAGAGGCGTGCTTATGCTGTAGCCCTTAGCCGGGTAAATGTTTAAGAAAATGCCGAGTTTTTGCGCCATAAAAGGCGACCATGGGCCCAGGCCCAGGACAAAATGCCGGGCGCGGATAAGATCTTTCGAGCCGTCATTCGCGGCGATCTGAGCTGCATAGATCTCATTTCCGCTCGATACCAGGCTTTCGATATTTGTGTTGAAAAGAAATCGGACGCGGTACCTTTGTTCGCAGATTCGGGCGAGGGCCTGGGTAAAACGCCGAGCATCGCCCGATTCGTCGTCCTCAGTATATGTGCCTCCTATAATGTCCCGGTTTTGGGCGAGCGCCGGTTCGATGGAATCTATTTCTTCCTTTGTCACCGGCCTGCGACGACAGCCGTTTTCCGACATTAGTTCGGCAACGCGCTTTGCATTTTCAAATTCGTCGTGATTCCGGTAAAAGTGAAGGATACCGAGCGACTTTTGCGCATAATCGATTTTTTCAGCTTGCCGGACCTCCCGGTAGAGTTCTCTAGACCGAAGAGCGATCTTCATGATTTGCAGCGTGTTGCGATCGGCGGCGGGTTTGCGGCATTGCCAGAGCCATGCGGCGAGCCACACCCATTGGCGCCGGTCGAGCCGTGGAGAAAAATAGAGGGGGCTTTCCTTTTCAGTGAGCCACTTGAGCACCTGTTGGGGCGCGCCGGGATGCGCCCACGGTTCGGCATGCGATACGGATATCTGACCGCCATTGGCGTAGGTGGTCTCCAGGGCCGGCGCCGCCCTGCGGTCTATCACCAGGACGTCCAGGCCTGCCCTGGCCAGAAAATACGCACTGGCAACACCAGATATACCCGCGCCTAAAACCAGAGCGTCGGGCATTGAATAATTCGTCGTATTATCCGTCATTGTTTTCGCCTTTCTATGTTTTGTCCCGGTTTCCATGGTGCCTGCTCCGAATATAAGACTCCATGTTATAAGATAAACCCGGCAACTGCCGTCGCCGATAAAAAATGACCTCCAGCAGTGTAAGGGTAGCCTTTTCAGGCAAAGAGCTGATCCGAAGGTGCAAAACTGTGGCTGCGCTGTCCGCTTGAATCAAGCGCTACAAACAGGGTGGCTTCCCGTTCTCCGCTCCTTGCTTTCCGCTCATGTCTTTGGCCTCCATCCCCATAGCCCTGTAAAGCGCCGCGCGGTGGATCTCCGCGGCCAGATGGACCGGGCTCTTTCCGTACATCGGGTCCCAACCGGACGGGTCGGCGGTGCAAAAGAACTGGACTTCCAACCCCATACGGACGGCGGCGTCCTGGACGGGCGATCCCGCCAGACGGGTAGCGGCCTCCCAACTCGCCCCGCACGGTGCGCCGCGCAGCACCGTGAT
This sequence comes from uncultured delta proteobacterium, assembly GCA_963813125.1. Classification (GTDB taxonomy): domain Bacteria; phylum Desulfobacterota; class Syntrophobacteria; order Syntrophobacterales; family Syntrophobacteraceae; genus SbD1. Next base: position 39,888 of record CAWEZA010000061.1, on the reverse strand, counting down.
TTTGCGAATCCTTTCGCCTTTGACTCCGATATCGAACTCCGGGGCTCCGAAACGATCTCCATAGCATCCCAGGCGGCGGTCTCGGGGCAGCGCGCAGCAGATCGGCGGCGTGAAGGCGCCCTGCACGCGGATTTTCTTTCCGGAAGCGACCAGCGGGATGCCCCTGTTTTGGCACATGACGGCGAGATCATGCGAGAGGTCGGGATGCTTGAGATAATCCAGAACCAGATCGGCATGAAAATCGGCCGGCAGATAGTCGCTGGAGTCATCGAGAACGGCGGGCGCCGGGTTTTCGATAGATATGATTTCCAGTTCGAAAAGCCTTTCGCCATGCGCTCGAATGCCCCTGATCTTATTTTCCCCTCTACCGTTTTGCTGAAAGACCAGCAGCTTCTGAACGCCGGCCGCCGGTCCCTCGCGAAGGGCCGGGTCCGATGGACCGATAAATGCGCTGTCGCCGATTTGCATATTCAAGTTTACTCGCTTTCTGAAACGGTTGAGCGGCTTCAATACGGAAATCCAATAATGTAATGATAGCGTACTTTATCACTCCCCGATGTGACCGGGCAATAAGCGTTCTTCCTGCACCCGCGGCGGTACATGACCAGCTCTTTTTGCTCTGGCTTGAAATATTCGAATCCTGAAAGCGCTTACCCAAACCTTCTTCCTGACAGACCCGGATTAACAGGTTTTTTCGGACCACATCTCATTGTCATTTGAAGTACTCCCATAACAATATCCCCAAAATGAAGATCGACGAATGTTTTACTCATGGAGCATCGTAATTATTCCGATAATGCCTGATAACGCTTCGACCATTATGCCGTGGTAGCAGTGTTACCGGGGAGGACGGATCTTCATTGCGCCTGATTCCATAAATTGTTCAGTTAGAAGGGAGCATCAGTGGACATTCTCAGAAGAGATTTCCTGAAGTACTATCTCGGTTCCGCGGCAGCGCTCGGACTGGAGCTTACGAAACTCGGAAGCCTGCGCAACGTGTTTGCAGCTATTGGAGACGCCGCGCCGTTGCATCCGATTGATTCCAATGTCTTCACTACGCTCCAAAAGACGGTCTTGCCCGACTCGCCTTCGGGTTTGGTCAAGCTTCGTCCAAATGAGATATCAAAATACAAGAAAAACGGCTATGGCATCTGGCATTATGGACCGGGCCGGGAATCCGTAAAGCGGCTCGACCTTCTGCCGGCCTCCTATAGCGGAGCATCCGCCGTAAAGACCGCTAAGCTCCTTAATTTCTTCACCATTACCGACATCCATGTCACGGATAAAGAATCTCCCGCGCAGGCGATCTATATTGGCCTGAAGGACGGTGTCTCTTCCGCATATTCCGGGGTCATGCTTTACACTCCCCATGTTCTGGACGCGGCCGTCCAGACCATAAACGCCATTCACAAGAAAAACCCGCTTGATTTCGGCATCTCCCTTGGTGACACCTGCAATAACACTCAGTATAACGAACTGAGGTGGTATGTAGATATCCTCGACGGCGGCGTGATTACCCCAAGCTCCGGCGCCCACCTCGGAGCCGACACTATTGATTATCAGAAACCTTTCAGGGCCGCGGGGCTCGACAAGACGATCCCCTGGTACCAGGTTCTGGGCAATCACGATCATTTCTGGATGGGAACGTATCCCGTAAGCGATTACCTCCACAACACCTATATCGGCGAGGATATCCTCAAATTGGGAGATATACTCACCGACCCTCAAGGCATAAACAAACGCGATTTCTACATGGGGGTACTCGACTGCCGGACCCCTTACGGTGACATTATCGGCGCCGGCCCCGTCGGCAGTACGCGGGCTCCGAAGATTGCAGTCGATCCGGGCCGCCGTTCTCTTTCAAAAAAGGAGTGGATGAGCGAATTCTTTACTACCTGCTCAAACCCCGTCGGTCACGGCTTTACCAGGGACAACGTCGACAACGACTTTGCGTGTTACAGCTTCGAACCGAAGTCGAGCGTACCAATTAAGGTTATTTCGCTGGACGATACTCAAAGACAAGACGATATCGATCTTCACGGTTATGCACATGGCTCTCTTGACGACGCGCGTTATGAGTGGCTTGTACGAGAACTCGACAAGGGACAGGCTGAAGGCAAGCTCATGATCATAGCCGCGCATGTCCCGATAGGCGTCGAAAAGCCGGAATCTGTGGTCGGTTGGTGGTCAAAATCCATTGTGTCCGAAAAGAAGCTGATCGATAAGCTCCATACATATCCGAATCTCATTTTGTGGGTGGCCGGGCATCGCCATATCAACGCAATCACCGCGTTTAAGTCACCCGATGATGCCCATCCGGAGCTTGGTTTCTGGCAGATCGAAACCTCGTCGCTAAGGGATTTCCCTCAGCAGTTCCGCACCTTCGAAATAGTCCGTAACAGCGATAATACGATCTCAATCTTTGCTGCCAACGTAGATACGGCGGCTAAAGAGGGATCGCTTGCCGCCATATCGCGTTCCTATGGCATAGCGGCGCGGCAGATATATTCAGAGATGCTGTCATCGGCGCCGGAGTTGCCCGGATTTCCCTCCGGATCATACAACGCGGAACTCGTTATGCAATTGAGCCCTGATATGCATGCTAAGATCGGCAACTGTGGCACACCGGTTGTTGCGTAACTTTTTTAATTTTCGGAGAGGATTCACAATGAAGAAATTCGGTATTCGCTTGTCTATAGCATTGATAATCACGTTGGTCATCGGCATCCCCGCGATACAAGCCAAAGACATCTCGCCGGTGGGTAAAAAGATTGCTTCCGATTCGCAGGGGCATGCAATCTACCAGCTAAGCGGCAATGGAATCAAAATCGGGTACAAACTGATCGGATCAGGTGAACCCCTGTTGCTGCTTACAGGGCTTGGAGACATAATGGAGAATTGGCCTCCGACGTTTATCGAAGCGGCGTCAAAAAAATACCAATTGATTATCATGGATAACAGGGGGATGGGCTACACGACCGACAACGGTGTGAAGTTCACTTATCGACTTTTTGCCAAGGATGTAATCGCTCTGCTGGATGCTCTGGGAGTCAAAAAGACAAATGTTTTGGGTTTCTCACAGTCAAGTGTCACCACGCAGAATTTACTGATATACTATCCCAAAAGAGTCAATAAAGCCGTCGTTTATGCTACCTCTACCAATGGAAGCGCCGTTGCTGCCGTTTTGAAAGGCAAACCGCTCCCTGATAATCCTACCATAAAGAAACAAATCAAAACGGCAATGGAGTGGAAAACTCCCCTGGATAAGATGCCGCTCATCAAAAATCAGGTGATGTTCCTGGTAGGGACCTCGGACACAGTCGTGGGCCCTGAGAGCTCAAAAACTCTGGCAAAACTGATTCCCGGCGCATGGCTGGTTCAATTCAAGAATGGGACTCACCATGTTCAATTCGAAGCGCCCTCCGAATTTACTCGAATCGTCCTGACATTTTTGGAGATTAACGAAACAGTTCCAACACCATGTAAAAAATAATCCCATATATTGGACCCCTGCTGAACACGGCATAAGGGCAGGAAGAAGAAAGGGCGCAGTTTCACTCTGATCGAGTCGCTTTTCCCGGTTGCTATCCCTGCGCGAATAACGAATAATAGCGGCAAACTCGCATGCGCGTTCCGGTTTGACCGGACATGTATGCCACGTGCGCTAGTTAACGCGCAGAAGCGATCGCGTTCAATCCGGACGTGTTTCCCTTTCGCTCCTGGATAGCGGAGCCCACCCAGCTGACGTTCCGGATCGAGTCTTTCGGGGAGGTTTAGTTGCGGGAGTGGTGGGGAATGAGAAATCCGTTCATCAAGCTCCTTTTCTTGATTTTGCCTATTGCCGCCGTCTACGCCGCGGTGGCCAAGGTCAGCTTTTTCTTTACGATTCCTCCCGGTAACATCACCCCTATCTTTCCGGCTGCGGGACTTGCGCTTGCCGCCGTGATGCTCATGGGGCGCAAAGCATTGATAGGGGTCTGGCTCGGATCGTTTGCTGCCAATACTCTATCATTTATTGACGGTTCGATGAAATTCAGGTTTCTGGGGTTTCCGGACTTGCTGGTCGCGACCGTTATCGGTCTCGGGGCCATGTCGGGAGCCGCGGCGGGGGCGTTCCTCCTGCGCCGCGTCTGCAAGGAGGAGCACCCGCTTCAAAACGGGAGAAACGTGTTGGCGTTCGTAGTCTTCGGCGGGCTTCTGGGTTGCGCGATCAGCCCTACCGTAGGGGTGCTCGGAATGTCCATTGCCGGCAAGATCCCCTGGGCGCGTTTCGGATACTCATGGGTCACTTGGTGGGTGGGAGACGCAGCGGGGACCCTGGTTGCCGCCCCCCTTTTTTTGTCGTGGGGACACCTCTCCCCCCTTGGTGTGAAGGCCCGGCGCATTCCCGAAGCAGCCGCGCTGGGCGCTCTGACGCTCCTTGCTTGTTATTACGTCTTTTTCCGGAATACGCCCTGCGAATACGGGCTCCTGCCGATTTTGCTCTGGGCGGCGTTTCGATTCGGGATGCGAGGGGCAAGCATCACTACCGCCATCGTTGCGATGCTTGCCACGATCGGCACCAGCCGAGGCAGCGCTCCTTTCGTGGGAGCGACGACCAATGAATCGCTCCTGCTCCTGAATTCATTTTTAGGAGTGACCATTACCTGCGCCCTCTTCATGGCGGGAATAATGGAGGAAAGAAGGAGGTCGGACGAAAAACTGGTTAAGCTGAACAGAGCGCTTCGGGCCATCGGCGAGTGCAACCAGGCGGTGGCGCACGCAACGGATGAGGCGGCATTGTTGAACCGGGTCTGTCGTCTCGTGACGAGCATCACCGGACACCGCATGGCGTGGATCGGCCTTGCGGAAGAGGATGAAGCCAAGACCGTGCGGCCGGTCGCCCAGTCGGGCTTCGAGGAAGGCTACCTGGAAACCCTGCAAATTAGGTGGGACGACACTTTGCTCGGGCGCGGCCCAACCGGGACCGCTATCAGGACTGGCCGCCCGAGTGGGTCCAGCGCCATCCGAACCGACCCCGCTCTCGTTCCTTGGCGGGACGAGGCGCTAAGGCGCGGCTATGCTTCCTCCCTGGTGCTGCCGTTCGAGACGGGCGGCCGGGTGTTGGGTGCGCTGAGTATTTACTCCGATAGGCCGGACGGCTTTGACGGGGAAGAAACGAAACTGCTGGGCGGAATGGCCGAGAACCTGGCCCACGGTATCACGACGCTAAGAATCCGTGCCCAACAGAACCAGGCCGAAACGGCTCTTCGCGAAAGTGAAGCGAGGCTTCGCCTGCTGGGCGACAATCTGCCTGACAGCTATGTTTATCAATCCACGATCGCGGCGGACAACTCTCCTCGATTTCTCTATGTGAGCGCCGGAGTGGAGAAAGTGCACGGGGTCAAGGCGGAAGACGTGCTTCGCAACGCAAGTTTGGTGCGCGACCAGATTGCCCCTGAGTTTTTGCCGGCGCTAGGGGAGGCCGAAGCGCTCAGCCTTCGATACCTGTCCGACTTCACAATGGAATTGCGGATACGCTGCACCGACGGTCAGTGTCGCTGGATGAGGCTGTGCTCCCGCCCCCGGCGTTTGCCGAGCGGGCAGGTGGTGTGGGACGGCGTGGCCACGGACGTCACGGCGCGCAAGTGGGCCGAGGATGCCGGTCGGGAAGCCGAGCGACGGCTCACGGAGAGCGAGCGAAAGTACCGGGAACTCGTGGAGCTTGCCAACAGTATCATCCTGCGATGGACTTCCAAGGGAATTATCACCTTTATCAACGAGTTCGGGCTGAGGTTCTTCGGCTACTCCACAGGGGAAATACTTGGCCGCCACGTGATGGACACCATAGTGCCTGCGACCGAGAGGCAGGGCCGCGACCTGCGAAAGCTTATGGAACAGATAGGCGCCGATCCCAAAGCCTTCGAGCAAAACTCCAACGAGAACGTCCGCAAGAATGGGGATCGCGTATGGATTGCGTGGGCCAATAAATTGGTGCTGGACTCCCGGGGAGGGGTATCGGAGATTTTGAGCGTCGGTACGGACATCACGGAGCGCAGGAACGCGGAGGAGGAGATCCGGCTGCTCCACGAGGACTTACGGCGGTACGCTTCGGAACTGGAGCGGCGAGTGGAGGAGCGCACTGCGGAACTGGCCGTCGCAAGGGACCGCGCTGAGGCGGCCGACCGATTGAAGTCGGCATTCCTGGCGACCATGTCGCACGAGTTGCGAACACCGCTCAATTCCATTATCGGTTTTACCGGCATTATACTCCAGGAGCTCCCGGGGCCCATAAACGCGGAGCAAAAGAAACAGCTCGAAATGGTGCGCGGAAGCTCGCGACATCTCCTGGCGCTCATAAACGACGTGCTCGACATTTCCAAGATTGAGGCCGGGCAACTGGAAGTGCGGTGTGAAGCCTTTGACTTGCGCGCATCGATCGAGAAGGCGGTCACAGGCGTGAAGCTGCTTGCGGAAAAGAAGGGCCTGGAGCTGAGGGTGGAACTTGCGACGGAGATCCGTCCATGGACGAGCGATCAGAGGCGCATCGAGCAAATCCTGATCAATTTGTTGAACAACGCGATCAAGTTCACCGAGCGCGGTCACGTTTTGCTCAAGGCGGAAATCGGGCGTGACGCGCTCCGCTTATCCGTAACGGACACCGGCATAGGGATCGAATCGGACGATTTCCGGAAGATATTTTTGCCGTTTCGCCAGGTAAACACCGGGCTTGCGCGCAATCACGAGGGCACCGGTTTGGGCTTGGCAATTTGTCGGCGACTGACGGAATTGCTCGGAGGCGAGATCTTCGCCGAGAGCGAACCGGGCAAGGGCAGCACATTCACGGTCGTGTTGCCGGATAAGAGCGGAGATGCGCAATGAAGCGAAAAATCCTTATTATCGAGGACAACGACCAGAACCGGTATATGACGACGTTCCTCCTGGAAAAACACGGCTATGAAGTCTTTTCGGCCGTGGACGGCTACACGGGCGTAGAGCTTGCCGATCGGTTGCGGCCCGAGCTGATCCTGCTCGATATCCAATTGCCGAAAATGGACGGTTACGCCGTCGCCCGCGAGTTGAGGCGAAACGCGGGGTTGAACTCCATCCCCATCGTGGCGGTCACTTCTTATGCGATGATGGGCGACCGGGAGAAAGCCCTGGAGGCGGGCTGCGACGACTACCTGGAAAAACCGATTGACCCGGAGACATTTGTTGCCGATATCGAGCGGCACCTTGGTCCGCCCGGCGAGGAAAGCAAGTCATGAATCCGATTATGATCGTTGATGACAACCAGGAAAACCTCTACCTGCTGCGCATTCTTCTGACGGGCAACGGCTATGAGGTCGTCGAAGCCCGAAACGGCGTCGAAGCATTGGAAAAGGCCGCAAAGTCGCCGCCGCACCTCGTCATCTCAGATCTCCTCATGCCTGCGATGGATGGCTATACGCTCCTTCGCCATTGGAAGTCGGACGGGCGGCTGTGTGAGATTCCGTTTGTGGTCTATACGGCCACATACACCGAGCCAAAGGACGAACAGCTTGCGCTCAGCCTGGGTGCGGATGCATTCATCGTAAAGCCCACTGAGCCCGAACTGTTCATGGCCGCCATCCGGGAGATCCTTAAGAGACGAGAAATCGGCTTGCTCTCGCCCCCAAGACCCCCGACAGAGAGCGAGGAGACGCAGCTCAAGCAGTACAACGAAGCGCTCATCCGTAAGCTGGAGAAAAGAGCCCTGCAACTGGAGCAAGCCAACCTGGCGCTCGAAGAGGACATCCGGGAGCGTAAACGGGCGGAGGATGCGCTGCACCGGTCGACGTCGCTCCTGCAGGCCGCGCTCGACGCCACACCCGACGGCGTCCTCGCGGTTGACAAGGATGGCAGGGTCGTCGCATTTAACCAAACATTCATCGAAATGATGCTCATCCCTGGATCGGTGATGGAAAAGGCCGACGAAGCTCTGCTGCTCGATCACGCGATGGACCGGGTCAAGTATCCGGAGGCTTTTATTCGGAAGGTCCGAGCTCTCTACAACGAACCGGAGAAGGAAAGCTGGGACCTTATTGAGTTGCGGGATGGAAGAACTTTCGAGCGATTTTCGAAACCCCAGCGCATGGGGGATAAGATTGTAGGCCGTGTTTGGGATTTTCGGGACATCACAGAACGCAAACAGCACGAAAGCGAGCGGGAAAAGCTCCAGGTACAACTCATCCAGGCCCAGAAGATGGAATTGGTTGGAAGACTGGCCGGTGGTGTGGCCCACGATTTCAACAATATGTTAGGGGTGATTCTGGGCAATGCGGAAATAGCGATGGCGGAGGTTGACCAAACTCAACAGGTCCATGCACACCTCGAAGAAATTCAGAAAGCCGCCCTGCGCTCTGCCAATCTGACCCGGCAGCTTCTAGCTTTCGCGCGTAAGCAGATCGTTTCTCCCAAAGTCCTCGATTTGAATGATACCATTGAGGGTATGCTAAAGATGATCCGGCGGTTAATAGGCGAGGACATCGATCTCGTCTGGTTGCCGGACAGAAATCTGTCGAAGGTCAAGATCGACCCGTCCCAGCTGGACCAGATCCTCGCCAATCTGTGCGTTAACGCTCGCGATGCCATGCCGGGCGTTGGAAAGCTCTCCATTGAAACGGAAAACATTGCTTTCGACGAGACATATTGCACTGAACATGCCGGGTTTGTCCCTGGAGAGTATGTGCTGGTAGCCGTAAGCGACGATGGCTCCGGCATGGACAAGGGAACTCTGCGTGAAATTTTCGAGCCGTTTTTTACTACCAAGGAGGCAGGTAAGGGCACTGGCTTGGGACTTTCCACGGTATACGGCATTGTCAAGCAGAACAACGGTTTCGTCAACGTGTACAGCGAACCCGGCCAGGGGACGACCTTCAGGATCTATTTGCCTCGGTTCGAGGGGAAAACCGTTGAGGCAATGGACAAGCATCTGGCTACAACCCCGGAAGGTGGCAGTGAGACAATACTGCTGGTTGAGGATGAACGAGCGATACTGAAAATGACCGAACGAATGTTGGAAATATTGGGCTATCGGGTGCTTTCCTCTGAAACGCCCAATGAAGTGCTCCGTATAGTTCGTGATCATGACGGTAAAATCGACCTGCTCATCACTGACGTAGTGATGCCGGAGATGAATGGTCGGGATTTGGCGAAGCAGGTGTCAACAATTAGGCCGGATATGAAATATCTCTTCATGTCCGGCTATACGGCCAATGCCATTGCCCACCATGGCGTCCTGGACGGAGGCGTGGAATTCCTGGAGAAACCGTTTGCTTTGAATGACTTGGCGCTCAAGGTCAGGAAAGTCTTCAACGGATAGGGGGCCCTTCCGTATTTAAGGATGAATACTATTTAAAAATATTAGATAGGTGGCGTGGCGCACGTATTGCCTGCTGTTGGAACCGCACTTATATGGAGGCTGATATGAGTGACAATAAAAAGATTTTATTCTCAAAGTTGAGGGGTGGCCGACGTGAGTGTGGAACGTCTGAAGGAAGCTTTGCTTGACGGAGACCAGAAAAGGGCTGTGCTGGAAGCCAAGCGGCTCAGAGAGGCTGGAGCTCCCAGAGAGACCATCGTCATTGAAGCCATCGAGAAGGCCATGGAACAGCTCGGCGCCAAGTGTACGGTGGAGCAGTTCAATTTGCTTGAAATCATGTTGGTGGGCCGAGCCGTGACGGAGGTGATGAAATGTCTGTTCCCTGAGGGGGCGCCTTCGGGAACCTTGAAGGGTCCCGCTGTTTTGGCCAGCCTGGAGGGCGATGTTCATGATCTGGGTAAGAATATAGTCAAAACGGTCCTGACCGCCAAAGGAATCGGAGTGATCGACTGCGGCAAGGACTGTTCCCTGGATAAATTGATCGAGACAGCCGAGAGGGAGAAAGCCCTGTTTGTCTGCATCAGCGGTCTGATCACCTCCATCGTGCCTCAGGTTCGCCGGGTCAGAGAACTATGCATGACAAGGGGCCTCCAGCAGACTCGGGTCGTTGCCGGTGGTGCGGCTCTCAAGCAGTCGACCGCGGAGAGCTTGAACGTGGATTATGTGGCTGAAAATGCTTTCGATGGTGCGCGGTACATAACTGAGATTCTTGAGGCTGAATATGAACGGTTTTGAACGAATTCTGGCCGCGATAAGCTTGTGTGTAACGGATCGTGTGCCCGTGATTGCCCAGGTCTTTGGCCACGCCGCCTTCCTGGCCGGTGTTCCGCTGGTCCGATATGTGCGGGATGGTGAGACGCTGGCCCGCTGTCAGCTTGAAGCCCTGGAACGTTATGGCTATGATGCCGTCTTTGCCCTCATGGATGTGAGTGTGGAAACCGAAGCCATGGGTTCGGTTTTAGACTACAGGACAAACAGTTACCCGACGGTCAAGTCTTACGCTTTCGAGAGCCAAAGGAGTACGAGCGATCTTCTTTTGCCTGATCCAAACCGGGACGGCCGTATGCCCGAAATCCTCAAGGCGGCGCGGATATTGAGGGAGAAAGTCGAAAACAGTACGCTCGTGGTGGGCTGTGTGCTCGGCCCGTTGACCCTGGCCGTCCAGCTGCTCGGTGCGGAATCCGCTCTCTATCTGGCCATTGATGACCCCGAAAAGTTTGCCTCCCTGCTGGATTTCGCCGCTGATGTAGTCATTCGGTTCGGAGAAGCCCAAATCGCCGCGGGAACTCACCTGCCCTTGGTTTTCGATCCATCCGCCTCGGAGGCTTTTGTCCCTCATCAATTCTTCCGGGAAATGGAAGCTCCCCGGCTAAAACGCGTCTTCGATGCTTTCCGCAAGGCCGGTTCTTGTGCTAACTGGCTGCACATCGCCGGGCCGATCGAGCACATTCTGCCGCTCTACGGCGAGATCGGCGTAAACATCGCCAACTTCGACTACTGTGTTTCGCCGGTGGGTGTACGGGAGGCGCTCCCGCATCTTTGCTTGGATGGCAACATAAAATCGCTCGATTTTGTCGATAGCTCACCCGGCGCCATCGCGGCGCAGAGTGGCCGTTTGATCGACTTTTTCGATGACCGTGGAGGCTTTATTCTCTCTTCGGGTTGCGAAATCCCACCCGAGTCGAGGCCTGAGAACGTAGCGGCCATGGTGTCCTCAACCTTGGGGAGGCGATCGATTCGATGCCGCTGCTGACCGTGGGCCATGGTGTGCGGATACCGTTTCAACCGGGCCTGTCCTTGCGGGATATCCTGGATGGGACGAATTATAGGGTCCGCACGGGATGCTCGGGGACGGGGGCTTGTGGTCTATGCCTGGTGCGCATCGAACAGGGGATCGTGGGTGAACCCACGCAGGTGGAGAGGCTCCATCTCGATCGAGCTTCCCTGGAAGAAGGCATTCGACTGGCTTGCCAGATAATGCCTTCCGAAGACCTCAGAATAACCATTGTAAGCGGCGCCCCCCTCCCCGGATGGAAAAGGCCGGTTCGACTTTCCGTTAAAGAGTATGGCGTAGTCGACCTGAAAGACTTGCCTGCCGGAGTGGACCATCCGCTTGGAATTGCCGTCGATCTCGGAACGACTTTTATCGGCCTGTCGCTGTGGGATTTGGCTTCCGGCCGTTGCGTGACAGGTCGTCAGGGGGTTAATCCCCAGGTTGATCATGGCTCAGATGTAATATCGCGGCTCATGTCCGCTTCCGAATCGGACCAAAAAGCGAAGACACTGCGGGAGCAAGCGTTCGAGGCCATTGGTGAAGCCCTTCAGGATATCGGCCTGCGGGAAGGAATCAATCTGCGGCAAGTCGTCAGGATTGTTCTGGTGGGAAACACAGCCATGCTCACGCTCCTCGGCGGGACCAACCACGAGCTTCTGCTCCAGCCCCGATACTGGACGATCCCCATAGACAGCCCGGTCGAATGCCTCCAAGGATGGCCCGCCCGACACACCATTCACCCGGGTGCCTCCCTCTGCGTGGTGCCCTCGCTGGCCGGGTTTGTGGGCTCCGATTTACTCGCGGGCGTCTTGTCGACGGAATTGACGGAAAAGAGCGAAGCAGCTCTTCTCATCGATTTTGGCACCAACACCGAGATTGCCTTGTGGGACGGCAAATCCCTGTGGGTGACCTCGGCAGCCGGGGGGCCTGCTTTCGAAGGAAGCGGCATAGGCTGTGGAATGCCGGCCGAAAGAGGAGCCATTTTTCGGATATCCCTGGACAACTCGATGTTCGCCTTTGAAGTGGTCGATGGCGCCGAGCCGCTCGGCCTGTGCGGGTCCGGTCTCGTGGATTTGCTCGCGCTCCTCCTTCAGATTAGGGTGGCTCGACGAGGCGGGCAGATTCTCATCAACTATCCATCCGGGTGGGTTGGTGTTTTCCACCGACCACCCTGGAATCATGTTGACGAAAAGGGACGTGGATACGATTCAAAGGGCCAAGGCGGCCATTGCAACAGGGGTCCGAATACTCATGGCCGAGGCAGGCCTGGGACGAAAGGAACTCAAGCGCTTATACGTCGGAGGCACGTTCGGACAATGGCTCGATGTTGCCAACGCTCAGGAAATAGGGCTCCTGCCCGACATTGATCCCACCTTGATAAGCTTGTGTGGCAATACCGCACTTGCGGGATGTGAGGACCTGTTGATGTCGTCCTCCTCCGTGAAGAGTCTGGAGCGCATAAGGGCTCGTGCGAAAGTCGTCAATTTATCGGCTCACGACGGTTTCCATGATTTCTTCATGGAGAACCTGTATCTGCGAAGGATGAAGATTCGCTGAATGGAGGCTGATTGATGACTGAGAGCGCTTCCGACGATCAAGAGGGCCACATAAGGGACCGGACGGGTGTTCCGGATAACTCCGCAGAGCTGATGGCCGTTCATAAGGCCTTCTCCAAAACAGCTCAGTATCTCGCGAGTCTTACCGCTCAGCAGGACCTGTGGACAGAGCTTGCAAAGTCGCTCTTCAGCTTTTTTGGAGCGGATTTCGTCGGTTTCGGCGATAGAGAACCTCAGGGGGGAATTCGGATATGCCCCCTGGGTTTCAGAGGCAGAGAGCATCCCTTTTCAGAAACCGATAGGGAGGAAATGAAGCGAGACGTCGCTGACGTCTTCGAAAGCGGCTTTCTGGCAACACGCCTGATTCAGGAGCCGGAGCCGCGCCATTTTCTGTTCCTTCCCGTGAACCACAAGGGCTTGACGAGCGCGGTCCTTGTGATCGGCCATTACTCGCCCATACCCTTCACAAACGAATGGATCGATGCCTACCTGTCGACCGCCGCCATTGCGGGAACCCTGTTTGCGCGGTTGAACGCCGAAAAGGCGCTGCTCGAAGCCCACGAGTTACTCGAAAACCGAGTAAGGGAAAGAACCTCGGAACTGCGCGCTTCCAATGAGAGCTTGCAGAAGGAGATTGCTGAGCGCGGGAAGGCGGAGGATGAGCTAAAGTCCGAAAGGGACTCTCTCAACACGCTGATGGAAGGCCTGGCGTCTTCAGGGGTTGGAGTCAGCGTGGTCAGCTCGGAGTTTGAGATATTGTCCCAAAATGAGGTGATGGCGGAGCGGTTTGGGGAAAGCGGAGGAAGACATTGCTACGAGGCTTACCGGGACAGGGAGTCTCCCTGCGGCGGCTGCCGCATGCGCAAGGCCATCCGAGAGGGCAGTGCCGGGCGTGCTGGCTTCATCGCCAGAGATGGCCGCACGTATGAATTGTTTGTTGCACCTCTCAGGGGCTCCGATGGCACCGGCAAAAGGGTCATCGAGGTATTTTTCGACGTCACCGCGCTCAAGCGGGCGGAAGCTGCAAGGATCGACATGGCAAAACGCCTGGAAAAGCTGGAAAAGGTGGAAAGCCTGGGTCGCATGGCCAGTTCTATTGCCCATCATTTTAACAACAAGCTGGGCTCGGTGTTGGGAAACCTTGAACTGGCCCTCTACGATCTGCCTGAAGACTCGGACGTTCGCGCGTGTATCGTTGAATCCATGAAAGCCGCGCATCAGGCGGCTGATGTCAGTCTGATGATGCTGGCGTATCTCGGTCAAACATCCGGGCGCAAAGATCCCGTAGACCTTGTGGAAATAATCAGGGAATCGCTCCAATCCTCCAGCGTATCGATTCCTCGGCATGTGCATTTAAAGACCGATTTCCCGCCGGGCAGACCGATTATCCTTGGAGATAATTTGCACTTAAAGCAGATTATAGCCAACCTTGTTTCGAATGCCGTTGAAGCCATGGAACACAATGAAGGCAACATCACTGTGGCCGTACAAGTGACGCGGAGTTCAGAGATCCGGGGATTTCGGTTTTTCCCGATGGATTGGGAGCCGAAGGCGGAACAATATATCTGCCTTTCAGTATCCGATACAGGCTGTGGCATGGAGTTGACTACAATCGAGAAACTTTTCGACCCGTACTTTTCGACCAAATTCACAGGTCGAGGCATGGGATTGCCCGTCCTCCTTGGTTTGGTGCGGGCGCATAATGGAGCAACAACCGTTGTCAGCAGTCTTGGCCGGGGCAGCACTTTCAGGGTCTTCTTTCCCTTGCATGCCATTGAGGCTGTGCCGCCGTTGAAGGAAATACCGCATACCCGCGGAGCCGGGTTGGAAGGAGCATTGGTTCTCTTGGTGGATGACGATCCTTTGGTCCTCAATATGGCCCAAAGCATGCTCAGTCGGATGGGCTACGGAGTCCTTGCGGCTTCGGGCGGGGCCGAAGCGGTGAAATTATTCGAAGAAGATCCCGACCGGGTCCGCATTGTGATCACCGATCTTTCGATGCCGGGAATGGACGGGTGGCAGACACTAACGGCCCTGCGAAAAATCCGGCCGAACATTCCGGTGGTTCTTACAAGCGGATACGACGCGGTATACGCGTTGGGCAGAGACTCTACAGAGCAGCCCAATGCCTTTATGCACAAACCCTACTCGATGGTTGATTGCAGGTTGGCAATCGATAAGGCCTTACAGACGGTGAGCAGGGGATAATTGTTGTTTCTCCGCCGCCGAGAATCATCTCTTTGCCCGATTGCGCTAGCCCGAAATCGTATTAGATTACGAGAGAATTTTTCTGTTGGTTTCTGTCTTGGGCCACAATGAGTTTCAACTGAAATTCCAGGTGGTGCGCGGTGTTGCGCCTATCGGTAACAGAGTAGCCGACATCAAAATAAGGAACTGCTTATGTTCCACCTCATCGGGTCCCTCATAGTGGGTTTCTTCATTGGTCTGATTGCAAGGGCGGTGTTGCCTGGAGCCGATCACCTGGGGCTGATCGCCACAATCGGCGTTGGGATAATCGGATCTCTCATTGGCGGCGTTATAGGGGGTGTGATCAAAAAACCGGAACCGGGCGCCAAATTTCATCCGGCGGGCTTTTTCCTGTCGATTGTGGGCGCTATCGTGTTTCTGATAATCTTGCGGTTTCTAAGGTGAAGGTCCCCGTCGCAGTCAGCGCCACCTCGCACGCATCTAGCCTAATCCAAGCCAAAACGCCGGCGACCGGTTAAGTCGGATGATAGTGTCCTCATCCAGAATAAATCTTCTCGGTTTGCTCAGACCGTGTCCACCTTTTTCGGTCTCGGTGGGCTGACCACGGCCTCACCGTCAAGGACCACCGTTCCGTCCTGCCTGGAGCAGGTGGTTTTCAGCCGGACTTGTTTTTTTTCGCTCAATATCTCGATCACTTCGACCCGGGCGGTGATCGTGTCGCCGATTCTGACCGGGGCCAGGAAATTCAGTTCCTGCCTTACATAAATTGTGCCGGGACCTGGAAGACTCATTCCAATAACTGCGGAAATGAGCCCCGCCGGCAGCATGCCATGAACAATCCTTGTTTTGAAAAAAGTGTGGCTGGCATATTCTTCGTTGATATGGGTCGGGTTCATGTCACCGGACACTCCGGCATAAAGGTACACATCGGACTCGGATATCGTCTTTGAAAACTCGGCGGTTTCATTAAGGGTGATTTTATCTATTGTTTTTTCGTATATGCTCATATTAATTTACCTTTTTGAGAATGTTTCGCACCATCAAGGATAATCTGGAGCAGGTTATAAGTAAGGCACGCGGCGAAAAGCCTTGCTTTATTCGCCGCAAACCGTTGGCAACCCGATTTGTATCATCTCGAATAATACCAAAAGTTCCCGCCGATAAGTAAAGAAAAAAACGGTGTTAAGCCTTTATGTGGAAGTTTTATTTTGACTTCCTGCCTTAACCGGTTCAACTGCGCGAATAGCACATCGGGTGCGGATCTTGTGGGCAAAAGCGTAGCGTTGCCCACCATGAAGTTTCCGGATGAAAACTAATCATTCTAAGAAAACTCGCCTATTGAATGTTGACCATGTCATCAATTATCTGTTTAACCGACAAAATGCTCCTGATAGAGCCGGCCACTTGTCCCGCGGGTAGAAGACCGGCATCGGGGTCGTCCGAGAGAAATGACTTTTTCATTGCCTGGGGGCCAAAAAAGCTTTGAGAATTCACTTCGCCTGTTAAAACTCGTTCAGCTAAAGGGGTCCTCAAACTCCGCAACTGAGCTCCACCCACAGCAATAAGGACAGTACCGGAGTCGCCGGCCTTTATAATGGCCTCCTTGTAGTCCTGATGAGCTTTGCATTCATGAGATGCAATAAATCGCGTGCCAACCTGAACCCCCTCGGCGCCCAAGGCCAATGCCGCTTTGTAGGTACGTGCATCGGAAATACCACCGGCGGCGATTACGGGGACATCCACGGCGTCAACTACCTGGGGAACCAGAACCAGGGTTGAGCATCCATGAAAACCCTGAAACCCGCCGGATTCCGATCCTTCGGCCACCACCGCAAGAGCGCCCAAATTTGCCGCCCCAACCGCGGCCCTGACGGTAGATGTTACGGCAACGAACCCAATCCCCAGAGCCGCCAAGATGGGAACAAGAGTCTTCGGGGATCCCCCTGAGACGGTAACCATCCTAACCCCCTCATCGGCAAGGAGCCGCGCAAATTCAATGCTCATCGGATTTTTCATGAATAAATTGGCGCCGAACGGGCAATCGGTCAGTTCTTTCGTTCGTCGAATTTGTCCTCTAAGAATTTCCTTATCAGTTGCAAAGGCGGTAGCCAACAGGCCAAACCCGCCCGCCGCCGATACGGCGGCAACCAACTCCGGGTTGGAGATGACGGCCATGGCTCCCTGTATGATTGGATAGCGTGAACCCAATAGCTCTGTTACCCTGTTCATGATTGCCTCCCTTCAGTGCACACGGCCGAACTCGGTGCGCCCTCCCATGGGCGGCTTCCCCTCCACCCAATGAGCGCGGCCAGACTTTTAAAGTATGGGCATTATAAATGGTGGAAAATGCAAAACAAGGGTTTTGCGGCTGCTGCGGGCCAGTCGTCTACTCCACAGACGCCGTCCGATATTTGGCAAAGAGATAATAGTGATTACCTTTTTCCTTAAACCTCATGTGCGGTTTTGAATTGCCGGAAACCCGATATGCCATGGAGATGGAACAGTGCTGTTGGAAACGAAAAAAAACAGGTCTTTCATGGGTTTGCTGGCCCTTTTGATACTGCTCGTCTTTCCATGTTCAACCTGGGCCGATGAATCCAGCCCTATGGGGGTCATCAGGAGCGGTACGGATAAAGTGCTGGCGATTTTGCGCGAGTCCAGGAACGGCCATGCGCCCCATCTGCGGCAAAGAGAAAGGTATGTCCTTGACGTCGTAAGTAATTATTTCGACTTCGATCAAATGGCAAAAAGATCCCTGGGCCCTCCCTGGAAACAGCTCTCGCCTGAGAAGCGACAGGAATTTGCTCAACTCTTCAAAAAGCTTCTTTTTAATACCTACGTCGACCGGATGGAGCATTATCACGATCAACCCATCGTCTATAACTCTCAAAGGGTCAATGGTGACTTCGCTGTTGTCAAGACTCACTTTCTGTCGCAGGGCGAAAACGTTCCCATCGACTATTGGCTGCAAAAGGAGGGGGGACTCTGGAAAGTATATGACGTTGTCGTCGAGGGGGTCAGCTATGTAGGTAACTACCGCGCGCAGATCGATTCCATTCTGGCCAGTCAGTCTTTTGATTCCCTGCTGACACTGCTTCGCCAGAAGGTCCGGCGTCCCGGTTAGGCGCTGACCTGGAAAGGGAACATTTGCTCATGTCATCCTGGGGACGTTGGGTTTACCGCTTCCGCTGGCCGATAGTGATCGTTTCGGTGCTTTCCCTGGGCGCCCGCCGTCTGGCTGATAAGCCGGGGAGCCCATCTTGAATCGGAGATAACCCCAGCCAACAGCCAGTCCGCGCAGGCCTTGAAGCTCATGAAAAAGGAGCTGCCCCCTTCCCCCCAATCCTTCGGCCTGGTCTTTCGAAGCCCGACTCTTACAGCCACCGATGCGGCTTTCAGGGCCGAGGTCGAACGGGCGGTAGCCCCCCTTCGAAGCGACTCGCGCGTTGCATCGGTCCGCACCGCCTATAAAGGGCGCGCGACGCGTCCCCGGCTCATTTCGCGGGATGGGCACAGCACGATCGTTTACGTGAAGATCAAAGATTACACCGCGAGCCAGACAAAGCTGGCCATGCAGGTCTATCCGAGGCTGCGCGCCGAGGTGCATTCCGATAAGCTTGAAGTGGCGGCTTTTGGCACAATTGCGATCAATCACGATGTAACGCTCTTGGCGGAAAAAGACGCAAGAAGAGCGGAAATCAAGGTGCTTCCCCTGGTGGGGTTGCTCCTCCTTTTCGTGTTCGGGTCTGTGCCGGGAGCGGCGCTGCCGCTTGCCGTGGGCCTGCTCGCGGTAACCGCGGGAATTGCCGGCATGTTTGCTCTGGCCCGCATTACCCCCGTACTGGTATTTGCCCAAAATGTCGCCGTGATGGTTGGCCTGGGCCTGGCTATCGACTACTCGCTTTTTCTCCTCAGCCGGTTCCGTGAGGAAGTTCAACTCCACCCCGTCGCCGAAGCGCTGGCGATTACCATGGCGACCACCGGGCAGGCGGTTCTTTTCTCGGGAGGCACGGTGGCCATCGGTTTATTTGGCATTTTGTTCCTGGGACTGGGCCAGCTTGGCTCCATCGGGCTTGCGGGGGCAATAATGGTAACTTTTTGCGTCGTCTATGCGATGACCTTTCTTCCGGCGCTGCTCGCCATTTTGGGTCCCACGGTCGATTCCTGGAGGCTTCCGTTTATAAATCCGCAAAAAAGCCGTAATGTCTGGCGCCCCCTGGCAACCTTTGTGATGGCCCATCCCTGGAAGGTTATTTTGCCTTCTTCTCTCCTGCTCATCCTGCTCGGCCTGCCGTTTCTGCATATTCATCTGGGTTTTGACCCCTTCGCGGGGCTTCCGAAAACGGCCCAATCCCGCCGAGGTATGGAACTGGTGCGCACTGGGTTTGAGAAGGTCGACACCAACCCCATTGTAGTGATAGTGCGCTTTCCAAAGAGTTTTTCAACCCTTACTGTCGAGCGCGTAAACCGCATCTACGATCTTAGCCGCTGGCTGGCAAAGCTTCCCGGGGTAAACGGCGTAAAGAGCATCGTGGATCTCTCCCCTTCCATCACCCGCTGGGAATACGTGCAGATGCTCACTCCACCCATGCCGCCGCTCCCGAAGGGCATTAATAAGGCTCTCAAGAAAATGGTTGGCAAGGATCTCGTTATGCTCGTTGCCAACATCTCCCTTCCGGAGTCCAGTTCGAAGGCGCTCGGTCTTGTCCGCAGGATCCGCGATTCGCATCCTCCCGTGGGCGGAGAACTCATGGTTACGGGGGAAAGTGCATTCCAGGCAGATTTCATCCATGCCGTCAAGGCGAACACGCCCTATGTGATCGGGCTGATCGTCCTTGTAACCTACTTTGTGCTCTTCCTGCTGCTCGGGTCTGTGTTGCTCCCCTTAAAGGCCGTGCTGATGAATATGCTGTCCATAACCGCATCCTATGGCGCCCTCGTCTGGTTATTTCAATACGGGCGCCTGGCCTCGGTTCTGCACTTCACCCGGGCCCAATCGAGCCTATGATCCCGATCATCATGTTTTGCATCCTCTTTGGTCTTTCCATGGACTATGAGGTGGTGCTGCTGAACAGGGTGCGCTACGAGTACGAAAAGTCGCGCGACAACACCGAGGCGGTGGCGCGCAGTCTGGAACGCACCGGCCGGATGATAACCGGGGCCGCGGCGATCATGGCCCTGGTGCTTTTCGCCTTCGGGTTTTCGAGCATGACGGTTGTAAAGGCCATGGGTATCGGCATGGGCATAAGCATTGTGGTGGACGCAACGATAGTGCGCTGCCTGCTCGTTCCGGCGACGATGCGTCTGCTTGGCCGCTGGAACTGGTGGGCGCCCCGCACAAAGATTGGTCTTCCGCCCGAATCTTGCCTCCGCAAAGAGTGGTTCGGCTCTTTGGACCGGACCGGCGAAAATCGGTTTGCAACCCATCTTGCCGCGGGAGGCGCCAATACGAGACTACGTCCAAGACTTGGAAGCGCAGGGAGTTGTGCCCCCTTAGCCCAGCGCCGGCGATGGCGCTGCGGCGGCCTTCGACCGGAGGCTGGGGCGTGCTGCCGAATTCACCAGAGGAGAAACGGCTCCGTTCATCCATGATTCCGGTTGGCTGCCTGCCGACGTCGACCAACCAAAACCGCCCTCCAATAAATCCTTAAATATTCCCCCGAATTGATCCAGGTCAATTTCCCCCGCGGCTGGAAGTGGTACTGAAAAACCAAACGATTCCATCTGACACCAAGCTGCGTTCAACATGATACCAGTGCGATGGATATGAGGCGTTCTCCTGCGTAGGGGCGGGGTTTATCCCCGCCCGCGCTTGAACGCAACTTGGCATGACACTTACAAGAGGTGAGAAAAATGGTTGAGCCGCAAGGACCTGAGATTTCCATGAGGGCGATCGAGCTTACCGACAAGGACATCTTCGATGCCATGAAATCCATCCCGGGTTATCTGGATATTACCCCTGGCGATTTCAGGGAGGTTTACAAGCACGCATTCAAATTTGCCGTCGAGCGGATTTTCTCCTCGATCCCCGCTTCCTGCATCATGTCGACAAACGTAATATCCGTAAGGCCGGAAACTCCCCTCCCCGAGGTCGCGGAACTCATGGGTGCGCGCCGCATTGCGGGGGTTCCGGTAACAGACGATGACGAAAAGGTAGTGGGAGTCATCTCGGATAAGGACTTTCTGAGGAGCATGGGGGCGGGAAGCCACGACAACTTTATGACCGTGGTCGCCAACTGTCTTCATGCCAGGGGCTGCGTCGTTTTGCCGATTCGCGCCAAAAATGCCGAAGACATCATGACCTCGCCCGCCATTACGCTGCCGCAAACAGCCTCTTTAAAAGAAATTATGGAGACCCTGGTGGAAAAGGGAATCAACAGGGCCCCAATCACCTCGCCGGAAGGGCGTCTTGTAGGCATAGTGACTCGAAACGATCTCATAGCGGCTTCGGCAAGGAACATAAAATGCTCCCAAATTATGTGAAGAAGATGAAAGGCGGCACTCAGAGCCCTCCAGGGGTGAAAGTTTCCGAGATCGTCTGGTCTTGGATCGGAAGCCTTCTTGGCATAGCCGGAGTTGGATTTCTCGACAAGTGTTTCTGCCAGGGCACGGCTATGGTTCTAATTATCGGTTCATTCGGGGCGTCGGCGGTACTCATTTTTGGAGCCATAAAAAGTCCGCTTGCCCAACCTCGAAATCTTCTGGGAGGGCACATTCTGTCCGCCGTGATAGGAGTTGCGGCATACAAGATGTGCCCTTCTCCCCTCTGGGTCTCCGCCGCCCTCGCCGTGGCAACGGCCATAGCCGCAATGCATGCAACCAAAACCCTGCACCCGCCGGGAGGGGCGACTGCCCTTATCGCAGTAATTGGCGGAGACAAAATTCATCAACTCGGCTATTTTTATGCCTTGATGCCGGTCGCCGCGGGTGTTGTCATAATGCTCACGGTGGCGCTTCTGGTGAACAACATTCCGAAAACCAGGAGATATCCCGAGTTTTGGTATTAACTTGGCGTTAATCGGAATACGGTCGCAGGTGGTAAACTTTCTCAAGAGAACCACAGGGAGCTTGCAATGGCCCGGCTAGGGGATTCCTTTCCGTTACGTTTTTTGAAACCTCGATCAAACAAGCGGGATTGTCAGGTCGAGACGGTCTCATCCTGGATTGACGTTAACTGCGGCAAAAGAGAGTGGGAGGACTTTTACCGGAGAAGATGGCAATATGACAAGGTCGTCCGCTCGACGCACGGCGTAAACTGCACCGGGTCCTGTTCCTGGAACGTGTACGTAAAGGATGGAATAGTCGTCTGGGAAACCCAGAAGACGGACTATCCCGGAAATGGTCCGGATACGCCCGATTACGAGCCGCGCGGGTGTCCGAGAGGCGCTACTTTTTCCTGGTACGTCTACAGCCCGGTGCGGCTGAAGTACCCCTATATCAGGTCCGCCCTGATCGAGCTTTGGCGTGAGGCCCTGGGGCGAAATCCCGACCCGGTTTCGGCCTGGGCCGAAATTGCCGAACACCCGGAGATATCCCGCACTTACAAAAAGGCGAGGGGTAAAGGGGGATTTGTCCGGGTTTCCTGGGACGAAGCACTCACCCTGGTTTCGGCATCCCTTGTCCACACCATCAAAAAATACGGGCCGGACCGGATTTTCGGATTTCCCCCATCCCCGCCATGTCCATGGTTTGCTACATCTCCGGGGCGCGGTTTTTGTCCCTTATCGGCGCATCCATGGTCAGCTTCTACGACTGGTACTGCGACCTGCCCCCGGCTTCCCCTCAGACCTGGGGGGAACAGACCGACGTTCCCGTAAGCGGCGACTGGTACAACTCGACCTACATGATCGTTTGGGGAACCAACCTGCCGATGACCCGCACCCCGGACGCCCATTTCTACACCGAGGCGCGTTATCGCGGCGCCAGGGTGGCGGCCGTTGCCCCGGATTATGCCGAATACGTCAAATTCGCCGATACCTGGCTGCCGGCGAAGGCCGGGACCGACGCGGCGCTTGCCATGGCGATGACTCACGTGATTTTGAAGGAATTCTACATCGATCGCCGCTCTGACTATTTTGCTGGATATGCAAAGAAATACACGGATCTGCCTTTTTCGGTCATCCTTCGAAAGGAGGGCGAAAAATACACTGCCTCTCGTTTCCTGAGGGCCGCCGACTTGGGGCTGGAGGCGGAAAACGGCGATTGGAAGACAGTCCTCTACGACGCTTCCAAAAAAGTATTCGTCGTTCCTAACGGCAGTATCGGTTTCAGGTGGGGAGAAAAGGGCGGTTGGAACCTCAATCCGCAGGACTCGGCTACCGGCGAGTCCATCGACCCGCTCCTTAGCTATGACGAGGAAAACGACGGCTGGGTTTTTGCCGAATTTCCCCTCTTCGAGTCGGCGGGACCGACGACCAGGTCAGGCGCGGTCCCGGTGAAAAAGATCGTTTTAGCCAGCGGGGACCTTCTCGTGACCACGGTCTTCGACCTCATGGCGGCTCACCTGAGCGTGGATAGAGGGCACGGCGGGGCTACTGGCTACGATGATCCGGCCCCTTACACCCCGGCATGGCAGGAACCGATTACCGGTGTTCCGCGTAAAGATGCCGTAAGGGTGGCCCGGGAATTTGCCGAAAACGCCGAAAAGACCGGGGGCCGCTCGATGATCTTTTTGGGGGCGGGCACAAATCATTGGTATCACAGCGATACGATATACCGGGCGATCATCGGCCTTACCACGCTTTGCGGGTGCCAGGGAGTAAACGGGGGAGGCTGGGCGCACTACGTGGGGCAGGAAAAGGTGCGGCCCCTGGCCGGCTGGTCCACCCTCGCTTTCGGACTCGACTGGATAAGGCCCCCGCGCCAGCACAACGGGACATCGTTTTTTTACTTTGCAACCGACCAATGGCGCTATGAAAACATCGAATCAGAGACGTTTTGCGTCGCCAATTTTTTCGGAGTTCCGGCCCGAGCAGACTGCCGACTGCAACATACTCGCAGCACGCCTCGGGTGGCTCCCGTCCTATCCCCAGTTCGACCGCAACCCGCTCGATTTTTGCCGGGAAGCAATACAAAACGGGGCGGCAACCGATGAAGAAATCGTCGCCCGCGCGGCCCGAACAGCTCAAGTCGGGAGAAATGAAATTCGCCATCGAGGACCCGTGCCGTCCCGAGAATATCCCGAGGGTGCTTTTTCTGTGGAGGGCCAATCTTCTGGGCGCAAGCGGCAAGGGACACGAGTATTTCCTCAAACACCTGCTCGGTCTGGACAACGCGTCGATGAGCGAGGAAATACGAAGAGGCCAGGCCGCGCGAAATGGACTTACAGGCAGGCCGACCCCGACGGCAAGCTCGATCTTCTGGTAACGACCGAAATGCGCATGAGCACGAGCGCCCTGTACTCGGACGTGGTTTTCCCGGCCGCCACCTGGTACGAGATGCACGATCTCAGCACGACCGACATGCACCCGTTCATACATCCTTTCAATCCCGCCATCGATCCGGCCTGGGAATCGAAAACCAATTGGGACCAGTTTAAAGCGCTGGCGGAAAAATTCTCCGAACTTGCGGCGCCGCACCTTGGGCGGCAAAAGGATCTTGTGGCAACGCCTCTCATGCCCACGATTCGCCCGGAGAGATAGCGCAACCCTACGGGCATGGTCAGGGATTGGAAAAAAGGCGAGATCGAAGCGATTCCCGGGAAAACCATGCCGAAGCTCCAGGTGGTCGACACGCGATTACCCCAATGTCACAAAATGATGACCTCCGTTGGGACCTTTGATCGCGGCAAAACCCGGCATGGGGGCCAAAGGGATCTCCTGGAGCGCGGCCAGGAACACGAAGAACTCAAGCACCGCCTCGGGGCACGGTATCAGACGAAGGAATCAGCCGTCGGCATGCCGGATCTGGAGACCGGCCAGACAGGTCGCGGAAGCCATCCTTGCGCTTTCCCCGGAAACCAACGGCCGGGTCGCCACGAAAGCCTGGCAGGCCTGTCGAAAAGAAGACCGGCCTAACGGGACTTGCCTCCGAGTTTTGCTCGCGGAATCGGCGAAGAATATACCGTTTCAAAAACTAAACGCACAACCCGCCATGGTTCTCACCACGCCAATCTGGAGCGGCACCGAGACCGAAAGATCGCCCCTATTCGCCCTTTGTAATCAACATAGAAAAGAAAATTCCGTTTCGCACTCTCACCGGACGCGCCCAGTTCTACC
Source organism: uncultured delta proteobacterium (assembly GCA_963813125.1). GTDB lineage: Bacteria > Desulfobacterota > Syntrophobacteria > Syntrophobacterales > Syntrophobacteraceae > SbD1. The sequence continues at coordinate 14,751 of CAWEZA010000061.1, read as the reverse complement.
AGGATCACCAGTGGATGCTGGCCTTCGGGGAAGGGCTTCCCATCTTTCGCCCCCCGATAGATACACTGGGCCTCGGTTCCTCAAAACTCGCCCGGGTCCGCAAGCCCGAAAAAGAGATTGTTCTAAATTACCTGACTCCGCACTCCAAGTGGTCGATACACAGCACCTATTCGGATACCAGGATCATGCTCACCCTTTTTCGCGGCGGAGAGGCGATCTGGATAAACAACGAGGACGCGGAATCCATCGGCGTAAAAGACAACGACTGGCTGGAATGCTTCAACGACCACGGGGTCCTTATGGCCAAGGCCGTGGTGAGCCACCGGATTCCGCGTGGAAAGGCTTTCTGCTACCATGCCCAGGAAAGGCTCATAAACACCCCCGGTTCCGAGATCTCCAAACAACGGGGCGGGACGCACAACTCCGTAACCCGGATCATCATGAAGCCGACCCAGATGATAGGCGGCTACGCGCAGCTGAGCTACGGGTTTAACTACTATGGTCCGACGGGCGCCCAACGGGACGAAGTCGTCGTGGTCAGGAAGGCCGGGGAGGTGCAATGGTATGAAGATTAAAGCCCAGATAGCCATGGTGATGAACCTGGATAAATGCATCGGGTGCCACACCTGCTCGATTCCGTGCAAAAACGTCTGGACCAACCGGGCCGGGGCCGAATACATATGGTACAACAACGTCGAAACCAAGCCGGGAATCGGCTACCCGAAAAAGTGGGAAGACCAGGCCCAGTGGAAGGGCGGCTGGAAGGTCAAAGACGGACAACCCGCGCTCGTGGCGGGGGACCGTGCCGCAAAACTTGCCAGGATTTTCAGAAACCCCGACCTTCCGCAAATCGACGACTATTACGAACCCTGGACGTACAACTACGATAACCTCATCGGTTCGCCCTCAAGAAAACACCAGCCGTCCCTAAGGCCCAAATCCGCCATAACCGGGGAGAACATGCGGGTAAAGTGGGGACCCAACTGGGAAGACGACTTGGCGGGGGTAAATACCACCGGGCAGGAGGACGTGAATTTCGATGGGCTCGAAAGCAAAGTCCTCCTGCAGTTCAAAAACGTCTTCATGCTATACCTGCCAAGAATCTGCGAGCATTGCCTGCACCCGGCCTGTGTCGCATCCTGTCCTTCCGGCGCTCTTTATAAGCGCGATGAAGACGGGATCGTGCTTGTCGACCAGGAAAGGTGCCGTGGGTGGCGCTACTGTGCTTCCGGATGTCCGTATAAGAAGGTGTATTTCAACTGGAAGACCGGCAGGTCGGAAAAATGCCTCTTCTGTTACCCCAGGGTCGAGGCGGGCATGCCCACGCTATGCGCTGAATCATGCGTTGGGAAGATCCGCTATATCGGGGTGCTTCTCTATGACGCGGAAAAGATACGGACAGTGGCATCCACACCAAACGATCGTGAAGTCTACGCTTCTCAAATGGAGATGTTCCTCGACCCGAACGATCCGGAAATCGCCGCCCGGGCATTGAGCGGCGGCATCCCGAAGACCTTTGTCGACGCCGCCCGCCGCTCGCCCGTATACAAGCTGGCAGTCGAGTGGAGGCTTGCCCTGCCTCCGCATCCCGAGTTCCGGACTCTTCCGATGGTGTGGTACATCCCGCCTCTAAGCCCCCTCACGCAGGCGATAGACGAAAAGGGCGAAGCCGCGGGACTGGACTCCATGAGGATTCCGGTCCGCTATCTCGCAAACCTTCTTGCCGCTGGTGATGAAGGGCCGGTAAGGCTTTCCCTTTCACGGCTCACCGCCCTCAGGGCCTATATGCGCTCGATTGCAGTGGATAAAAGCCCTGACGAGACCGTGCTCGAAGCATCAGGCATCACGGCCGAAACCGCCGAACAGATGTACCGGCTGCTTGCCATCGCCAAGTACGAAGAGCGGTTTGTCATCCCGACTTCGAGAAAATCGGAAAAGACCTGCATCCATGAGGACCAGGGCCGGGCGGGTTATCCTGCGGGGGAATGGTGAGATGGACGAAGAAAAACGACTTCTCTACGCTCTGGCATCGAGGCTTTTGGACTATCCGGGAGAAAATATCGCGGGGGATGTAAACCTTTTGCGAAGGAGCGCGGAACACATGTCCGAGGGATCGAGACGGGTCATCCTTGATTTTCTGGACTATTTGGACAAAAGCTCGCCCCTTGCCCTCCAGGAAGGATACACCCGGACCTTCGATCTCAACCCGGACCTCTGCCTCAATCTCACCTACCACAGGTGGGGGGATGACAAGAAAAGAAGCTCGGCTCTTGTGGAGTTAAAAAAAATGTTCCGGGATGCGGGCTTCGATGTTCTGGGAACGGAGCTGCCGGACTATCTTCCGATAGTGCTCGAATTTCTGTCCGTATGTACTGAAAACGCGAGCCTTTCGATTTATGACCAGTACGCGGATCAGGTGAGCCTCATCGCTTCGCGTCTTCGCGATATGCAAAGCCCTTACGCGGGGCTGGCCGAAATACTCGGAGCCGCATGTAGGAGAAACCCGACATGAACGACTGGAATTTGCTGGCCTTCGTGGTGTTCCCCTACATTTGTCTTGCCGTTTTCGTCGTCGGACACTCTTACCGCTACTTTGCCGATCCCTACCGGTGGAATGCCAGATCGAGCGAACTGCTCGACAAAGAGGGACTAAAATACTCCTCGGTCCTTTTCCATTATGGGATGGTTTTCACCGTCTTTGGACACGCCGCCGGGCTTCTCATCCCCCAAAGCTTCCTGGACAAGCTGGGGATCAACGGTCAGCTTCACACACGCGTTGCGGTCATATCCGGAGCAGTGATAGGCCTTTTGGCCGTTGCCGGCGGCGTCCTCCTCTTGAGGCGGCGACTCACCAATAAAAGAGTCTACGCGACCTCGACAGGAAATGACCTGCTGACCCTTGGGTTTCTCCTGTTCGTTGCCGGGTTCGGGACCTACAACGTGTTTTTTGGCCACTTCTATGTGCTCGATACCGTCGCTCCCTGGATCAGAAGCATTCTTACCTTTTCTCCTGACCCTGGTCTCATGCGAAGTGTCCCCTTAACCTACAAACTACATATACTGGCGGCCTTCACCCTCTTTGCCTTTTCTCCCTTTACCCGGCTGATACACATATGGAGCCTGCCCGTTCCCTATTTTGCCAGAAACTATATCGTTTACAGGAAACGGAGCATGAACCCTTAAATGAGCGCCATAAACGGCAAACTGCGGGCAGCCGTTTCGGAACTGCCTTCCGGCTACTTCGCCCTGGTTATGGCAACCGGTATTGTTTCCATAGCCTCCCATCTGCTGGGGATGGGAACAATCGCCAGGGTCCTTTTCCGGCTGAATCTTCTTTTTTTTGCGGTATTGTGGGCGCTCCTTCTGGGCCGCATTATTTTCTACCCCCTCCGCTTCCTTGCCGATCTGGGCGAACACAGCCGAGGCACAGGTTACTTCACCACTGTTGCCGGCACATGCATTCTGGGTAGTCAGTTCCTGATCCTCGATCATGCCCTCCGGCCCGCGGTGGTGCTCCTTGGCCTCGGCACAACCCTCTGGTTTTTTCTCATATACGGAATCTTTACCCTGTTCACCATCAAACCGGACAAACCTTCACTCGAAAAGGGAATAAGCGGAACCTGGCTTGTCGCTGTCGTCGCAACCCAGTCTGTTTCCATCCTGAGCGGCCTTGTGGTGTCGGTGGTTTCAAACGCTTTCGTCTGGCTGGCTTTTTTTTCGCTGTGCACGTTCCTCATCGGGTGCATGCTCTACATCGTGATAATAACTCTCATCTTCTACCGGTTCATGTTCTTTGAATTGAGACCCGCGGACCTCGGCCACCCTTACTGGATCAATATGGGCGCGGTTGCTATCAGCACGCTGGCCGGAACAGTGCTCATAATGAACGGACCCAGCCAGGATTTCCTGAAGGCACTGCTCCCGTTTCTTGCCGGCTTTACGCTCTTATTCTGGGCAACCGCCACCTGGTGGATTCCCTTTCTGATTGTGTTGGGAGTCTGGTATTTCATCATCCGCCGGCAGAAGTTCTATTATGACTCTCAATATTGGAGCATGGTCTTTCCGCTTGGCATGTACACGACCTGTACGCTAAGACTTTCCATGGCCGTTAAACTGGGCTTCCTTGCCGAGATTTCCCGCTATTTTGTCTTCGCCGCGCTTCTTGCGTGGACGGTTGTCTTTCTGGCAATGTTGTATTCTTTGACTGTCGCCTGGCGAAAAAGATCCAGGGCCGGGGCGGTTTAATTTTCCCCCTGGTATATTCTGGGACCCGCGGCGCAGCCGCCCCCCAGTCCGGACCCTGCGGGTGGGCGTGGCACACTTGTCTGCGGCACAGCCGCTTCCCGGGCGGAGGGGGAAGAGGTTCGCGGCAGATAAATCCCGAAAGTCGTTCCCTGCCCCAATTCACTTTCAACCGTCATGAACCCGCTGTTTTGTCTGATAGTGCCGTAAACGGTCGAAAGGCCCAACCCCGTCCCCTTGCCAACCTCTTTGGTGGTGAAAAAGGGATCGAAGAGCTTGCCCAGGTTTTCTTTGCCTATGCCGCACCCGTCGTCTCGGACCGAGAGGAGCACGTACTCGCCCGGGATGGCCTCAAGGTGTGTTTTGCAAAAGTTTTCATCGATTACCTTGTTGCCGGTTTCTATGCTGATGTTTCCGACACCGGCAATGGCGTCGCGAGCGTTGACACAAAGATTCGCCAAAATATGATCGATCTGGGTAGGGTCCGTCATTACGGGCCATACGCCGGAACCCGGGCGCCAGATCAACTCGATATTCTCGCCGATAAGTCGACGAACCATCTTGAGCATACTCTGCACGGCCTCGTTGATGTCGAGCACCCGGGGCACGATTGTCTGCTTTCGGGCAAACGCGAGCAACTGGCGGACCAGGTTGGCCGAACGGTTGGCGGCCGTCTGGATTTCTTCCAGGGAGGAGGTGACGGGATGTGTGGAATCGACGTCCTGGAGCGCCAATTCCGCATGACCGATAATTACTCCGAGCATGTTATTGAAATCGTGAGCCACTCCACCCGCCAACCGCCCTATCGATTCCATCTTTTGTGCCTGCAACAATTGCTCCTGGAGTCGGACCTCTTCGGAGATGTCCCGCTTGGCCGCCACATAGTTTACGATATTCCCGGCGCGGTCGCGGACAGGGGAAATCGTGGCATTCTCCGTGAATAGCGCCCCGTCCTTTCGTTTATTGACCAGGTGTCCGCGCCATGTGCTGCCGTTTGATATGGTCAGCCAAAGGTCCCGGTAGAAAGCGTCATCTTGAGCGCCACTTTTGAGAATCCTCGGATTTTGCCCGAGAGCCTCGGCTCGGCCATAGCCGGTCAAGCGTTCGAAGGCGGGATTGACGTACTCGATGTTTCCTTCCGGGTCGGTGATGACGATCACCTCCGCTGCCTGCTCAATGGCTGCTCCGAGTCGCTGGACTGCCTTTTCCGCCTTTTTGCGCTTACTGATATCTCTTAGGAAACATACCAGCTGACCGCCTTCGGTGGGTCTGTGTTGAAGGCTTACCTCGACATCGTAAATGGCGCCGTCTTTGCGGAGGTGGCGCGCTTCAAACCGGGTCTCCCCCTGTTTCATCATCCAGCGGCCGTGAGCGGCAATCCGCTTCGCGGAGTGATCGGCATCCAATTGAGAGGCGTGCATTTTAAGAAGCTCTTCAGCACTATAGCCGCTCATCTGGCAGTAGCTGTCGTTGACTTCGATCAGCCGCCCGGCCATGTCCAGCAGCACATAACCATCCATGGCCGCCTGGAGAATAGTCCGGTATCGTTGCTCGCTTTCGCGCAGCGCGGCCTCGGCCCGCTTGCGCTCTGCCAGTTCCTGTGCCAGTTCCGCCGTCTTGAGATTCACCTCGTTTTCGAGATCCTCACTGTGAATGATCAATTTACCCACGAGAGGATGGAGGATCAAAAGCATGCCAAGCGTTCCGATCACGATCACGACCAGGATAGAGCAACAGACCAAAACGATGTTGCGGTTCGTCGAACCGTATACAGCCTCTTTGCTTTTCCATACCGCAATACCCCAGGGGACATCTCTAAGAGGCCGGTAGGCAACGATCCCGGGGCGGCCCAGCGGGCTTAGAGCCTCCCGCACTCCCGATTTGTGCTGAAAGGTCTTTTGTAGCAACAATCCGATAGAAGCGGCCCGCGGACGATCCTCCGGGTTTTGCCCCTCGTTTCGCGGGGGGAATATGAAACGCACCCCTTCGCCGTCTGAGGCCCCCAGGAAGAACTCCCCTCCCGTTCCCCCATTATGGCGATCGCTGACGATTGCACCTAAATCCGTCAGTTTGAACAGGACTATATCGGTTCCGATCTTTTCCGATTTCTTGTTGACTATAGGTACTCTGGCGCAAAGGAAGGACTCATCGCCTATTATGAATGGACCACTGAGCATGCCCCCACCCGGGCCGCTTTCGACCGGCGGGCCATGTCCGATGGCCGCCCCGATTCTTACGACCGGCCGGCCTTTGGCATCGAGCCTCCAGACTCCGGCCACATCCTTTGCCCGGATAACGGCGTCTTCCATCTTGGGCAAAGTGAAACTGTCAAGCTCTTCAATGGAAATGAGGCCTTTGTCGTATTTTTCGAGCTCTTCTGCGATGACGCTCCTGCTTGCGATCTGAAGGGAAATATATTTAGCACTTTTAAAGAACTCTTCGACTGCTGTCGTCTTAATGTCGAGCATCAGCGTAAGGTCTTTTTTCGCATTTGTTCGAAGTGATGCGGAAAAGGGCAAAATACATATGGCGGCGATCAGAGCGCTCGACAGTAAGCTGCATATGGTAGAGTATAATAAAATGTGTTTTCTTTGGATCTCGGACGACTTCATGTGAGTTTTCTGGAGCATGAAAATACCTTCGAAAAAATCAACTTCCGCAGACAGATGAACGGTTCATACTCTACATAAGCAACCCCCGTACCATGTTCGTGGTTATGGTCCAAAAAGTCCCCCGCTGACCCTGGAAGTCGCGAAAATCTTCGGATTTTCTGAGCTTGTTCTATCAGGGGTTTCGCTGAAGGCTAAAGATCTGGACCGGAATAATACATCCACGTGGCCGTCGGGGGGGGGGAACCAACTTGAGATGGGATCACGCTAACTTAAGCCTTCGCAAATGTCAAAACCTTTATCGCTTAAAGACCTGTGGCGGCCGCTGTGCGAGCCTTTTCCCGTTGACATCGACCGGCGGTGGGGGCTAAAGTGTCTATAAGTGATAATTGGTTCTCACCCCGTAAGAATAGACCGCTCCCGGAGGCTTCACTGTGAACAAGTCCTTCAATACCCTGGAAAAGGTCATGGATGTCCTCTACCTGTTCGACCTCGAGCACCAGGAGTTGTCAGCGCAGCAAATCGCCGAAGGGGTCAAAATGCCCCTCAGCACCACCTACAGGTATCTCCAGGCCTTTCTGAAAAGAGGTATCCTCGCCAGGGATGATCTGACCGGCAGGTTCTGTCTCGGCGTTGCTGTCGCCAGGCTGGGTTTTCTGGCTTGCGAAAGAATTTCCGTTATCGGGGTCTGTCACCCCTACCTCAAACCCCTGGCGGAAATGTCCATGGAAACCGCGGCGCTGACCGTGCTCGACGGCCTTGGGCTTGTCTACGTCGATGTCGTCGAGAGTCCAAGGCCGGTAAAGCTTTCGGTGGGCAAGGGGAGCACCCTGCCTCTCTATGCCGGGTCCCCGGGGAAAGCGGTTCTCGCGTTCAAGGATCGGGCTTTCATCGACCGGGTGATAGATGCTACGGGTCTGGCGAAGCTTGGAAAAAACACGATCACGGAACCAAAGGGGCTCGATGCGGAGCTTGCCCGCATTCGAAGCCTGGGCTACAGCGAGAGTGATTCCGAATTCGATCTCGGGGTCGCATCGATCGCCGCCCCGCTTTTCGACCACAAAGGGGGGGTTCTTGCATCCCTGTCCGTGGCGGGTCCCGCGGATAGGGTCATGCAAAACAAGCATGAGCTGATAGGACTTGTGACCGAAGCGGCGCGCTCAATTTCAGCGGAACTCGGATACGGCTCCAATCAGAAATCGCGCTCGATCCCAACCTCTTAGATTCTCCACTTCTTTTGTCAATCTTTACGTGCTGCCCGGTGTTTCGAATCGCAAGCCCGGCTGTCTTTACGACCAGAATAGATTTGCGCCCCCGGGTGTTTCAGGGGGCTAAACCAAAACGAGAGGCGGTGCGCGTTATGGATGATCTTTCAGTTGCAATTATAGGTGTTGGAGCGATAGGGGCCGTTTTAGCGGCGTCACTTCTTGGCCGCTACCCGGATACGTTGCTCGTGGTGAGAAATGGAGGGCAGAGGGACCAAATTCGGGAAAACGGCTTAAGTATTACCGGGGAACTCGACTGCCGTGTGAAGGTCAAAAACCTTTTGGGCAGCGTTTCGGAGCTAAAGGAAAGGGAGGTCGACCTGGTTTTCATTTGCACGAAGACGTTTCACCTCTCGCCGGTTCTTTCTTCCCTAAAGGGTGTATTGGGCCCGAAGACCATGATCGTAAGCACCCACAACGGCCTTGGCACCGAAGACGTGATAGCCGAAGCCTTCGGGGCGGATAGAGCGTTTCGGATGTCGCTAAACTTCGGCGCGGCCCTCAAAGGGGCCTCCGCCACGCACATGACTTTTTTCAACCGTCCCAACCACCTGGGGGCGCTCGTCCCCGAAAACCGCGAGATAGGCCTGCGGGCCGCGCGGCTGTTCAGTGAAGGGGGCCTGGATACGGAATTTGTCGACGATATCAAATTGAACGTCTGGAGAAAAATGATCATGAAGTGCACCATGGCCTCGATTTGCGCGGTAACCGACAAAACGATAAGGCAGGCCCTGGAGCTTGCGCCCACACGGGAAATCGCCGACGCCTGCTTCGCGGAAGCCCTGGCCGTCGCCAGGGCTAAGGGATACGACCTTGGCGAGGACTATATGACGAAGGCGATGGCCTACCTTGAAAAAGTCGGCTGCACAAGGATTCCATGTGTGTCGATATTGCCAACCGGACGCAAACGGAAATCGATTTCCTGGGCGGAAAAGTCGTCGAATATGGAAGGGAAACGGGTATACCCACCCCGCACTATATGACCATGACTAACCTGGTGAGGGCCATGGAACACGACTACCTGCGCTGAGGGGGTAGAGGTCTTATACCAGGTTGCGTTCAAAATGATACCAATGCGATGGCATGAAGCTTTCTCCCGCGTAGGGGCGGGGTTTATCCCCAATGCTGTTGCTTTAGGGGAACGTCCACCACGTAGTCCCATTTTTTCCTTCGTGCTCTTCGTGCACTTCGTGGTTGAATCTTATTCCTGCGGTCCGTTCAGGGCTGCGGGTCGGTAGTCAACCACGAAGTGCACGAAGAGCACGAAGGAAGAGTAAAAGTATGGGGAACGGGTTCCCCGATCCTGAGTGATTTTTTTTAAAGCAACAGCATTGGGGTTTATCCCCGCCCGATCTTAAACGCAACTTGGTATTAAGCCTTGCTTTTAACTTCAACGGAAAAAAAGAGGAGACAAGAGATGCACTGGAATGGGGAATTTGAGTGTATGTCGCCGGAAGATTTGCAAAAATTCCAGTTGAAGAAATTAAACGAGACTATCTCCTGGTTGTACGAAAGGGTTCCCCCCTACAGGAAAAAGCTGGACGCTGCCGGCATAAAGCCGGAGGGCATAAAGAGCCTGGAGGGGATGCGGGAGCTGCCGTTCACCGTAAAGGCCGACCTGATAGACAATTATCCCTTCGGACTGTGCGCGGTTCCCCTAAAAGATGTGGTAAGGCTGCACGCCTCTTCCGGGACCACGGGAAAGCCGGTTACCGGCCCTTATACCGCCGGGGATCTGAGCAGTGGACCGAGTGCATGGCAAGGCTTGTGTGGGCTGCCGGCGTAAGAGAAGAGGACATATTCCAGAACGCTTTCGGGCACGGCCTGTTTACGGGCGGCATGGGTTTCCATCAGGGAGCGACCCGGGTCGGCTGCACGGTGGTCCCGACAAGCTCGGGCATGACCGAGAGGCAGATCCTTCTCATGAAAGACTTCGGCGCGACCGCCCTGGGATGTACGCCCTCGTATGCGCTGACGATCGCTGAGCGGGCCGAGGAGTTAGGGACCCCCGTAAAAGACCTCAAGGTCAGGGTGGGCCTTTTCGGCGCCGAACCGTGGACGTTCGCCATGCGCTCGGAAATAGAGGAGCGCATGGGTATCATGGCCACCAACAATTACGGGCTGACAGAACTCGGCGGGCCGGGGACGGCCTTCGAGTGCATCGAAGCCAGGGACGGCATGCACATAAACGAAGACCATTTTATCGCCGAGATTATCGATCCGGTCACCCTCGAACCCCTTGGGCTCGGTCAAAGGGGGGAACTGGTCCTGACCGCCGTCCAGAGGCGCGCAATGCCTCTTTTGCGTTTTCGCACAAAAGATATAACCAGTCTTACCAGGGAAAAATGTTCCTGCGGGAGGACCCTGGTCAAAATGGGAAGGATCGTCGGCCGGACCGACGACATGCTGATCATAAACGGGGTAAACGTTTTTCCCTCGCAAATCGAATCGCTTCTAAAGGACATCCCCGAAGTCGAGCTTCAGTACCAGCTCGTGGTGCGCAAGAAAAAGCATCTCGATGAGCTGATCTTAAGGGTTGAAGTAAGGAAGGAAATCTATGAGTCCGGGCCGGAGAAGATTTCCGAGGTCGAGCGAAAGATCGACAACCACATCAAGGGAATCCTGGGTATCCGCGTGCTCGTCGAGCTGGCCGCGCCAAAGGCCATGAAACGCAGTGAAGGAAAAGCCGTGCGGGTAATAGACGAAAGGCCGAGGCTATAGTCGTTAAAAAAGGTGGGCGGTGCGGCAATAATGCTTTCAGGTGATTACTTTAGCGCCGGCAGGTATCATGATTATAAACAAGACGGTTTTTCCAGCGGGATTTGGGGGAATATCCAGAGGAGGCTCCTATGCTGTTGATCGAAGACCTGCAGGTTGAGCTTGGCGGGAAAGTCCTGCTAAAAGACATACATCTCGAGATTAAGCCCGGTGAAACGCACATCCTTTTCGGACCAAACGGTTCGGGCAAGACGTCTCTTCTCATGACCATAATGGGATACCCGCAGTATGCGGTAAAGAGGGGCAAAATTACTTTCAAGGGCGTGGATATCACGCATGCCCCCATAGACGAGCGCGCTCGCCTTGGTATCGGCATGTCCTATCAGCGGCCTCCGACGATAAACGGGCTAAAGACAAGGCAAATGATCGCAATATGTGCCAAAAATAAGGTTGACGTTGAAGAGATGGCCAAATCCGTAAACTTTGTGGACTTTCTCGACAGGGATCTCAATGCGGGTTTTTCGGGGGGCGAAATCAAGCGGTCCGAGCTTTTGCAGCTAAAAGCGCAGGACCCCGACCTCCTGCTCTTCGATGAGCCGGAGTCGGGCGTGGATATCGAAAATATGGCCCTCATCGGCAAAACGATAGCCCGGCTGCTACAGAAGGATTTCGAACGGGAAACCATAAAATCCGTCATAAAAGTGCGGCAGGACAGGACTAAAATGGGCCTTGTCATCACCCACACGGGATATATCCTCGACTATTTGCCCGCGGACAAGGGGCAGGTGCTCTACGAAGGCATTCTCGCCTGCGCGGGGAACCCGAGGGAAATCTTCCAGTGCATCGGAGCGGCGGGATATGAGGAGTGCGTAAAATGCAACATATAGAAGATATAGAAAAAAAAGCCCGTGCGGCTGTGGATAAAAAAGCCTTGTTTGGCGACGACCTCGATCTTGCCCGTTACGACAGGTCCTTTGTGCCTCACAAGTACCTGGCGGAAAGTGAGATGTGCGCCCTTCCCGAAGACGAACAGCAGCGCCTCCTGATGTCCGGCCTCGACGTAACCGGCAAAGGCAGGGGCGGAACCTACATCCAGAAGGACACGACGGTCATCCACTGCCACAGCATGCAGGACGGCGTCGAGGTGATACCCGTAAAAACGGCGCTCGAAAAGCACGACTGGGTTAAAGAGTATTTCTGGAAGCTCGCTTCGCCGGACCAGGACAAATATACCGCCTCGGCAGCCCTGGATCTCCACGACGGGTATGTGATCCGCGCTCTTCCTGGCAGCAAAAGCATCTATCCGATTCAGGCCTGCCTCTACATCGAAAAGGAAAACCTCCAGCAAAATGTCCATAACCTCATCGTAGTGGAGGAGGGGGCGGAGCTTCACATCATCACGGGTTGCGCAACGTCTCCGCATATGAAAAGAGGCGTCCACGTCGGCATATCGGAATTCTTCGTAAAGAAGAATGCGAAACTGAGCTTTACGATGATACACAACTGGGCCGAAGAAATGGACGTTCGCCCGCGTTCCGTGGGCAGGGTCGAGGAAGGGGGCGTGTTCATAAACAATTATATCTGCATGAAACCGGTGCGCTCCATCCAGATGTACCCGGTCACCTATCTTTCGGGTGAAGGGGCTACGGCAATGTTTTACAGCATTATCGTCGGGACCCCCGGGTCCAACTTCGACGTTGGCGGCCGAATGTACCTGCAAAAACCGGGCTGCCGGGCGGAAATCATCCAGAGGGCCATCAGCAACGGGGCAAACGTCATGAACCGCGGCCACCTCATCGGGGAATCCACCGGTATCAAGGCGCACCTGGAATGCAAGGGCCTCCTTTTAAACGGCGGCGTGATCGATTCGGTGCCTCAGCTTTCGGCGTACGCCGAAGGTGTGGACATGTCGCACGAAGCGGCCGTAGGCAAAGTGGCCCAGGAGGAAATCCATTATCTCATGTCCAGAGGGCTTAGCGAGCAGGAAGCCGTTTCGACCATAGTCCGGGGGTTCCTCAACATCGATATCATGGGGCTTCCGCCAATGCTAAAGGAAGAAATCGACAAGGCCATTGACATCAGCAACAAGGATTCGCTGTGAGATTGTCTATTGAACGGACGCCCGTTGCGGTGCTTGAGGATATGTTTCTATCTTATCCGGTAGTACTGGTGACATTGTCTTTGGAGGGACGGTTTAAAACCGTTTAACCCGGGAGGATCGACATGGATTTGACGGACTACTTTGAAAAAAACCAGGGTCTCGGCGTCTTGTCTACCGCGGACTCCGAAGGCAAGGTCAACGCGGCCGTCTACTCTCGGCCCCATGTTATGGACGACTCCACTCTCGCATTCATTATGCCGGACCGCCTCACTCATCACAATCTTGGTTCCAACCCCCACGCGGCTTACCTTTTCCGGGAAAACGGCCCCGGCTACAAGGGCAAGAGGCTCTATCTCATCAAGGTACGGGAGGAAACCGACACCGAACTGGTCGAATCGTTGCGCAGAAAAGTCTACCCCCCGGAGATGGAAGAAAGAGTGGGGCCTAAAGTGGTCGTTTTCTTTAAAGTCGAAAAGGTGCTCCCACTGATCGGGACGGGGGAAACTGAACCGGCGTGACGCGCGGTCTGGCTCGAAAAAGATAGAAACGGATCAGGCTCGACCAAAACGGCGCATATAGCCGGTGAGCCTGATTTTTTCCAATGTGCTCCCCGAACTCATGTAGCGGATGCTGCCGAAGATGCTCCTCTTGGGGCCAAAAGGCCTGTCATGGCGGCCGAGCACCCAGAATATCCCGGTGTAGGAATTGGGGTCCCTGCCGTCCAATACGTATGCCAATTAAAGGCTCTTGAGAATGTTGTGTCATTGGATGTTACTTTTTCTCCTTGAAAAAGAGCCTTAACGGTTCACTCGAACCGATTTTCATAGTACCTCGAAAGAGCCGGGTGTGGAAATGGGCAGGTCCAGAAAACAGGCGAGAGGTGGCAGATTTTGGCTGCGAAGCCGTTTGACTTCAGTTTAACAGTAGACAAAAACTAATTTAGCAATATCCATAAGTTGGATATGCTATTAGGTTTATTGGCACTACATTTCATCCTCTTTGACAGGCTGGATTTCCCGGATCGCTGGAGGGATGGCAACGCCAACGGATTGGAAGAGCTTGCCGCAGACTCCCTGACATTGGCTTCGAACTGCAAAACGCTTCCCGTTTTCTTCAATCACTGTCTCCCTTAGGGCTTTGAGGTCCTGCTTGATATCGGCCCACTCGAATCCCGCCTGGGAGGGGCTATGCTGCTCCAGGCGTCGATATAGTTCTTTCTTGAGCATCAGGGCGAGGAAGCTGCAAAAGACGTGACCCCGTATGGTTTCATCCTGGCGATGGTAGACGGGGCGGGTCTCAAGAAGCGATTTCATGCTCCGGAAGGTATTCTCGACCATCCAGAGTTCCTTGTATTTAAGGGCCACTTCATTCGCACGGAGTTTGGTATTGGTGGTCAGTACCCATTTGCCGTCAAAACGAGCTTCCTCTTCGATTTTTTCCCGGTCTATGGAAAAAGCGTCCTTGTCGCTCTTGATGTAGCGACGGTAGCCTCGATTTCCGACCAGGCTTTTGTCACCTTTTTTGAGTTGCTCTTCGAGGGACGCCACAATGGCCTCCCGGTCGACCCGATCCTTCCTGGCCTGTTTCGGATTGAGGCACACGATGTATCGTCTGCCGTCCACGCGCACTTCCTTTACCTGCAGCGGGGAGGGGTCTTTGGAAGACTTGCCCTCTGGGTGAATTTCCTGGAACTCCTGTTTGTCCGAGAGGACCTTCTCATGCACTGTTTTGACGTTTCGCATTCGGACTCCCAGGATGTACTGGACCTTGTTTTTAGGATCGTCGAACTCGTTCAAGGTGTCTTTGCTGATCATGC
>CAWEZA010000060.1:0-41019 GCA_963813125.1 uncultured delta proteobacterium | reverse complement strand
GAGCACTGGTGGCCGCCTCGGGAGCATTGCCAACGCACCCCACCCCGTGTATTCTCGAAGTGAATCTGGAGGATAACGTATGCCCATAGACAAGCGCATCTCGACAAAGTTGAGCAAGTTCGCTGACGTCTTCAATAAGGCTCGGGAAGCCGAAGCCAATGAATCCGACACGGTGATGTATCTCATTAAGTTCTTTGAAGAGGTTCTCGGCTATGACCCGTTGGTTGGTGAAATCACGAAGGAAGTCCCCATCAAGGAACGCCATTGTGATTTCTCGAGTAGTGCTAGATAAGAAAACCTATTTCCTCGTCGAAGCCAAATCCGCAGGCATCAAAAGCCTAAATGCAAAGCACATCGAGCAGGCGGAGAAAAACCAAATACATCGACATGCCCCAAAACTTCGATCGGGAGGTCGGGGGGCGCTTTTTCGTCTCCACGATGAAGGAGCTTGCCCAGTTGCTGGAATCCCTGGGGTGCCGGCCCGTTACAAACGAGCTGCTGCTGCAGTCGATAGCTCTCTACAACGAAAACCGCCGCTTGGTCGATGCCCTCTACGATTACCGCGCCGAAGCGCCGCACAAGGTGCCGACCGCGGAACTCTACGTGGTGTTGCGGGCAAGTCTTTTGCTGCCACCGGAAAAATCCAACGGGACTCTGGCCGGATACCTGGAAGCGGTAAAAAAACGTGATGTCAAGCCGCTCGACAACGTTCGGGTCGTGGTGGTTGGCTCCTTTTGCGAACAGCCGCCCCTTAATTTAATAAAAACCCTCGAAAAGGCGGGATGCTACATTGTAGACGACGACTTCATACAGATCGCCCGCTGGTACAAGCGGCCCGTGGCCGTTGACGGCGACGGTTACAGCGCCATTTCCGATGCTTTCCTTACCGCCAGCCGCCCGTCGTCTTCGGTGTATGAAGGTGAAAAGCCCAAGAGCGAGGATCTCGTGGAGCGGATTCGCGACCGAAATGCCGAAGGGGTGATCTTCGCTGCCCCAAGCTTCTGCGACCCCGCGCTGCTCGATCTTCCGTTCTACCAGGAAGCGCTCGACCGGCTGGGAATCAACTACACGCAATTTCAATTCTCCGAGAATACCGGCCAGTTCCAGACGATCAAGGAGCAGACCGGGACGTTTTCCGATTCCATCAAATTATGGAGTGAAACGCAATGAGCGATCGAGTCGGGGTTCAAGATGTCAGTAAAGACGAAAGCATGCTCATCCAGAAAAAGATGCTGGATGGCTGGTACGGGGAGATAGGCAACGCGCGGGAAAACGGCAAGCCTGTCGTATACAGCTTCGTGCCCGGAAATCTCACCGAATTCATTCTCAGCTTCGACTGCGTTCCGGTGCTCCCCGAGATCAACGCCCTGCACTCGGGGATGAAAAAAATGAGCGACGGCTTCATCCTGGAGGCCGAGCGCAGGGGCCATTCCGAGGATGTGTGCACCTATGTCAAATGCGATCTCGGGATGTTTCTGGGGGGCAATCTCGGGCCTTACGGCAAAGTTCCGCCTCCCGACCTGCTGCTTCTCAGCTACACCGGATGCTTTACTTTCCTCAAATGGTTCGAGGCGCTTAAAAAACTTTACAACTGCCCGGTGGTGATGGTCCACACCCCTTATCAGGACCAGGGGGTGATAACGCCCGACATGGTGGACTACCTTGTCGCCCAGTTCAAAAGCGACCTGATCCCGGCGCTCGAAAAGATCTCGGGCAAAAAATTCGATATCGACAGGCTGCGTTCCCTGCTGGAGGAATCGAAGAAAGCCGAAGACGATCTGGTCTACTGCTTACAGTCGGCCAAAAACATCCCGTCGCCAATCGACGGTTTTTTCGCCGGCGTCTACTACATCGGCCCGATTTTCACCGCGTTTCGCGGAAAGCCCGAGTGCACCGAATACTACCGGGCGGCCAGGCGCGAGATCGAGTACCGGGTGGCCAATAAACTTGGCCCGATGACGCCGGCCGGGACCCTTGGCGAAGAGAAGTTCCGCCTGGTAATCGACGGAACGCCGAACTGGACGGATTTCCGCGATTTCTGGAAGGTTTTCTACGAGGAGGGGGCGGTGTTTGTAGCCTCCACCTACACGAAAGTGGGCGGCCTCTACGACACCGGTTTTCGGCATGACCCCGAAGAGCCCCTGAAGACCATGGCGGAGTACTGCCTGAACGTCTACACCAACAACTCCCTGCCCGCGCGCACAAAACTCATGGAAGACTACATCCGCGACTACCACGCCGACGGTTTTGTCTTTCACTCCATCAAGAGCTGCAACTCATTTTCTGCGGGGATGCTCGCCATGATGCGGGAATTGGAGCAGCGGACGGGTCTTCCGGGCTGCTTCATAGAATCCGATCTCGTCGATTCGCGCTATTTCTCCTATGCCAATATCAAGAACCGTGTTGAGTCGTACCTGCAAATGGTGGAACAGAAAAGAAGCGACAGGGGGGCGGCATGACGAACTACTATCTTGGGGTAGACCTGGGTTCTACGACCTCCAAGGCGATCATTATCGATGAGCGCGAGGAGATTGTCGGCAGGGGAATCACCAACACTCGCAGCAATTACGATGTGGCCGTCGAGGTGGCTAAAAACGAGGCGATGATCAACGGCCGCTTCACCTTCATGCGCCAGGAACTCGAGAGGGCCGGCCGGGGCGGGGAAGGGCTCGAATCGCTTTTTTCCGACCTGGAAATCCACTTCCGCTACGAACAGCATCTCGACCGGCTGCTCCGGCTAAAAGAGCGGGCCTTCCAGGAGGCCGCGCGGTCTGCTTTCGATCCCGGGGTGATAGCCGAAATTTTTGACCGGATGGTTGCCGAATCCTATGAACTGTTTCTTAGCCTTGGAAACGACAAGTCGAGGTTTTTCCGCGATATCGCCGGCATGAGCTTCATGCGCCTTGCCGATGAAATCAGCAGTCGAAGCGATTTGTTCGATTTCGAAACGCTTATGTCCGTCTACGATAAGTCCATCGTGCACATAGAAAACGAACTGATCGAGGTCAACTTTCCGGACTTTGTCAACCGGGCTGTCGATAGCATGAGAGACCTGCTCGCCCCGGCTCTAAAGGATGAATTACGCCTGGCAACGATCAAGGCTGTCGAGCGGCCTTCGAGATTGCCACCATGGTCGGCACGGGCTATGGGCGCACCCGGCTGCCGTTTCCACGGGAATGCATCAAGTCGGAGATCCTCTGCCACGGCCTCGGGGCCCATTACATGTATCCCCAGACAGCGACGGTGCTCGATATCGGCGGCCAGGACACCAAGGCCATCCAACTGGATAACCATGGCGTGGTGACGTCGTTTCACATGAACGACCGGTGTGCGGCGGGCTGCGGCCGCTTCCTCGGCTACATTGCCGATGAGCTCAATATCGGACTCCACGAACTCGGTCCGCTTGCCATGCAGTATGATCATGTGACCAAGGTGAATTCCACCTGCACCGTTTTCTCGGGAGTCGAGCTGCGCGAGCGGCTTTCCCTTGGCGAACGGCGGGAGAATGTGCTGGCCGGCCTTCACCGGGCGATGGTCCTTCGGGCTATGTCTCTTCTGGCCCGCTCCGGGGGTATCCGCAGCGAATTCACCTTCACCGGCGGGGTGGCCAAAAACATTGCGGTGGTGCATTTCCTGACAGAACTCATGTACGCAAACTATGGCAGGGATATCACCCTCAATATCAACCCGGACTCCATTTATACCGGGGCCGTGGGTGGTTCGATCTTTGCCAAACGTATAAGGGAGGCCTCCTAATGGCTATTACAGGCGGTGTTGACGTCGGCAGCAGCTCCATCAAGGTGGTGCTCATGGAGGTGGCCCTCGGCCGGGAGAACATTCTGGCGCGGGTGGTGGAAAGGATTCGCAAGCGCGATCCTCGCAAGGTGGTCGGGATCGCGATGGCAAAGGCGCTTTCCTCCGCCGGTCTCAAGCGTGAAGATATCGACTACCTGGCCTCGACCGGCGAGGGCGAAATGGTCGACGACAGGGATGGCCACTTCTACGGAATGACTACCCACGCCCGGGGCGCGTTATATTTGTTTCCGCAGGCCCGCTGCGTTATTGACGCCGGCGCGCTCCATGCCCGCACGATCAAGATGGACCATCGCTCCAAGGTGCTCCAATACAAGATGACCGGCCAGTGCGCTTCGGGGTCGGGACAGTTTCTCGAAAACATCACCCGCTACCTGGGGGTGTCCCTTAGCGAAGTGGGAGAACTCTCGATGAAGGCCGATACGCCCGAGATAGTCTCCGGTATCTGTGCGGTGCTGGCCGAAACTGACGTTATCAATATGGTGTCCAGGGGGATTTCGACATCGAACATCCTCAAGGGAATTCATCAGTCCATCATCAACCGGCTGGTGAAACTGCTGCGCTCCCTGAACCCCGAGCCTCCCGTGGTCATTACCGGCGGTTCGGCTCTCGACATAGGACTGGTGGAGACCCTGCGCCAGAAGCTGGCCGCGGACAAGGTCGACATGGAAGTCCTGGTGCACCCGGATTCCATTCTCGCCGGCGCCATCGGCGCAGCCCTGTGGGGCGCCTTTCGGTATGCGAGGAAGCTAAGCCCCGATAAAAAAATTGCTTACGAGGAGGGTAACTCTATGGATCGATTCGTCGTCCGGCCAATGAAAATGAAAGACCTCGAAAAGATCGTCGAGATCGATGCCGAGGTCATGGATGTACGCCGGCCAGATTACTACCAGGCCAAGATGTCGCGAATGCTGGCCGGAGAAAACAGCCTGGCCTCCATGGTGGTCGAGGAAGGCGGCGAGCTCGTCGGGTTCATCATGGGAGAGGTGTTTATCGGCGAGTTCGGCCTGAAGGAACGCTCGGCTACCATCGACACCGTCGGCGTTGCGCCCCAGCACCAGAGATTTGGCGTCGCCGCCCTGCTGCTGGAGACTTTTTTCGATAACATGAAAAAGGCCGATATCACAAAAGTGTATAGCATCGTCGATTGGGACGATTGGGACCTGTTGAGGTTCTTCCAAAAATCCGGGTTCACGCCCTCGCGAAAACTCTGCGTGGAGCGCTGTGTTTGTTGAGTTGGTTTGGTGTGCCATCGGAAAGGCTTAAGGCAAAAGCGCGGGGGCTGGGGGGACATGTGCCCCCCGCACCCCCACGAGCGTACCTTATTGCGGGCTTGCAGCCTGCAATAAGGTACACAGCGCCTTTTAAGTCTAAACTTTTCATGGTCACATCCGTCGCATTATGCAGACCTATCCGAAGGCTCCGACCCACCTACGCGTTTTTCGGCCCACGTTATGCGATACCGGACCCACATTAAATGATATGGACTCGCATTATTTGAAACTCGCATGAAAGTAACGCCGACCCCTGGAGCCTCGGTTTCATAATAGCGAACAGCTTCTCGAAACTGGCAGGAATTGGAAGTTCATGATATGTCGTCCATGGCGCGCCGGAACACATCATCAGCCGGCGTTCCCTGAACTCTCCCCTCTCGAAATTCATTGAGTCGGCGTTCAGCCTCTTCGAGCCACAGCCTTTCCAGCTCGGACTCCGATGGTTCGTCCAAGCTGAGCAGAAGCTTTGCGACCACCTGCGCCCGTTCCTCGATGCTCAAGTGGAGGGCGGCTGTGATTACTTCTTCTAATTTTGCTTCCATGGTTCCATCTGATCATGTCTAACCGGAGAATGGAGACGGCCGGGTCCGGAAACATTCAGCTTTGTATCTACATTTAAAGAACCCTGTTGAAGCCTTACCCGGACACACATACTCCGACCTGCACTATTTGATGTTAACCATTTCTCCACTCGCTATCGTTCGACACATGAAAAACAAATGCTGCGGCCGACTCGAATACGAGCTGGAAAGTTCGATTACGACCATTGGCAATGTGCCGTCGCCAGCCTTCTTTAAAATGGTATTCCGGCACCCACGCGCCAAAAGCGCTGTGTCCTGTATCGCGGGCTGTACGCCCGCGATACAGGACTCCTGTGGGGGTGCGGGGGGCACAGCTCCCCGCGCTCTTTTCTCTTCGCTCTTTTCTCTTCGCTCTTTTCTCTTCGCTCTTTTCTCTTCGCTCTTTTCTCTTCGCTCTTTTCTCTTCGCCCTTTGCTTTTCGCTCTTTGCTCTTAGTCTCTTGCTCTTCGCTCTTCACGAATCATTCGAGCGCGTTCATCATTTCGACCACCCTGTGTTCGTAGAGATGGTGCCGCAGGGTTCGGCGCCGGGCGTTCAGGGCTATTTCTTTGCGCTCATTTTCATGTTTGAGGTAGTAGTCGATTTTTGCGATTAGATCCGGTTCATCTCTGAACCGGGTGATCTCGTCTTCGGAGTAGAGCGGGGGCAGGAGTTCCCGGTTATCGGTCAGCTGAAAGCAGCCCATCCCGGCGATCTCGAACGTCCTGGGGTTTACGAAATCGCCCCCGATGACGTTCGGGTCAATCGAGGAGTGTATATTGATGTTTACGTCGGTGTTTTTATAGATAAGGCGCGCTTCGGCTTCGGTGATTCGCCGCCCTCCGGAGACAACGCCTTGAACGGGGTGGTTGTCCCAACCTTCACCGAATATGTTGAGAGGGAGGGTGGCTGTGAGTTTTTTGAAGAGTCTGACGCGGTTGGGGTAGGGCGCGCCCATGAATGAGACAGACATGCGTTCTGTCTGACCTGTTGGGGGCTCCTCGGCATTGTTATCGTAGGCGGTAGGGAGGTAGTAATGGTTGTGGGCGCCGATTTGCGCGAGCGCTTCCGGAAAGCCGTCTTTTTGAATGGAAAAAAAGATATCGTAATGTGGGGCTATTTGTTTCCAGTAGGTACGGACCCGGAAATCCTCCACGAACCAGTAGGCTGTTTTTACGCCTGATTTTCGAAGCCCATCCAGGATGCTTTTATCGGAAAGGGGCGCCTGTGCGATCCCGAGCAGCAGGTCAGGCTTTAGCTGATCGATCTGGTCGATGAGTGACTTTTTTAGAGCCTGGACAAATGCACCCCTCCGAGTTTCATCTGCTAGGGCCATGGAATATTCATTGGCAAAAATCGAAAAGTCGATGAATTTGGAGTCTTGGCCCAGGCCGGCAAACGCCGAAGCCGTCGCCCTGGCGACGGGAAGGGAGCCTCCGGCGACAGGCCCCACGATGAGCACTCTCATGGCTTTTCCCGTTGGGAGGAAAATCGTGCAGGCCAAGAAGCTCTCTTGCCATGCTGTCGATTTTGTAGTGAACGAAAGAGCCGTCCTGGAATGTGCGAATTTGGGACGGGTCGTCCAGCAGAGGACGGATAAGCGGGGCCAGACGGCCGGGCTCGGGCAGAGCATCCGGTGCGAGCCACAGCAGGGTTTTAAGGGCAAGGCCTCTTTTCACCGGGTCGCTGGATTTTAGCTGAACGAATATCGGGCCGGTCCAATCCCTCAGGAGCGCGGGCCTTTTTTGGGCAAGCCTGCAGATTCCCCACATTACCCCGCGTTCGAGCGGGTCGTTTTCCAGCGGGTTTCCGTTTTCGTCTATGTAGGACACGAGGATTCTATGATATTCCCGGGCCAGCTTTTCGTTTTCGGCCATTATTTCCCCCAGGGCCTCGGGAGCGCCCCAGCCGATCCCGCCCGATTCGTCGTTCAAGCTCCAGATGAGGCGCCGCATGATTTCACGGGCAGGTTCCAAGTCCTCCCCGGCGATTGCCGACACGGTGATTCCCACGCTCCTTACCGCCCTCCACCTCGTGCTTTCGTCGATTTCGAACAGAAAACCGAGGAGGGGATTGATGATTCTGGCCGGGGGGATATCGATCTTTTGGAGCATCTCTTCGAAATCGGAAGAGGCCAGAACGGCGCGAACGCGCTTCTTTACGGCGAATCCGCCAAGGGGTGCTGTGAAACGATCGAGCGCTTTGTTGGACATATCATCCTGTGAAGGGGCTGGTTTGGTGCCGCATGAAATACGTGTAGAAGGCGAGCTGCATCATGCCGCTAGAAAAAAGGCCGGTCGTGATCAGGCGCGGGACATCGCCCAGATCCATCCGCACGACTTCTATGTCTTCTCCGGGATCTTGCCGGGGTTCCCATGCGGGGCGGGCATTTTGCGCCAGGATGAAAAAACAGCGGTTCTCCATGACCGCCGGCTGGGGAAAACATGAGCCCATGGGAACAAATCCCGCGGCCTCGAAGCCGGTTTCCTCCCGGAGTTCGCGCTCGGCGGCGGCAGCCGGGGAGTCGTCTTCCGGGTCGATAATTCCGCCTGGAAGCTCCAGGCAAATATCCTCTATGCCATGGCGGTACTGTTTAACCATCACCACTTCGCCGTGGTCGGTCAGTGGCAGGACGATTACGAAGTCTCTAAGTGAAATCGATTTTACGCGAATAGCGGCGCCGGTCCGGGGGGAGATGGCGGTCTTGGTGTGGACCTTGAAAATTCCATGGTCCTCGGGAACCATCCGCTCGGAGACAGTCCAATTCCGCGCTATTGTCGAAGTTTGGTCCAGTTTTTCTCTCATGGTCTCAAGTTACCGGAAAATCCCTTCCGCTCCATCTTTGAAACAGGCAGTGTTCGATGCCGAAAAAGTCGAATATCTTTCCGATGGTCTGATCGATAATGTCCTCGATCGTTTTCGGGCGATGATAAAAGGATGGGACAGGAGGGAGGATATGGGCCCCCATGTCGGCGGCAAGGCTCATCAACCGAAGGTGTCCTTTGTGAAGCGGCGTTTCTCTCACCACGAGGCAGAGTTTTCGCTTTTCCTTTAGCGCCACGTCGGCGGCGCGCACCAGCAGGTTGTCGCTGTAGGAATTGGCGATGGAAGACAGTGATTTTATCGAGCAGGGGGCTACTATCATGCCTTCGGTGAGGAAGGAACCGCTGGCTATGGGGGCGGCGATGTCTTCGGGGTCGTATATGAAATCGGCCATCGCCAGCACTTCATCGAGCGGGCAGGGGGTTTCGATTGCGATGTTGAGCTTGCCGCCCCGGGAAATAACCAGGTGGGTCTCATAATCGGTCTTTTGGAGGTGTTGAAGGCACCTTACGCCGTAAATCACGCCGCTTGCCCCTGAAATTCCGACGACGATGCGCTTTTTCATTTTATCACCCCGAAGAAACCCCGAAACGGTCGATGGCCTTGCTCAGAGTATACCCGATAAACCGATTATCTCAACGTAATCTTCGCTGGAGCCACTCCAGGCAGCATCTTAAGCTACAAACCTCTCCGGTAGGGGGAACACGAAAAAAGCTGTGGCGGGGGCTGGTTCGAAGGACTAGAATGACCTTACGCCCAAATCAAGTCGAAAGATGAGCATGTTGGAGTTTTCAAAAGCTGTCCGAGGAAGTCCTATGATTTACCTGGATAACGCGGCCACGTCGTTTCCAAAACCCCGGGAAGTCTTCGAGGAGATGTTCGAGACTTACTCGAGGATCGGGGTTTTGCCGGGCCGGGGGGGCTATAGTCTTGCCGAGAGGTGCGACCGGTACCTGCACGAGGTTCGAGGCCAGGTCTCCAATTTTTTTGGAGCCCAAGACTCCGACAGGGTCGTGTTCGCAAACAATTCCACGGATGGTCTGAATACCCTCATACAAGGATTGGCGGAACCCGGGTGCCATGTGGTGAGCACCAGGCTTGAGCACAATGCTGTCCTTCAGCCTCTTCAACATTTGAGGGATAAGGGTGTGATCGAGTTGGGTCTTGCTCCGTTCGACCGGGACGGTTTTATAGACCCGCGGGACATCGCCGATCTCGTCTGCCCTTCAACCCGGTTTGTCGTTTTGAACCATGTTTCCAACGTGCTGGGGACGATCCAACCGGTTTCCGAGGTCGGCCGGATTTGCCGGGAAAGGGGAGTCCCGCTGATACTGGATGTGTCGCAGAGCGCGGGGTTGGTCCCGATCGACATGGGGGCCATGAACGTCCAGGCGGTGGCGTTTACCGGCCATAAATGGCTTCTGGGCCCAACGGGCATCGGAGGTTTCGTGCTGAGGGAGGGGTTGAACGCGCGGGCTGTGAGGTCGGGCGGCGCCGAACCGGGTACGCCCAATATCCTTGGCATAATCGGCATCTCGGCGGCAATGCGGTACGTCGAACGTCAGGGAATCGGGAAGATGCGCGACCACGGGATGTCGCTTGCGATGGCGCTAAGAGAAGGCCTGGCGGCTGTCGATGGCGTGAAGATGTACTGCGCCGCGAAGCTGGTAAACCATACGGGTGTGATTTCCTGCAATGTCGAGGGGTTGGACCCCGGGACTTTTGCGCGATTCTGGACAAAGATTTTGATATAGCGGCCAGGAGCGGCCTGAATTGCGCGCCTCTGCTGCATGAAGACATCGGTACGAGCCCGCGCGGAGCCGTGCGTTTCAGCTTTGGCTTCTTCAATACGGCTGAGGATGTTGCGGCCGTCATTGCGGCGGTCGGCGAAATTGCCGGCCGGCGGGTGGGCTGAGAACGGTTCCTGCTTTGGCGTTTCCTGGTATTGGTTATCATCCTCCGGATGTGCTCGATGAGACGATGTCGAAAAAGGAATAGTGTCGTGAAAGTACTCGTAACCGCCCGGTTGCCCGAAGAGGTGTTGAGCCGCATCACCCGTGAACACCATGTCCTGATGCATGAGCGGGACACCCCGATCGAGCGGGGGAGCTGCTCGAATCGATCGAAGACGCCGACGGTCTGATTTGCACCATAACCGACCGCGTGGACCGGGAGCTTCTGAGGTGCGCTCCGAGGCTGAGGGTAATCGCCAACAACGGTGTGGGTTTCGATCATATCGACGTGGAGGAGGCGACCCTGAGAAACATTCCCGTCGCCAATACGCCCGGGGTTCTGACCGAGGCCACGG
Organism: uncultured delta proteobacterium; assembly: GCA_963813125.1. GTDB lineage: Bacteria > Desulfobacterota > Syntrophobacteria > Syntrophobacterales > Syntrophobacteraceae > SbD1. Next base: position 30,241 of record CAWEZA010000060.1, on the reverse strand, counting down.
CCGATCTTGCGTTTGCGCTCATTTTGGGTGCTGCGCGCAGGGTGGTGGAAGGTGACCGGATGGTGAGGGGCGGCGGTTTCAAATTTTGGGCGCCGCTCAATTTTCTGGGCGTTGAGGTTTCCGGCAAGACGTTGGGGATAATCGGGATGGGGAGGATCGGTCGCGCGGTGGCAAGAAGAGCGGCGGGATTCGGTATGAGGGTGGTCTACTGGGGGCGCTCGCGCCTCGAACCCGAGGCGGAGCGGGAACTGAGAGTCTTTTTTTCATCATTTGACGATTTATTGCGCGAGTCGGACTTCGTAAGCCTTCACGTGCCTCTCGGGCCTCAAACGCGCCACCTGGTCGGCGCGCGGGAGTTGTCGATGATGAAAACCTCGGCCGTTCTGATAAATACGGCAAGAGGGCCGATCGTGGACGAAAAAGCGCTGGTCGCATCTCTTCGGTCCGGATCGATCCGCGGCGCCGGTCTCGACGTCTATGAAAACGAGCCCGAATTGAGCTCCGGTCTTACGGAACTCGACAACGTGGTTTTGCTCCCGCATGTGGGGAGCGCCACGGTCGAAACCCGCACCAGGATGGCCGGCATGGCGTGCGATAATCTGCTGGTGGGCCTCTCCGGCAAACGCCCGCCCAACTGCATAAACTGCGGGGTCAGCCGGGGTCCACTTTCTCCTGCGTAGGGGCGGGGTTTATCCCCGCCCGATCTTGATCGCAACTTGGTATGACATTAGCCGCGGTCATGGCTCAAGATAGGAAACCACGCAAACCGCTTGGAAAGCGGGGCCTTCTTTTCGTTTTTCTTTTTTCCGCCGACGCCTACAAGACTCACGAGCCTCGTCACAAAACCCTTCATCTGCTCAGCCTGCGCGTACATCTCCTGGGAGGCCGCGGCCGATTCTTCGGAATCCGCCGCATTGGCCTCCACGATTTCGTGCATCTCGGCTACCGATGTATTCACCTTATCGATGCCCAGGGACTGATCCTGGGAAGCTTGCGATATCTCCTCGACCAGTTCTTGGCAGCTTGCGACCGAACGGGCGACTTCGGAAAATTCTTCATCCGTTTTTAACACCAGGTTATAGCCATCCTTTACGCGCTGGGTGGTGTGCTCGATGAGGTCGGCGGTTTCCCTGGCCGCCCCGGCGGTCCGCATCGAAAGGTTTTTTACTTCGTCGGCCACAACGGCAAATCCCGCGCCCGCTTCCCCGGCCCTGGCAGCTTCCACCGCGGCGTTAAGGGCGAGCAGCCTGGTCTGGAAAGCGACCTCGTCTATGGTCCTGATGATCTTTTGAGTATCCTGGTTTGCAGACGTGATGTCGGTCATGGCGGATGTAAGCTGGACCATGGATTGCGATGCGAGCTGTATCAAACCCGATGTGTTCCGCATCAGCTGATTGGCCTGGAGAGCGTTACCGGCATTCTGCCTGGTCGCCGATCCTATCTGGTCGAGGCTGGCCGTGCTGGTCTGCAGGGCTTGCGACTGTCTCGATGCGCCTGTGGCCACCGATTGACTCGAAGATGCCACCTGGCAGGAAGCCGAAGCAACCTTGTCGGCGCCTTCCAGAAGGCCTGTTACGACCTCCCTGATTGGCTTTGTGACGGCGCGCGTGATAAATATCGCGATCGATAATCCCGCGACAGAGGAAAAAAGAATCCCCAGGACCATGAACATCGTGTAAAAAGACACCTTGCTGACCGTGTGGTCGGAAGCTCTTCTCACGTTCTCGACCCCGGTGTCATGAATGTTTCTGGTTAGCTCTATGATTTGTTTTTCGGTCTTTTCCCGCTGCCTGTCAAGCTGCTGGACCCCCGACCAGACGTCTACGAGATCGGACAGGGCGCTCTTATAAAGGCTGGAGGCCGCCTGCAGGCCCTGGAGCGAACTGAGGCCGTCATCCGAGTGAGTCATGGTCTTAAGGGAGTCAATTTTTTTGTCGAGGCTTTCGAATTCCTTCTTTAAATCCAGAGCCTTCAGATTGCGTTCTGTCTGAGCGTCCCAAGCCGCAAGAAGTATCCGGTTGCCGAGTTCTAGAACATCTCTGGCCAGGGCCAGTTTTTCGAGCCGCTCCGACACCTTTCCGGGATCTTGCCCTGTACCTCCCACGGTTTTCAGTCCATCTATCTCGGATGAAAGAAACTGGGTGGCAGTATCCATAAAAAAATTCCCCGTTTCCTTTACCTGCGCATAATTTCTCAGTAAATCGGCATCTTTTACCGCCGCCTCGTTTACCTCTTTTTCGAACCGGTTGATCATCGCGCCGGTCTTTTTAGTCTCGTCCTTGAACTTTGCCACAGTGGAGAATTTCGCTGCCAGTTTTTCGCTGTCCTTCAGGTTTTTTCTGACCCGGGCAAGCGCCTTTTGCCCGGAGTCCAGAAACTTTCGATCCTGGGTGTAGGCATAGACGGTATCCCCCAGCACGACCTGCTGGAAATTTCGCTCCTGTTCACTGGCCAGCTTTACCTGAGGCAGATATACCCGCGAGAGCATCTCGGCGGTCGACCGCACTGCGCCGATATTCCAGACGGCCACGCCACCCAGAATGAGAGCCAGCAGGATAAGTGCGCCGAACCCGATACCAATTTTCGTCCCCAGCTTTACCGATTTCATACCTACCTCTGATTTGAGAAAGAAGAATACCAGCCTGAGCCCTAGTTTTAGCGCTATAATCGGCAAAGGAAGTCATAACTTAAGTTACAATTCGGTTGCACTCGATAAGGACAGGAGGATCGCAATGGGATCGTTTGAAAAACAAAGCATCCTCACCGTAATTTATAGTGGGCAGCATATTTAAAGAGGCCTTTCGCGGCTTCGGGGGCAAAGTGCTGGTGAACTCCTTCGGCAAGGATAGAGAGGCGAAAATACAGGCGGTCCTGGATGCGGTGGGCGTGGAGGTGGAATAGAAATTGCCAAAGCTCGGGGTGCCTGCGCCGAAGGGCGAGTGCCCGGGAGCCCCCGCATCCAGGGGATTCTTAAAACTGCTTGTAGGGGAAGCCGGCCCGATCAGGCGGCCATTGCTTTTCCCGCTCTCCTTTCGAGTTCGTCCGCGCTCACCTCTTCCACGTGAGTCGCGATCCACCATTTGTTTCCGGCAAAATCGCGTACGGTTCCCACGCGGTCGCCCCAGAACATGTCATCGGGCGCCAGTATGGTTTGCGCCCCGGCGTCCAGGGCTTTTCGGTAAACGGCGTCCGCATCCTTTACGTAGAGATAGAGCGCTATCGGCATGTGAGTTTGTTCTTCCAGCGATTCTCCGAGCATTATGACCGAATCGCCGATTTTCATCTCCGCATGCATCACGCCTCCGTCAGGAGAGCTGAAGCGATAGACTTCCGTAGCGTCAAAGGCCTTCTTCATGAACTCGATCAGTTTCGCCGCCCCTTTGACCGATAGGAGGGGCGTGACGGTGTGATAACCTTCCGGCATGAATTTAACAGCCATTGTGTGCCTCCTTTTCCCGTTCCAATGTCAGTTCTCTATTTAATCTAATTAGTCTCCATCCGGAAACCACTGTCATGAGGGTGGTGGGCACGATGATGCCTGTGCCCATCCTGCACCGGATGTTGGCAAATATTGCGTAGGGGCGGGGTTTATCCCAGCCCGAACCGCATTGAGAGTCCGTAGGGTAGGCAAAAGCGCAAGCGTTGCCCACCATGAAGTTTCCGGATGGACGCTAATTAGCTCCGGTTCAAAAAGCCGTTTTGAATTGATGAAAAATGCCACACCGATCCGTGCGAAATTCGAAATTTTCGACGGTTTTCAATCGCAAGTGTGGAATTTTTCAACACAAGGTTCCCGCCGACTTCTCCAATGCCCGTGAGAACAGGTCTGAGTGGGATGGCAACTACCGGAATTCACAGGCTAATCGCGTGATGTCGCCATCGGTTGGCATACTGGCATGGAACTTGTTTGTAACCTTATATTCTCTTTTATTTCAGAAACCCTTAATCCCAAAGGAGCGAGAAAGATATGATTATCCTGGAGCACATCTATCACGCGAGGCAGGCCGAGTACATCATCGCTCTGCTGGGCCTGTTTGGCTTCATTGCCTTCTGGCGACTGTTAAACGGCCCGAGCGCCAGGCCCGGGGCCGCCGCCGAGGCTGCTGGTTCTTTTGCCCACCGCCTGGCCGGTTTTCTTGCCCCACCTGATGTCATGTTTCATCCCGGTCATGCGTGGGCGAGGGTGGAGAGCAGCGACACCGTCCTTGTGGGGATGAATGATTTCGCCGCGAAACTTCTTGGGTCGGCCGATTCGATTTCGCTGCCCAAGCCAGGGTCCAAGGTGAAGCAGGGTTCCTTGGGCTGGGGGTTCAAAACCGATTCGCGGGTGATTCACATGTTGTCGCCGGTCGAAGGCGAGGTGATCGAGGTAAACGACGCTGTAGCGAACTCCCCCGGCGCGGCTTTCGAGGATCCTTACGGCAGCGGCTGGCTGTTCAAGGTGAAAAGCTCCAACCTGACTTCCAATACAAAAAATATGATACCGACCGCAATGGTTGGCGAGTGGTTTGAAAGCCTGCGCCAGAGCCTTAGTGGCCGTGGTTCCTCAAAGCCGGGCGAACCGATGTACGCCGACGGTGGTGAACCGGTGAGGGGTATCGCTAGAGCTGTAGAGCCCGAGAGGTGGGACGAACTGGCAAGAGAGTTTTTTCTTACAAAATAACGGGGGAATCCGAAATGGAAGATAAGAAGAAGCCCGCGGTTACCGTGTCACAAAAAGAAGGGGAAGGCCTTCCCGACCGCGGCAGGCGCAACTTTCTCAAGCTTTTCGGCGCAGGCGGCGCTGGCGCGGTGGCACTGCTGAGCTCCGATCCCGCCAGGGCGGCCAAGGCCGTCAAAAGGTCCGGCGAAGCCGAACCGATGGGCGTTCTTGTGGACACCACCTTGTGTATCGGGTGCCGTCAATGTGAGGGCGCGTGCAACGACGTAAATAAATTGCCCAAGCCCAAGCGCTCCTTTGACGACGACAGCGTTCTAAACGAGCACCGGGATACTTCCCCCAACGAATGGTCCGTTGTCAACAGGTACAAGATGAAAAACGGCGTGCAGATAACCCGCAAGCAGCAATGCATGAACTGCGTCGAGCCGGCGTGTTCTTCGGCGTGCATCATCCGGGCGCTGGAAAAGCAGCCCGACGGTGCGGTCACCTGGCGCGAGGACCTCTGCCTGGGCTGCCGCTACTGCATGGTGGCCTGTCCTTTCGACATGCCCAAATTCGAGTATTCCAAGGCCGTGCCTCGAATAAGAAAGTGCCAGTTTTGCTTTGAAAGACAGGAAAAGGGCCAGTTGCCCGGCTGCGTCGAAGCGTGCCCGGTCGAGGCTCTTAAGTTCGGGCCAAGATCCTATCTCGTCGAAGAAGCCAGGAAGCGCATCCAGGGCAACCCCAAAGGCTACGTCGATCATATCTACGGCGAACACGAAGCCGGCGGCACCAGCTGGCTCTACCTCGCCAACACGCCTCATGAGGATCTCGGCCTGCCCAAGCTCGAATCCCAGGACTTTCCCGAACTGACCGCCGGGGCCGCCGGGACTGTGCCTGCAGTGCTTTTGATCTGGCCCGCGCTGCTTGCGGGGTTCCATTACTTCACCGACCGCAAGGACGAGGCTAACGAAGAGCACTCGCACCATGAAGATTCGCACGGGGGAAACAAAAAATGAAAAAATTTATTCGTCTGTTCATAGGAGACCCCAAAGAGTTATTCACCCCGTTTAACCTTGTAACCGGACTGATCGTCTTCACGGGGCTGGCGTTGATCGGGCTGAGGCTGGTAAAAGGACTGGGAGCGGTCACAAACCTGACTCAGACCACCCCCTGGGGGTTGTGGATCGGCTTTGACGTCATGTCCGGCGTAGCCCTTGCCGCCGGCGGCTACACCCTCGCGGCAACGGTGCACCTGTTCGGACTAAAGCAATACGAACCGCTGGTCAGGCCCGCAATTCTCACTGGTTTTCTGGGCTATGTTTTCGTCGTTCTGGGGCTCATTCTCGACCTCGGGCGGCCGTGGCGCATGCCCTTGATCATGGTGTTTCCCCGAGGCGTAACGTCGGTGCTCTTTGAAGTCGGCATATGCGTTGCCGCCTATCTCACCGTCCAGTTGCTCGAGTTCGTTCCCGCTTTCTGGGAATGGCTGCAGTGGGACGGCCTGAGACGGTACTGGGGAAAGCTCACCGTGTGGCTGTCGATCCTTGGCGTAGTGCTTAGCACCCTTCATCAGTCCAGCCTCGGTTCGCTTTTCCTGATAGCCCCGACAAAACTTTTTCCGCTCTGGTATTCTCCGTACCTGCCGCTCTTCTTCTTCGTATCGAGCATGATTGCCGGGCTTTCGATGGTAATCGTCGAAAGTTCGCTCTCTCACCGGCTCTTCGCGTACCGGCTGTCCGCGACGACCCATTTCGACCTCGACGCTCTGACTCTGGGGCTTGCCAAAGCCGCCGCGACAGTCCTCTGGGTATACTTTTTCCTGAAGCTCATAGGACTGGCGGAACTCGGGCGATGGGATCTTCTAAACACCACCTACGGCTACGTCTTCCTGGCCGAGATGCTGGGGTTTGTGGCCCTGCCTTGCGTCCTGTATACGATCGGGGTCAGGACCCGCAATGTCAAACTGGTGAGGTTTACCGGTGGTTGGACGGTGATAGGGATAATCTTCAACCGGTTGAATATATCGATCATCGCTTTCAACTGGCAGCTCAGCCCTCATTATCATCCGAGCTGGATGGAAATTACTGTTTCGCTCACCCTGGTGACGATGGGGGTATGGTTATTCAGATGGCTGGTCAACCGGCTGCCTGTATTGACCCACGATAAGCCTGCAACCGGCACCAACACCCTCGAGGACTTCCTGGCCGCCGGGGGCGCATGAAGTGTTTCCGGGCCGAAGGAGTTTGTGAACTGCAGTAGGGGCGGGGTTTATCCCCGCCCACTCGTCTTTGGCGGGTGGCTGCGAAAAAGCAACAATTTCAATTCCAACCGTCCGTTGCCCACCATGAAGTTTCCGGATGGAAACCCGTTCAGTTAACACTTATGGGAGCCTGTCCCCCGCGCCCCTGGAAGAGTCCCGTGGAGCGGGCGGGGCACACTCGCCCGCGGCGCAGCCGCCACACCCGTCAGTACAGCAGGCCGTATTTTTTGATTTTATTGTAGACCGTGGCCCTGTCGACCTGAAGCAGTTGAGCGGCAAGCGTGACGTTGCCTGCGCTCCTGTCCAGCGCGAATTGAATGTGGCGCTTCTCGATTTCCGCCAGGGGCAGCACCTCGTCGGCCTTGGAAGAAGCGCTATGCGCGACGAGGCCGGCAAGGTCCATGGCGGTGATCAGGGGAGGCCTTCCCACAACGGCCGCCCTTTCGATGGCATTCTGGAGTTCTCTCACATTTCCGGGCCAGGCTTGTTTTTTGAGAAGCTCCATGGCCCCGGCGTCTACTCCCTTGAATGGTTTGTTCATCGCCGCGGCGAACTTGCAAACGAAGTGATTTACAAGCAGCGGGATGTCCGAGGCACGTTCCTTTAGAGACGGCATCTGGATATTGAAAACATTCAACCGGTAGTAGAGGTCCTCTCTGAAGGTCCCTTCCTTCACCGCATCCTCGAGGTTTTTGTTGGTGGCCGAGATGATGCGGAAATCGGCTTCGACGACCTCGTTTCCCCCAACACGCGTAAAGCGCTTGGTCTCGATGACGCGCAGAAGGTCCATTTGTGTCTTGGTGCCGATATTGCCAATTTCATCGAGGAAAAGGGCTCCCTTGTGGGCGAGTTCGAGCTTGCCCTTGCGCCTGTACTGGGCGCCGGTGAACGCACCGCGTTCGTGGCCGAAAAGTTCGCTTTCGACCAGCGTATCGGTAATCGCGCCGCAGTTTATGGTGATCAGCGGGAAATACTTGCGCTTGCTGTTAAAGTGGATTGCCTTGGCGACAAGTTCCTTGCCCGTGCCCGAAGCCCCCTGGATCATGACGGTAACGTCTGTTTGGGCCACCGTTTGGATGGTTTTCAGCACCTCCAGCATCTGGCGGCTTTCCCCGACGATCTGATTGGTGGAAACAAGGGAGCGGATTTCTTCCTTCAGGGTGAGATTTTCCCGTATCAGCCGGCGCTGTACGGCGGCGTTGCGGATGAGCCTGCTCAGGTCGTCCGGGTCGGCCGGCTTGGTGATGTAATCGTATGCGCCTTGTTTTAACGCCTGAACGGCGGTGTCCACCGACGCATAGGCAGTCATTATGATTATCACCAGTTGGGAGTCTATTTCCTTTAGTCGGCGTTGAAGCTCGATTCCGTCCATCCCCGGCATCTTGATGTCTAGAAGAACTATGTCGAAGCTCGAATCCTGCATCCTCCCGAGAGCTTCCATCGCTTCGGCGGCGGTCTCCACCCGGTAGCCCTCCTGCGAAAACCAGTGCATGAGGGAATCGCGAACCGAGGGTTCGTCGTCGACAATGAGCATTGATACCTGTTCTGTCATTTTCTCCCGATCTAAACAATCGTTTTGCCGAAGAGGGCAAACCGGCCTGCTCCGGGTTTTCCGCGCCCGCTGCCTCTCACAGGCCGGGAAAGGCGCCCCTGGCCAGTATTTGCTCGCCGGCATCTTCCACCGTTGGTTCCCGGGGGAATGTGAGTATAAAGACAGTGCCCTGGCCCGGTTCGGATTCGACCTCGATTTGCCCGCGGTGTTTCAGCACGATGCTGTAGACGACCGAAAGACCCAGCCCCGCGCTGTGTCCTCCCTCCTTGGTCGTGAAAAACGGTTCGAAAATGTTGGAACGGATTTCCGGCGGGATCCCTTTGCCGTTATCGGCCACTCTTAGCTCAAGCGCGTTGCGCTCGTCGGCGTCACGAGTGGTCACCGTTAGTGTTCCGCCCCGGTCCATCGCTTCGACGCCGTTCATGAACAAGGCTATCAGAACCTGTTCGATCTGGTTCGGGTCCCCGAAAAACGTCGGGTCCTCGGCCTTCGGCTCCGTTATCGTCTTTATGTTATGTATCTGGAAATGGTGGTTGGTTATCAAAAGACTCTTGTCGATAATACTGTGCATGTCCACCTTTTCAACGACGGATTGGGAATTTCGGGAAAACCGCAGCAGGTTTCTAACTATGCTCCCGCACCTCTTGATCTCGCCTATGCACGCATCGAATTGCTTCAGGGCCTCCTTGCTTTCCTCCTCGGTCATGGGCCCTTCGCTTATCTTTCGGGATATCAGCCTGGAGTAGGCCAGTACGCCGCTAAGAGGGTTGTTGATCTCATGGGCTACGGAGGCCGCAAGTTTGCCAATCGACGCCATCTTGGCCACGTGGACCACCCTGCGGGATAGTTCCCTGTTTTCGTCTTCGGCCCGCTTGAGGCTTACCACCATGCTGTTGAACGAATGCGCAAGAGCCGCTATCTCGTCGTTTCCTTCGACCCGGATCCTGAAATCCAGGTTGCCCTTCTTTACCTCGCGCGGTCCCTCGGCAAGTTTTGCCAGCCGCATATTGACGTTTCGAATGATGAAAAGCCCCGCGAAAAGCTCGATTAACAGAATAGCCCCAAGGGAGTAAAGAATCATCAGGTTGAGGCTGCTGAAAATATTTCTGCTCGCCCCCCCGAGGATGAACTGGGAGTCGAGCATGCCCAATATTTTCTGCCTGGACGGAGGCGGGTGGCATCCGGGCGCGGAGCAGGCGGGTTCGTTGTGAATAGGCTCAAAAGCGCCCAGTATCCGGTAGCCGTCCGGAGAGACAAAAGTTCTGGTCCGGTCGGCCGGCGGAATATTTTCAAGCGGTTTGCTGCCGCTGTGGCACACAATGCACTCCTTGGCCTTCATGTCGGCAATGTGGCCGATTTCGAGGCTTTTTGCGCTGAAAACGATCCTTCCTTTCTTGTCGAAAATCCTTATTCGGTAAACTCCGGGGCCGTTGCCAAGGGCGTCGATGGAGTGGGCGACGTCCGGCTGGCGATTTAGCAGCATGCTCTGGCGCATGGATCGCAGAAGCAGTTTGTTGGTGCGTATGGCTTCTTCTATGATGTGGCGTCTTTCCGCCCTTACGATGAACACCGTGAGAGTAATGAAAATGATTGCGCTTACGAGCAGGAGGAGGCAAAGAAGCCTGAATGCGAGCGAATTGGGAATATTTCTCACTGACAAAAAGCCCCGCGAAAAGTTAAGTCGTGATATCCGCAAATGTTTTGTGCGGCCGGTTTTTAAAATCGTGTCTATTGTAAACCAACGCCGCTTCCATTGGAATATCGGTAGTGGGTCATTTTGAAGTGTCGCCTGAAAGTTACAATATCCCCAAACCTGACGGATGGTGGCATACACCATGTTGAACGGGTAAACATAGAATCGGAATCAAAGGAAATGCCCTCTCGACCTCGCATAAAATTCTCATGGAAAATCTTTCCACTAACCGATTTTAAAGACATTCCCATAACCGGAGGAAGCGAGGCTCTATGACCAAAAAATACTTGACAGTAAATAGAGGCTGACTATAGTTGATTTGGGAGAAAAGCAAGGGGGAAGTATGGGTTACTGTGGTTTTAAAAACGACCCGGCTCTGTGGGAAAAAAGAAATAAACGTGACACGCTGTCGATTGAAATCGCGATAGACATCCTGAAATTAAGTACCGGACTTGTTAGTAGCTATTATAATTTGGCAATGATTCTTTGGCGTATTCGCGGATACGCCAAAAGATATACAATAGAGTCTTGTACTGCGTGTTCAGAGTGGGAAAGATGCGCTCCCACACTTTATGAATCGAACAAGCGAGTCGTAGCCCTACTGGAATCGATCAGGGGCGATTACGGGCGCCTCCCTGGTATTCTTCGGGTTCCATTTCTTTACTCCTCACTCATATCGTACTCCGACCGTCTAACTGCGATATTTTCCGACAGAATCGAAGATCTCGGCTTTGTTCGAGACGAGGCATCGCGGCAAGTGTTAAAAGACCTAGTTTCGGTTTGCAAAGAAGCTGCCCCAAAATTAGATGATTGGCGCAAATCCATGAACTTCTTAAATTGAAATATCATGTTAAGCCATCTCCTCCCTTCGTTCGTTGGTCCAAGAATGTTCTGAAAAAATATCCAAAAATGAAGTCTGATCTAAAATCTTACTTAACTGAGCTTGAAGATGGGATAAAGGGTAAAAACATCCCTGGATTCAATGAACTCTGGAAGGATCGTCTTGCCATGAAACCGTATAATATTGGAGAGAGAGGTGGTTTGAGATTTATTAGTTACCACACGCCACCAGAAAACTTTATTGTTCCAGCCCTGATTTATGCTAAACCAGATATGGACGATCCCCCGCATAAGCTCCTAGCAGAAACAATATCCGAAATCAGAGATTGGATTGATAGTGCAGGCTCTTAATCTGCCAATCTTGCAGTATCCTCAATGCTCCAAAGAGGTTTTGCCTCTCGACATAAGAGCTCGAAATATGCTTCTGATCGGGTAGGCCGGTAATTATCTCTTTGCTGCTGCCCGTACATCTCGCGGAACTATATCGCTTCTGGACCTTTTGTTCGCTACTTTCTCCATAAAGTTTTACAAGCATCGCATAGTCAATATTCGCTCCAAAATGAGCTTCTACCGCCTGTAGATAAATGCGGAATCCATCCGTTGTTTTTCAGCTCGCCCTTGCTGCTCTCGTTGCAATCTCTTTCCGCTCTTTCGGGGTGAGTTTTTCAGCCCTGGCTTTCCCGTCCTTCTTCCCGCCCAGTCTACCTAACTCGACTGCGGCGGGATTGTTTTGTGGCTCTTCTGGCTGCTCGGGTTTAGAATCAGAGGAAGCCTGCTCCGCTATGAAAGCGGCAAGCTGGTTTATGTCTTTGAAAGGGCAAAAGCCGGGGTCCAGGCCGCAAAGGTATTGTTCTTCTCTTCTCTTTGCGGCTAAACTATAATGGCCGAAGAGTTCCGGCTCGTGGTGTTTTTTTATCCCCTTCTCGGAAAACTTCTTTAAGGATACCGCACGTGAATGCCAAACATCCCGGCTTGACGGTCAGGTCCAAAATATGGATAGAGGACGAACGGGGAGCAATGGTCTTTGGCGCCGGGCGAATGCTGATTTTCAGCGCGGTGGAGGAGTACGGGTCGATCCTTGCCGCCTCGAAGGTTCTCGGCATGAGTTACCGGGCGGTGTGGGGGAAGATTAAAGCTACGGAGGAACGGCTCGGGCAGCCGATTCTGGAAAAACAGACCGGCGGGGTAAAAGGCGGCGGATCGACGCTCACACCCTTTGGCAAGGGCCTGGTCGAGCGGTTCCGGCAGCTCGAAGACCTGTCGAAGACGTCCACAGCCTCTTTATTCCATGGCGTTTTCGACGCGGCCGCTCAGGTTTCTGACGATTTGCCTCCCCGCAAGAACTCAGTGGGGTAGTGTCGCAGGCTCGTTTAAAATCTCGAGTTCGAATGAAAAATCGGTGCATCCGATCCTGTTTAAACCGCAGTAATCCTGCTCGATATCGAAGAGTTCGCCAATGGGTTTGCCAAGGAGCCGGCAGAGCAGGATGCGGTTCACCCCGGCGTGGCCCACTATCAGGATATCCCCGCGCGTCGAGTATACGGCGTCGTAAAACGCCGGGGTCACCCTTCGCGCGCAGTCAAGGAAGCTCTCTCCCCCCGGCGGTCTGAAGTGGACGATGTCCCGGCCTCTCGCGTCGTATTCTTCTGGATATTTACTGCGAACCTCATCGAAGAAAAGACCCTCCCATTCCCCCAGGGCCACTTCCCGAAAGTCGGGGATCGGTGCCGCGTCGATCCCATGAAAATTTGCGACGATCTTCGCGGTATCCAAGGACCTGCGCAGGTCGCTGCAAAAAATTGCGGTAAGAGGCGCGGAGCGGAGTTTTTCCGCAAGGCTCTGAGCCTCCAGGACGCCTTCCCCGGTAAGGGGCGGGTCTGTGTGGCCTATGTAGCGTTTGCCGCTGCCCGGGGGGTGCACCGAACCGTGCCTTGCGAGATAGATGTTCCTGTGGCCGTTTAACGCCGCCCGCATATTCTCGGCGTATTTTCGCACGGCGGGCTCGAGCGGCCGGCCGAGGATGCTCTCGAACTGCTTCGCCATGGCTTTCGCGTCCTTTCGGCGCCGTTTTACGCCGGCGAGCACCTCGGGCCTGGACGCAAATCTATTGAGCGGTCCTTTAAACCGTTCCTTGAGGCTGACCGGTGCGTCGCCCTTGACCAGCTTGTCGGCTATGTGAACCACGTGCGACTCATCGATTGCCTCCAACCGTTTCGACCCGATATCGGTGTGGGCGGCCACTACGTGCGCAACGCGGCTGCAGCCCGTTTTTTCGAGCAGCTCGGCGCCCGCGGCGGCGTGGTTCGGGTGGAGCCCTTTGGCCATATCGTGGAGGAGCCCCCCGGCCTTGACCAGTTCGAAGTCCAGAACCAGGCCGGCCGCTTCGAGGTGAACGGCCAGCATCAGCGCCACTTCGGCCACCATGCGCGAGTGGGCGAGCAGTTCCTGCGAAGCGTTTCGGCCTTTGAGAAGCGCGATGCACTCGCGGTCGGTGGGGATGTCTTCCCTCGCACCCAGGGCCTTGAGTTTGAGGTAATCCAGCCGCGTGTTGCAGTTCATTAAAATCGACTGGTCTATCACGTCGAGATCTTTGGCCTGGTCTTCGTACCTGCCGAGGAAAGCCGCGAGGCCCCCTTCGCAATCCTCCGGCAGGTCGTCTGCCAATTGTTTCGAGATGATGGGCGGATGTCCCCGCAACCCTTCAAATCGGGGATAGACGATTTTTGCGCCGCTGCCGCGCCAGGTGGCGGCAAGAGCTGCAATCGTAGCCGGTTTTACCAGCGGGATGTCTACGGGGAGCACAAAGACTGCTTCTATATCGGGCTCCAGGCTTTTTACTCCCGCCAGGATTGATGAATACATTCCCTTGTCATAATCCGGGTTGAAAATCTTTCTTGCCCCAAGCCTGTCGATGACCGGCCCGATTTCATCGGCCCTGTGGCCGAGGGTCACCCTGACGTCTTCGATGCCCGCGCGGCGAAACCGCTCCACGGCCTCCTGCACGACCGTCGAGCGACCAAGGGGCAGCAGGGGCTTAAAAGCGCCCATGCGCGACGAATATCCGGCGGCAAGAACCAGGGCGGCGATTTTTTCACGTTTCTCAAAAGCCATCTGCAAACCCTTTGCCCCTCTTGTCTACGATCCTTCTTTTGCCCGCGCCTCCCGGCTCGAATTGTCCACCCGAGCAAATGTCGACCCAAACGCGAAGCGCGCCCTCCCCGACTGCCGCCCGCACGGCTGGGAGCGCATTCACCGCTTCCCTCGCGCTCTGGGCCAACTGGCCGCTTCGTTCGTCCATCGCCAGGATTTCTATATGGAACCGGTCAATACCGGCTTCATGGGTAAGGCGTGCTGTGAAATCCAGAAGACCCGGCAGCCCGAAAAGAGGTTCGTCCAGGTCGGCCATACCGAGCGAGCCTTTTTTTCCCAACCGGACGCTCCCATCGATCCGTTGTTTCACCCGCTCCATGCTCTTGAGCGAAGTCCCGCACGGGCACCTTTCGGGGATAAACCTGCCGAGGTCCCCGGTCCGGTAGCGGATAAGGGGCATGCCGCGCCTGGTGAGTGTTGTAAAAACGATTTCCCCGGGGCTGCCTTCCTCGACCGGCGCCCCCGTTTCCGGGTCTATGATTTCAAAAAAAAGGTCCGCCTCGCGCATATGGTACCCGAAATGAGCCTCGCATTCGACTCCGCCGCCGTATCCCATTTCGGTCATTCCATAGTGGTTGAAGACTTCGCACCCCCATGTGGCTCGAAGCTCGTGGGTTATGGCGTCCGGGACGTGGTCGGCGGTAAGAAGCGCCCCGCGGACCCCGGTTTTGCCCTTGGGGCTGTGCCTGGCAAGTGAAAGCGCCTGCACCGGTAAGCCTACCAGCATATTCACCCGCTCGCGCTCCATGACCTCAAGCGTGCTCCATGGGTCTTTTACCGGCCCGTGTCCAATTCCTGCCGCCCCAAGGCGGCCCGTGGCCTCTTCGAGCAGTTCCCCACGCTTCCCGGCCGCTCTCCGGGCAAAAGAATAAGCACCCTGTCCCCAGGGGCCGTAAGGGTGGACATCCCATGCGAGAAAAAATCGACCGTAAGCTCCCGGTCCTCCAGCGTGAAAAATATGCGCTTGGGCTCTCCCGTGGTCCCGGAGGTGGGCAGGGTGACCACGCGGTTGATCTGGTCCTGGGAAACACAGAGAAACCGCAGGGGGTTTTGACGGATGTCTTCCGCCGTGGTGAAAGGAAGCCCGGCCATATCCTCGATCCGGGACAGGCCGCCATCCTTTAGCTTTGGAAGGCGCCCTCCGTAGAAACTGCTCCTCCTGACTGCCAACCCGACTGTTTCGCGCAGCCTTTCGAGCTGCCAGGCTTCGATCGCCTGCCTGGTGAGCGGCGGGCCGCCCGCCGGATAACCGATTTTTCCCGCGATCCAACCCTCGAGCGGGGTGATTTTCATAAACAGCTATCTTCCTTGCCGGTTTTGCTTTGCCCGGCTCCCCTGTAAAAGGAGTTCCCCATGGAGTCCGTGAGATTGTAAGCGCAAAAAGGAATGAGCCTTCCCCGCGAATCGACGACGTGGATGCAGCAATCCCGCAACCGCTCGAGATCGAGGTTCCAGGCGTCCTGGAAAGCCATGCCGGAAATGCAGAGTGAATGAGTTTTCGCCCGTTCGAGAAAATCGTCCCAACCGCCAAGGGAGGGAGCGTTTTCAATTTTGTCCTCCGCCTCGGGTCGGGACCAGAACCTGCTTACGAAACTGCGCGCTTTTTCCGCACCGGCCTCTCCAGGCGATGGCGCGGAGCAGCACTTGGCCGGGTCGTGGCTCGTCCAGGCTTTGAGTTCTCCTCCCGGCAGTAGCACGAAATTTCCGTGAAAGGAGCAAAGAGCGTTCTCGCATCCAGGAGGCTGGAAATGGTTTGCCTTGAGCCTGCCTTCGGTCTGGCTTTCGATCTCCCTTATGACTTCCGGGATAGTGATGCGGGAAGGGGGCCGGTTTGATCCGGGGTATCTGCCGAAATAGCTTACCGGCTGGAAGTGGACTCCCCGAACGCAAGGCATGTGGTCGGCGGCGAACCGGATTATCCCGCCGATCTCATGGACGTTGACCCCGGGGACGAGGGTAGGGACGAGGACCACCCCGAGTCCGTGCTCCGCGCAGTGTTCGACGGCAAGTTGCTTTTCACGGAAAAGAGGGCGCCCCCGAAGAGCCGTGTGCGAAGCGTCACCGATTCCGTCGAACTGGAGGAATATCGAGGCCGCCCCCGCATCTTTTAGTTCTTTGGCGTAGTTGCGGCTTTCTGCCAACCGCAGACCGTTCGTGTTGATTTGAATGAAGGTGAAGCCCAGGGAGCGGCCAAGGGAGACGATTTCAGGAAGATCGTCCCGAACGGTCGGCTCTCCTCCCGAGATTTGTATGTTGAACGGTCCGCCGGCTTTTAGAACGCTGCGGAATGAGCGTTCGATGGCGTCGAGGTCAGGGTCCCGCGCCCGTCCGCCCGCCCCGCTGTCGGCAAAGCAATATGCGCACCGCAGGTTGCAGCGGTTGGTGACTTCGATAAGAGCGGTGCATGTCTGCTGGCGATGTTCGGGGCAAAGGCCGCAATCCCACGGGCAACCCTTTTCGACCGAGGTGAAGGGCGCTTTGGGGTGAGCCGGGGTTTTGGGCCGCAGCCAGAAGTCAAAAAACGGCGAGCCGCGCCACACCGGGGTCCGAAACACTCCGTGGTCCGGGCACTCCTTTAGGAGTATCACTTCTTCTCCGCGCTTGACCCTGAAGGCGTCGAGCTTTCGAAGGCAGTGCGGGCACACGCTTTGGGTGGCCGAATGGACCGTCTCCCCGCTCATCTGGCCCCGCCCGAAAGATCGAAGCCGTGTTTTACGAGCAGGGCCTTGACCTGCTCATACGTTCCGAGGACCATGGCCGGACAGCGGGTGGTGCGGGCGGCAGGGTCGTCTCCCAGGATGTTCTCGCAGCGGATTCCGCCAAATGAGCGGCCGAATTCTTCCGAGAACCATTCGACGAGTTCGCCTATCATAAGGTTTAGCCGTTCGTCTTCTTCTTCGTCCGCGGTTCCTCTTCCGGCGTAAAGCCCGAGTAGGCAGGCCCCACCCGTCAGTGCCCCGCAAACCTCGCCCGAAAAGCCCAGGCCTCCCGCGAGGCCGGACATCGCGCGAACCAGGTCCGGGTTTTCCTTCCCTTGGGCTTCGAGGCCCATGGCGAGCAGGATCTGGCTGCAGTGAAATCCCTGCTGCGCGAGTTGGATCATTCGGATCATTTCTTCGGTCATTTTCCACTCCTTGCGGATGGCGGTCCATCGGCCTTTTTTGCGACGGCCAAAAAATAGCCCGGTTTTGCCGAAGACACCGCGGATTGTATCCGGGTGCCAGGCTCCGGTCCGGCGGCGCCAATGGAGCAGCCCCAGAAGGTTTCGAGCCGGCCGTGCTTGAAAATAAGCCTGGCGGCGAATTCCTTTAACGCCCGCGAATGGTCTTCCCAATAGATGAGGGTGAATCCACAGCCGGTAAGCCTTTCGATCCATTTTTCCCTGGATACCGCGCCGGCAAGGCAGCTTTTTAGCTCCAGTTCCCGCAAGCCGGCAGCCCCCGAAGGGTCTCGGGCATAAATGTCGTGGGCGAGCAGCACCCCATCGCTTTCCAGGACTCTGAAGCTCTCGGCAAGGGCCGTCTCCGGGTCGTCTGTGACCGAAAGGCTGCATTCCGCCAGAACCGCATCCATGGAGCGGTCGGCGAAAGGAAGCATGGTTGCCGAAGCCCCCGCCAGACAGAGCCCGGGGTTTTTAGCGCGCCCCTCGGTCAGCAGGACCATCGACGGGTCGATCCCCACACCCCTCACACCGTGATGGTCGACCAGACACCGCAAAGCCGCGCCCGTTCCGCACCCGATATCCAGAAGCCTTGCCCCGGGCTTTAGCCCGGCTACGGCGATGGCTTTTTCCGTAAGCTCGAGTCCTCCCGGCCGGATCAACCCCGACCCCATCTCGCGAAGCGACGACCTCTCATAGAGACGGCACATTTCGTCCATGACTTTTCTCCAGGTCGACACGGCAGCGGGGCAAAAAAAAGCATTCCTTATTACGGCCAGTATCACGGTAAATCGGTTCTGCCGGGAATTCCTCGTCTTTGTACCAACTGTAGGAGCGGCTTCCAGCCGCGACCAAGCCCCAGTATACACCGAAAAGGGAAAAAATTCGAATTCCGCTTATGATCACCGGCCCGGGTGACGATACGATGTTGAGGCGATTATCAAGAAAGAGCGTTCGGGGGTTGTCTCTCGTGCTTTAAGCGTATCGGTGGAATGGTTCTCCGGTCTGGCCCGACCCAGCCTCTGCAGCCGAGATGAGATATGAAGCATATCATCGTGTGTTTTGCCCTGGCCGTATCGATTGTCGTTTTCCTGTCGGCCTGCCCCGCGGTAGGCGGCGGCTGGACGGCCACCACCATCGGAAATGTTCAGCGCGCAACGGTCACTGTCTATGTCTTCGATGAAACGGGAAAACTGGTCGCACAGGGCAGCGGTTTCTTTTTCAGGGAGTACGGGCATCTGGTCACCAACTACCATGTTCTCGGGAGAGCCCTGGCAGCCATAGTGAAAACTTTCGACGGCAAACAGTTCAACGTGGCCTCGATCGTTGCCGAGGACAAGCGGGACGACATAGTTGAGGCCGTTGTCGATATACCGTACGGCTCGGCGCCGTACCTGGTTCCGTCCGCCGTTCCCCCCGTGACCGGAGATCCGGTCATGGTTGCGGGCAGCCCGCTCGGGGTCGCCAGGGTGACGAGTACGGGCAGGGTGACGGGAATAGCGGAGATACCCGGACTGGGAAAGTGCATAGTGCATGACGCAACCTCGTCGCACGGCTCTAGCGGGGGGGCCGTGGTGAATGCGGCGGGTGAGGTGATCGGCATGGAGACCGCGGGGCTTGTCGGCAGGCCGAACGTCGATTTCGCCATACCGGTGGATCGGTTTTCAGGTCTTACTTCCTGCTACCGGGAACTCGAAACCGTTCAGACCCTGAAATAGTGTCCCTCTGGAAAAGTCACCCGCAGCCACCGGTTCGAGCTTGCCGGTGGGAATGTCCCCCCTTCCGGCAAGCTCTAAAACCTGATTCGGTCTACTTGATTCGGACCACCTGATTCGTACTACTTACCGGCCATCATGGCCGCAATGTCGTCGGAAACCGCGCCGATGGGTTTTAGATCGAACTTTTCGATAAGCACATTGGCCACGTTAGGAGACAGAAAGCCGGGAAGCGTCGGCCCGAGGCGAATTCCCTTTACACCAAGGAAAAGAAGAGCCAGGAGCACGGCCACGGCTTTTTGTTCGTACCAGCCTATGTCGTATGAGACCGGCAAGTCGTTTATGTCCTGCAGACCGAAGACTTCCTTGAGCTTAAGAGCGATCAGCGCCAGGGAGTAGGAGTCGTTGCACTGACCGGCGTCGAGAACGCGGGGAATGCCGCCAATGTCGCCCAAAGCAAGCTTGTTGTAGCGATACTTGGCGCAGCCCGCCGTAAGGATCACAGTGTCTTTTGGCAGGTTTTCCGCAACGGCGGTGAAATACTCCCGCCCTTTCTGGCGGCCGTCGCAGCCGGCCATGACCACGAAGCGCTTGATCGCCCCGGACTTGACTGCGTCAACCACCTTATCCGCCAGTGCAAGCACCTGGTTGTGTGCGAACCCGCCAACGATCGAACCGGTCTCTATTTCAGTGGGTGGAGGGCAGCTTTTCGCTTTAGCGATCAGCGCGGAAAAATCCTTTGAGCCTCCCGCCGGCCGCTCACCAATGTGTGCGGCGCCCTCATAGCCAACCACGCCCGTCGTATAGAGACGGTCCAGATACGTATTTTCCTTCTTAAGAGGCACCAGGCAGTTGGTGGTAAGAAGAACGGGGCCGTTAAAGGATTCGAATTCCTGGTTCTGGTGCCACCAGGAACTCCCGTAGTTGCCGACGAAATTATCGTGCTTCTTGAATGCCGGGTAATAGTGTGCCGGGAGCATTTCACCATGGGTGTAGACATCTACCCCCGTGCCGCTGGTTTGCTCGAGCAACTCCTGTATGTCCTTTAGATCGTGGCCGCTGATAAGAATTGCGGGATTTTTGCGAACCCCGATATTAACCTGGGTAATCTCCGGGTGGCCATACGTCGATGTGTTGGCTTCGTCGAGCAAGGCCATGGTCTTTACCGCCGTTTCCCCCGCTTTCATGACCAACCCGACCATCTCGTCCACGGAGAGCTGTTTTGTGGTGGATGCCAGGGCCTCCATCATAAAGTCGTAGATTTCCGTCTTTTCAAACCCGAGGATGGCCGCATGGTCGGCATAGGCGGCAACGCCTTTTAGCCCTATGACAAGAAGCTCGCGCAAAGACCTGACATCTTCATTTTCGGTGGCAAGAACGCCTATGGTTTTGGCTTTTTCCGCAAATGTTGCTCCATCGTCTCCAAACCAGGTGGCGGCATCGGGCAGCGGCTCATCGAATTTTTGGCCTGCCGCAAGGAGCCTTTTACGCAAATCTTCCCGCAGCTTGAGCGCCTCTTTTATCTTGGCGACAAAACGAGCCTGGTCCCAGTTGACATTGGTAATGGTCGCAAACAAGCCTTTTGCCACAAAAAGACCGGTCTTATTGTCGATTCCGCCGCAAGCCCCGAGACGTTCGCCATAGACTCCAATCCCTTTTAGCGTGTAGATCAAAAGATCTTGAAGGTTCGCGGTTTCTTCCGGTTTGCCGCAAACGCCCCTCACGGTGCAACCAGTATTCTTGGCGGTCTCCTGGCACTGAAAACAGAACATTCTTTCTCCTTCTACATTTTATGGTGAGTTTTTAAAAAACACATGCCGTTCCGATTGATCGTATTGCTTGCGTAGTCTAATAAGACCTTTCGTCTCGAAAAACATTGACCCAGGTCAATTAGTCGGCGGTTGCCGGGTTTTTTTTGAAATCGCCAGTCCAAAAGCGTCGGAACCACTAAATTCGTAGGTGTTTTTTCTTTGATATGGACAACCGGGCCGGGACGATCCATAATTACAAAACTTTGCCGCCCCCTCGCGCGGTTAGATAAAATTGACTATCCGGTTCTTGTTGCTCGTGGAAAAATTCGATATAGACGGCCTTCATATAACGCTCGATAATCTTGGCGCCCTCAAGTACTCGAAGGTGAGCTACCCGTTGCGATACGGGCGCTTTTCCGAGATACGCACCCGGGAGCATCTTTTCCAATTCAACCTGAACGGCGAGTTGAAGTTTATCACCGGCAGGGGTAAAGACTGGCCCAACCCTTCCGAATGGCTCAAAAGAACCGTTTCCGGCGACTGGGTCTACTATTCGGCTGGCGGCTACGACGGTCCCTACGACTGCTTCGGCGAATATTACATCCCCTGTTTTTCCTACCCGAGCAACGGTATCAATGCGTGCGACCCGTTCGAAGACAGGGCGGTGGTATCGGCGATCGAGGCCTGGGGCCCATTGCACGAAAAGCTGACAAACCTGGATATGGACTTGCTCCCGGCGGGCGTCGGGAAATTCCTGGGTCTCGTAAAATCAAACCCCCCCGCTAAACTTCGCGGGAAATCCGGCAGGGTGTCCGAGATTATCGGGGACAGCGTAAGTGTCCTTCCCCCGGATACCAGGCATGTAGACTACGAGGTAATCCCGCTGATAGTAGCCGACGAGTGCCTCTACAAATGCGGCTTTTGCAGGGTCAAGTCCCCGTTGCGCTTCAAGGAACGCTCCGAAGAGAATATAAACGCCCAGATCGCGCACCTCAGGCAATTTTTCGCAAACGACATCGCGAACTATAACTCGGTGTTTCTCGGCCAGCACGACGGGCTAAATTCGGACCCGGGCCTGCTGGAGTTCGCCGCCAGGCGCGCCTTCGAGGGCTTTGACCTCAGAAACTCCAATATTTCCGACCCGAGTCTTTTCCTCTTCGGCAGTGTCGATTCGATAATAAAATCGAGCCGGGAGACATTCGACCGGATAGATAAGCTTCCATTCAGAACCTATATCAATGTGGGGCTCGAATCCGCGGACAGGGAAACGCTTGGCGGGCTGAGAAAGTCCATCACGGCCGAAGCGGTCGAGACCGCCTTTGCAAAAATTGTCGATATAAACAAAAGATATGAGCGTATCGAGATAACTTCGAACTTCGTCTTCGGCCCCGGTCTTCCCGGCGGCCATATCGAATCGGTCCTGAGGATGATCGGGAGTCATTTCGACCACCCCTTCCCCAAGGGGACCGTCTATTTTTCCCCCATGTTCGACGCTGCCGATTCCGTGTGGAGAAGGAACATCAAAAGGGAATTCTACAAATTGAAGATAAAAATTCCCGTGCCCTCATTTCTATACCTTATACAGAGACTCTAATTTCGCCGGCATTGACCCCTACCAAATCTTGTGTAGGGGCGGGGTTTATCCCCGCCCGGTTCTTGAACGCAAACCGGCCTCAAACCACTATGCCCGGATAGATGCGCCCGGCAACGATCACCAGCAGCGTAAGAGTCAGACCCATAACTCCCATGTCCACCCCTATTCCGAAAACGCTCCTCCCGCCTGCGAGCATTAGGGCCCGCAGCGCGTCGACCTCGTAGCTGAGCGGGTTGATCCTGGAGATCACCTGGAGCCAGCCCGGCATGATCGATATGGGGTAGATGGCGTTGCTTGCGAAAAAAAGCGGTATCGTCAACACCTGGCCGATGCCCATGAACCGTTCGCGCGTCTTGACAAGACACGCGATAATGAGCGAGAGCATGGCAAAACAGGCCGCGCCAAGGAGTGCTGCGCAAATCACTCCCGCAAGGGCCGCCGGGTTCCAGTCTATCTTCACCCCGAGCACCAGGGAGAGCGCGTAGACGATCACCACCTGCGAAAGTGCGCGCGCGCCGGCGGAAACCCCCTTGCCAAGCACGAGAGCCGCCCGCGGGCTGGGGCTTGCCAAAAGTTTGTGAACCAGTCCCAGGTCGCGCTCCCAGATAATCGCGATCCCGTGGAAAATGGCGATGAAAAGGACGCTCTGCGCAAGTATCCCCGGGGCCATGAAGTCGATGTAGGGGACCCCGCCGGTCGGGATGGCGCGGATTCTGGCAAAGACCTGCCCGAAGATGAGAAGCCAAAGAGCCGGCTGTATTGCCCGCGTCAGCAACTCGGTTGGGTCGTGCCTGAGTTTTCGCACTTCGAGTTCGGTAATGACCAGGGTTGTCTTCACAAACGCCGAGATATTTTTAAAAAGAATCGTCACCAGCGGTGAATACCCGCTAGCCGAGCCGCCGGGCTGTTCGCCTGGTCCTTGATGTTTCACGGTAGTCGCCTCCCAAATCAAGCCTGTCGCCTGCATAATGGACGAATACATCGTCCAGGGTAGTTCCCTCATCGCCGATCGATTCCTTCAGTTCATCGGGGCTTCCTATTGCCGCGACCCGGCCGCGGTGCATGATTGCCACCCTGCCGCACAGGCTGTCGGCTTCCTCCATCAGGTGAGTGGTCAAAAAGACCGTCGTCCCAAAGTCTTCGCGCAGCCTCTGTATGTGGTCCCACACGGCTCTGCGCGCCACCGGGTCGAGCCCCACGGTCGGCTCGTCCAAAAAGAGTACGCGGGGGCGGTGCAGAACCGACTGGGCGATCTCGAGGCGCCGGATCATGCCCCCGGAATATTCCCGGACAAGCTTTCCCGCCGCCTCCAAAAGGCCCACAAAGGATAGCGCCTCGCTTATGCGCGAGGCCCGCTCGGACCTAGGAATATCGTAGAGCTTTGCGAAGATGAGGAGGTTTTCGTAGCCGCTGAGGCTGGACTCGGCCGAAACCAGCTGAGGCACATACCCGATGACCCCGCGCACCTCGCGGGCGCGCCGGGAGATTTCAAATCCCGCCACCCACGCCCTGCCCGATGTCGGCGGCAGAAGCGTTGTAAGCATCTTTATCATGGTCGTCTTGCCCGCCCCGTTTGGGCCAAGCAGGCCGAACACTTCGCCCGCGTCGATAGAAACGCTCACGCTGTCAACCGCCAAATGATCGCCGAAACGGCGCGTAAGAGCTTCAGTTTGAAGGACCACCATGCTTCTGTTTCTCCTTGGCTCCAGTTTTGGGATCGGACGAAAAAATCGATCCAAGCGCGCTCAACGCCGCGGCTACATTGGCCAGGTCCGGGGGGGCGAGCAGGGCGAGCCGTTCGGCCAGCCGGGACTGCGTGGCCTCTCGGGCCGCCAGAGTCGAGGATCGGCCAAGCTCGGTCGGCGCGAGCACAACCCGGCGCCGGTCGGCGTGGTCCCCGCGGCGGCTGACAAGACCGCGCGAAACCAGCACGTCGATCATCTTGGATGTGGCCGGAAGGCTCAGCCCGAGATGCTCGGCGACCTCCGAAAGGGATGCTCCGTCACGACGGTCCAGGTAGATCAGGACCCTGAACTGCGGGACCGAAAGCCCGGATTCCCGGTGACTGCGCATCTCCTTTCGAATGACGCGCATGAGCGCGGGGACTGTTTCCAGCAGGTATCTTGCACACTCATCGGGGGAGTCCGACATTGATTAGCCTTTCTAATAGTGTCATTAGTTAACTATATAACTTCTTCCGCCCCCGGATTCAAGCTCTGCGATTTTTCGTGAAAGATGATATAAATATAGAAAACGCCTATCTTAAACAGGGCTGGCCGACCTGGTTTTGTTGTCTTTTCGGCGCGGAGGAGAAGGGAATGGAAACCTCAATTGAGAAAATTTTAGAAAATGTGAGCACTACCCCCGGCCAGGGAGGCCTTCTCAAGCAGTTCGAGAAGCGGTTGCGCAAGATGCAAAGGAAGGTATTGTTCAAGATGATCGACAGCCTTGCTGAAGAGGCGGTCGAACGGGTGCCGGTCGTTCTCTACAAGGCCGTTTTGATGGAAGGCAACAAAATGCCTTCCTTGCTTCGTTTCCATTTGCCGACATGGCGGGAGTACGACCAGGTTTTTTGGCAGGCCTTGGGCGATTATGCCATTCTCACACTCCATCGCGTGAAGGACCTGGAATATGACGCCTACAGTGGAAAAATGAAGATAGAATATTTCGTTAGAGCCCCGGAAACCGGGGGAAGGGTGAGAAGTACGGAAGAAATCCGTAAAATCATACAAAAAATCGCTTTCCTGGTTGAAAGCGAAAAGCTCCCTACCGATTTTACGCACTTCCGCAGGATGGCGGAAAGAAAAGGGCAGATAGGAGAGGTGAGCCAGGAGAAAGCCGTGGCGTTCGGGGCCCTCCTGAAGCTCTTGCCGGTCTGAGAAGATTTGGCATTCAAGCGGCGCCGCCCCGTCTCTGGACGGGGTTTTATCGAGAATGAAACTCATGGCTGCATGACGTCGAGTTCGTCACCCCGGCAATTAACCGGGGTCCATGTTTCAGACTGCGACCGGCCTCGCGCTTATCCCACCACCGAGTAGCAGCGGTCGCAAATATTTGGCTGGTCCGGAAACTGCCCGACCTTCTCGGATCTCACCCAGCATCGCTCGCACTTTTCACCGGAAGCCGTCTGGACCTGGATTTTCAAGCCGGGCAGCTCTCCTGCCGGGGCCGGATCGTTCAGTGCCGATTCCGGTTCGATCGTGACCCGTGAGACGATGAAAACCGTTCTGAAAAGCTCTTCACAGCCCGAAAACTCGACGTCCAACCCGGCCGGGAGCGCCATGCGTACCCACGCGTCGAGGGGGTGGCCGATCGTTTTGTCCCTGCGGGCCGCTTCCAGGACGCGAAGCACGTCATTTTTCAACGCAAGGATTTTTTCCCACCGCGCGGCAAGTTGATCGTCCCTAAGAGTTGGGTCAATTTCGGGAAAAGCCAGCAAATGGACCGAAGGCTCGCCGCCAGACTCCATCCGAAGCCAGACCTCCTCGGCGGTAAACGAGAGCACTGGCGCCATCAGCCGCACGAGGGTATTGAGGATTATGTGGATCACCGTCTGGGCCGAACGCCTTGCTTTGCTCGAAGTGCCCGAGGTGTACAACCGGTCCTT
This sequence comes from uncultured delta proteobacterium, assembly GCA_963813125.1. GTDB lineage: Bacteria > Desulfobacterota > Syntrophobacteria > Syntrophobacterales > Syntrophobacteraceae > SbD1. Next base: position 4,277 of record CAWEZA010000060.1, on the reverse strand, counting down.
CAAAATGTCGAGGTAAAAGGAGCTGAGATCCACGACACAGTAGTTATGAAGGGCGTGATAGACGCGGTGGAATTCGAAGCGTTCGTATCCCTGGCGTATTTTTTCTATGAGATCCTGGAGCTGGTGGAGAGCGAACCGGTCCAGTTCGTCCATCTGCTCGAAAGCAACAGCATGGGACGCCGGGTCGAAATCATAGAGGTTTCCAAGAAGGAACCTGCATGTGTTGCGGATCCTTCGGTAGGCTTCACTGAGCCTTTTCAGGATGTCCTGCGAAATGCGTACGTCGTCCCTGTAGTCTTCGGCGGCGACCCACAACCGGAGTATCTCGGCCCCGTACTGGCGGATGATTTCCTCGGGGGCGATGACGTTTCCAATGGATTTGGACATCTTGCGGCCCTGGCCGTCGACCACGAAGCCGTGGGTCAGGACGGTTTTGTAAGGGGCGGTACCCCTGGTCCCAACGGAGGCAAGAAGGGAGGAATGAAACCACCCGCGGTGCTGATCGCTTCCCTTGAGATACAGGTCGGCGGGAAGACCCAGCTCCGGGCGCCTTTCCAAAACAGCGGCAAACGAGGTTCCGGAGTCGAACCAGACGTCGAGGATGTCGGTCTCCTTTTCAACTTTTCTGCCGCCGCATCCCGGGCAGGAAACGGACTCGGGCAGGAGTTCCTCCGCCGTGTGCGTAAACCAGGCGTCCGCGCCCTCCTTTTCGAACAGTTCGACGACGCGGTCGAAGACTTCCCTGGAGCTGATGTATGTGCCGCAATCGGAGCAGCGGAAAACGCAGATGGGAACCCCCCAGGAGCGCTGCCTCGATATGCACCAGTCCGGCCTGTTTGCAACCATGCCGTAAATTCTCTCCCGGCCCCAGCCCGGGAGCCACTGCACGCGGTCTATCGATTCGAGCGCCTTGTCGCGCAGGCCGGTCTTCTCCATCGAAATGAACCACTGGGGGGTGGCGCGGAAAATGACCGGGTTTTTGCATCGCCAGCAATGAGGATAGCTGTGGGTGATATCGGCCTTGTGCGGCAGTCGCGAGTTTTCTTCGAGTTTGGCTATCACGGCCTTGTTTGCGTCTAAGACGAACTGCCCGGCGAAAAACTCCACATCATTTGTGTACCGCCCCAAGTCATCTACGGGAGAGTAGATGTCCAGGCCGTATTCGAGCCCCGCCTCGTAGTCTTCGCGCCCGTGGCCGGGGGCGGTGTGGACCGCTCCCGTTCCGGCTTCCAGGGTCACATGGCGTGCGAGGATTATGAGCGAGTCGCGCTCGAAAAACGGGTGGCGCGCCTTTAGGCCGTTTAATTCCCCGCCCTGGAAAGTCCGAAGCGGCTTGTGGTTTGCCGCGCCGGTCGCGGCCGCCACGCTTTCCAGAAGCTCTTCGGCGACAATCCAGACCTCGCCGTCAACCTCTGCCGCGACGTAGGTGAAATCGGGATGTACCGCAATGGCCAGGTTTGCCGGAAGCGTCCACGGGGTGGTCGTCCAGATCAGCACATAGGCCTTTTTCCCGGCAAATTCGGGAAATTTTGCCGCCGCTTCCCCCGTTAGAGGAAATTTGACGTAAATGGAAGGCGACTTGTGGTCCGCGTATTCGACTTCGGCTTCCGCCAGGGCCGTGCGGCAACTGGTGCACCAATAGATGGGTTTTTTGCTGCGGATTACACTGCCGTTTTCAAAAAACCGGCCGAGTTCCCGGGCAATTGTCGCCTCATAGTAGTAAGCCATCGTGAGATAGGGATTGTCCCATTCCCCGAGCACCCCGAGTCTTCTGAATTCGCCGCGCTGGATGTCGATGAACTTCTCGGCGTAGCGGCGGCAAAGTGTGCGTCTTTCGGAAAGAGACACGGTCTCTTTCTTTTTGCCCAGTTCCTTGTCCACCTGGTGTTCGATCGGAAGGCCGTGGCAGTCCCAGCCCGGGACATACGGGGCGTCCATGCCGCTCATCTGGCGCGATTTTACTATGATGTCCTTGAGGATCTTGTTTAGAGCCGTGCCGAGATGGATATGGCCGTTGGCATAAGGCGGACCGTCGTGGAGGAGGAAGCGCGGGCGACCCTTGGCCGTTTCGCGCAGCTGCTTATAGAGACCCATTTCCTCCCATTTTTTCAGAAGTTCGGGTTCACGGACCGCTAGATTGGCCTTCATAGGAAAATCGGTTTGGGGAAGATTGAGCGTCTCTTTGTAATCCATCTGGGTCTCCAGGCGTCTTTATGACTTAAAAATTCAGAGGTCGATCGATGTCCAACCATCATTGGCTAAAACCATTTATATAACACTTAACGGCTGAAACCGGAAGCTGGATGTAGAACGTCTGGGGATGGGAGGTGAAGGTCGACTTTGCTGGATGGCGGGGCGGCTGCGCCGCAGGCGACGCGCGATCCGAACCCCGTGGGTGCGGGGGGCACGGCTCCCCGCGCTTTGTGTCTTTCCCGTACGGGTTTTAAGTCTTCACGGCAGTGCAATCCATCATGAGGTCTCGGACGTGGCTACAGAGGCGCTCCGCTTTCCTTAAGTGTCTTAGCGCCATCGATTGCGTGCTTCGGTCCCGCGATAACCTCCTGTATTCGTTTGCGTGCTGCTCGGCCCTTTGGTGAAGCCGGATCAACCGTTGCTTCTGCTCTGCGGTCATCGAATTGCTCCTCCTGGCTGAATCTGCGGCGAATTATAGGGAGATCGTAAAGGAAAGTGAATCGGGTCAACGCGGTAGATCCCCGGTGGGTTTGCGTGCATATCAAAGTAACGAACTTTCCGAGAAAATGAACGGGGGGCCTTGGGGTCAAAAACTTTCCCCCGACACCTGCTGCCCCGATTGTTGCAGCTCCCGGTTGTGGCGGGGGGATTCGATCGGGTATCCCCAGGGGAAAAAAATTCTGCCTCGAGATGCAATTTTTCGACCAGCATGGCAACCAGCATCTTTCCATAAAGCCAGGCAATGCGGCTTTCCTCGTTTTGTTTTGGAAGGTGACCGATTCCGATGATGCTTTTTGAGCCTTTTTAGGGTCGGTTCGATTTGCCAGCTTTTGCGGTACAGGTGGAGAACGTCGCGCGTCTTGAGCGAGTGGCGGTTGACCGTCGTGTATACGCACACATACCCGGCCTGTTCCAGGGTCTCGGGCAAAAGGGCCCGCTGTTGCCTCGAATTCCTCGCCCTCAGTATTTTACTGGACATCTGGGCTGCCTCCCGGGTCTTTCTGATCGCGCAAAGACGGCCCTTTTGAAGGCTTTTTTCGCCTGGTGAGCGGAAATAGACATCCCAGTCCGCGCAGTCCGCGGCCTTTAGCGGGCGAAGGTGTTCGAGCACCGGAAACGGTTTTCCGCTTCGATTGAAAAGGGGTGGATTTGAGCCGTTGAACCGGACGATGACATGGCCGCCTCCATTGAGGACGTGCATAATGCCTCTGCGTTTGCAGTACCGCGGGTCTCCGATGACCAGGTCGCCGGGGGAGACCTCGAAGCGTTGAAAACCCTCGCCTTCTGTCGGGTTGGTGATCCGGAAGGTGTCACACAGCAAGTTGGCAAGTCTTTAGGAGTAATGAATCCTCCAACCGCTTCCCGTGCTTCCCGGTTCATTGATGGAGGCGCCGTCAACGATGCGGACTTCAAACCCGCCCCACGGTTCTGCCGTGCCGGCGCGGCTGTTCATTCCTTTTGAAATCTCCACGCACATCCAATGGAGCCATTGCTCGGAGACCTTTAGCCGGTGGAGCAGGGCGGCGTCATTTATGCTGCAAAGGTTTGCCTCGTGAGCGTATGCGGTCGTCGTGCGAAGCGACATGCCGTTTGCCAGGTGAATCATGAGAACCCGCAGCAGGGTCTGGGGCGAGTCGATTTTTCGCCTGCGAGACAAAGCGCCCAATTCGAGCGCTTTTTCTTCCCAACCCGCCGGTAAAAACCGCAACACAATTTCCCAATCGTCCTGAGTCTGTGGGTTCATCGGCCGAGGTATTCTTATGTAAACACGGGCGAGGTAAATCGATTATCATTTAAACGCTTATGGGGCGGATGGCTTGAGTGTTGGCAATAATGGCGTTCCATCTTGTGAGCTCCTGAAAGTGCAAACACTAAATCTGCCGGAACCTTTCTTCGTGCCATTGGGGATTATATCGCCCGTTGGCGCTCCACATTTGATCAAAAGGTATTTTGCCCTGCTTTGATTATCGTCAGCGGCCGGGAATGGCATTAATCATTTGATGTTTTTTTTGCTTGATTGATCTATAAGCGTTATTAAAATTCACATTGTTGATGCCCCTGGTAAAAAAAGACGCAGTGAAGTG
>CAWEZA010000059.1:0-8684 GCA_963813125.1 uncultured delta proteobacterium | reverse complement strand
TTTCCGGCCGCAATGGCCTCTATCACGGTTTTGGGCCCGGTGACCGCATCGCCTCCGGCAAATATGTCCGGATCGTGGCTCTGAAGGGTCAGAGGGTCGATGCTCATGGTGCCCCAGTCGGTAAGCCGGCAGGCGCACTCCTCGGTAAGGCACGCCCAGTCCGATTCCTGACCTATCGCCGGAACCACCGCATCGACTTCGATCAGAAACTCAGAACCCTTGACCGCCACAGGCCGCCGCCTGCCGCTTGCATCCGGCTCGCCGAGTTCCATCCTCACGCACTCGAGGGCCTTTACCCGGCCGTTTTCCCCGACGATACGAACAGGGTTGGTGAGGGTCATTATCTCGACGCCCTCTTCGCGGCACTCGTGGATTTCTTCCTCGTTTGCGGGCATTTCGGCTTCGCTGCGCCGATAGATGATAAAAGGCTTGCGCGACCCGCTGCGAAGGGCTGTCCTCACCGTGTCCATGGCGACGTTTCCACCGCCTATAACGGCGACGCGGTCGCCAAGGGAAACTGTTTTACCGAGATTTATGTCTCTTAGATATTCAACGCCCGGAACGACCCCCTGGAAGTCTTCCCCGGAGACGCCGAGCGGTTTGCATTCATGGGCGCCTATGGCCATGAAGAAGGCCTTGAATCCCTGGTCTCTCAGTTGGGCTATGGTAAAATCCTTCCCGATCTCGACCCCCGTTTTGAACTCCACGCCCATGTCGCGAATGACCTGGATTTCGGCTTCGATGGTGTCCTTGGGAAGCCTGTAGGCAGGAATGCCAACGGTCAGCATGCCTCCGAGGACGGGCAGTTTTTCAAAAACAGTTACCTGGTAGCCTTCCACGGCAAGGTAGTAGGCGCAGGACAAACCTGCGGGCCCCGAACCTATGACTGCGACCTTTTCGGCACGTTTTTCCCTTATTTCGGGGACGAACCTTGTTTCGGACTTAAGATCCTGGTCGGCGAGGAAACGCTTGATGGAGTCTATTGCGACCGGCTGATCGAATTCACCCCGTTTGCACGCCGATTCGCAGGGGTGGTGGCAAACGCGCCCGCAGATGGCCGGCAGAGGGTTTTCTTCCTTTATGAGTTTTAGGGCTTCCCGGTATTTGCCCTGTGCCGTCAGGGCCACATAGCCCTGCACCGAGATGTGGGCCGGACAGGTGGCTTTACACGGCGAGGTCCCGCGCTTTTCGATGGCATACGCCCCGGGGACCGCCTGGGGGTACTTGCGGTATGCCGCGCGGCGAATGTCCAGGCCCTCGTTATATTCGTTCTTTCGTTCCACCGGGCAGACCTTGGCGCACTCGCCGCAGCCGGTGCACCTGGAAGGGTCCACGTAGCGTGGTCCCTGAAGGACCTCCACGGAGAAATTCCCGGGCTCTCCGCTAACCTGCTGGACTTCCGAAAGAGGCAGAAGCTCGATATTGAGATGCCGGCCGACCTCGACCAGCTTGGGGGAGATGATTCACATCGCGCATTCGTTTGTAGGGAAGGTCTTGTCGAGCTGCGACATTCCGCCGCCGACGGCCGACGATTTTTCGAGCAGATAGACGTAAAAACCGGCATTGGCAAGATCAAGAGACGCCTGCATTCCGGCGATACCGCCGCCGACAACCATCACGGCCCCAACCGGGGGCTTCGCTCCAGAGTTCACCTTCATCAAATTTTCCCCTCAAGTTCCAGACGAAACGGATCTCCACATAAAGCACAACAACGAAAACCAGGTTGACCTTGGGCAGCGCCCATCTTTCCGGTTTTGCCGGAAAAGGCCTCCCTGCTGCCCGGGGGGGGGGCCTTACGCAACCCGTGGGCAAGCTAGCAAATTTTGCTGTTTAATCACAGAGCTACGAGAAATAGTGACAAATTATAGCATGAATAAAGCGGTCACGAAACAGGAATTTTGAGAAAAAATGAACAAAGAAAAACCAAGTCCGCTCTTTAATAGATCTGGCGTGCGTCCTACCCGGCGGTTACGAAAAGTTTCGACAATCCGTGGCCGCACCACTTCCGACCTACCAGGTTGCGTTCAAGATCGGGCGGGGATAAACCCCGCCCCTACGCGGGAGAAAGCCTCATTCCCTCGCATTGGTATCGTCTTGAACGCAACTTGGTCTTATAAGGACTCAGGCCGCCCTTTTCCCCCGGCGGCGACGGTAGTCAAACAATGCTTGCATAAGGGTGCAAATCTCTCTTATAGTGCCTGAAACTGCATCCCGAAAAACAGCCCTGATTGAGGCCACATCCACGTCCAAGGAGGTTTAAACACACCATGGCCGTTGCCGAGAAAATGAACCGGTTTATCGAAAAATCCTCGTGGATTCGCAAGATGTTCGAGGAAGGCGCACGGTTGAAAAAGATCTACGGGGAGGACAAAGTCTTCGACTTCAGCCTGGGAAACCCCAACGTACCTCCCCCGGACATAGTCGATCAAAAGCTCGTCGAACTGGCCCTGAGAAAGGACCCCGGAAAGCATTCATATATGTCGAATGCGGGTCTTTTTTCCACGCGTTCGGCGATGTCCGCTTATTTTTGCAAGGAATTCTGCGTTTCGCTGGCCCAGGAGCAGATAATCGTAACCTGCGGGGCCGCGGGTGGGCTCAACATTATCTTCAAGGCGCTGCTCGACCCCGGTGACGAGGTGATTTGCCCCGCCCCCTATTTCGTGGAATACGGTTTTTACGTGGACAATCACGGCGGGGTGCTAAAAACGGTTCCCACGCTTGAGCCGGATTTCAACCTGGACCTCGAGCGCATGGAGCAGGAGATCGGACCGCGCACCAAGGTCGTGCTCATAAATTCTCCCAACAACCCGACCGGGCAAGTCTACCCCGAGGAGACCATAGCGAGGCTGGGGGAAATTCTAAAGGCAAAGAGCAGCCAGTTCGGCCACGTTATCTACCTGGTGTCGGACGAACCATACCGAAAAATCGTATACGACAACTGCTGCGTCCCATGCGTTTTTTCCCATTACCCGAATTCGATTATCACCGGTTCCTATTCCAAGGACCTGTCGCTGCCTGGCGAACGCATTGGATTCGTAGCTCTTGGCCCGGCGGCGGAAGACGGGGGGAGAGTCATAGACGCGCTCACCCTGGCAAACCGGATCCTGGGGTTTGTCAACGCGCCGGCCATCATGCAGAAGCTTGTCGAGGAGCTTCAGGGAGTGTGCGTGGACGTCGGCATCTACAAGGCGAAAAGAGACCGGCTCGTCGAGGCGCTCTCCGGTATTGGCTACGAACTGTCGGTCCCCCAGGGGGCCTTTTATCTATTTCCCAAAAGCCCGATTGGAGACGACCTCGAGTTCGTTCGGCTGCTCCAGGAAGAAAACATCCTCTGTGTACCGGGCAGTGGATTTGGCGGGCCGGGCCATATCAGGATCGCCTACTGTGTCGATGACGCTACGATCGAAGGGGCACTGCCCGGGTTCGAAAGGGCATTCAAGCGTTCCATGAATAAGTGACGCGAAAGACAGCGTGGAGGGGCAAAAATGGCAAAGAAGCTCATTGTGCAAAGAAATCTCCGTAGATCTCAAGGAGGCGGCGCCCCCTATCTGAAGTACCTGGTGTTTTCGGCACTCGGTCTCATTTTCCTGGTTGTCATAACCCCCTACCTGTTGAGGGACAAAAGCCGGGAAACGGCCAAGAAAATGCCGGTCCCCGAGCGCGGGACCATTACTAAGGAATTGCCGCAACAGGCACAGCAGCAACCGGCTCAGCAGCAACCAGCCCCTCAGAATGCGAACGAATCGGCTACGGCCGGAACACCACCTGAATCGGTGGTGCCGCCTCTGCCGGGGGCGTCGACGCCCCCGGAGTCAGGCAGGCAGCAACAATCGCAGCCGGCGCCCGCTCCGGCCCAAAATCCTGCGAGCGCTTCGCAGCAGGCGACTCCCCCACAGACGCAGCCCGCGCCGGCACAGGGGGAAACGGGCGTAACGGCTCCGCGGGAGACTTCTCCCCCGGAAGCGGCAAATAAACTCCAACCGGCTGCTCCCGAAAAAACGACAACTCCCGTCCAACCGGCCGAAGAACCGGAGACGTCCCAAAAGCTCCTTTTCCCCAAGGGAAACAGTGCTGCCGCGGCCGAGCCGGGAAATCCGCGCGCCAAAGCCGCGGCACAGACCGGCGGAAAAGCACAAAGGGCGAAGAAGACTTACACTGCAAAGCAGGCCCATAAGCCGAAAAAGCCGCCTTGCGTAAAGCCGAAGCCCCGCGTTTGCGCAAAAAGCAGTGAAAGTTATTCGGTCCAGGTGGGATCGGTCTTCAGAGATCTCAAGCAGGCCGTGTCGACCCAAAAGCGTCTTGCGGCCAAGGGCTACAGGGCTTCGGTCCACCGCGCCCCCTGCTCGGGCTACCTGGTGGTGACCTCCCCATCCTCCCAGAGCAGTGCCTACACCTTACGGGAACAAATGAACTCGGAGGGTTTAAAGAATACGAAGGTAGTGGGGTTTTGCCCGAAGCCGACTCAAGCGGGGCAACAAAAAAGATAGAAGCGCGGGGAGCCGTGCCCCCCGCACCCCCACGGGGTCCGGCCCGCGGGCCGGAAGCGCCTGGCGCTTCGGCCAGATTCGCAAAGCGCGTGTGGCTTAAATCCCGAAGGGCGCCGGAGAGTCTGTCTTCGGTCAGCCTATTCGGTGGAGTGGTTCTCTCGGGCGGGGATAAACCCCGCCCCTACTTCTATATTTTAAAGCGTCCCCTTGGACGAGGGAATTCCGCTTCTGCGGGGGTCGAGCGAGACGGCCGCGGCGAGGGCTCGCCCAAGCGCCTTGAAGGCCGCCTCGAGCATGTGATGCGCATTGGTCCCGTAGAGGACCCGGATATGCAGGGTGAGCCCCCCGTGCTGGCAGAAGGCTCTAAAAAACTCGGGCGCAAGCTGAGTTTCAAAGTCCCCGGTACGGTCCGCCATCGGCGGGGTGTCATAGACCAGGAACGGGCGGTTCGAGAGATCCAGGGTTACGGAGGCAAGCGTTTCATCCATGGGCAGCATGAAGTGCCCATAGCGGGTTATGCCCTTGCGGTCGCCAAGCGCTTTCGAAAGCGCCATGCCAAGAGATATTCCGATGTCTTCGACCGTGTGATGGGCGTCTATTTCGAGATCGCCGACGGCCTTGACCTTGAGGTCGAAAAGGCCGTGAACCGCAAAAAGCGTCAGCATATGATCGAGAAACGGGACCCCGGTGTCCAGATCGGCGACGCCGGTCCCATCGAGAGAAATCTGCACGGATATCCGGGTTTCGGCGGTGGTTCTTTCCACATCGCCCGTTCGTTTGCCAGTCATAACCATCCTCGCGCGGGAATTTTAGACGGAACTCCGGCTACCGGCGTTCCTTTAGCCACAATACATGCTGCCCGGGAAAATTCAAGGGCTTAGTGGAGAATATCGATGGACGACCGGGTATACATTGTCAGCTGCCCCGATTACGACCATGCCGGCGAAAAGATGGAGACGCTTGTTTCCATGATGGGCGGCATGAGCCGGTTTGTAAAACCCGGGGAAAGAATCGTTCTCAAGGCCAACCTGCTTCAACCCGCGACCCCCGACAAGGCGATAAGCACACACCCCGCGGTTGTTGCGGCGGTCGCGCGAATGGTCAAAGGGGCGGGAGCTTCGCCGGTCATAGCCGATAGCCCCGGCGCAGGCTACAAGTACAGTTCGAAAACGCTAAACACCCTTTATCGCAAGTCGGGAATGTTCGATGCGGCCGAGGCATCGGGGGCTGAGCTAAATTTCGACACGACCTTCGAGCCGGTCTCCTTCCCCCGGGGAAAATTGATCAAGCACTTCGAGGTGATAACCCCTGTAACGGCGGCTGACGGGGTATTGGGGGTGTGTAAGCTCAAGACCCACACGCTCATGAGCTTTTCCGGCGCGGTAAAGAATAATTTCGGCGTCATCCCCGGGCTTTCCAAGCCGGGCTATCACGCCAAGCTCCACGATAAGGCGCAGTTTGCGGATATGCTGCTCGACCTTGCCGAATATGTTTCGCCAAGGCTCTCCATCATGGACGCGGTGACCGGCATGGAGGGAGACGGACCCGGTGTCGCCGGCACTCCCCGGCATGTCGGTGTGCTGCTCGGGTCTATGAACCCATTGGCCCTGGATATCGTGGCAAGCGAGATCATAGGACTTCGGCCGGAGCAAAACCCGCTGCTGATTGCGGCGAAAAAGCGGGGAATGACCCCTTCGGGAATAGAAGAAATCGAACTGGTGGGCGCGGAGGTCTCCGAAATCCGAGTTTCGGGATACAGGCTTCCGGCAACCGTTGAAGAACTGAGCATAGACCAGCATCTCACCTGGTGGCAAAAGCCGATGGCTCCCTATTTAAAGGACTGGCTTTCACAATCGCCGAGGGTTAGGGTGAAAAAATGCATCGCATGCGGCATTTGCCGGGAAGCATGCCCTGCCGCAGCGATTGCAATCATCGGCCGGAAGCGCAAAAGCGCATCCATTGACGACCAAAAATGCATACGGTGCTACTGCTGCCACGAACTCTGCCCCGAGGGCGCGGTCGAACTCCGGCGAAGCCTCATGCACAGGCTATTGGGAATCGGCGCGGGGAAAGGGGTTCACTAAAAGCTTTCATGGCGGCGATGTACCAAACGAAGGATGATTCGGTATTCGCCGGATTCGAGGCCGCGCGGAATCTTTTGGTCTTCGGGAATCAGAAGAGAAATGACACGGCCGCGAGGCCGCCTGCCCGAACCGGTCTGCTCTTTTTTTTCAGTGATTTCCAAAAAACTCGCCTCTATCGAAATGGGGCCTTCCCCATCCCGTGTGTACTGCCCCGAGGGTCCGATTCCTCCGACGTCGCCTATTATGATGTCCATGGTCCGCTCCTCTTTTAAGGTCTTAACGCATATATCGGACAAACCGTAAATCAGCTTTAACCCAATTTTGCCGAATTTGGGGCGAGGTTACGGATAAATGACAATTTGGATTCATGTTTTTCCCCTTTTTGCCGATACACATTAAGTCTTCCCTTTTGAAGGCTGCATGATGGGTGAATCCGGACAGGCAGGCGGGCTAAAACCCGTCGTGACAAAAAAGGAAATAGGCATGATAAAACGACTTGGGCTTTCCACGAAGATATTTTCGATCGGACTTATTGTATCATGTTGTATGTCATCAGTTTTTCTGTATATATATCCTAAAATCAAATATGACATTCTGCAGGAAAGGTACAGCAGCACTAAAGTGGTTGTGGAAACAGCCTGGAAGCTAGCTGAGTTTTACGTACAACAGGCGGAATCTAAAAAACTCACCTTGGAAGATGCCAAGCAACGTGCACTTGATAAACTAAAAGTTTTACGATATGGCAATGACGGCTATTTTTGGGTAAACGATATAAATGCGCGCATGGTCATGCATCCCATTAATACTGCACTGGACGGGCATGATCTTTCCAACGTAAAAGACCTTAATGGCAAGCCCATATTTATGGCAATGGTGGACATCGTTAAAAAAAATGGGGCCGGATTTGTTGAGTATGAGTGGCCCAAACCAGGAAATCCAAAGCCTGTTCCCAAGATATCCTATGTGAAAGAGCTGCCCGGGTGGGGCTGGATTATCGGCTCCGGACTCTACCTCGATGACGTGAATTCGGAATTGAACCATATTTTATATGTAATCATCGGGACTATTACTTTAGTTACCCTTGGAGGTCTTATCCTGGCATACGTCATGTCCCGTTCGATTTCAAATCCCATTGTCAATGTCATGGGCGAATTGAAGGGTGCCGCGCAGCAGGTTGCCGAGGGGGCATCGCATCTGTCCGTCAGCAGTCAGGCTCTTGCCGAGGGAGCTTCAGAAAATGCCGCGGGCATAGAGGAAACTTCGTCCACCCTGGAAGAAATCTCATCCATGATCAAACGCAACGCCGACAACGCGCGTCAGGCAGACAGCATGATGCGGGAAACGAGCCGGGTGATGGGAGAGGTCAACACCGCGATGGTGGATTTGACTCAGTCGATGGATGAGATTTCAAACGCGAGTCTGGAAACGGCCAAGATCATAAAGACTATCGACGAGATAGCCTTTCAAACCAATTTGCTTGCATTGAATGCGGCGGTGGAAGCGGCGCGTGCGGGTGAGGCGGGCGCCGGGTTCGCCATTGTGGCCGAAGAGGTTCGAAACCTCGCCGGCCGCGCGGCGGATGCAGCTAAGAGCACGGCGGGTTTGTTAGAAGGAACGGTCACCAAGATCAAAACCGGCGCACAGGTTGTGGGAAGAACTAATGCCGGATTCCGGAAAATGGCGGACGGAGCTCACAAAATCGCTGAATTGGTGGCTGAGATCGCCACGGCTTCAGAGGAACAGTCCGGTGGAATCGGCCAAATCAATGTTGCCGTGGCCGATATCGATAAAGTAATTCAACAAAATGCGGCGATCGCGGAAGAATCGGCCTCGACTTCCAAGGAGATGAGCGCACAGGCGGGGCTGATGAAACAGTCGGTGGGAAGGCTGGGGCGTTTAGTCTATGGAAATAGCATCAGGCAGGCGGCCGAAAAGCCGGAAGTCGTCAACAAGCCAAAGGCGGCCGGATCGGGAGGAAAAGCCCCGCGGGCGAGATTGGCCAGTCATGCCATTCCTTTCGATGATGATGAAAACGTGTCGGATTTTTGATATGGGCCTTCGCCCGATAGCAGGGCAACGCGCTTACTTGCAGCGGTTCTTTAGCAATACATTG
>CAWEZA010000058.1:0-30528 GCA_963813125.1 uncultured delta proteobacterium | reverse complement strand
TTCGATAAAGCAGGCGATAGAGCTAAAGAAAAAGAAGCCTGACATGGGCGTCTACGTGCTCTACCGGGACATCCGCACATACGGCTCGAAGAGAAAACCTGTACATGGAGGCAAGACAGCTCGGGGTTATTTTCATCAGGTTCAACGCCGAGGAAAAGCCCGTCGTTTCGCAGGACGGGAAAGAAAAGCTAAAGATAAGGGTAAGAGACCACGTCCTTCAGGTTCCCGTCGAAATCCGGGTGGATTACCTGAACCTCGCCTCAGCCATAGTGCCCAAGGGGCTCGGTGAGCTGGCGAGATTTTTCAAGGTGCCTCTAAACCAGGACGGTTTTTTCCTCGAAGCCCACATGAAGCTTCGCCCGGTCGATTTTGCAACCGACGGCGTCTTTGTCGCCGGCCTTGCCCACTACCCCAAGCCCGTTGACGAGTCGGTAGCCCAGGCGGGGGCGGCGGCGGCCCGCGCGGCAGCGGTTCTCTCCAAGCCCTGGGTGGAAGTCGAACCCATCGTGTCGGTTGTCGACCAGGAGCTTTGCATAGGCTGCGGCATGTGCGAGGCTAACTGCGCGTTCGGAGCGATACGGCTTCACGAGGAAAAGGGCAAGGGATACCGCGCGGAAACGATCTCCGCGTCCTGCAAGGGCTGCGGGGTGTGCGCGGCTTCCTGTCCGCAGAAGGCCATCGACATGAAGCATTTTAGAGACAGCCAGATCATCGCGGCCATCCGCTCCGGCGGGGCCAGGCAATGATTAGGGGATAGAAGAAAAAAGAAGACATAAAGAAAAAAAAACAAAAGAGAAAAGAAAAGAGCGCGGGGAGCCGTGCCCCCCGCACCCCCACGGGATCAAGGATCGCGGGCTTACAGCCCGCGATCCTTGACGCCGTCGCCGCTTTAAGGTCGTCGGAGGTTTTTCAAAACATACAGACACGATTCCATTTCGGTGGGAGAAAAGAGAATGAGCGATATTTTCGAGCCTAAGGCCCTGGCCTTTTTGTGCAACTGGTGCTCGTACGCGGGAGCCGATCTTGCGGGGGTAAGCCGTTTTCAGTACCCTCCGACAATCCGGGTGCTGCGGACGATGTGCTCCGGAAGAGTCGAGCCCACCTATATCACAGAAGGGCTGAAGAGTGGATTCGACGGCGTGTTCGTCTTCGGTTGACACCCCGGGGACTGTCATTACCTGGAAGGTAATGTGTACACGCAGAAGAGAATGAAGGTAATCGAAAGCCTGCTGGATATGGCGAAGATCGACCGTCGCCGGGTACAGCTCAGATGGGTGAGCGCGGCCGAAGGGCAGCTGTTTGCCAACTACATAAAGGAGCTTAGCGGGGAACTGGTGGAGTTGGGTCCGTTCGAGGCATCCAAGTATTCCCTGCAGCTTTCGGCAATCGAGAACGTTCTAAAGTCCCCCCGGGTAAGGTGGCTTGTCGGCATAGACCGCCAGGTAACCGAGCGCGGCAATGTCTACAACGAGAAAGTCGACTCGGCTCAGTTCGAGCGGACCCTCGGGTCGGTGTGCGAAGCCGAGTACGAGAACGCTCTGATCCTCGAGGTGTTGAGATCCGGGCCCCAATCTGTGCGGGAGATTTCCGCCGGGACCGGCCTGGGGATCCAGGAGGTTTCCAGGCGGATAGTGGACGTTGAAAAGATCGGCGCAGCCGAACTCCACGGGTACGAAGGCGCGACTCCGAAGTTTGTCCGGACCGGTGCATAGAGTATGTTGTCCGTAATGGGTATCCGTGCATAATTACCTACGCTATAACAGATGACAGGGATAAACATGGCAAATAGTGGCAGCAATGGGAACATTGGGGCTGTAATGGTGGTCGGCGCCGGTATTTCCGGAATGCAGGCTTCCCTGGACCTCGCCAATGCGGGATATTACGTTTACCTGGTGGACCAGTCGCCGTCGGTTGGCGGGCTCATGTCCCAACTGGACAAGACATTCCCGACCAACGACTGCGCGATGTGAGTCATCTCGCCCAAACTGGTCGAGGTCGGCCGGCATCTTAACATCAGCATCGTTACACACTCCATGGTCGAATCGGTTGAAGGCGAACCGGGACGATTCACGGCAAAACTGAGCCAATCCCCCCGCTATATCGACAGGTCGAAGTGCACGGGTTGCGGCGCGTGCGCCCAGGCTTGTCCGGTAAGGGCGGCAAACGAGTACAACTGCGGCCTCGATCAAAGGGCCGCGGCCTATATCCCCTACACGCAGGCCGTGCCGATGGTCTTTTCGATAGACCACGAGTCATGCATCGGCTGCGGCCTTTGCGAGAAGGTCTGCCTGGCAGGGGCCGTTTTCTATTCCGATACTCCGCGGGTTACCGAACTCGAGGTCGGGGCGGTGGTGATCGCGGCAGGAACGGGGGTTTTCGACCCTTCCCGCTTCGAAACGTATGATTACTCAAACCACCCCAATGTCATCTCCAGCCTCGAATTCGAACGTATTCTGAGCGCTTCCGGGCCCTATCGCGGCCATCTCATGCGGCCCTACGACCTCCAGGAGCCAAAAAAGATAGCCTGGCTTCAGTGCGTGGGCTCGCGGGATCTCAACCGCTGCGACAACCCGTACTGCTCGGGCGTCTGCTGCATGTATGCTCTAAAGGAAGCCGTCATTTCCAAGGAGCACGCCCACGAAGAACTGGATACCGCCATTTTCTTCATGGACATGCGCACCTACGGAAAAGACTTCGAAAAGTATTACCTGCGGGCACAGACCCAGGGTGTGCGCTTCGTTCGCTCACGGGTGCACACCATCGACCCGGTAGGCGACGGCGACCTCATGATCTCTTACGTCGACGAGGAAGGCCGGATGCAAAGCGAGGTCTTCAATCTCGTAGTGCTTTCGGTAGGGCTCGACGCCGGCGGACAGTCGGTGGAGCTTAGCAAACGGCTGGGCATCGATCTCAACAAGAACCGCTTCGTCGATACGGACTGCTTTACCCCGGTAACCACCTCCAGACCCGGATTTTATGTCTGCGGGACAATGCAGGGGCCAAAGGACATTCCCTCTTCGGTCGTGGAAGCTTCGGCGGCGGCATGCGCGTGCACTTCGACTTTAAGCGAAGCACGCTGGTCGGTGGCCAAAGTCAAGGAAATCCGCGACGAAAAGGACATAAGCGATGAAAAGCCCCGGGTCGGGGTGTTCGTGTGCCGGTGCGGCATCAATATAGCCGGCGTTGTCGATGTACCGGCGGTAAGACAGTACGCCAAGTCCCTTCCCAACGTGGTCTACGTCGAGGAAAACCTCTACACCTGCTCCCAGGACACCCAGGTGAAAATGGCCGAAGTGATCGATGAGCAGGGGATCAACCGCGTCGTTGTGGCCTCCTGCACGCCGCGAACCCACGAGGCACTGTTTCAGGAGACGCTGACAAACGCGGGTCTCAACAAGTACCTGTTCGAGATGGCCAACATCCGCAACCAGGATTCCTGGTGCCACAGCAACGATAAGAACGCGGCAACGGAGAAGGCAAAAGACCTTGTCCGGATGGCGGTGGCCAGGGCTTCCCTGCTCGACCCTCTGGCCGAAAAAAAGCTCGATATCATCCAGAACAGCCTGGTGATCGGCGGAGGCGTCGCGGGCATGAGTGCTGCGCTGGGGCTTGCAAAGCAAGGCTTCGAGGTGGCGATCGTCGAGAAGGGAACGGAACTCGGAGGTCTTAGCCGCAGCATCGCCCACACTATCGAGGGCAAGGACGTAGGGAAGTTCCTGGACGGTCTGATCGAAGAAGTAAAGGGCAACAGCAGGATCGAAGTCCTGACCGATACCAGTATCACCGGCTTTTCAGGCTACAAGGGCAATTTTCTTACCCAGGTCCAGACAGGGGCCGAGCCCTCCAGGGAGATCAGCCACGGCGTGGCCATTCTGGCCACCGGGGCACGCGAATACCAGCCGAAGGAATTCGGCTACGGGGAAAACCCCGGGGTCATGACCCAGCTCCAACTCGACCAACTCGTGAGCAGGGACCCCGCGGCAGCCTCCGCGTGGAACCGGGTGGTAATGATACAGTGCGTCGGGTCGAGAAACGAAGAAAACCCCAACTGCAGCCGCGTTTGCTGCCAGACCGCGGTAAAACACGCGCGCGAGCTCAAAAAACTAAATCCCGAAATGGAAATAGTGGTGCTTTACCGCGATATGAGGATGTACGGCCAGCTGGAAGAATTCTACACCCAGGCCAGGCGGGAAGGCATTCTTTTCGCGCGGTTCGATCTCGAAAACCAGCCTGAGGTAAATACCAACGGCGCAGGGCTTTCCGTCGTTTTCAAAGATCATGTTCTGCAGCGCCCGGTGAAGGTCGAGGCGGACGCGGTCGTGCTCAGCGCGGCCACGCTGGCCTCCGAAAACGCCAAACTCGCCTCCATGCTCAAGATTCAGAGAAGCCCGGATGGCTACTTCATGGAAGCCCACGTAAAGCTTAGGCCGGTGGATTTCGCCGCCGAAGGCATTTTCATGTGTGGAACCGCCCACAGCCCGAAGCTCATAACCGAAAGCATCTCACAGGCGATGGCGGCGGCGGCGCGCGCAGGGGCCTTTCTTGCCGCAACAGACCAGACCATCGGCGGTGTGGTGGCCAAGGTCAACCCGGATCTGTGCGCCGCCTGCCTGGTTTGCGTTCGCGCCTGCCCCTACGGTATTCCACAGATAATCGACAAGGCCTCGCAGATAAACGAAGCGCTCTGCCAGGGATGCGGCACCTGCGTGTCAGAATGCCCGGCAAAGGCCATTAAACTGGCCAACTACTCCGACGAGCAGATAATGATCAAGGTGGAAGCGCTGCTCGAGGAGCTGGAGCTGGAAAATGTGATGTAGAGGTAGAGGTAGAGGTAGCGATTCGGTTCGATTGGGTGATTTAAGGGCCCTCCTTCCCCTCGGTTACGAGGTGGAAAGAGGGCCTTTAAAATTTTTGATGCCGGTTTTTTTTAAGATTGTGAATTTGGCGATATAAGTTTGATAGACGGGAAGTACGATTTAAATCTCGAAGCGTCTCTTGTGAGCAACTCAAGGTTTTCCACCGCGGCGTGAGACCCTATAAAAAAATCCGGAAGCGGCGAAAGCCTCGTCCCTTTTCGTCTCCGATACTCAACGAACACCTTGGCGGCCAGGAAGAGAGCTGCTTTGGGGATGGGGTAGCATTCGGAGCCCGCAGGCGGCCACAGAGGATTCCAATTGCTCAATGCGTTCGAATCCAACGGATATCTCAGAATAAATAATGGGGTTTATGCAGAGGACATGAGTCAAGCTCAGTTGGTCGAGCATTTCTTCGGACCATTGAGCCCATTGAGGATCATCTTCAAAAATGTCGAGCAGCACGTTTGAGTCGACCAGAAGGCCTCTCATTCACTGCCCCTCGTCATTTTCATTATGTCTTCCGTCGTCATTTTGACCGTAGCTACCCCGCGAAGCGGATGGAACCTTTTATTCAGACAGCCTGAGCTTTTCCTCAGAAGATAGACGCGCTCTCCTTCCTCAAAAAACTCAACTTCGCTATTGGGCGCTATCCCGAGCTTTTCCCGTATGTGACGCGGCATGGTCACCTGTCCTTTTGACGTGACACGCATGGCAGCCCCCTTCCCGACATACTTTTACCGGCAGGAATCTTACCTCGAACCGGAGGTCGAAGCCAAGTGAGCTAAACATTAAAACGGAAATGCATCACGTCGCCGTCCTGAACGGGGTAGGTCTTGCCTTCGAGCCTGACCAGGCCCTGCTTTCGCGCAGCGGCGTAATCGCCGGTTTTCTTCAGGTCTTCGTAGGCCACAACCTCGGCGCGTATAAATCCCCGCTGGATATCGGAGTGAATGGCCGCCGCGGCATCTACGGCGTGCGTATCCCTCGGAATGGTCCAGGCCCTTACCTCATCTTCGCCGACAGTCAAAAACGAGATGAGGTCCAGAAGGGAAAACGAACTCCTTATCACCCTGTCCATGGCCGATTCGGTAATGCCGAAATCGCTCATAAAAGACTCGGCTTCTTCGTCCGAGAGCTGGCCCAGTTCCATTTCGAGCTTGCCGCGCACCATGACCGCCTCGGCGGATTCTCAGCGGCAAATCGGGCATCGAGTCGTCTTCATCGGAATTATTGACGATCACAAGCAGGGGCTTTGCGGAGAGGAAGGTGTAGCCCCGCAGCTCCGGCCGGCCGCAGACCTCGGGGATCGTACGCAGCGGACGCTCACCGTTTAGCGTTTCGGCGCACTTGTCAAGAAGCTCCTTTTCGGCCCCAACGGGTTTTTTGCCCCGCTTGAGGTCGGCTTCCAGTCTTTCGAGGCGCTTTTCAACCACGCCCAGGTCCGCGATTAGAAATTCATCTTCGAGTTCCCTCAAGTCCCCCGCGGGGTTGGGAGGCCCCATCGCAGGGTCGGTGAAGTTTCGCACAACCATGATAAGGGCGTCCATCGGCCTCATGTGAGTCAGCAGAAGCGACATATATTCCTGCTTGTTGTCGGCCATTCCCGGAATACCCTGAAGGTCCATGTAGGTAATCTGCGCGTGCGTTGTTTTTTTGGGACGATAGAGGCCGCTCAGCCAGTCGACCCTCGGGTCCGGCACGGGCACGACCCCCAGCGCCGGCACCACCTGGCCTCCAGCCGGAGCCGATTCGCCGCCCCTTCTTGTCAAAGCGTCGAACACGGTCGTCTTGCCGGTCCTTCCCAATCCAGTTATTCCCAGTTTCATAGCGGTTCCGTGCTTATCGTTAGTCCGTTAAGAGTCGATGAAATCCCGATCAATTGAGAATGTACGCTCCCCCGGATTTTTTGAAAAGAGCAATTGTCATGAATCCTGCGATTTTGGCTCCCGTCCCGCCCCTTTTCAACTATTCACTGGTCTCAGGCGGGTGCGTTTAGTATTCTTACGGGTTGGCGGGCGAGTCGCCCGTATCCAAACGATGGAAGATTCGACATGTCATTCTGGAAGAAACGCCAGCAAATGGGGCTGGCAGCGGTAATCGTAGGCGGGGGCATCCTGCTTTCCCGGTTCATGGGACTTTTCCGCGACAAGCTCATCTCGATTCTTTTCGGGGCTACACGGGAATCGGACCTTTATTTTTCCGCCTTCGTGATTCCTGAGCTGATAAATTACATGCTTGCCGGAGGCTATTTTTCCATAACGCTGATCCCTTTTCTGTCCAAGTATTTCGAGGAAAGCGAAGAGGAGGGCTGGCGGTTTTTTTCAAGCGTTTTTCTGTGGGTGGCAGTTTCGATCTGCACGCTCACCGTCGTTGCGTTTTTCTCGGCATCGACCCTGGCCCGTCTTACGGCGCCCGGACTCGCGCCGCAGTCGCTTGGGCGTCTCACGTTTTTTCTGCGGATAATCCTTCCGGCGCAAATATTCTTTCTGTGCGGCTCCTGCCTTACGGGCATCCTTTTCATGCGCAAACAGTTCTTCGTCCCCGCCGCGGTCTCGATCGTATATAACCTGTTTATAATCGTGGGAGGGGTCCTGCTCCGGTCCAGAGGCATGGAGGGTTTCTGCTGGGGGGTAGTCGCGGGGTCCTTTATCGGTAACTTCCTGCTTCCTCTTCTCGCCGTGAAGTATGGGGGCGGCTTGAGTTTCAGATGGTCGATTTTTCACCCGGGGCTAAAGAGGTACTTCCTCGTGGCCCTTCCGCTCATGATCGGACAATCCATCACGGTTTTGGACCAGCAATTCATGCGGGTATTCGGCTCCTATGCGGAAGTCGGGGCGGTCAGCCGGCTCAGCTACGCGCGGCGCATCATGATGGTGCCGGTAAGCGTGGTGGCGCAGGCGGCGGGGATGGCTTCCTTTCCGTTCATGGCCGACCTTTACGTGAAAAAAGAGCTTCCCCGGTTGTACCGTACCATAAAAACCGCGATGCAAAACATAATGACCCTGCTGATCCCCGTTACCGCATGGATGATCCTGGCCGCCGAGCCCACGATACGGCTGATCTTCCAGCAGGGCAGGTTTGGCGCCGTGGATACGGCGATGACCGCACGGTTGCTGCAGGTGCTGCTCGTAAGCGTTCCCTTCTGGGGGTTCCAGCAGGTGCTGAGCAGGGGTTTCTACGCAAAGCTCGACACTCTTACCCCGGCGGTGTTGGGGACCATAGTGACGGTGCTCGTGATCCCGGTCTTCTACCTTCTGGCCATCCACACCGGCGCAATCGGGGTGGCATGGGCCAGCGTGTCGGCTCTGGTTATTTACACCGCGGCAATGGCGGCCTGGTGGAGGATGAAAGCCGGCGGCGAAGCCTTCGAAGGGCTGCTTTCGGGTACGGGCAAGCTCGTGCTTTTGTCCTGCGTATCGGCGCTGCCCGCGTGGGCCGCGGGAAAAGCCAGCCCGTTTGACCCGCATATTTCGCCCTACCTGGCAGCCGTCTGGGAGCTCGTCCTTGGCGGATCGAGCTTCGGGATCGTTTTCGCCCTGCTCTGCGCCCGGTTCATCCCCGATCTGGCAAAACCCTTTCTCGACCGAACGGGACCGATAGGCAGGATGCTTTTGAGGGACAGGACAGCGGGGAGTTAGAAGAAAAGAGAAAAGAGCGGGGCGGCTGCGCCGCAGGCGAGTGCCCCCCCAACCCCCCGCACCCCCACGGGATGAGAACAAAAACAGGGAGGAGGTTTTAATGGCAGAGGCCGGAAAAGGCATATCCGAACTTTTCGAAGAGGTAATAAACAAGGGGTTGTGCGCCGGGTGCGGCGCGTGCATCACGGGATGTCCCTACATAGTGGCCCACAGGGGCAGAATCGTGGTCATGGACAAGTGCACCGGGACGGACGGGGATTGCTACAAGCATTGTCCGAGGACCTCTTTGGATTTTGACGCGGTAAGCGAGGCTGTTTTCGGGGAGGCTTACCGAGGCGGGGAACTTGGCCAGGTCGCCCGGGTCATCATGGCCCGCGCGAAGGACCCTGAAATCCTCAAAAGAGGCCAGGACGGCGGAACGGTGACAAGTCTTCTGGCCCTGGCCCTCGAAGAGGGGCTGATAGAGGCGGTGGTAAACACACGCATGGACGCGGAAAAAACCCCTCATGGAAACCTTGCGCGAAGCCGGCGGGAACTGCTCGAATGCGCCGGGTCGAGCTATGAGGTCGGCTTTTCCCTGGAAGCGTACCGAAGCCTCCCCGCACTGAGCCAGGAAAGGCTGGGGATAGTCGGAACCGGCTGCCAGATCGAGGCCGTTGGCAAGATGAAACGGCAGCCTCCCGCAAACAGCCCGGATCCTGGCAACATCAGGTTCACCCTGGGCCTTTTTTGCGGCTGGGCTCTTTCCCCGAGGACTTTTCACCCGTATTTGAAAACGCTTTGCGAACTTTCTCGGGTCTGCAGGTTCGAGATACCCCATACGCCTCATTACTCGTTTGACTTTCACTACGAAAACGACCTTGCCCCCGGTTCGGTCTCACTGGATTCGATCAAGCCCCACATCAATCCGGGCTGTCACTATTGCTGGGATCTCACGGCCGAGTTTTCCGATATTTCGATCGGTTCGGCCGGTTCGGCTTACCCGGGGTGGAACACCGTGCTGGTTCGCAGCCTGCAGGGCGCGGAGCTTTTTGGACTGGCGACCGAAAAGGGGATCCTGGAAACCAGGGAGTTGCCGGAGGAAAGGCTAAATCATTTGAAAGCGGCCGCCCTTAGCAGAAAGAGGAGCGCGGTAAAGAATATCACCGAGAAGAGCGGGACCCGGCAAGACCTCCTCTATCTTGGCCGCCAGCAGGAATCGACCGGAGACATCTTGTCCAGATGGGCAATCATTTGATTGGTCAAAAAGCCAGGGGGTGACTAATGTCAAATATCGCAACGCTAAAACCCGGGTCGACAGCGCTCCTTATGGGCAACGAAGCCGTGGCCCGCGGAGTGCTCGAAGCGGGTGTCGGGGTTGCTTCCGGCTACCCGGGGAGCCCGTCTTCGGAAGTGATTCCGGCCCTAGCTGAAGCAGCCTCGAAAATAGACATCTACGTGGAATGGTCCACAAACGAAAAAGTGGCCGTCGAGGTGGCCGCAGGCGCATCTTTTGCCGGCCTCCGCTCCTTTTGCGTCATGAAGCAGAACGGGGCCAACGTGGCCGCGGACTTTATCGTCAACCTCAACATGACCGGAATCGGCTCCGGCGGGATGGTCATCTTTATCTCCGACGACCCCGGGGGCGGGACCAGCAACAACGAGCAGGATTCGAGAACGATAGCCAAGTGGATCGACAACCCGCTGATGGAGCCTTCAAGCGCCCAGGAAGCCAAGGAGATGATCAAATGGGCCTATGAGGTGTCGGAGGCGGTAAACCTCATGACTTTCGTACGCGGCGTGGGGAGGATCTCCTACACACGGAGCAACGTCGTATCGGAAGAGCTGCCTCAAAAAGGCCAACCCAAAGCCGTCTTCCCCGAGATCTGGGAGATGAACAACCCGCGCAAAAGCAGGTTCACCTCAGGTCCCTTTCCGGTGTTCCACGCCCCCCTGCACGAAAAGCTCGAAAGAGCGCGGGAGATTTTCGAGACTTCGCCCTTCAACAGTTACACGGGCCCGGAGAAACCCGAACTCCTGATAATTGCCTGCGGCGCCTCGACCTCTTACTGCATCGAAGGCGTAAACGAATTGAAGGTGAGCGACAGGGTCGGGGTCCTGAAACTGGGCACTACCTGGCCGCTTCCCGAAAAACTGGTCGCAAAGCATCTGAAATCGACCACCAGGGTGCTCTTCGTAGAGGAGATGGACCCGTTTGTCGAACGAAGCGTCATGGAGCTGGCCGCGGGGTTGCTTCCGGAAACGGCCCACCTCACTTTTTTCGGCGCCCGCTCGGGACATCTGACCCCTTATAACGAACTCAGCACCGATATAGTCATAAGAGCGCTCACCGATATTATCGGCACGCCATACCAGACCCGCGACCGGGCTTACGACGAGATGGCCTCGGAGGCGGAAAAACTCGTGCCGAGCCGCCCGATCAACATGTGCCCGGGCTGTCCCCACCGCGCGACCTTCTGGGCGGTTAAAAACGCCATCCGGCTCGACGGCCGCAACGGGTTCGTGTGCGGCGATATCGGGTGCTACTCCATGGGGTTTGCCGGGCCCGGGTTTTACCAGGCGCGAACCTCGCACGCCATGGGTTCGGGCACGGGAGTGGCGAGCGGCCTTGGCAAACTTGGCCGATTCGGTTTGGATCAGCCCGTGCTAGCCATTTGCGGCGACTCCACTTTTTATCATTCGGTCATGCCGGCCCTGGCAAATGGGGTTTACAACAATTCCAACTTTACCCTTATCATCGTGGACAACAGCGCCACGGCGATGACCGGATTTCAGCCCCATCCCGGGACGGGGCAAACGGCTACGGGCGAGCCGGCGCAAATAGTGGACATGGAAGCGGTCTGCCGCGCCATGGGGGCTTCAGTTGAAATCCGCGACCCGTTCGACCTGGAAAAAACCGTCGATACACTTCTAGAAAAGATGGGCGAGGAGCGCGGGGTCAAAGTCGTCATAATGAGGCACATGTGCCAGCTGGTAAAGGCCAAAAGAAAAATTGCCAACCCCTTCAAGATGCGCGTGGATACAGCGAAGTGTTTGGCTGACAGCTGCGGCTGTCACAGGCTGTGCACCCGTTTGTTCGGCTGTCCGGGGCTGATGGTCGACGGCGAGACCGGCCAGGCGGCAATAGACGAAGCGCTTTGCGTCGGGTGCGGCCTGTGCGCGGATATCTGTCCGGCCCATGCCATAATCAGGGAGGAGGCGAACCGATGAGAGCGGGGAAACTGAAAAAAGATCCGTTTAACGTCATCATCTCCGGTGTGGGAGGCCAGGGAAACGTCCTGCTTTCCGGCTTTATCGGGGCAGCCCTGGTAAATGAAGGCTTCATGGTCAGTGTGGCCGACACGTTCGGGGTGAGCCAGAGAGGAGGGTCGGTCGCAAGCCACATTAAAATTTCGGAAAAGACGCTCTACAGCTCGGTTACGCTCAAGGGAAGGGCGGATTTGCTGATAGGCATGGAACCGGTGGAAACGCTGAGGGCCCTGGTGGAATTCGGCAATCCCGGTATAATATCCATTGTCAACCCCAGACCGTTCTACCCATCCGGAGGGGTCGCCTACCCGGATCTCAACGAAGTGAAGCGCGCCATCGAGAAGATGTCTTCGAGGACCAGCTACGTCAATGTCACGGAAGAGGCCCTCAAGATGGGGGACCCCATTTACAGCAACGTCATCCTGCTGGGGGCGGTCATTGGCGCGGGCGTATTGCCGGTCGGCGAAGAGTCGATCCTGCCCCTTCTCGAGGAACGCTTCCCGGGGAAAATGCTGGAGATCAACACAAGGGCGTTCAGAAGGGGTATCGAGCTAATCGGATGATGGAGCCCGAGCCCCGGTGAGGGTCCCCGCCGCCCCGGCGAATGCCGGAGGCGGCGGTTTGACATACCGCAAGAAAAGTGGAGGTATTGGTTTTGCCGGAAGAACCTCGAGTTCCCTCAAATTTAAAAGCATTGCCCAACAGAGGAAGCCATGGCTGTTTCGGGTGCAGTCCCGTAAACCCCCACGGACTCCAGATGAAATTTTTCTCCGGGGACGCTGCGCTTTTCTCCTGGCTGACCGTGCCCGAACACCTGTGCGGATGGGACAGCCTGGCACACGGGGGCGTTCTGGCCACAATACTGGACGAAACGATGGGCTGGACGGCCATTCACTTTCTAAAAAAATTCGCCCTCACGAATTCTTTGACGGTTGAATTCCACAAGCCGGTAAGGATTGGCGAGGAGATACGGGTTGAAGGAAGAGTGATCGAGGCCCTTGGAAAACGCGAGGCCACGGTGGAGGGGTTCATTTATAAAGGCGCAGAGGTGCTTTGCGCGAAGTCGCTCGGGAAGTTCCGGCTCTTTACAGCCGGCGCAATATCGAGGCTGGGCGTAATAGGGGAAGAGTCCATGAAAAATTTCGATTTTTTGATACGACCGCAGCCGGAAAACGACCCGGAGACCTGAGCGCCGAGTGTGACAAATGTGCTCATCGGCCTGGCGCGATCTAATGGCCATTGACAAATCCCAAGGCGGAGATATATTCCCCCCCGTCATGCGGAGGCAGTCGATCCGCCTATTTTTTGGACCTGAATTCGAGGAGAAAAAGCGTGTTGTGCGCATCTAAAACAGCCAGGTTTTTCACCGTTTCCGGACTCTTGTTAATGCTGCTCGTTTCCGCTCGCCTGGCTTCGGCGTCTGTGGCGGACCAGTCAAGCCCATTGCCCGTGATAAAGAACGGCACACAGAAGGCGCTCGAGATTTTACACCAATCGGAAAGCGGCCAGGCGGCCCCTTTGCGCCAGAGAAGAGAGCAAATCCTCGAAGTTGTCGACCACTACTTCAACTTCGATGAAATGGCCAAAAGGGCGCTCGGCCACCCATGGAAGGAACAGCCCCAGGGGAAACGCGAAGAGTTCGCACATCTGTTCAAGCAACTCCTGTTCAATACCTACGTTGACCGTCTCGAGCATTACACAGTCTCGAACGAACAGGTTTTCTACGATTCCCAACAGGTGGACTGTGATTATGCGGTGGTCAAGACGCACATCATCTACGAGGGCAACAAGAACATAGCGCTAAACTACAGGCTGCACTCGATCGACGGGAAGTGGAAGGTATACGACGTAGTGGTCGAGGGGATCAGCCTGGTGGAGAACTACCGCAGCCAGTTTTCTTCGATACTCGCAAACGAATCCTTTGATTCGCTGCTGGGAAAACTGCGCGAAAAAGTCCGTCAATCGAGCTAGCAGCGTGCATCCGGAAACTGCCGGGTGGGCACAGTGAAACCGTGCCCACCACGCCTTCGGTTCCATAGTTTTCCGCCCTCCGTTTTATTCTGGCAATTCGAGCGGGAAAATTGTAGATTTTTAGCATGAAAGAATCCAGTCCCCCGAAATCGCCTGTGAAGCCGGCCGATTTAACAGGCATGGAAGGCCACAGGAAAAGACTGCGCGAGAGGTTTTCGAAAGGCGGTCTTGCCGGGTTTCACGACTATGAAATACTCGAGCTTCTACTCACATACGCCATTCCCAGAAAAAACGTCAAACCGATAGCCAAAGAGCTTCTAGATAAATTCGGCAATAATCTCGCCTCGGTCCTGGACACCCCCGTCGAAACGCTCCAGCGCGAGGTCGACGGGATCGGAAAGGAAGCGGCGACATTTATAAGCCTTGTCCCGCGGTTGTTCGATTCTTACCAGACTAGCCGCCAGGCACGGAAGGAGACTTTCGGTTCGACTCAAAGCGCGGTCTCATACCTGCGGGCAGAACTCGGGACACAGAGAAACGAGGTCTTTTGCGTGCTCGCCCTCGACAGCCAAAACCGGTTGCTCGCCGCAGAACTTGTGCAAAAAGGCAGCGTCAACCGGACGGCGGTCTTTCCCAGGCAGGTCGCCGAGGCAAGCTTGAAACACCGCGCCACCGCAGTCATCCTGGCGCACAACCACCCGGGCGGAACCCCTACCCCGTCGGCGGCCGACAGGCAGCTCACAAGGAAGCTCAAAAACATGCTGGCAGACCTGGACATCGTGGTCCACGATCATATCATCATAGCGGGTCTTGACCAGTATTACTCCTTTGCTGAAAATGGAGGACTGGAATGAACGCCGGGTCCATGCCCGCCGTGGTGGTCCGCGGCGAGGCCAAAAAGGGCGAATGGAACGAGGTGGGGCTGGAAACAGTCGAGATTCCTGCTTTAAAAGAGGGGGAAGCCCTCGTTCAAATCGAGGCGTGCTCGGTCAACCGGGCGGATCTACTCCAGCGGCGCGGCCTGTACCCGCCGCCTCCCGGCGCGTCAAAGGTGTTGGGGCTCGATTTTGCGGGATTCATAGTCGAATCGGTCGGCGGGCCGGCTTTCAAGGCGAGCGACAGGGTGTTCGGGATAGTCGCCGGGGGCGGGTACGGAAGATACGCGGCGGTGCCGGTCGATCACCTGGTCCCGATTCCGGAAAACCTGAGTTTTACCGAAGCGGCCGCGGCCGCCGAGGTTTTCTTCACCGCCTATTACAACCTCATCGTTCAGGCGGGGATGAAGGCGGGGGATACCCTTCTCATCCACGGCGGAGGCAGCGGGGTCGGTACGGCCGCGGTGCAGCTGTGCGGTTCAACGGGGGCAACGGTTATCATCACCGCTGGAGCGGATGAAAAAATCAAGCGGGCGATCGATCTCGGGGCCTTTGCGGGGATAAACCACAGGCGGGAAGACTTTGGTGCGCGCGTTATGGAGATAACGGACGGAAAAGGCGTGGACATCGTCCTCGACTGCATCGGGGCACCCTACCTGTCAAAGCACCTCGATATTCTTAAAACCCGGGGGCGGCTCGTCCTGATCGGACTCATGGGGGGAAGCTCCGGGGAAATAAACCTTGTCCCGGTCTTGAGCAAAAGGATTAAAATCATAGGATCGGTTTTGCGCAGCCAATCGAGAGAGGAAAAGGCCGAAATCACTCGCGGGTTTGCCCAAACCGTGCTCCCCCTGCTAAAATCGGGCAGAGTGAAGCCCATCGTCGACCGGATATTTTCCATAGCGGAAGTGGAGGAGGCTCACCGGTATCTTTCATCCGGAGAGCATTTCGGAAAAATCGTACTCACGTGGAAATCGTTTTAGAAAATGGAAAAACCCTGGATCAGCGTTAAGAATGTGCGGTTCGTAAGGAGCCGGAGACTAATTCTGGATGATATTTCGTGGGATATAAAGCCGGGCGAGAATTGGGTCGTTCTGGGCTCGAACGGGTCCGGCAAGACAACCCTGCTCCAGATTCTCGCCGGCTACCTCTGGCCGACCTCGGGGGAAGTGACCGTTTTGGGAGAGCGCTTCGGAGAGGTCGATCTTCGAGCTCTGAGGAGGAAAATCGGCTGGGTCGGCTCTTTTCTCCAGGCACAGGTCCCCCTTTCCCAGAAGCCGCTCGAATTCATCGTGAGCGGAAAATACGCATCCCTTGGCATATTTGAAAAACCCGAGCCACGGGACTTCGAAGAAGCCGCCATATTGGCGGCAAAGCTGAATTGCGAAAAGATACTCGACCTTCCCTATAGTGTGCTCTCTCACGGAGAAAAGCAGCGGCTCCTTATCGCCAGGGCGCTCATCCACAAGCCGGGCCTGCTGATCCTGGACGAACCCTGCGGGGGGCTCGACCTCGTGTCCCGCGAGCAGCTCCTTTCGACCCTCGAAAGCCTTGGCCGGGAGCCGGAAGGCCCCTCGATGATCCTGGTCACTCATTATCTGGAAGAGATCATGCCGGCCTTCGGCCACGTTTTTTTACTTAAATCCGGGCGCTGCAAGGCAAAAGGCGAGAAAAAAGATATCCTCAGCCCGGAGCTTCTTACAGATGTCTTCGGAATTGCGATGGAAGCGGGCAGGGAAAACGGCCGATTCTGGTGGCGGCTGCACCGCGGCGGGTGTGCCACGCCTCTTCCACGGGATTCGGATTGCGGAGCGACTATCTAAAATGCAGGATCACAGACCGGAGCACCTGTTTGGTGGGCACGGTGGAAGCTGTGCCCACCAAACAAGCTGTCATGTTCTTGCGAAGCGCTCTGGCAAAGGGTTTGAGGTTTGTGTTAAAGGGGGCGGCGCCATTAAAATCCCCCCTGCCCCCCTTTAGAAAAGGGGGGAAATTAAGTCCCCCGTGCACGTCTGGGTAATTGTCAGGGTGACGCGACCCCGCTTCGCTCCCCCACCACAAGCCTAGATCATCTCGAGGGCGCAGGCCATGGAGACCCCGCCGCCACCGCACAGAGTGGCGAGCCCCAGAGTGTTGCCACGCTTTTTCATGGCATGAATCAACGTGACCATGATGCGGCACCCGGTGGAGCCTACGGGATGGCCCAAACCTATCCCCGAGCCGTTTACATTGGTGATCTCACGATTTAGCCCAAGTTCGCGTTCACAGCCCAGATATTGAGAGGCAAAGGCTTCGTTTACTTCCACCATGTCGAAATCGCTTATTTTTAGCCCGCTTCTTTTCATTAAATCATTTACGGCCGGAACAGGCGAAAGGCCCATTATGGCCGGGTGACAGGCGCCTTTTCCCGTCGCGCGGATCCTGGCGATCGGGGTGAGGTTGAGCTCTTTTGCCTTTTCCGCCGACATGATGACCATGCCCGAAGACCCGTCATTGATACCGCTCAAGTTTCCGGCGGTCACCTTGCCGATTTTGGGCACAAAGGCCGGCGGCAGCTTCTGGAGCTGCTCGAGGGTCATGCCGGGGCGAAAATGCTCATCCTTGTCGAAAATCAAGGGAGCCTTCTTATGCTGGGGCACGGAGATCTCCACGATCTCATCTTTAAACAGGCCTTCGTTTGTGGCGCGTTCGGTATTGTTGTGGCTCCTCAAGGCCACTTCGTCCATCTCCTCGCGGCTTATTCCAAGCTTTTGAGCGACAAATTCCGCCGTTTGCCCCATGATGTAGGGCTTTCCCAGGGAAAGACTGGCGGGGGCGCTCGTGGTATCGAGCGGCGCATCCTCAGCCAGGGGCAGTATGTGAGAGCCGCAATGGAGTGCGTGTATCAGAGAATCGACGAACACCTGGTCCTGGAGGCGGAATCCCCAGCGGGCTTTGGGGGCGCAATAGCGGGCCCCCGACATATGTTCGACCCCGCCGGCCAAAATGACTTCAGACATACCGGCCATGATCATTGCGGTTCCGGAAAGAACCGCCTCCATACCGGAGATGCAGACCCGGTTTACGGTGGCAGCTGGAACCGTATCCGGTATGCCCGCCAGCAGCGCGCCGAACTCGAGCGACGTTCAGGCTTTCTTCGGGCTCCATGCAGCAGCCGTAGCGAACATCATCGATCAATGCCGGATCGATGCCCGCCCTTTTGACCGCTTCCCTCATGGTCACACTTGCAAGTGTGGAGGCATTAAGATCGCGCAAACTTCCGCCAAAAGCCCCAATGGCAGTGCGACAGGCTGAAACGATGACAACGTCTTTCATATTTTTCCTTTCCCGCATTAACGCGCGTACTGCTTTCTGAGGTTTCTCTTATCCAATTTCCCGACGCTGGTCTTAGGGATCTTATCGGTGATGATGATTTTATCGGGAATTCCAAACTTGGAAATGGCGCCGGTGGCTGCGACTCCCTTGAAATAGTTTTTAAGATCGTCTTCGGAAACCTTTCCGACGAAATTTTCTTTCAGTATGACGAAGGCAATCGGCCGCTCGCCCCACTTCTCATCGGGGATCCCGAACGCGGCGGATTCGGAAACCGATTCATGCTGAGTGAGAACGTCTTCTATCTGCAGAGAAGATATCCATTCGCCGCCGGTTTTGATGACATCCTTTATCCGGTCGGTAATCTGCAAATAACCTTCTTCGTCTATGCAGCCGACGTCCTGAGTGTGCAGATACCCGCCGACCCACAGTTCCTCGGAACGCTCCACCTCCCTGAAGTACCCCTGGGTAAGCCAGGGGGCCCTCGCCACCACCTCACCCACGCTGATGTTGTCGTGGGGCAGTTGATTTCCCTGCGGGTCTATTATCTGCAGTTCCACGAGCGGCGCCGTAATTCCGGCCCGACACCGAAGCTCCACTTCCCTTTCGTCGCTCAGATCGACCATGTGGGGTTTAATGACCGACACGGTGAGAATCGGACAGGTCTCGGACATGCCATAACCGGCATAGGGGCTTATGCCCTTCTCCATGGCCGCCTTGCACAGCCCTTTGGGAAGCGCCGAGCCGCCGATGATTACTTTCCATTTGGAAAGGTCGGTCTGAGAAGCGGCCGGGGAGTTCAAGAGCATGTGCAGGATAGTCGGCACGCAATGAGAGAAAGTGACCTTTTCCGTCTTTATGAGGTTTAGAATATTGTCCGGTACGTATCTGCCCGGGTAGACCTGTTTTAACCCCAGGACCGTGGATACATAGGGAAGCCCCCAGGCGTGGACATGAAACATGGGCGTAAGAGGCATGTAAACATCATCCTGACTCACCCCCCCGCCCATGGAAAATCCCCCCACGCTCCCCATGACGCAGAGGGTGTGGAGAACCAGCTGCCGGTGGCTAAAGCACACTCCCTTGGGCAACCCGGTGGTTCCGGTCGTATAGAAAGTGGTGGCTTTGGCGTTTTCGTCGAAATCCGGAAAATCGTATTGCCCCGAACTTTTGGCAAGGAGGGCCTCATATTCACCGCAGACCTCGAGCCGGGTTTGGGGCGCTTCGGTATCCGAGAGCACGATTATTTTTTTTACCGATGTGAGGCCCTTTGCGATCTCTTCAAGCAGGGGCAGGAAATCGGAGTGGACAAGAAGCACATCGTCTTCGGCATGATTGATGGTAAAGAGTATCTGTTCCGGAGAGAGGCGAATATTGACGGTGTGGAGGATGGCGCCCATCATCGGGATGGCGAAATAGCTCTCGAGATACCTGTGGCTGTCCCAGTCCATCACGCCCACGGTGTCTCCGGGTCCCACCCCCAGGGCCGCCAGTGCGTTTGCGAGCTTTCCGATCCGTTGCGCAAACGTGGGGTAATCAAATCTCAAGTCGCGATAGACGATCTCCTTATGGGTGGCATGCGCCAACGGAGTTTTGAGAAGATGTTTTATGAGGAGTGGGTACCCATAGGCAGACGGGGTGGGTTCGATGAGTTTGACAGAGGCCATGTTTTCTCTCCATTCTATGTTTCTGTGCGGTTTAAGCGAATCGTTTCGCATAGTACATATTATGTGATATGTTATTTTTAAAAAAAAGCAGCTTTACCGCTTCCCGGCCCGCTCCTGGAGGGTTCGACTACCACCTTTTGAGCAGGCTAATGTAGCCATTGGCGAGCTCATCAATTGAAAACTCCCCTTTTCTGAGCAGCCCCTGCACGGCAATTCCCTGCGCGGCGGCAAAAAAAGCGATCGCCGCCGCCCTGGGATTAGTGACGGACTCATTGTTTTCAAGTATACGCGCAAAGGATTTGACGAAGATATCATAGGCCTGCTTGAGTTTGGCCTCCATCGGGTGATTGCTGCCCGCAAATTCGGTGGCCAGGACCGCGAGGCATATTGTGGCTTCGGGACGGCGCTTGAAGTGAGCGCACATAGTCCGCACCGTCTCCTCGACCACGGCGATGGAGCCGTTCTTAGCCCTGTCGGCAATTTGGGCATATTCGAGGATTCCACGTTTTACCGAATCCACAACGGCATCCAGGATAGCCTCCTTATTGGGGAAATGGTGGAAAATCGCCCCCGAGGTAAGTCCGATGGCACGAGTGAGATCGGCTATGGTCGTTTTGTGGTATCCCTGCCTGGCAAAAAGTTTTACTCCCGCCTGAACGATCTGGAAGTATGTTTCTTCGGCCTGATCGTCTCTTCTATTGTGATTTTTCGATTTCATCGAGGTCACATACTACATAGTATGTGATATGTCAAATTAAAAACCCGGGCTCCGTTGACAGGATTTACAGGATTATAAAATAATAGAGACTGCGTTGCAGAAAACCGTGTCCTAACCGACCGGATTGACATGGAAAAGCTATGGTTTAATCCTGTAAATCCTGTCCAAATATTTTATTTTTTTGCCCTTCCGTGCTGAGAGCAAAAGCTTTTTGACAGGATTAACAGGATTTACAGGATTAGAAAAATATAGACCGCATGGCCGAAAACCGTTACCCGCTCCTTTCCGACCAATCTTTAGATCTTTTTCAATAACTTAAGGATTTCGATAAGGCCGTCATCCCTCCACCGGGTAATCTCTTCGGTGGTGCGCCCCTGGTCGGGCGGGCGAGCAGCCATTTCCCTATCGACCCCGTCCCGGGCTGTTTCAGTCCAGGCGGGCGGCCATTTCTTCCAGGTCGCCATGTCCTGCCACCAAAGTTCCACTGAGCCGCCGACGTGTTTTAGCAACCCTTCGATCCCGTGCTGACCGCCTCCCAGCTGATAGATGAGATTGGGGCCCATCAGGGCATAGCGCAGGCCCGGCCCGAAGTTCACCGCCTTGTCTACGTCCTCGACGGAGCAGACCCCCCGAACCACCAGATCGACCGCTTCCCGGTATAGGGCCATGGACAGCCGGTTGGCGATAAACCCGAGGGCCTCCTTCCGCAAAACTATCGGCTCCTTGCCAAGGGCTCTGTAAAAATCACACGCCCTTGTCACGGCGGCCTCGTCCGTTTTTTCCCCTTTGCTGATCTCGACCAGCGGAATGAGATGGGCCGGATTATAGGGGTGCGCGCCAATGCATCTGTCGGGCCGCTTCGAGTTTTTCGCTATCTCGGATAGCAGAAGCCCCGAAGTGCTGCTTGCAAAGATTCCGTCTGCCGGGGCATATTCATCGACTTCGGCCAGAACGGACTGCTTTACCTCGTAATTTTCCGGGACAGACTCCTGGATGAACCGGACTCCGGCAACCGCTTCTTCAATAGTGCGGTGATAGGTCACGAGCCCCAGGGCGGAGTTCATTTCGTCCCGCGTCAAGATGGTTTTTGAGACAAGGTATTCGAGGTTTTGACGGATCCGGCTTTCGGCCGTGCTCAAGGCTTGCTCGTTTATGTCATAAAGGCTTACCCGCAGCCCTTTCCAGAGAAAATTGGTCGCCCAGCTCGAACCAATCAGGCCTCCTCCCAGCACGGCAACTTTTTCTATCCCGCCCATTTTCATAACCACCTCCCGAGCACATTAAAAATTCACCCGACCTATCCCTTTGAGTCCCAGAATCTGCCGGGTCTCATCGGGGGAGGCCGGTTCGATGCCGAGTTCCCTTGCGATGCGGACGATTTTTGCCACCTGTTCAGCGTTGCTTTTGGCCATTCGGCCCTTTTCGAGGTACAGGTTGTCTTCGAGGCCCACGCGCACGTTTCCGCCAATGAGAAGCGACTGGGTGCAGAGGGGAAACTGCGCCCGGCCCGCGACGCAAACGGAAAACTCAAAATCGCCGATGAGTTTTTTGGCGTAATCCACCAGGAAGAGCAGGTTTTCGCAGCTAGCCGTTATCCCCCCGAGGACCCCCATCACAAACTGTATGTAGACGGGCTTTTCGACATGGCCCATGCTAATAAGCGCCGCGACGTTATTGACCATTCCGGCGTCGTAGATTTCGAATTCGGGCCGGGTGGACGCCTCCTTGAACCTAGCGCAATATTCACGCATGGATTTAAAGGTGTTGGAGAAGATGAAGTCCTCGGTGAAGGCGAGATACTGTTTTTCCCAGTCGAATTTCCACTCCTTGTATTTCGAGAGCAGGGGAAAGAGCGCGAAATTGATGGACCCGGCGTTAAAAGAGGCGAGTTCGGGCTTAAAGAGAACGACCGGGGCCACCCTCTGCTCGACAGTCATTCCCAGTCCGCCTCCGGTGGTGACACAGATGACCATGTCGCAGCGGCTCTTTATACGGGTGATGATTTCCTTCATGACGTTCACATCTCCCACGGGCATTCCGGTTTGGGGGTCCCGTGAGTGGATGTGACATACGGCGGCGCCGGCTTCATAAGCCCTTAGAGCCTCACCGGCGATCTGTTCGGGAGTAATGGGAAGATACTCGGACATGGTGGGAGTGTGGATCGCACCGGTGATTGCAGCTGTGATGACTGCCTTTTCTTTCATACAGTTCTCCTTAAAGTTGAGATAACGCCATGCCTTGAGGATTTTTTGAAGTCCGGGTCCCGGGCAGCGCCAAAACCTTTCAGGTAAGGGAAGAGGATGAAGACACCAATCAAAAAGAGCGCGCTGCACACTATCAAAAGGTACACCTTGGAGTAGCCCTTGATGGATTTCCACAGGACGTGCGTAAGGCCCAAAAAAAGAGACGTCCACAACAAAATTCCGATACC
This sequence comes from uncultured delta proteobacterium, assembly GCA_963813125.1. Taxonomy (GTDB): domain Bacteria; phylum Desulfobacterota; class Syntrophobacteria; order Syntrophobacterales; family Syntrophobacteraceae; genus SbD1. Next base: position 7,811 of record CAWEZA010000058.1, on the reverse strand, counting down.
AGCGATCATAGGAAGTCCCTCACGTCCCGTTCAAGCGCGCGAAAGATCGCATAGGAGGCGAATATGATCAAGTGGGTCAGGACCGTCATGATTATCAGTTTATTATAGGCCGGTTCCTGGTTGAACGCTAAAATGCGCTGATAGGATTCGATGATCACGTAGGCAGGGTTAAACCTGATCAGGTTCTTGACGGCGGCAGGCAGGATATTGCTAACGTAGACGATGGGTGTAAACCAGAACCACAACTGGAGCACGACTCCGACCAGCTGCTTGAAATCGCGGATAAAAACATTGAGGGTAGCGGTCAGCAGCCCGATACCAAAGGCAAAGAGCTGTTGGAGCAAATAAATGAAGGGAATAAGCAGCAAGTCCATTCGAAACGAGTAGCCGGAGAACAGCAGGAACAGAAATAAAAGGGTCATGGTGATAATAAATGTGATGGTCTCGGAAAGAGAGATATATATGAGCAGGGCAGGCAGTGAGGTTCCCACTTTGGATATGATCGATTTTTTGTCCACAAAAACCGATGTGGAACGGGCAAGAGAGTTTTGGAATGCGATCCACGGCACGAGTCCCGCGGTTACATAAACGCTGTACGCATACATTCCGGAACGGCCCGGCAACCGGCCGCCCATCATATTTCCGAAGATGATCGTGTAAATTGCAAGATTGATCAAAGGGTTGACAACGGCCCAAGTCATACCGAGAGCAGAACCGGCATACTGTTCGGTAAAATCTCTTTTCGTCAATTCCCAGATGAGAGAAAGGTTGAGCATCTACTTATAACCAATCACCGCATAGTCCTGAGGACCATGCAACAACCGCTGGAGCGTTTCGTCATAAAGAGCGGCGGATTCACCGGGATGCAACCGGAGCGTATCGACCCTGGAGAACCCCCGGACCCTCAACAGGTGTCCGGCGGTGGCGGGAGGCAGGGGGTTTCTGTGAGTCGGGTCCAGATAGAAGTTACAGGCGCCTGTCATTAGATTTTCAGGGTTGGGGGATTCAAAAATCACCATTCCACCCGGCTTGAGTACTCTTAGGACCTCATCCATCAGTTGAATCAACACTTTCAACGGCAGATGCTCTATTATGTGGAATCCGGTCACAGCCCCCAGGGAACCCGATGTCTGCCCTCTGAGGAAGGCGAGTATATCCGCCTCTACGACATCGAGGCCGAAATCTTTGCAGATGTGCACCATCACACGGTTTCTGTCGATACCAACGCCTTTAAATTGATTATGTTTAAGCAACTCAAGCCATTCCCCTCTTCCACAGCCCAAATCGAGTATCGGGGAATCGGAGGCGCCTAAACCCGCCTGTTCCAAAAACGGGATGTACACCCTCAATCGTTCACAGATATTTTCCCGCGTACCGCGGAATTCATCTTCGAACGACACATAGAAGGCATCGAGCAGATGGTCGGCCTCATCTGCGAATACGCTCATCTGCTCGGGAGAAAAGGGCTCCGGCATACGTTTTCTTGCCTCTTCGATAAGCATCCAGAGCTTTCTTTCCTGTTCCACCAGAGTCCGGCGCAAGGAACCAATTTTGTCCATGCCCTCCGCCAGGGATTTTTCGAGGCGCGCCAAATCGGCTTTTTCAGCCGCCGAATCGCGGTCGGCGTTTCGCAGCAATTCCTCAACCCCTGAGTCGAATCTTGCGGCAAGATTTTCGACGTGCGCCAATTCGGCCTTCCTGGCAACCACGTCTCGATCCGCTTTACAATTTAGCTCAAAGCTGATTTTTTCGACGAGATTTTCGATATTCGCCAACTCGGTTTTTTCGGCAACCACGTCCCGGTCGGCTTTAGACTTGAGTTCCAAGCCGAGGTTTTCTATGAGATTTTCGATATTCGCCAGCTCGCTTTTTCGACAACCACGTCCCGGCCGGGTTTAGACTTGAGTTCCAAGCCGAGGTTTTCTATGAGTTTTTCGATATGCGCCAATTCGGTCTTTTCGGCAACCATATCCCGATCGGCTTTGAGCCGCTGCAGTAAGTCCACCTGGTCTATTTCGACCTTGCGGGCGAGTTCTGAGTCCAGTCTTGCAACGAGAATTTCCACGTTTGCCAATGTTTGCATTGCGGCTGAAGAGTTTTTGGTCAAATCGTTTGCCAATGTTTCCACCGCCGACGAAGAGCTTTTGGCCAAATCGTTAACTACCGCCTGGACCTGGCGGGCGTCAAGATTGACGTGTTCCTTCAGGGAAAGGAGCTGCGCATGAGTAAAGGAATCGAGGTTTTGCAAATTCCTTATCAATGCCGGCAACCTCAAAAGACCGGCCGCAAGCCGCCCCAAATAGCCAAGCACAGGAATTCTCAAAAAGGACAGGACAATAAAATAGGGCAGGAGCCACTTGACCCTGACTTTGCGGGACCTGCCTTCGGGCGCATAACGAAGGCGCCCCAGGACCTCGACCCTGTTCAGATTCCCTTCTCTTAGCCTGTCCAGATAATAATGATAGCCGAAATCGTCAGGGGGACGCTCAAGGATGCCTCGATACGCATGGGTAACAAATTCGTGATCGTAAAATATCAGAAAATCACCAAGGCGGTAGCCTTCACTTTTGGGTTCAAAGGCCGGGGTGGTATGAATGGGTTCAAGACTGAGCAAAGGCACCTCCGGAAAAGTCTGCTGATCATCGGCCCGAGGAGGGGAAGGCGAGTTTGTTTCATTTACACCGCGCCGCGATGCCGCTTCAACTTTAATATGCTCCATAATAGCCTCGACATTTACTTGCGCCAAATCAGTTCCCTTCGTCCGATTCTCCATTGATTCCCGTCCTCATAGACTGCTTTACAACCGGAACAGATCGGGTTTAGAGCAAAACAGCCTAAAGCCGCCGTGCCCGAGGGCTGTGCGAGAGCTGTCATTTTCCATCAAATACCGAATGCAGGCGACCGCCTCGAGGGCATCGGCGTAGTACAGACCGCAGTTTCCGCCGATGCACAAACTTTTCAGATCCCCGTTAGTTTCGGGTACGACCAACGGCAGTGCATTCCTCAGAGCTACCCCGACATCTTCGGGGGAAACATCCCGATCAACGATCCAGGCCAGTTTGGCCTCCCTTATTTTATCCTCATCCAACCAGTCCGCCATTACCACCCTGAGACGCCGCCGCGCCGGACGAAGGAGTTCTTCCAAGGCGGCAACACATTCGGGATGCACTTCTTTTCCAAGGCAAACAACCAGGTAGTCCTCCCTGGACTCGCTCACCGCAGAACCTGCGACATTGCGGTAGACCCCGATCATTTCATCGGCCTGACTATCCAGCGTGTATCGGGAGACTTTATCGAGGCCGCGGGCGCCGAAGCCGCTTATTTTGGACCTGTCCAAAACAAACTTTTTCATCTTCTCCGCCAATTGCTCGGCGTTTCCGGCTTCGAACAGACAGCCCGTTACCCCATCTTCGACAAACTCGGGGATGCCGCCCATCCGCGAGGCAATAACCGGGATACCCGCCGCCATGGTTTCCATGATTGAGACCGGTTGATTCTCGGGCCATACGGAAGGCAGGATCAGCACGTCAGTCTCACGGTAGACGCTTTCGATTTGGCTATGGTCTATTTTACCCCAGAATTTTACCGAGCTTTCCCACCCGATTTCCCGCACCCTCGCCTCGAGCTGAGGTCTGGATTCGCCCTCACCGACCAGGTTGATAAAGACCTGGTCCTTATCGGCCAGGGCGGGCAGGGCTTCGATGATCGTCTGCACGCCCTTGTGTCTGCCCAGGCGGCCCAGGAAGCTGAATCTTACTCTTTGCCGATCTTCGGTTCGAACGATACCGCGGAACCGCCCGGTGTCAATACCGTTTGGTATTATGCGCATCCGCCCGGGATCGATCACCGAGGCGGTGTAGACTTCGGCCAGGAATTTACTGGGGGCTATCGCCTGATCGGCATTTTCGAGCTGAAGGGCGATATAATCACTTCGCATCCGGGAGGGCACATTGCGCCATTTCCCACCCGAGATGGCAGGCCCGCAACGACCGCACTCACCTGGCGAGTCACATACTTCCCCCTCACTTCTTGTCAGGGTGTTTTTATAGCAAAGGCCCCAATAGTCATGCAAAGTCAGGACCGTGCGTATGGACCTTCGCCTGGCGACCCGCAGAAGACCAACAGAAAGACCCACTATATTATGAAAATGCACCACGTCGGGCGCATAGCTCACGAGCAGTTCGTCGAAGGCTTTTTCCACCTCTTTATGAAAGAAACTGAAAAAATCGGAACTGTAGTCCTCGGGGTGGAGGCAAACACGATGGACCGGAATGGAATCGTAACGATCCAGGGTCATCCGGTAGCGTTTTCCCCAAGGATCGAGGCTCCCGGCAAACACGGCAACGTCGAAGCCTTTTTCTTTCAAACGCTTCGCATGCTGATGCGCAACGAGTTCGGCGCCGCCGATGAAATTAGGCGGATAGGCATTGGTACATACAAGAATTCTTTCCCGCTGATGAACAGCTCTCATCGCCAGTGCAACCTTTTCCCCGATCACTTCCCAGGTGTAACGGGCCAGGACCTTGGCTTTGCCGGCCTGCCCCATCCTTTCGAGCTTATTTTTATCTACCAGGGCTTCGCGTATTTTACTCTTTAAATCTTCACTGTCGCCGAACCTGCTAAGAAGCCCTTCGGTTTCGATGATGCCCGGCATGGCCCCTTCCGATGTCCCTATCACGGGTACGCCACATATCCATGCTTCCAAAAAGACAATACCAAAAGCCTCATACCTGGAGGGAAGCACCAACAAATCGGCGCAGTGGAGCATGCGGACCTTGTCCTGGTGAGAAAGCACCCCCATTTCGATGATGCTTTTTTTTTCTTCGGAAGAAAGCCCCCGATAGAGTTCGAGGTACCAATCAAACGAGGGGCCAACCAGGAAGAGCTTGACCTCCATTTCAGCCAGAAGACCTCTAACGGCTTCAATGAGGTGGCCAACCCCTTTTTCCGGCGTCTTGCGGCCAAGAAATAAAACGACCCGATCCTCTTTGCAAAGCCCGTAATCTATTTGCAGTTTCTTTTTAAAGGCTTCGAGACCCTCGGGGACATATTCCTCCGGGTGCACGGCATTTCCGGCAACAAAGAGTCTTTCCGGTCGAACGCCTTTTGCCTCGAGATACTTGCGCTCGTATTCGGACACGGTGACAACGGCGTCGCACTTCTTTAGAAGCCAGTAGTTCGATTTGCGCTCGTAGTGAGGGTGGGAGGGATGAAAGTGGGGTGCGAACACCGTTTTTTTACCAAAAAGCTTTGCGACAATGAAGACGAGAAGATTATGCGGATAGGGGACGGTGTTAAGGAAGACCACGTCGGCATCTTTTATCTCCCGCCACATTTTGCCATACATTTCGGAGCTGTGCGGCCCGAAAAAATAAATTCCGAAAAGCCTGTCCAATATAAATCCGTATACAGTATGATGGACAGAGCGAATGGGCAGTGATCTTCGGTAGCGTCTTATCAGCACCCCCTCATCCAACATCAGCTTTCCCATAGCCACTGAAGCTTCGGAATCGAGGGGTTCTCTCCAGTACTCTTCCTCTTTATTTATATCTAAAGTGAAGACTTTTACCCTATGCCCAATTTTGGCAAGAAACCGTGAGACTTCAAGACACCATGTTTCAGACCCGCCCACAGCAGGTGGGTATCTCTGGATGAAACTTGCGATTTTCACCGAAGCTCCTGACAAATACACAGTTTTTCGATGATGTTATGGCCTTCATCAAAAAGACTGGCCTGTACCTGATACCAGCCATCCATACCGCAGGCCCATTTCATGATCTTATCCGCAGAAACATCAACACCATCTATTTCTACTACCGCATTGGACATCCAGTCATATTTTATGATAATTGTCTCAACAGCATTGCTTCTCAGATAAAGTTTTTTTTCAAAACAAGCATAGTGATCTTCCGGGTATATTTGGTATTCTTTCTTATAAATATCCATTACAAGATTTACTAAAATTGGGACGCAGTGTTGATTATAAATGATTATTTTATAGCAGCTTAGTTCACCCTTCTTAGCTGTAGTGGTATCTGAGGTGAAAAGAGAGATACTGGCATAAATACGCTCATTTCTCCGGGCGTAGTTTATGGTATGCCAAAGACCCACCCCAATCTTCTTCACATCGGAGATCAGACCGAAAAATACTTGCCACATAAATTTACCGACCTTGTATAGAGCAAATATCGGGCCAGTTAAAAGACCTGCATCCTAACGAGCCGGGAGGCTCCCTGGTTGTTTGCCTTCGATCCACAAAAGCACCGAGTCCCCCTTATCGGAGACCACTTTGACTTTCCGCCCGCGAAGCGGCGCGGGCAGAAGGTCGGCAGGATCATAGCCGAGGACGACCGTACCGGTAACGGGGTCCCGGGCGGCAAAGGTGACCAGGGCCTTCTGTTTCCAGGGCCAAAGCGAAGCGTCGTTGTCAAAAGACATGCCGCCTATGCGGTAAGGGGCACTTGCCGGAATGAGGAGCCTGAACCCGGCGGCCCCGTCTCCTGCGACATCGAACCTTACCACACCGGTCCACCCGGGGGGTATTATCTTTGTCTTTTTTTTGCAGCTCCCGCCGGCGGGATTTTCTTTCGAATCAAGGGGGATCAATTCTATCGAGGAGGCTTTGCCGGGGTTTTTCACCGACACCTCGAGGCTTTTGGGCGGTTCGCCGCTTTTTGGGCTCACCTGCAGCCAGCGGAAATCGGATGCGCGGATGGAGCCTTCTTTTTCGATCGGCCCATATGCTCGACGGCTGCTAAGGGGCGAATAACGGTAGTCGGGCCTGGTGATGCAGCGGTCTTTTTCATCGAGCCCTTCCAAGGTCGGATGGAAAACAGCGGGGTTGTAGGCGACCACGTATGTCAAGCCGGGCAGGTCGAGCAGCTCTTTTTCCGCCTTGCTCCCGGCAAAGGACGGGTGGTAGTAGAAGGCCCCAAGCTTCATGGCGCCATGGAGAAAATAGTAGGCCATGGCCATGGTGCTCGTATAGAGGACCTTGTCCGGCGGTTTTGCCCGGGAGAGAAGCCGCCCGGTTTGACCGGGGTCAAAGGCGAGCGGCTGGCGATCGGTCATGTACTGCACGGTGGCCTGGAGCTGCTCAGCTCCGGCCAAAGCCATATCCACGCAATAGCCGACAAGAAGGGCTGCCAGAAGAAGCGGCCAAAGCCTGGCCGCGTCCATGGCGGCGGGCGGGCGGCAAGATTTTCGAAGGTCTGCTGCCAGCCGCAAGGACTCCCTGGCGACAAAAAGCAGCGCATTTCCCACCGCTCCGTAGAGAATTACAAGCGAAGGGATACAAACCCTAAAAAAAATGTCCGCCTTGGGGCTAAAGTCAGCTTGCGTATAGTATAAGGAGGCGAGAAGAAAAATCGCATTAATGGCCAGGAGGCGTACTGCAACCGTTCTGGACTGTTTGGATGCGCAAAGAAGACCCAGGGCGACGGCAAAGGAAAAAAGCGCAAAGGAGCCAAAGAGCCCCTGTTTTAGCCTTACCATTTCGACGATAACGCCGAGCATGTTGGACGCAAAGCCATGGACAGCGTTAAGGAGGCCCGGGAAAACCAGAAACTGGGAAATGGCGTTGACCATGGACGGCTCTTTGACCGTGGAGGAGATCACCAATACCAGGCAGCCGGCAAGGCCGATTGCCAGGGCTGAGAGCGCCACCCTCTTTTTGCCTTTGGCGCCAGGCATAAAAAACGCAAGAAGGAGCGCCATCACCGCGTAGACGCCTCCTATGGGATGGATGGACAAGAGCACCAGAGTTCCGGCGACAAGAGAAAAGGGGGCATCGCCCCGCCTGGCTATGACGC
>CAWEZA010000057.1:0-49260 GCA_963813125.1 uncultured delta proteobacterium | reverse complement strand
TCCGGACGCATCGTGCAGATCCCGAAGATGTTCTACCAGTCCAACCGGAAGGCGGTCGGCCTCATCGATCAGCAAGGTTTTCTGCTGGTTTTCCAGCTCTTTGCAGGCTATTTTCTTACATGCCTCGACGCTTCGCGGTTCCGACCCATTGAGATCCAGACACAGGGCGGAAAGCATCGCCCTGGGCGTCCAGTCTTCCATGACGCGCAGATAGACGGCGCTTGTCCTGACCGCGTATTCCCTTGCGCAGATGGTCTTACCTCGACCCGCCTGCCCCCACACCACCCCTATGCCCGGCTGGCCGCGCTCGATATCCTCCAGGGACCAGAGCGCCTCGCGAAAGCGCCTCACGTTTTCGGTTTCAAGAAATGTCTGTTTCATGCCCGTTTACTCCCTCCCTTACAAAAACGACAACACGCTTCAGCCCGATTCTTTCGGCCACCCTGGCGCTGATCGGGCGCTTCCCCATGAGGACGTCGCCAAAGTAGGCGTCCGACATACCCAGCCCCCTGGCCACCTTGGATTTTGCACCGGTTTTTTCGACAAGCTCGGAGACGATATCGAGGACGTCATGGCCGGTCAGGACAATGCCGGATAGCAGGGCGGATGCCCTGTCGGGACAAAACCACGTCTATCTGCTCCGGTTTTCCGTCATTAAGCTTAATGACGGATTCTTTGCGTTTTCCCACACGAAAGCATTTCCGGAATGTGTCGGCCGATTTCATCTCTTATCCCTCACTGCCGTAAATCAGCATCAGGTCCTCATATCGCTGCCGATACTCATCGAACTCGCCGGTCGTCTCAAACCAGGCCATGAAGGCCGTTTCTTCCTGTGTCAACTCGCACTTGTGCTCGAAGTTGGCGCGCCAGCACCAATCGTATCGAGCAGCCGGCGTAGCAAAGTTTTCCGGCCTCTCCAGTTCCTCCCGCGCCTCGGCCTCTTTTATCTGCGCCTCGGCGTTGCTCGCCACAAGCTCAAGCTTGGCCCGTTCGGCCTCCTGAAGGGGAGCCTCTATCGCCTTGAGCACTTCGGCTTCCGTTTTCCCTCCCGAAATTACTGCCGCCTTCTCCCTCCAGGGGATCGCTTCCAGTGCATCGACCTGTCCGGCCGTTGCGCCGAGCTCCACCAGCGTTCTGCTTGGTCTGCTTCGCCAGGCGGCGCTGACGCTCGATTGCGCCCTTGACCTGGTCGACGCCGATTCCGTCTCCGAGCTGCTTCGCGATGGGGTTAAGCGCCATGACCGGGATGCCTTCGCCCAGATATTGGCCGGAGAGCGTATGGAAAAAGACTTGTGAGAGATCCGAGCAGTCGTACTTTACGATGACATCCGCGCCCAGGCCGTGCAAACAGTCGGACTCGTATTCGATATTGAAAAGAGTCGCCCTGCAGCGCCTGGGAGAGACTTTTTGCTCCACAGAAACTGCTCGTTTAGCTCGCAAAGGTCCAACCCTGGGCCGCGCCCCTTGGCAAGCACTTCCGCCGGCTTTTGGAAGTGGATTCCCGGAATGTTCCTGCTGGCCGTACCACTGGATGTATAGGTTTACGAGCCAGGCGGCTTCCCGGATGTCCGGGATCCATCCGCCGGTGCGCGCGCGTATGCTGCGCTTTGTGGAATTTCTCGTTTCGATGCGTCCATGCCGGTTTATCGCCAATCGATGCTCCCGTGTATGAGTGCATCAGCCGCTCGAACTGCTCGTTTAGTGTCTCGAAAAATCTCTCGATGATTTTTGCCCTGGCGTTATAGGGCTGGGCGAACATCGTGGCGATCCCGAGGCGTGCGTAGAGGCCGTTTAGCTCTGTCAGGTCGAGATCGGTCTCGGTAAAAACCTTCGCCTTGAACGCCTTGCCGTTATCCAGGTAGACGATCTGAGGGATTCGCCCGAGGTTGATAAGGGCATTCCGAAGCGCAGCATGGATAACCGTACTGTTTTCGGTCGGCATTATCTGCCAGCCCACGGGCATCCGGCTCGCCCAGTCGATGAACATCACCAGTTTTAAGCGCGCCGGCCTCCCCGTAGCAGGGTGCAGGATCTCGAAATTGAGATCGTGTCCGTCTGCAATGAGGACCTGGCCGGGCTCAAGGATCGAATCGTCGCGGGAGATATAAGGGGCGACCTTGTCGCGGTATGCCTTTTCGCCTTCCCGGGCCAGGACGATGATGTGCTGTGATCTTTTACTCCAGTCTTCGAGCCACCGGCGCCAGGTGCGGTCGTCTGTCTCCTCGACCAGGCCGCGCCGCTCGAGCATCATCCGCGCGGCCCGGATCGCAAGCGATACGGTGGGCTGCTCGGGCCGTAGCCAGCAGGAAAGAAAACGTCCACAGCCACGTTTGTAAGTGAGCGGGGGCGCCATCTTGTCGTCCCGTACTTTCTCCATCCGCCCCGGCCGTCGCAGAGGACCAGGTAGTCTTCGTTTCCGAAATTTTGCAGCCTCGACTCCCGGAGGCGCTTGTCCATGTCTCGAAGGCTGGATTCCGAAATCTCCCCCACCTTTTCGAAGACTTCTGGCAGGTAGCCTCCCGGAGTTGTATGCCAGAAGAAAGGCGGTGGTCGCTTCGACCTTGCGCCCGTGGGGCTGCGTGTCGAGCATCTCCCGCCACGCGTGCACCAGGTTGAACTTGGCGAGGCCGATTTCATCCGAGCGCTTTGGAATAACGGGCGTCGCCGGGATCGTAGCGACCGTTCCGCCTGGCGGTGTTCCGGCTTGTAAAATCGCAGGAGCCGGGGACTTTTCTCCTCCGTTTGGTAATTCGGGGCAGGGAGGGCTCTGTTGTGCCGCCTTAGCCGCCGTCCAGGACTTCGCCAGGCTCATGTTCGGCACAAGCATGACATTTCCGGCCTCAAGCTTTTGATCGAGCCAGTGTTTTGAAATCTTGTCCTGGTCTTCTTTGGGAAGGCAAGTGAAGCGAAACTCCTTTATCGCCTTTCCACCCTTGGGATTTTTACCTGGCGATCCGGCCACCCTCTTTTCTCGGCCATTTTCTGGACCGCGCGCCTGGTCACCCCCAAAGCTTCCGAAATTTCCCCTACAGTTACCCACTCTTTCATCCTTCAGGCCCCTCCCCGAACCTTCAGTGATGTTGAAAATCAGCCGACTATGTGCAATGGTGACCGCACTCAAAAAGTGGAGATAACGGTCATGAGTCTTCTCTCATACGCCTCGCAATGTAGCGGATTCGTAATGGAACTAGCTGAATCGCTAACCGAAACTGATTTAGACGCCTTAAGAGCCGACTACAAAAGCCTCGGTTTACCCGGATGGGCTCGATGGTTTGCTGATAACGTCGAGACGATTCTGAGATTCGTAGAAGCGACTCCCTCTGCTCGTCGGAAGAAAAAAAGCGTGGCAAGAGCCTGTTTTGTTTCGTCGCTTAACCCTTGGGGCCGCATATCACGCGAAGCTTGCTGCCGCAATTTTGCGTGCGGCTGACTCTCTCTCTGTTCAGACAGGGGCTTCCTATCGCGAGATGGCTCGGATCGCAGGCCAGGAGGCTTACGACATTGTTCCGACCATGCTGAATCGTTGGCCATTCGAAGGTCCGAATCCTTTTTCATAGCAACTCCCTTTGGTTTCCCAGCAAATCCCTCGGACATCCTTTGGACAGAAAAAAATCGATCACCTTTTTATTCTTTCTCTGCCCCTTAATGGTCAGGCTGACCGATGGCTGACTCACTCCGGCCGCTTTGGCTATTTGCTGTTGGCCCATGTCAAGCTCGATGAGCCACTGTTTGAGTTTCTTGATCTGCCTTTCGGTCCTCATATTATCCCGGCCTCCTGGGCGAGTTTTTTGACCCGTTTAGCGATTTTCCTACGTTCGAATTCGGCCCTGGCCCATTGCAACCGTTTGAGATCTTCTCCGGCTGCGATTTCCGCTCCCAGAGGCAGAAGCGCCTGCAGCGGCTCGAAGTGATCCGACCACCCGACAAAAAATCGGAAGCTGCCGGACAGGTATGACGTGGTCGGTAGAGCCTCTTGCGAGCCATTTATCGAGGATGGCCTCGCTCACGCGGACAGGAATGCTGGCCATCGTTGACAGCCGATTCATCTCATCGACCACCCGGGCTCGCGAAAGTCCCGATTCTTTTATGGATTCCTGCATAGCCACCTTCAGCAGGTCGGTAGGGTTAAGGCTCACCTGATCTCGCAAGCTCAGTTGGACCGGGACCTGTCCGAATTTTCCCCTGCCATTGCTATTGATTCCCATGCCGAATCCTGTACTATGCGTCTGTAATATTTATTATGGTTATGTCGGAGATGCGACACATTGTCAAAATCAAAAGTCGTTAACGCGACATTTGCAGCAAGATTATTGCGCCTGATCGAAGAAAAGGCGAAAGGGCAGCCGTCCGTCTTTGCCAAAAATGCTGGAATACCGCATGGCACTTTCTACGGATACCTCGAAGGCAGATTGCCCATTGCGGAACATCTATGTCGAATATGCGACACGTATGGAGTCAACCTAAATTGGCTCCTCCTTGGCAAAGGTGGCCCTTATCTGGCCAGTTCCACCAAAAAAGACCCTAATGAAAATCCGGAACTGACTGCTCTCATGGCCCTGGCTCAGAGGTCCTAACCAGTGGCAACCAGCGGGCGGTTGACGCATTAGAGAAGAACATCCGGTATTTCGCTCATGCGATCAACATGGAGCGGCGAGTGAGCGATTTAGAGACCCAGGTCGCAGAGATCCTTGAGTTTATAAAGCCAAGAAGGGCCAAGGGCGGATCATCGGAAGAAAAGGCAATGTAATATACGTCTCTTTTAAATAAGGAGAGGATCATGTCAATGGAAAAGCGCGAGGTCGATCTCAAAAGATGCGGTACCACACTCCAGTATAAATCTTACCGCCGACTTGCTTTGTGACGTGAAGGTCCAACTTGCCAACAGTGAAATCAATAGGATTCTTCAAGCCGTCTTGGAGCTTTTGCCTCCAAAAAGGCAAGAGCAATTGAGACCTTCGGTCCAGGCGGTGGTCCGTGGTTTGTCTGACTACTCCGTATTAGTCGAGGTAAACATCCTGCCCGTTACTAATAAAAAGACCCTCTTGGGATGGAACGAGTTAAAACTATAATCCCCGGCTACACTTGAAACATAAGGGTGACACTTGACAAAAACCGTCATTTTAAAACAACCTAGACAATTAAATAATGATTCTCCGATGGTAATTTGTGGATTTTACTTTTTGACCCTCAAAACCGGTTCGCTTGCTAATATTTTGATTATTCTTGTAGGTGGGAAGTATGACCCTGTATAATCAATAACATAGGACTTGAGGCCAGCAAGCGAACCGGTTCGCTTGCTGGTTCGCTTGGTATGGGAAGGCAAGCGTACCAGCCGGACCCGGATTTTGATGTCAAAACAAACAGGTTCCATCAGGCGTATTTATTACCAGGCTACAAGGAGAATACGAGTAAATTTGGCCAATAAACTTTTCATGCATTGGAAATAGTTCGCCAGGGAGGGAAAAATATGGGAGGCGCTGGCAAAGCTTTTATAAAGCTGATAGGAATTATCATTCTAATGATTTTCGCGGGAGCGGTTATTTCTGCCATAATCGATAAGGATGGATCAATTTCGAGACATCCCGCCCCTCTGGCTTCTGCTATGCGTGTCCCGCAACCAAAGGCAGAGATGCCTCATAAATCCCATTCGGTTCCTCTTGTTGCTTGCGCGACACATTCGGGATGGAAATACGACGATGTACCGGACAAGATGCGTAGTAGGTCTATGCACTGTGCCCAAATCCAGGCCAACGAAGAGCTTTTCTTTAAGTTTCCATACCAAGGGGGTTCAACTGCTACGCTGCTTTTAATGAGCTATTCAGCAAGGCGTACCGATGTATGCTTGGTAATTGATAAAGGCCAGTTCCTCTGTAATTATCCTGAGCAAACGGTAGCCGCCAAATTGATAGCGGCAAGGTAGAATCTTACCGATGCGAAATCCCGCAGGATGGAAGTACGAATCGACATCTCTTCGGCACCTGGGGGCAAGTTTATACCGAGTCTAAAATCGAATCGAACATCTCGTGATAGAGGCGATGTTTCCAGGAAGGGCCCTCCGCAGGCACTTTCGACGTTCAGGGTCTTCATTGGAAATAAAATCTTACGAACGCCCAAGGGGACAGAACGAAAATGAGACGACGGGGGCACCCTAAATCATCCTTAATTGCGAACCCAAAAACCCAAGATAACCTGTCAAAAAATCAAATTCCCGTTCAAATTCCCAGATTACAAATCTGAAACTCAACCACATCACTTTCTTTCCTGGCCTTCATTTCAAGCCTTTTCAACCTTTTTCATGTTTTTTCAAGATAACTTGTCAAAGCACAGGGGCCGTGGTTCGGCTCTTCTTGTGCTACCGGATAGACGTAAATTACGCCTTCCGCCTGGTCGATGCGAAGTATTACCCGGAAATCGCCAACGCGTAGCCGCCATCCATCCTTGCGGCCCTTGATTTTCAGCACGTCGGCAGTCCGCATGTCAATCAACATCCGGTCAATTCCTTCCTGGATTCGCTGCCTGTTCTTCAGGTCCACAGAAAGCAGGTCTTTCTTTGCCCGTTCGGAAATGACAAGCCTCATAAACCAAGCTCTTTCTTAACCTCTTCCCATGGCGTGACTCTGCCCTGCCTTATGTCCTCTTCAGCCTCTTCGATAGCTTTTGAGTCCTCTTCGGTCAGCGGTTCATCGTCTTCCGGCGCATTGCGAAGAGCTTCCAGAAAAGCCTCATCTGCAAGCGCCTCAAGACACTTGTTTGCCGCCTCAACCTTGCTCGCCGGTAGCGCGTCGACAAGTTCATGCAGTCTTTCTTTAGTGGCTTCCAACATGTCCTTATTCCTTTCCGGCTATACGTGCCCTGGGAGGCAAGCTAAAGATAGTCATGCGGAAGTCTGCCGGAAGGCCCGCCGCTTTGCGGATTCGTTGCCACCGTCCCTTAAAGTCATACCGGGTCATTCCGGGCTTGCCGGGAAACACGAGTTCCGAAGTTACCGGCAAGTCACGTATTGTATCGAGCTCCTGCTCCGGTTGAAAGTTTAATTTAGTCTTCGTTCCCGGATGTCTGAACCTGTGGTGACTTCCAGCTATTCGGTCAAGCCTCTTTGCGAGTGTGGCAAGGCGCCGGGCAGCCAAAGGCCGGCGCCGAAAGCGCCATACAGAGCCGCGAAGCGGCGAGGGGGTGTGGGGGCCTATGGTCCCCACGCTCTTTAATCTTGTCGCTCTTTGGGTTCAGTGGCCGCAAGCAATGTCAGTACGATTCCACCATCCTCCGCCAAGGGCCATGAACAGGGCCGCGCTGTCTGCAAAACGGTTCGCCCGTGCCTGCGCAAGATTCATGAGGGCCTGCTGATAGCTTTGTTCCGCGGAGAGGACGGAAAGGTAGTTAACATAGCCGCACTGCAACTGTTTGCGCGTAAGGTCGAGAGTTCGCTTTGACGAGGCTTCCGCAGCTGCGGCTGCTTTAAGGGCATCTGCGTCGGCTTGTAGCGCGTGCAGGGTATCGGCGACGTTTTGAAAGGCGTTAATGACGGTGCTGCGATACTGCGCGGCCGCCTGGTCCAGAGCGGCTTGGGCGGCGCGTTTCCTGTGCAGCAGGGTACCTGCGTCGAAAATTGTCTGTGCCGCGCTGCCGGTGATATTCCAAAAAGTGTTGCCTGGAACCAAAAGACTGCCAAGACTGGTGGAAGCGCCGCCGGCGCTCCCGGTAATCGTAATCTGCGGCAGCATGTTGGCAGTTGCCACCCCGACCTCGGCGCATGCGGAGTGCAGCTGCGCCTCGGCGGCACGAATGTCCGGGCGCTGCCGCACAAGTTCTGAGGGCAAGCTTAGAGGCAGCTCCCGCGGGAGGCGCAGAGAATCGAGGCTGAACTTTTCCGTCAATTCCTTATTTGGAAATTGTCCGGCGAGAGCCTTCAGCAGGTCGCGATTTTGTTCGAGTTGCTTTTCAATCGGCGGCAGTGTTGCCTCGACTTGGGCAAGCGCCGCTTCCTGGGCGGCCACATCGAGGCCCGTGACATAACCCAGCGCCAGTTGCCCGCGCAAAATACTCAGCAGCTTCTTTGCAATTTTTATGGTTTTTTCCGCCGCTGCTTTTTGGGCGCGCAGCGAAGCTTCCTGAATTGCGGCAGCGACAAGGTTGGAGGTCAGTGAGAGATAAGCCGCCTCGATCTGGAAACGCTCAAAGTCGGCCTGCGCCGCAAGCGATTCCACCTGACGCCGGTTTAGACCGAAGACGTCGGGGATGAAGCTCACGTTCACCTGGGCGTTATAGAGCGTGAAGTATGATGCGCCGGAGCTCAGCGTGGGCGAGATCGTTTCCGTCGCGTTTTTCTGGCGGCTTGCCGAACCACCGGCCTGGACGGTGGGAAAATAATAACCCCTTTGGGCGGCGACATTTTCCTTGGCCTCCCGCAACGCCGCCTTTGCCGCGTCCAGTGTCGGATTGGCCCTGATTGATTCTTCGACCAGGCTGTTCAGCGCGGGCGACCTGAACAGCATCCACCACCGAGCAGGAATATTCATATCCTTTACGAAGCGTTGTTCTTCACCGTTCGGCGTACGGGGTGCCGCAGCTGTCGCAATGAGAGGTTTTGTAGTATAGCCTGCCGCGGACGGGGCCGCGGGGCTGTGGAAATCGGGCCCCACGGCGCAGCCTGAAAGCAGGACCAAAGGCGCCATAAAGCAAAACCATTTCCTGCGCATTTTCAAAATCTCTCCTGTCCCCTGAAAGGGATGGCAGATAAATTAAGATTTGCCGGCTTTACTGATCTATCGATTCGCTTCCCGCTTACTTTGGAACAGCATCCGGAACACCGGCACGAAGACCAGCAACAGCACCGGACCGATCAGCATTCCGCCCACGATAACGGCCGCGAGGGGGCGCTGCACCTGGCTGCCGATGCCGTGGGAAACGGCGGCGGGCAGAAGGCCGATACAGGCGGACAGGGCCGTCATTAGCATGGGGCGCATCCGCTGTTCCGCGGCATGGAACATTGCTTCGAATCTGTCCATGCTGGTGCGGGTGAGCCGGATTTGGTTGTAATATGTGAGTATCAGGATATTGTTCATGACCGAGACCCCGAAAAGCGATATGAAGCCGATGGCGGCGGAGATGCTGAAGCTGAGGCCGCTGATAAAAAGCGACAGCACGCCGCCTGCGATGGCAAAAGGGATACCGGCCAGCACCAGCAGGCTGTCCAGCAGCGAATTGAACAGGCTGTAAAGAATCACCAGGATCAGAAAAAGAGTGACCGGTACAATGACTTCAAGGCGCCTGGTTGCCTGCTGAAGCTCTCCGAACTCGCCCGCCCATTCGAGCCGATATCCGTTCGGGAGCTTCACATTTTGGGCAATACGGTTCTGCGCTTCTTCAACCGTACTTCCGAGATCGCGGCCGCGAACACTGAACTTTACCGGGATATAGCGCTGATTGTGCTCGCGATAAATATAGGATGCGCCGGTATCGAGTGATATATCGGCAAGTTCGCTCAGGGGTATATAGGCGGTCCCTCCTGCTGTCTGATAACCTACCTTGATATTTCGTATCGTGTCTATGCTGTTGCGATAACCTGGCGCCAGACGAACGGAGACATTGAATTGACGGTCGCCTTCCAGGACTACAGTAGCCACGGCGCCGTTCAATGCCGTCTGTATCACCGTGTTTATATCGCCCGCATTGAGTCCATAACGGGCGGCCTTTGCGCGATCCACCCGTATGTTCAAATTCGGTTGGCCAAGGACGTGGAAGACCCCCAAGTCCTCTATCCCCCTGACATTGCCCATTTGGTGCAGGACCGGGTCCGCGATCCGTTCGAGGGTTGCCAGGTCAGGGCCTATGATCTTTACGGAGTTGGCGCCCTTGACCCCGGAGAGGTCCTCTTCGATGTTGTCCTGGATGTACTGGGAGAAATTGAAGTCAACGCCGACAAAATCTTTGGAGAACCGCGTCTGCAATTCTTCGATCAGTTTCGCTTTGGTAAGACCCGGGGTCCATTGGTCGAAGGGCTTAAGCGGAGCAAAAAATTCGGCATTGTAGAAGCCTGCGGCGTCACTGCCGTCATCGGGCCGGCCATGCTGGGAGACTACCGTAATGACTTCCGGGTGGCTAAGAATAATCTTGCGTATCCTGGACACCATAGGCATGGCGGCTTGAAGCGATATGGTAGGAGGCATGGTGGCGCGAATCCAGAGATTGCCCTCCTTGAGTGCCGGCAGAAATTCGGAGCCGAGCCTTGGGACCAGAAACCCGACCACTGCCAGAAATACGATTCCAGCAGCGGCAACCTTTCCAAGGTTTCCAAACGCCCAGCGAAGGACCCGTGTGTAGGCTGAACGAAGCGCTCGCACCACAATCGTTTCGGTCTCTTCGACGTATTCGGGAAGCAGCAACGACGCGAGCACGGGAGTGACCGTAAAAGTCGCCAGGAGCGCGCCGGCAAGCGCATATGCGTAAGTCCTTGCCATAGGGCCGAAAATCTGGCCTTCGACACCCCGCATGGTGAAGAGCGGGATGAACGCGGCTACCGTAATCAAAGTGGAGAAATATATCGCTTTATCCACCTGCAAAGCGCTTATGTAAATCATGCGCAGCCGGTCGGTCCAGGAAATGCTCATCCTGGTCGGATCTCTTCCCATCTGTCCCTCGGCAAGATCTTCGAGGAGCCTTTTTCTGTCTTCTTTTGGCGCCTGGGAGTTTCTGAATATGTTCTCGACCAGTATTACCGCCGAATCCACGATGATGCCGAAATCGACGGCGCCAAGAGACAAAAGGTTGGCGCTTGCCCCCACGAGCACCAGAAGCATTATGCTGAAGAGGAGGGCCACGGGAATATTAACCGCCACGATAACGGCGCTCTTCAGATTGCCCAGAAAAATCCACTGGATCAGGAAAACAAGCAGGCAGCCGAAAATGAGATTGTGAAGGACCGTATCGGTGGTGACCGAGACCAGCCAGCCACGGTCATAGACGGGAACTATCCTGACTCCGGGAGGCAGACTCCCGTCGCTGTTGATCTTTTCGACTTCAGCCTTGACCCGCGGCAATACTACTTTTGTATGCTCTGTCCGGTTCATTACCACGATGCCCGTCACGACATCATCGTGGTTGTTGCGGCCGCATTTGCCCAACCTCGGCACATAGCCCACCTGGACTTTCGAAACGTCTTTTACCAGGATGGGGATGCCGTTCAATTGCGTGAGGACAATATTTTTAATATCATCAACTTTATACCCCCGGGTCAAATCGGTGGAACCTCCATCGTCGATCAGGCCAACGCCTCGGATGTTCACCGACTGCTGGCCGATATTGATCGTGCGCCCACCCACATTGATATTGGCGTTGCCGATGGCGCTGACCAACTGGGGTATGGTGATGCTGTATGCCTCAAGTTTGTTTAAATCGGCTTGGACTTCGAACTCCTTGGTCGTGCCGCCCCATGTGTTGATCTGGGCCACTCCCGGGATTGAGAGCAGCCTCCGCTGTACGATCCAGTCCTGGATCGTGCGGAGGTTGGTAAGGCCGAAGTGTGGCGGCCCGACCACCTGGTACCTATAGATTTCGCCAGTGGTGCTGGATGCCTGGATTGTGGGCTGCAGACCGTTTGGAAGACTGACTCTTTGCTGCAGGCTGATAGCCGCCTGCGTATATGCGAAATAGTAATCGACGCCGTATTTGAAGGTGACGCGGACAAAAGAGAGGCCATAAAACGAGGTCGAGCGAATGTTTTCGACTCCGGGGGTCGAGGCGAGCCCTACCTCTATGGGAACCGTGTAATAGCGCTCCATCTCCTCGGCCGTCTGGCCGGCGGCCTGGGCGGTGATCTCGAGGATCACCGGCGTCGGGTTCGGGTAGGCCTCTATATTTAACTTCAAATAAGCAAATAACCCGCCGCCGATAAAAACAAGCAGGCACATCACGACAACCGTGCGGCGGGTAAGTACGAAAGCAAGCAGCGATTTCAGCATGGTCTACCCTTCTGTGTGGTCCGTCATTGCGCCGGATCACTCAGGGCGTTGCTCAGATAGAGCGCCCCTTCGGTGGCTATCAGTTCCCCCGGCTTGAGGCCATCGACAATCTGGTCGTAACCGTCCTGCCGCAGGCCAATCTTCACGGTACGCTCAGAAAAGGTTCGGCGGTCGGTGGTGACCCAAACGGTCATCGTGCCGTCGCCCTCCCGGACGACGGCGTCGAGCGGGACCGCGACTGCGCGCACCGGATTGCCGGTGCGGATAACAAAGGTTGCGAACATCCCCGGCCGCAGTTCGTGCTTCGGGTCACGGATTTCCGAGCGTACAAGGAGCCGATGCGTATTGGGGTCGACGGAGGCCCCGATGGTGGAAATCTCGCCTCTGAACACCCGCTTGGGGTAGGCCATCACCTTGACCTTGACATCCTGTCCCACGTGGAAGAGGGGACAATGACTTTCGGCAACGTATGCAACCATCCACATGGAAGAGATGTCGGCGACCGAGTAAGGGGCGGGTACTGTTCCGGGCTGTACGAGGAGTCCGGGCGCCGCGTTGCGGGCCGTGATGCGGCCGGTTATCGGGCTTTGCACAACCATGATCGGGTCGATCATGCGGTTTGCTACAATTCGGTCAGTTTCCGCTTGGGTCTTGCCGAATAAGCGGACTGCATTCCGGGCGGCCTTGAAGGCGCCTTGAGCTCCCTGCTGGTCGGAGACCGCCTGGTCCAGGTCTTTTTGGGATATTCCCTGCGACTTAAAGAGTTTTTTGGCGCGCGCCAGTGTTTGAGTTGTCAACTTGAGAACGCCGGCTGCGGCGATCAGGGATGATTCGGCCTGAGCGAGGTCGGGGCTGTCAATCGTATAGAGCCTTTGCCCCTTGACCACATTATCGCCGAGCTTTGAAAAGAGACCGGCGATTTTGCCCTGGTAGGGCGAAAAGATCTGGACCGTCATATCCTCATCGAAGTCAATATTTCCGACCGCCTCCCTCCGAATCACGAAGGTTCGTTCGTCCGCGGGTTCGACTTTTACGGCCTTAACCTGTGTTGCTTCCAGTTTCATGGTTTTTGAGACGGAATCGTTCGGACCCGCCCTGCGCCGGGCGGCGGACGCCTCGACACCATGCTCAGATTTCGGCCGGTCTCCCGAATACCCGGCGAAGTACAGGCCGGCTAAAATAGCCAAGGCAGCGGAAAAAGCCACTCCTGGCAGGACGATTTTCCTGCTGAATCGCATGATTTCTCCTGATGCAGGTCGATGCCGGAAATCAGAAGCCTGATCACCGGACGACGTACGAAGAGCGGTCGTCTCCAATCCTGAAAAGCGGCAGGGGGATTTAGACCGCCCGGAGGTTAATTCGGACTAAAAATCAGGAGTGAAATGATGAAGTCGGGGGGGCGCGAATGCACGCGGTAGAGATGATGACGGCGCAGGGTAGGCCTGCTTCAAAAAACGGGCAACAATCGGAAAGAGTCGCAATATGTCTCCAGACGGTATCTGGATTCAGATCGGAGGTGACATTACAAACCGCGGATGCATTAAACGGAGGAGCACGGACTGAAACGGTCCCGGGTTGCACATGAGTCATGCCGTGCATGTACCAGACCACAACCTCTCCCGTTGCGGAATTTTGCCAAAGGATATCAGGCGATCCGTCCCGGTCGAAATCGCCTACGGCTATGATGGTCCATGGAGGGGGAAGAGCTTGGAGGGTTTCGGCGTTTAAACAGAGCACGCCCTTCATGTACCAGACAACTGTTTCTCCCGTAGACGAATTTCTCAACAAAATGTCCGGGTTGCCGTCCCCGTTGAAATCTCCAACCCCCACTATGTCCCAGGGGCCGAACTCTCCGGCGACAGCGGCCTGGCCTATGACCTCAAGCCCGTGAAGATACCAGACCCGCACCTCGCCGGTTGTATTGTTTCTCGCCAGGATGTCGGGGCTTCCATCGCGATTGAAATCCCCGACTCCTACAACATCCCATTGAGGACCCGCGGATGTCCGAAACTTCCGTTGAGAAAGCAGGGCGCTTCCGCTCATATACCAGACAGCCATTTCCCCGGTTGCCTGATTTCGCCAGAGAATGTCGGGACTTCCATCCCGATTGAAATCCGCATAGCCTGCAATATGCCAGGCGGGGCCGCCTACGAGTCTTGCAGAGGCGACAGGAGGAAATAGCAGGGCCGCAATGAGAAGAACCCAAAGTGAGATGGAGCAGCACTTTTTCATGGTCCTGCAGACTCTCTCTTCTTGGCAAGGTTAGAACCGGGGTTCGAACAAAGACCTGAAACTCACGATGTCCTTTTACCATAAAATCCGGCCGCCAGGATCATCTTTTACGAACTATCCGCGCCGGATGCGGCTATCCTCGATTACTCCCCGGCCGCCGCAAGGACTGGGCCAGCCCCGCCGGTTTAGTTCCCGCAAGCAATGTCGGCACGATTCCACCAGCCGCCTCCAAGTGCCTGAAAAAGAGCGGCGGTGTCGGCATAGCGATTGGAAAGGGCCTGGGCGAGGTTTATCGACGCCTGCTGATAGGTTTGTTCGGCGTTTAAGAGAGACAAATACCCGATGGCCCCAAGCTCGAGCTGGCGGCGTGCGATATCGAGGCTCTGGGCCGCGGCGCGCTCGGCCTCGACGGCCACCTTTACCGCCTGGGCGTCGCTTTGAACGGCGTGGAGCGCATCGGCAACATTTTGAAAGGCGGTGAGCACCGTGCTGCGATACTGCGCGGCCGCCTGTTTGTAAGCCTGTTCCGCCGCGCGCTGCCGGTGCAGCAGGGTGCCGCCGTGAAATATCGGCTGGGTCGCGCCGGCCGCCAGGGTCCAGAACCCCATTCCCGGTGTAAACAGCTGGGCAATCGTCAGAGCGCTCGATCCAAGGTCGCCGCTAATGGTGATATCCGGAAGCCGGTTGGCGACGGCGACTCCGATCTGGGCGCAGGCGGCGTGCATCTCTTCCTGGGCCGCGCGTACGTCCGGGCGCTGCTCCAAAAGCTTTGCGGGCAGGCTTAACGGCAACTCCCGCGGGAGTTGCAGCGATGAAAGCCGGAACTGGCCGGGGAGGAGTTCATTGGGGAAACGGCCGGCGAGGCGGGCGAGCAGATCGCGCTGTTGCTCCAGCTGTTTTTGGAGCGGGGGAAGTGATGACTGTGCATTTGCCAGGGCCGCCTGCTGCGCCAGTACGTCCGCCCTGGCAACCTGGCCCAGCGTGTATTGGAGTTTCAATAGTTTTAGCGAATGGGTCTCGATTGCTATGATTCGCGCGGTCGCGTCGATCTGGGCGCGCAGCCCCGCTTCCTGCACCGCCGCTGCGACCACGTTCGAGGTGAGAGTCAAATAAGCCGCCTCGAGTTCGAAACGCTGTGAGTTCGCCTGGGCTTCCAGCGACTCCACCTGGCGCCGGACGCCTCCAAATACGTCGGGCGTATACCCCACGGTGACCTGCGCGGTGTGAAGAGTGTACGTGTAGGCGCCGGAAGCCGTAGGGGAGCCAAGCTGCCCCGGGACCTTCTGGCGCGATACGCCGTAGTTGGCATCGACTGTGGGGAAAAAAGCGCCCTGCTGGGCGTAGACATTTTCCCGGGCCTGGCGAAGAGCGGCCCTGGCGCTGTCGAGGTCAGGGTTGTTTTTTATCGCCTGCTCTATCAGCTCATTTAGCGGTTTCGAGCGGAAAAGAGTCCACCATTGCCCGGGGATATTCATTTGCCGCACAAACTTTTGCGCCTCACCGCCATGGACCGTGGCGGAGGCGGTTTTTGCAGGCATCGGCCGATGGGTGTAACCGGTTACGTTGGGCGCTGCCGGTATTTTGAAGTTCGGCCCGAGGGCGCAGCCTGAGAGGAAAAGAGAAAACAGCAAAGAGTAAAAAATTGAACCGAAATATCTCCCGTGCCGCCCGCCTTCCGGCTTTTCACAATTGATTTCATTCCACATTTGCTTTGGCTACCTTTTGTTTTTGCCTTCTTTCGGCCCACCGCTCAATCGTAAAGTAGCAGACCGGCAGGACGAAAAGCGTGAGCACGGTCCCTATCATAAGGCCCCCTACCACCACGGTGGCGAGGTTTCGCTGAACGTCGGTCCCGACCCCGGTCGCAAGGGCGGCCGGCAGCATCCCCACCGATGCCACGGCAGCGGTCATGAGGACCGGCCGGAAGCGCTCGACCGTCCCCGATGAGACCGCTTCCCGGAGTGGTACCCCCTGACCGTGCACCCGCCTGATGTTGGCTATCATGATGATGCCGTTTTCCACGGCCACGCCGAAAAGGGCTATAAAACCGACTGCGCTCGCCACATTCAGGGTTTCGCCTCTAAAGTGCAGCGCTAGAAGTCCGCCAAACGTCGCAAGCGGAATTACCCCCAGGATCAAAATGGATTGGCGGATTTTGCCAAACTGGGCAAAAAGCAGCAGCAGCATGAGCCCGAGCACGAGGCCCATTATCAGCGTCAACCGGGCCTGGGCGCGCTGCTCGTTTTGGAAATTTCCGCCCCATTCGATGTGATATTTGTTGTGATCGAAGTGCAGCGATTGGTCGATCTTGCTTTGGGCCTCGGCCAGGTAATCGGACAGGGGCCTCCCGCCGTTATCGACGGCGACCAGCAGGACCCGGTGGCCCATATTATGGGTGATGGTGCTCTCGCCCGTTTGAAGTTTTATGTGCGCGACCTGTGAGAGCGGAATCTGCGCTCCGCCGGCGGTGGTCAGCACCAGGTCTCCGAGCGCTTCGGGGCTGTCGCGACTGTCTTTTGGAAACCGCACGGTAACGCCGTAGGTTCGGTCGCCGACATAAACATTGCAAATCGGGGCGCCTCCAACACCGGTCTGGATCAGGCTGGTTATGTCCGATACATTGATTCCGTAGCGGGCGGCGGCATCTCGGTCAATTTGAACGGCAATCTGGGGAATCGGCGGCTCTTCGAAGATGGAGGCGCTGGCCGTTCCCGGCAGGGTGTCTAGCACTTTTACGATCTGAGCGCCGATGCGGCGCAACTCCTTGAAGTCATCCCCGACGATGCTTACAACCAGGGGGCTGTGCGCGCCCCCTATCGCATCGTTCACATTGTCTTCGATCGGCTGGCTGATTCCGACCGTAAAACCCGGCACCTGGTTAAGGCGAGTATCGAGGAGGCTCAAAAATTTTGCCCTGGTCATGCCTTTGGGCCATTGGTCGTAGGGTTTGAGCCCTACTGGCGCCTCGATGTGAGAGGGCGTCCACGGATCGGTGCCGTCGTCGTTTCGGCCGATTTGGGTGATGGCGTAAGATACTTCGGGAAATTTGAGCAAATGGCGGCGCAGTTCGCTCGCCATGTCGCTTGCCGTATCGAGTGAGATGCCCGGCGGCAACTGCACCTGGAGCCAGAGCGCACCCTCATCGAGAACGGGCAAAAATTCCCGGCCCGTGTTCATTCCCAATACGACTACGGCCGCAAGGGTCGCCGCGCCAATAACCCAACCGCTCAGCGGCCGGTTCAGCATCATGCCCAGGTACTTGCCAAAACCGCTCTCCAGCATTTCGAGGGGCCGGTTGCGAAAAATCCGCCGCGGTTTGCGCAGGGCAAGGTAGGTAAGGCCGGGGATCAGCGTGAAAGTGCATATGAGTGCCCCTAACAGCGCGAGAGCGACCGCGATGGCCATGGGCAGGAAGAGCTTGGCTTCGGCGTGCTGAAAAGCGAAAAGCGGAAGATAGGCGCTTATGATGATGAGAGTTGCAAAAAAGATGGGCCGCGCGACCTGTACGGTCGAAGAAAGCACGTCTTCCTCGGTCAACGGGGCAGTCGGGTCCGCCTCGCGCCTGCGCAGGCACGCCTCGGTTACCACTATCGCCCCGTTTACGAGGATGCCGAAGTCTATCGCGCCAAGAGAAAACAGGTTGGCGGGCATACCCGCAAGGTTCATGACGGAAAAAACCGCGACCAGGCCAAAGGGAATCGTCATCCCCGCGGCCAGAGCTATGCGGGGATTGCCTATGAATAAAATGAGCGCGACGAATACCAGCAGGATCCCCCCGGTAACCATGTAGGCGACCTTGTTGACCGTCAACTTGACCAGGTCGTCGCGGTCGACGTAGGGAACCATGCGCACTCCCATGAGTTTCAGCTTTTCCTGCAGCTCCGCCACCCTGGCATGTACGCCGTCTAGGACAGCCGAGGCATTTTCGCCCTTCAGCATTACCACGATGCCCTCGATCGAGTCCGGGTTGTTGTTCTTGCCTAAAATGCCCTCGCGCTCTTGGTGGCTATAGGTCATCCTGCCCAAATCCCGAACAAGGACCGGCACCCCGTTGTGCTGGGTAACCACGATTTCGCCAAGGTCTTTTAGCGATCGCACCATGCCGATGCCGCGAATGACATAACCTTCTTCCCCCCTGGAAATACGGCCGCCTCCGGCATTGGAGCTGTTGTTGTTAATGGCGGTGATGGCATCGTTTAAGCCCACGCCATAACGCTGGAGCTGCAGAGGGTCCACCTGGACCTCGAACTCCATGGTGAACCCGCCGAAGTTGGCGACATCGGCAACCCCCTGCACCTGTTTGAGGGCCGGAATGACAATCCATCGCTGGATCTCGGAGAGCTGCATCAGGTTCTTGCTGTCGGATTCGAGCGTGTAGCGGTAGATTTCGCCTGTCGCCCCCGTAACCGGGTCAAGGCCGGGCTGGATGCCGGAGGGAAGACTGACCTGGCCGATTCGCTCCTGGACGCGCTGACGCTCCCAGTAGTCCTCGGCGCCTTCACGGAAAGTCATGGTGATGAGCGAGAGCCCGAAAGTGCTGCTCGACCTCATGTGGCTAAGACCCGGGGTACCGGCAAGTTCGCGTTCCAGCGGAACCGTGATCTGCTGTTCGACCTCTTCGGCGGCAAGCCCGGGCGCCTGGGTGATGACCTGGCACTGGACGTCGGCCACATCCGGGTAGGCTTCCACCGCCAGGTTCTTCCAGGAGTAATAGCCGAAGATACCGAGCAGAATCGCAATTATTATCACCACCTGCCGTTTGCGGATGCAGATGTCGATGATTCGGTTAATCATTTAACAGCACGCCTCCCTTTACAACGATGCGCTCACCCGGTTTTAACCCGCTGTCTATGCGGGCATCCTCGCCCTGGTCAAAACCCGGGGTAACTGTGCGCCTGACAAACGTCCACGGCTTGACCTCGACCAGCACGGTAATCCTGTCATTGTTCATTAGCAGGGCCGAATCGGGCGCGTAGATGGCCGAAGTCGTGGGCACATAAAATTTCACCGTCGCAAACATGTTGGGCTTGAGTTCGCCGTTCGTGTTGACGAAGGAAATCCTCACGCTTGTGCGGCGGGTGGTCGGATCGAGCACGGCGCTTACAAAAGACACCTTGCCGTGGAAGACCCTGCCGGGGTAGGCGTCGAAGGTCACATCGACCGGCTGGTCCGTGGAGAGCAGTGCGATGTCGCTTTCCGGCGCCATTGCCGTAACCCAGACCGAATCGAGGTTGGAGACAGTCATGAGCGAGGCGGTCACATCGTTTGCGAAATCTCCCGAAGCTGTCGAAAGGGCGGTGATGATTCCGGTAATCGGTGAGACAACGGTCAAAAAATGGGACTTGCATTGCTCCGCGGCACATACCCCGATTTCCCTGAGGCGCGACTCGGCCCTATTGAACTCTGCCTGAGCCTGCAGATAATCGTTTTGCGCCTGTTCGACATCCTTTTTGGGACCTCCGCCGACCTGATAGACTCCCTTGGCACGGTCGAGGTTGAACTTTGCCTGTTTGAGGGCGGCACTTGCCTTCTGGTCGTCGGCATAAGCCTGTGCCAGGTCGCCCGAGTCCAAAACGAGAAGCGGTTGCCCTTTTTTCACCTTCTGGCCCAACTGGACGACGAGCTTTGTCACCTTGCCCGAAACCGGCGGCAAAATGTTGACCGTTCGAGCCGGTTCCGCCTCGACGGACCCAGGTAAATTAAGAACGCGCGGGATTTTTTTGAGTTCCACCGGCTCGACCTTAAGGCGCGAGCGGAGCGGAGACCCGGGGGGAACAACTATTTCATTTCCCTGCCGGCTGAAGGCGGGCGCGGGTTCAGGCGTCTGGGCGGAGGCGCTTTCAACCGAGAGGCGCGATGCGTGGGTCCCCAGCCACAGGCCTATGGCAAAAACAGCTATCGTCCCGCCAACCAGAACGAAGCGGCGGCTCTTTAGATTGTGATTGGACTCAAAAAACATGTGGGTAACTCCTGAAAGGCTGCGGGGCAGTTTGAGAGCCGCGCCAGGCGACGTTTTATCGGGTGAAGACGAGCGAACCCCAAGCCGCGTCTACGCCTCGCCGGGTTTGTAGGTTTAAAACTATATTAGGTGCACCTAACGTGTCAAGAATATCTTTTGGCTCTTGGTCAAATTGCCAACGCAAGACCGGCCCGGCAGATTCGCCCACCGCCGGTGCAGTTCAAATCCGCGGACCATATGCTGACAGACATTTAAAAAAAGGAAAAATCAGTGGAAAAAAGCGGCGGCCCGCGGACCCGGCAGCCGGCAAAAAAGCATGAGGAGTGTAATTTGGAGCTATAGGACTGACGACAGTCAGAAACCGTCAAAACGAGCAAGAGAAGAAAGAACCAGATAACCTGGGCGCTCTGGAAGGCGTTTATGAGCAGGCACGCAAGACATACGTGCCGCCCTTCCGTCGGCCCGGCATTACCCGGCGTGAAGCAGGCGTGTGCGTAAGAGACCCATTCAAACTCGTCCGCGTCGTGGGTCAGTTCCACGAAGGCCGTGACCGCGAAAATGAAAACCGCGAGAAACAGGCTCAACCACCGAAACCCGGCGGTCCTGCGATTTGAAGCAGTTGGGCTCACTGCGGACCTCTTAAGCTAAAATGTTCGGCTAATCTAACTCGTTCAAAAATGAAGTCAAGGTTTAGACAGAGCCTGACTTTAAATCAATTATATCACAGCACCCGGTTTTGTTCGCTCAGAACCGCCCATGGTCCCCGGGGAATAATCATTACCCCGCAGCACGTGGAAGCCTTTTTCGGCCGGCCGGTGAAATATCAGGCAGGGGGCCGGGACAATAAATTATTTGCGGCAAGTTCCATATTCAGCCCTCCCCGCCCCTGTTTTGTCTAATCCCCGAACAGCCTCTTCCAGTTATGTCCCACAATCAGGCCGGAAAAGAAATTGGCCACGGAAAACGCCCCCACCTCGGCGTCCCCGGGCAGTTCGATGAAAGGATGAGACTTAGCGTGGGCAGCTATTGACGCCAGGGCGTTGACAGCGTCGTCAGTGCCGCCCCCCGCCATGTGATGCATGTCCATGTATTTGGCCGCGATAAAAATCGCCGCCAATACCATGAACATGATTATCAACATCCAACGGGTAAAAGGATCGACCCAGGGAACTGTTTCAGGCATGTTTTCCTCAGAGACTCTTATTGCTGTCATCCCTCTACCTCTACCTCTAGCCTTTCAATTTTGTGGGATCTTTTCCTCACGGTTACTTTTGGTAACAAATCCGGCCTGCGGTTATACATCACCTGAAGCACGGCAGCAGTGAAAATGGCCTCGGCAATAGCCAACGGAAGCTGGGTCGGGCCGTACCCGGCAAAGAAAATCATCCACTGTTTGAGCAGCGGAATGTGTCCGTGCAGGCTCAAAGCCACTTCGAAAGCCGATGTCAGGTAAGTCATCACATCGCCTACAAAACCTGCGGCCCCGCCCGCCAACCAAAGGGGGGAATTGAAACGTCTTAGAAGCCGCCAGCAGAGATAGCCCGAAATTCCACCGACAATTCCCATGGAAAAGTCATTGGCTCCGATGGTGGTGATCCCGCCATGTCCCAGAAAAATAGCCTGGAAAAAAAGAACGACAAGTGAAATTACGGCCGTGGCAAAAGGTCCCACAATAATGGCCGCAAGCGGCGTTCCACAAGGGTGCGAGCAGGAGCCGGTGACGGGCACAGGAAGGTGCATGGATGAAATGACGAACACGGTCACCCCGACCATGGCTAGAAACGGCTTGTAGTATAGGTTTTCCTTGATCCGTTTTTTTATCTCCCGAAGTCCGGGGTAAACGAACACAGCCGTGACCCCGTACCACGCAGCCCAAGCCCGGACCGGCAAAATACCGTCTTCAATGTGCATCTGTTTTCTCCTTTAACGTCCGTGCTCCGGAACTCCGATGCCTAACCACCCCAAAAGAGTCCAGAACAAGTTGGTGAGCAATGAATGTTAAATGGAGTGCCTGTCGCACCCCTGCCTTGTCAAATTGGTGAATAACCACGCCTGTTCAATACACCAATCGCATTCTCACGCCAAAGACGTTTGCCGGTCCCCTGGCCGTGTTGTAGCCGGGGTTGATGAGAAACTGGTAATCCGGGGTAATGGTGGCCACAGCGTCGTATCCGAAAAGGTTGCATCGATATAACTCGAACGAGTAGTAGGCTTCGACGGCCTGTTCGTACCCGTAACTGAGGGCTCCGTCGCCAAGAAGCATCCCTAGGCCTCCCATAGCCAGGTACTGGGCGTGCGAATTGGACAGTCCGTTGACCCCGTAAGCCAGGCCCACATAGTCTGTTGGTCTGTTCCAGTTGGCGCCGGCGATCTGAGCGCCCAGGCTGGCGGCCCAGTTGCACTCGACGTAGGCCCAGTCCTCGGTCTGGGGGTTTCTCCACCCGGCTCGCCCGAAAATGCCGGTTTGACCGTCGTTGGCCAGGGGTTGCTCGAAATTGAACGCAACGCCGTACTGATAACCTCCCAGTTGTTCCACCTGCAGAATGTTTGGCACCGTATTGGTCTGTTCCGCCAGAAGGATCGCATCCTCGAAGTTGCCCATGCGGCCGGTGTTGTAATAGGCGAGAAATCGAAGCACTGTGCCGCAACTGTTCGGCTTGATATCATATTCCAGGTTGTAGCCGAGCTCTCTGATCATCTCCGACCCATTGTTCGGCCAATCGTAAGCGGCCCCGTTTTGCGTGTTGGGCTCCATGCCAATGCCGAAAGCCAGCCTCCAAGTCGGCTGGTAGAGGGCGGCCAGGGCTTCGAATGTGTAACCGCGGGTATCGGCGGCATAATCCCAAGAGGGATTGAAGAGAAAGTCATAATTGAGGAACTGCGTGCGATTGTTATTGGCGTAGCGGTTTTGGTCGAAATCATCCGAGAGGGCCATTCTGCCCACTTTGAAATCCCACCTGCTGACCGGTTGTACTCCAGGAAGCTGGTCCATGCCACGCTCCACCTTCTCGGTCTCGGCGCCAAGAGGAATTATATAACGCAGATACGCCCTCGCGACGTAGGGTACTTTGGGCAGGTTGGAGGAACCGGCCCTGACTACGTCTCCATTGACAAACCCGCCTAGACCGGTGCCGTTGCTCAGGCCATCGCCCTTGAATATTTCGGTGTCCACGTAAAATTGGAGACACGGAGTCAGTGGAATGCCAAGGTAAAGCCCCCCGGTCTGGGTGTAATCGGTGTCTTTGTTGCCGAAGCTGTTCGGGCCCGAATAAGGACGTTTGAAGGGCAGCGCGGTCTGATAGACTCCGTTATATTGCAGGCCCAGCAGTTGGATGGGCAACGTAAGGGAATCCAGTGTTTTCGCTTTTTCATCGGCGGGCTGAGAGGTCTGCGCCGGCGTGGGGCACGCCGAAGGCGTGGAGGCCTGTGGTTGGGTCGAGCCGGTCGAAGGCGTGGAGTCCCCCAGCTTCTTTTTCGCTTCCTCGTTCTCCTTCTTAAGCTTTGCGTTTTCCTTGCGCAACGCCGACAGCTCCGCCTTCAACTCTTTCAATGTGGTGGGAGCCTGCGCCTGCGCCGAGTCAGTGGACGCCAGAGCGCCTGCGGTCGGAATCGCGAATAAAACCAGATTCAAGGCGGCTATCGCACTGATTTTTCGCCCGGTTTGAATCACAGAGTTGGCTCGATCAGAAGAAAACACCTCGTGGAGCCGTGAAATTAGATAGCTGAAAATCATAACGCTCTTCCCCTCCTCCAAATGTCAAAAATTCTCGACTTAAATCTCCCCGCTTGCGTTCATGGGACCGGGCGATCCTTCCCCTCCGAATTTCATGAGAGTAATGCCCCATAATCCGAACCGATCCCCTGTCGGCGGAGACTGCGCCTCGTTATGATTCGACGAGTCACCCTGAATCAGGGCAAAAAAAATCCCTGAATCCTTACAGCGGATTCAGGGATACCGTATTTTACCCCGAGCCGACCAGCCTCCATTCCACGGGAGCTATGGCCAATCTTCCGTGGGCAGGTCTTCTGACTTTCGGATCACCCTACTCGCCGCACCTTCCCCCTCCTAAGAAGAGTGGTGTCTTCGCGGCTTTCGTCCCCGATCACAGCGGCGGGACCGTAACGGTATTGCACCGTTTTCCCTCTAAGTCCTTTACGGACAACCCACAGATTGTATAATTTCCATTTTAAAAAACCTTAACTGGTTTTAGATGTCAAGATAAAAAGAATGGACAGGAAAAACCCCGGCTGAAGTTCCGCTAACCGATCCCATACTTCCTGGCCGCAGACTCTGGCAATAGAGTTGCAGAGCTTCACAAGATCATCCCCCTTGAGCTCGCCGGTGCTGTCGAGTTTATGGATGATCCCGGCCGCCGCCCGGCGGGTTACGGCATGGCTGACATACACGCTCTTCCTGCAATCCCCAACTATTTTGAAACACAATAAAATTTTACAGTCCATGGACCATCTGATTGCAGCTTTAAAAAATCGTGTTTTTTATCATTGTGAACAGCCTTTTGCATAGCGAGCACATCCACATGATATCTTGTCGCCACTGGGGTGCCCTCGATTTTTCCACCGCCTCCGATCTTGAACGTGCATTTCGGGCGCTTCGACACCATTGGCCCGAGGAACCACACTCTGAACCTGACCGAGGGACTACCAACTTCTCCTGATTTGGTTTTGAGCGCGTCTGCGTCCACCCCGGCATAACGCATTTTCGATGTGGAATGCCTTTCCCAGTTTTTCCCGACCGCGCCATAGCGGTTATAGTCGTAACTGAACTCGCCGCTTATTTGCTGGAATGGGCCCTTTACGGAATAAAAGCTGGAAGCGACTCCGTGGCCGCCATGGCCTTGGGCGGTAAACGGCTGCATACTATATATCAGCGCTGTAACGACGGAGATTAACAGCAAAATCTTGCGTACCATGACACTCACCTTTTGCGGCAGCACGGTTAATTATTGTCTAAACCAGCTATGCGGAAAGATTTTCGACTTCTCTGTTCGTGCGAGGGTTATCGCATCAAATGGTGTCGATCGAATCGTCCACAGGGAGCACGAAATGGTGAAAGACTCCCCGCGCTGAATTCCCAGGTATTCTAATCAGCCCGATCCCACCACCCTCCGCCAAGCGCCCGGATAAGAGCCGGCCGGTGAAATATCAGGCAGGGGGCCTGGGCGCGCCGTCACAATGGCGGGTAGCTTACTCGAACGCGCAGGGCGAACACCTCGACCGGGCCCCTGTCGCAGTTGTACCCCGGGTTCTGGACGAGCTGGAAGTCGGGGCTGACCTGCACATAACGATTGACCTGCACCATATAGTAGACTTCCAGGACCTGCTCATAGCCATAATCGAGTTGTCCGTCGCCAAGGAGCATGCCGATGCCGCCGGCCTCGAGGTAATCCCGGTGAGGTTTCGACAGGCCGTCCACCGCGTAGGCGACCCCCACCCGGTCCAACTCTCTTCCCCAATGGACGCCGCTCACCTGTGCGCCGAGGCTCACATCCCGGTCGCATTCGGTGTAGGACCATGTTTCATGGCTGCCGTTGTCCCAGCCAAGACGACCGAAAAGGCCGGTCTGCCCGTCATCGGCCAAAGGCTGCTCGAAATTGAGCCCAAAACCATACTTGTACCCGCCGAGCTTTTCCACTCCGAGAATGTTGGGCACCGTACCCGTGGCCTGTCCAATTGCCAATGCCTCGTCATAGTCGCCCATCTTGCCGGTGTTGAAAAAGGTTAGGCAACGGATAACCGTTCCGGAGCTGTTGGGCATAAAGTCGAATTCCCAATTGTATCCGAGGGCCTGCATGTTATTGAAGTTAAAATTCGCGCCGTTTTGCGTATTGGGCTCCAGGTAAACTCCCAATACGGTCCTCCAGGACGGCTCATAGAGCGCCTCGACAATCCCGTAGCTGTAGCCGCGCGTGTCGGCGGCGTAGTCCCACGCGGTATTGTAGAGAAAATCGTAATTCATGAACTGTGTGCGGTTGTTGTTGGCATACCTGTTGAGATCGAAATCGTCTACTGCCGCCAGTTTACCGATTTTCATCTCCCACCTGCTTACGGGTTCATATCCCGGGAGCTGGTCGGGCCCGGCCTCGACTTTTGAGGTTTCAGCCGAGAGCGCCTGGAAGTATCTAAAGTAAAACCTGGCTATATAAGGATCGTTGGGCAGGCCATTAGACCCGGCTCTAAGAACGTCCCCGTTTACATACCCGGAGAGTCCCAGACCTTTGCTCAACCCGTCACCCTTGAACATCTCGCTGTCGATATAAAGTTGAAGACCGGGGGCCAATTGAGACCCGAGGTATACTCCGTAGACCTGGGTGAGGTCTTCGCGGTCCCCGCCCACATCGCTGAAGCTGTTCGGACCCTGGTAGGGGTTGTGGAAAGGAAGCGCCCCCTGCAAAAGATAGTCGGCCTGCGCTCCGAGCACCCGGGGAACCCATTCGTGAAGAGTGGATGTATCCGCAGCCGTCCCTGTCGGGGGCTCGGCGGCAGGTGTTGTCGCACCGGCAGTCTCCTGTCCGGCCCCTGCCTGTGCTATATCGGCCCGGACAGGGTATGTCTGGTCATCGGCGGCCTTGGCTGGAGTTGGGCCGAGGATCACATACGTTGATAAAAAAATAAGAACCAGGCAGATCACTCTGGTTTGAATACGGTTACAGACTGGCACGCGATCTCCTTCCCCCTCGGGAATGAAAAAGTTGACGCTTTCCCATCGCTCAGGTCTTTTGGCTTACGTTCATCCTACCGGCCGCGCCTTCCCATCTTCCGATCATACGCTTTCATTCGGCGACGGAGGGTGGTTTTGGGCAAAAAAAAGTCCTTAGAGCAAAATAGCCCTAAGGATTGCACCCTGATTCACCAGGTTCCTGGCCGGCGCAACCCTGTATTTCCACGTACGGGTCCACGACTTGGCATCAGGCAGGTCTTCTGACTCACGGATCGGCCTACTCTCCGGACCTTCCCATCACGCAAAAGCGAAAAAGTGGTCTTTCCGGATTTCGTCCCCGTTCACAGCGGCGGGACCGTTCCCGATTTTAACGGGATTCCCTATCAAGCTTTCGCACTTGAGCACAAACAGATTTATTCCACAACCATTCCAGTTAGCGGATGCGTCTGGACATGTCAACATATTTTGACTCATCGCCGCCGCAGGTAATGGCTGAAGTTTTTTTGTGGGTGATTCATACGAGCCGAAATGACCAGCAGATCAGTGATTTATGCCTCCAGCTTTAAGTTCGCTTGCCATCCGTTGCGCTTTGGCGATTTGAGAGGGAGTCATTTTAGCGGCCACGGCGTCTCTATTTCGTATGCCGACAGAATCGCCCAGCGAAGCCGCAAGATCGAACCACTCATACGCCTGCACGAGGTCTTGCCTTACGCCCTGACCTTGCGCATACATCACCCCCAGGTTCAACTGCGCCGCTCCAAGTCCCCGCTCGGCGGCCTGGCGGTACCATTTGACGGCCTCCGCATAGTCCCGCTGGACTCCCTCGCCCTTGCGGTACATTACCCCAAGGTTGTATTCGGCCTTGGCATATCCTTGCTCCGCAGCCTTCCTGAACCATTTGAGCGCTTCGGTATAGTCCCTGGAAACACCCTGGCCGTCGTGGCGCATCACTCCCAGATACCACTGCGTTTCGGCGTTGCCTTGTTCGGCAAGGGGCTTAAATTCCCCGTACGCCCTGGCGTATTCGCCTTTCGTATAAGCCTCGGTGCCTTCCTTGAAGCCGGCGTAAGCGATGGAAACGACCGACAGGCAGAGAAGGACCGCAACAAATGAGGCCGCTTTTTTATACATCCCTTTTCCTTTCTACGATGTTTCCAGAACGAACTTGATCGGGAGCAGCGCCCTGCATGTCAACGGCCGGCCGCCTTTTCTTGCGGGAACAAATGTCGATTCCTCAACGGCCTTTACCGCTTCTTCATCCATGCCGAAGCCCGCTTTCCTCAGCACTTCGACTTTAACCGGCCGCCCGCTCGGATCGATGGTTACGCGCAAAAGCACTATCCCCTGTTTTTCGAGTCTTCTGGCCAGAGCGGGATAAGCCGGCGCCTCCTGGTGGAGAAAACGGGGGCCGTTGGGAGAGCCGAAGGCGATTTCAGAGGGGCCTGACCCACCGGGGCCGTTCATGTTGCCGGTCCCGGCATGGCCCCCCGCACCGCCTGCCGCGCCTCCGCCACCCTTGCCTGTCACGGGGGCGACCGCGGCAGCGCTTTGTACCGAGCTTTGCGGTTGTGTCCTGACGGATTCGGTTTGTGAGCGCTCTACGGGTTGCGCGGTCGTGACCTCTTTTCGCTCCTCGTGATGGTGAAACACCCTGGCAATTTTTGGGGGCCGCTTCTTTACCTTGGGATCAAGTTGTCTTTCCGGCGGTAAAATTCGGTCGACTTTGGCGACCTGATGCGGGTTGAGTGCTTCCTTTTTTCGCTGGGACGGCAGGAGGGGCGGGGGAGGCGCTTTTTGCGCCTTCAGCAGCTTTAGTGCCCGCCTGCGCGGGCCGCCCCGCGGCCTGCCCGGAGCCTCCAGGAAGAAAAACGAGTTGCGCTTCAATGATCCTGGGGCTTTCGGCGGATGGTTTCGGCGTGAATGTGGAAAAGGCACAAAAGACCCGCATGCAGCAGGAGCACAACCGCAAGGCTGGACCAGAACCTTTTCTCCAGGCCGGCGGTGTCCTGCTGGACCACAGAACCCGGCTGATCCTCGTCCAGCGCGCCATCCAGAAACGAAAAATCCACCCCGGCTTGCGCACCCCTGGAACTTGACGGGATTTCCGCTTCGCGCGGGAGGACTAGAGGCCCCCCTAAAGACACAACCCCGGACATGTCCAGTTCGAATGGATCGTCCGAAAATAAAGTGTCCAATTCAGCCGCTTTTGCCGTAATGTTCATCGAGCCTCACACTCCGCATGGGGGAAGCGATCCGGGATATTGCTCCGGACTGGTTCCGGCATAAACCCTAAAAGAAATAAGTCACTGCAATGCGAAAAGTTCTAGGTTCAGCCGCGTGGAAAGTCAGGCCGCTTTCAGCCGGACTCGTCGGCGTCAGCTGAAAGTTGTCAAAGTAGGTTATGTCGTCGGCGTTCGAGTTGAGAAGATTGAAGATGTCTCCTTCAATCAGCCAGTGCTCGTTGAACCTGTAGCTGATGTTGTAATAGAGCAGGCTTGTAGTGGGAGAGATCACGCTGCCGTCGGTGGTCAGATAGCGGGGGCCGAAGTATCTCCACCTTAAACCTGTGCTCCAACCTTTGAAACCGGGGACATCGTGTACCAGCAGATCGCACGAAATAACGCCCCTGGCCGCCTCGGGGACGTACGGGCCGCCCTCGAGGGCCTCATAATTGCCTAAAAAATGGGCAGTCGAGTAGGCAAAATCGGCGTCCATCGTCAGCCATTTGGTCGGCGTATAATAGTTCGCCCATTCCACCCCCTTGCGAAGATCGGCGTCGGTGGTGGGTTCGTCTGTGCCTGTATCCCCGTCGAAGACTTCGTCGGATTGAAGTCTGAGCGCCCAGAACGTCAACGTGCTCTGCAGGTGCGGCACTATGAGGGTGCGAACTCCAACCTCCGCGCCGTCGGCTCTGGCTATCGACAAACACGGACCAACCGGGTTGCCGAAAACATCGATCTTCGTGCCGGTTAACGGGTCCAGATCAGTAGTGGCGCCCCGCACGTCGTCGGTGTGGTAGCTGATGCCGCCGTTCAGGTAGAACTCGGTCTTTGCCCACGGCCCGAAAATCAAGGAGAGCTTGGGCTCGGGAATATTCTTGAACAGGTTTCCGCTGTCTGCGGGGTCCGGGCCGTTGGTTCCATAGGTATAAATGTTATGGTTGTTCATATTCACGAGATCTTCGCGAAAGCCCTCAACGGTGCGAAACCAGGGCAGCCATTGCACCTTGTTTTCAACATAGGGCGCCACGTCCGTTTCTATAACATCGTCGTCGCGCACCTCTAAAAAGACGGCGCGGTTATAGGTTCGATTCAGGGTGTCGTTTATCACGTCGTTTCGAACGTCGAACCCGAAGGTGGTCTCCATCGGCAGGCCCCAAAGCCGGCTGAACCAGGTCCGCTTTCCCCTGAACCCCTGCACCCACCGGGTGTCAATCTGCTCGAACTGGTCCCCGTAAATTGCCGAAAGGTTGTCGGGCAACTCTGGAAAGTAGAGATTGAAGTTGTTCCAGAGGTCCATATGGTAATAATAGGCATAGCCCATGAGACTGGTCGCCGAGTGCTCGTTGGCCTGGTGATATTCGCCCGACACAAGATAGCGGTCTGTTAAGCCGCCATCGGTCGGGCTCAGGTTCCCAAAACGGTCGACGAGCCCTTCGGAGACGGCCAGCTCCGGGATCTGGTTGGTCGCATTCCACGTCCCGTGATACCCGAGCGCCGAGGCGCTAAAGCCCTGGCCAGCGTCTCCATGGTTGTAGGCGGCGTAACCGTTGTATTTTACGTAATCTTCGGGCACGTCCCAGGGACCGTCGGTGTGCACCAGTTCCAGGGCTCCCAAAAGATCGTCTCCCCCGAAGACCTTGGTGGAAGCGGCCATCAGGGCGCGCTCATAATACCCGCCGCCAAATTCGACCTTCATGAAATCTTGAGGAAGACTTCGGACATATTGGATATTTTCCCAGCCCGCGCCTCCGTAGTCGCCGACATCGGCAAAGTATGGCCCTTTGCCGTAGTCTATCTTCTGGATCAGTTCGGGAATAACGAAGTTGAGGTCCAGGTAACCCTCGCCATGCGCATTCGAAGGCAGGTTCATTGGAATTCCGTTGAAAAAACCGGCCAAGTCCGTACCGTGGTCCAGATTGAACCCTCTAAGAAAATACTGGTTCGCCTTGCCGTCCCCGCTGTGCTGTGTGACGATTACCCCCGGCATGGCTTCGAGAACTTCGCCAGGCCGCAGGATGGGCCGCTCTTCGAGTTCGAGGTGTCCGATTGTTCCCTGTGTAGATGTATCGGCGATGCCCAGTTCGTTGTCACTGCGTTCTTTTACCACTATTTCCGGCAATTGCGTCGTGGCGGTTTGTGACTGGCTCGCAGTCGCCGGGGCGGTTTGGCCGGTTTGCGTATTGCCTCCCGTATCCTGCGCCCGGGCGCAAACTCTCGCATTCACCACAAACATCAACGCTAAAGCCAAAAGCCAAAGTGTGACACCCGCCTCCCACCTCTGTCCTCTGTCCCTCTCCTTAAATGAATTCACTCCCAAGCCCCTTTTTTCGACAAAAAAAAGCCACGAACATCCTTCCCGTATCCGTACGGGTTTTAGGCGTTCGTGGCCGATTATGTCGAATCAGTAAGTCTTTTGGCCGGCAGAAACGTGCACTGCCGAGACAACACTCCCCTGCGGGCTCTTTAAATCACACATTCTTTGCGTGCGTTGAAACCATGCAGATTGGTGCCACCATAGCTCCACAAGCTGTTTATGTCAATAGCGGACCCGGGGTGGGCGAACAGTTCCGGCATTGACTGTGCCGCCATGACGGCTATGGGATGCCTGGACGATCGACAGGTCAATTTGCGATGGAGCCATACCACTCCATACCACTACACTTCCAGCCGATCCCCGGAACGCGCCACCAGGGCATAAAGTGCCGGCATAAGGAAAATACTGATCAACAGCCGCGAGAAAAGACCTCCGACGATGACCAGCGCAAAGGGTCGCTGGATGAATTTGAGAAGGCTATCCCGGCTGATTGAGCAAGTTACGCGCCGGTGCGGTGAGAGTTGCGTGATTCAGGCGTTTGCTATGTGATAATATCGGACCGGGGCGGCGGCTGCGCCGCAGGCGGGTGTGCCACGCCCTCTCCAGGGGATCCTGATTGGGGGGATGGATTCCGGCCAAGTACCCCGGATCAAACATCTCCGGTGAGTGCGGGAATGACGAATACTACGTCGCAGCCGCCCCGCGCTTTACTTGAATGCAACTGGTATCAAACCACTATGATAGGGAGAAGATTATGAACATAAAAAAGGTGGATCATATCTGCATTGCCGTAAAGGACCTCGGTGAGGCGCGCAGGAAGTGGGAGCCGCTTCTTGGAAAAACTCAACCCGATGACGCTTATGAGGATGAATTGGAGAAGATAAGGGTCGCGCGTTATTATATCGGCGAAGTCGGGTTCGAATTGATGGAATCCACTACCCCCGAGGGCGATGTCGCCAGGTTCATCGAAAAAAGTGGTGAGGGGGTTATGCTCATAAGCTTCAATGTGGACAATACGCGCGATTCCATAAAAGAACTGCGGGGGAAGGGTTATTCTTTCATAACCGATAAACGGGGCGAGCTTGCCCGGCCGTTCCGGGATGGCGAGTTCGCTTTCATACACCCAAGGGAGTTGAGCGGGGTCCTTACTGAAATTATCGACGATCGGGGCGGATTGGCGACCCGGGGGAAATGACCGGTGGAATCCGAATTGACCTCAAAGTCCCGATTGTGTAAATTGCCTCTCTTATCATCCAACAACAATTGGCCGCAGGTGTGAACGGGCATAGTCCGGAGTCTAATTCGTAAAGGTCAAACAGGATCAAACTGTGTTTAAATATCAGGTGAATGCGGCGGGATGCATTCCAAAGACTGAGTCCATACTGGCAAATCGCTCCCTGTCGATACTGCGCAATCCCCTTTTGTGGGTATTTCTTGTAAGCCTTCCTTTTTACCTGATCGGGGTAAGGAGTTTGGCTCTCATGGACAATGACGCGATGTACGCGCAAATTGCGGGGGAAATGCTCCAGTCCGGAGACTGGATCATCCCCCGGCTGGACGGCGTTCGCATTTCGACAAGCCTCCCCTGGTCTACTGGTTGAACGCCGTCAGTCTGAGTGTCCTTGGGCAAACTGAGGCCGCTGCGCGTATTTGGCCCTGTTGGCCGCCTGTCTGACGATCCTTGTCGTGGGGTTGATCGGGGCCTCGCTTTACGGAAACCGGGCCGGGTGGTTGAGCGCGCTGGTGTTCAGCGGATGTATCGGCCCCTATCTTTACTGCCGTGTGGTCGCGGTCAGTGCGGATGTTTTGCTCTGTTTATGGACCGCTCTGGCTATTTTGGCCTACATCAGGGCGATTATAGAGAAGGACAAAACGACGGGGCCGTGGCTGCTGGTCATGTTCGCCTGTTTCGGCTGGCGGGTCTGACCAAGTCATTGTACGGCTTCGGATTGCCGATTGCGATCATAGGCTTGCATGCGATTGCGACCGGCAGATGGAGAAGCTTTCTATGCCGGCGGGCAGGCGCGGGCATTCTGCTTACCGCGGTCATAGTCGCTCCCTGGCATATACTGGCGACACGGGCCAACCCCAATTTTATCTGGTGTTATTTCGTTAGAGAAAATATTCAACGATTTATGGGAGCCCGGTGGCCCAGAGATGAGTTTCTCTCGGCTCCCCTGTTTCTTTGCTTCACTGTCCTGTGGACTTTTCCATGGATGGGCCTGCTGCCGCAGGCGGTGTCCGGGGCTTTGCGCCGCATAAGGCAGAGTAAGTGGGGAGAGGCGAACGACCTGCTCATTTGTATATGGTTTTTGTTTATTTTAGGGCTGTTCACCGCTTCGCACGACCGGCTGGAATATTACTCCCTTCCGGCGATCCCCGCGTTTGCGATCCTTATAGGAAAGCTGTGGGATGACGGGTTCAAGGATGAAAACCGGACTTTGCGACGCTTCATGACCATCGCCTTGGGCACCATAGGCGTTGTGCTCCTGCTCGGCGCGGTCGCGGGATGGGAGGTCCTTGGCCCTTCGAAGCAGGCGGTGTTCGAGTTTCTCGAGACCTGGTGGCCCTATTCCGGCTGGTCGGGCGTCTCGGCCCAGATCGAGGTTTTGCAGCGAATCCGCATTCCGACCGTGGTGGTTTTGGCGGGGGCCTCCGTATTTGTCCTGG
Organism: uncultured delta proteobacterium; assembly: GCA_963813125.1. Classification (GTDB taxonomy): domain Bacteria; phylum Desulfobacterota; class Syntrophobacteria; order Syntrophobacterales; family Syntrophobacteraceae; genus SbD1. The sequence continues at coordinate 15,227 of CAWEZA010000057.1, read as the reverse complement.
GAGCTTCGGCCGCATTGCTGCGTTCGCGCCCGCGACTTGCTTGCGGCCTAATGATCGGAATCATGGCGCCGGTCTTCGTCATGGCCAACTGGGGCTTTAAATTGATGGAGCCCTTTCAGACCAGTGCCCCCATTGCCGGAATTTTGGAAAAGGCCGGATCTGTCCAGGCGGTTGTTATCCTGGAGCCGCATGAATACCAGTGGGTAAGCGGCATGATTTATTATAGCGGCCTGGGGGTTTATATTCTGAAGGACCCCGGTTTGTGCGACCCTGCCTTGAACACGAATCGGGCGGGAAGGTTTCTTGACAGGCGGGAGTTTTCGAAGTTGTGGGAATCCGGCAAGAAAGTCGCGCTGGTCTATGACCTCTCGCAGAAGGATAAAGTCTTGCGGCTGCTCAAGTCGGAACCGTCCAGGGTGATAGGCGGGTATGGGACACGGGTGGTTGTGGAAAACCCGGGAAAGGTCGACAAGGTCCCGGCGAGCCTGCCCGATGAGCTAAATCAGCCGGGGTGAATATCCTCTGCCTCTGTGATTCCGTCTAATTCCTCATTTCGAATATATTATAGATGCGCGGCGGTAAAATCCTGCTATACGGATATTTATCGGGGCTAAATTTAAGCCGGGCCATTTACCGGGGCATCTACAGTTATTAGAATGCGGGTCGTTACCTTTATCGACCATAGGAGGTTTTATGCAGCCCGTAGCTGCGGGGGCGCTGTCGCCATTCCACGCAGGGGTCTTCAGCCTTGTTGTCTTCACGGTTGTCGTGATGCTATTCATAGCTTCACAACTATTCCTGGCGGCCTGGCTCGGGGAAAAGAAAATGAGCCCCGAAAAATCCCGGCCCTATGAATGCGGAATCATTCCGACGGGGTCCGCCCGTTTCCGCTACCCTGTTCCTTTCTACCTGGTCGCCATTTTCTTTTTGATCTTCGATGTGGAAGGCGCCTTCATCCTCACCTGGGCGGTGGTTTATAGGGAGATGGGCCTCACAGGGTATGTGCAGATGTCGTTTTTCATCGTATTATTGCTTGCGGGGCTTTTCTATATCTGGAAACAGGGAGGACTGGATTGGAGAGAGGAGTACAAGCAAGCCGATTCCTGAGCATAGCGGACAGGGTGATAAACTGGTCGCGAAAATACAGCCTGTGGCCAATGTTTTTCGGGCTCTCCTGCTGCTTTGTCGAGGAAGCTGCCGCTTTCACATCCCGCTACGACCTGGCGCGGTTTGGCGCCGAGGTGCTTCGTCCATCCCCCAGGCAGGCCGACCTTCTCATAGTGTCCGGGACGGTTTTTAAAAAAATTGCCCCCGTGGTTTTGCGTCTCTACGAACAAATGCCTGAGCCGAAGTGGGTGATCTCCATGGGTTCCTGCTCGAATTCGGGCGGGATGTACGACGTCTACAGCGTAGTGCAGGGGGTCGACCAGATAATTCCCGTCGATGTGTACGTTCCGGGGTGTCCGCCGCGTCCGGAGGCGCTTCTGGAAGGGTTGGTGATCCTGCAGGAAAAGATCGCGTCCACCGAAAAGCCGAGCCGGAGGGTATTCCACCTCGGAGGCGGGAGCCAGGGGACCGAGAGACCTGTGCTCGAGGTCGGGGTGACAAAATCGAGCGACCCGCGCGGGCCTGGTTATGAGGGGGTCCCGATCAGGGGAACTTCACTTCTCCCGGGAGGGCTCGAATGGGGCAGCAGGTCCGATATTATGTGGACGCCTCCCGCGCGCCGCATGGAAATCTGCGAAGCCGACACGGCGCTTGCCGCCGAGCTTCGGGAAAGGTTCGGGGAAAAGGCGCGCCTTGAGCCGCACAGCTCGGACATGCTCACCTTCGAGGTCGATCGAGGGAGCGTAAAAGATGTGCTGAGTTTTCTAAAAAACGAATCCCAAACGAAATATAAACGGTTAGACGATCTTACCGCGATCGACGAATCGGCAAGAAGAGACAGGGTCTGGAACAAGGGCAGGGCGGAAGGCACAAGCGAGGTCGGGGCCGTGGAGTCTTTTTCCCGCAGGGAGCGCGGGGGCTATCCCGATTTTACGGTAGTCTATCAACTGCTCTCCTTCGAGACAGCCCGCCGCGTAAGGATCAAGTCGGGCATCGTGGCGGAGGGCGCATCGCCATCCGCGGCCTCAGTCACCGACATCTGGCCTTCGGCCAACTGGTATGAGCGGGAAGCCTTCGACATGTTCGGCATCCGGTTCGGGGGGCATCCCGGTCTTCGCCGAATCCTCATGCCCGAATGGTGGGAGGGGCACCCGTTAAGGAAAGACTATCCGGGACGGGCAACGGAGATGGCTCCCTACACGTTCGAGGACGCTCGAAAGCGCCAGCCCCTGGACGCCGGGGAGGTCGCGGCCCTGGCCGGCAGGGAGGCCGCGGGGGACCGCGAGTTCTACTTGAATATCGGGCCGCACCACGTGAGCACTCATGGGCTTTTGCGCTGCATTGCGGCCCTCGACGGGGAAACGATCAAGTCGCTCGACCTTGAGATCGGCTATCATCACAGGGCGACGGAAAAAATCGGCGAGCGCCAGAGCTGGCATCAATACATTCCCTACACGGACAGAAACGATTACCTTGCCGGAAGCTCGCTCGAGTTTTCATACGTGAGCGCGGTCGAGACACTTGCCGACATCCGGGTCCCGGAGCGGGCGCAGGCCGTGCGGGTCTTGCTCGCGGAGCTGTACAGGCTAAGTAACCATTTGGTCTTTATGGCGACCTTCGCGCACGACCTGGGGGCTATGACTCCCAATTTTTATACCTTCGCCGAACGGGAGATGATTTTAGACATCATCGAGCTTATCACCGGAGGCCGGCTGCACGCCGAATTCCTGAGGATCGGCGGGCTTGCCGCCGACCTTCCCGATGGCTGGAAAAAGGCCGTAGACGATCTTACGGCGATATTTCCCCGGCGCCTCGGGGAGTATGAAAAGCTGCTCAGGAAAAACCCTATCTTTCTGGCGAGAACCAAGGGCATAGGGCGTATAAGCCTCGAAGACGCAATGGACTGGGGAGTTAGCGGGCCAAACCTTCGTGCATGCGGTCTGGCCTGGGACCTCAGGAAAAAAATGCCCTACTCGGGCTATGAAAACTACGATTTCGAGGTCCCCACGGCTACGGAGGGCGACTGCTACGCCCGGTACCTGGTGAGGGTGGAGGAAATGCGGCAGAGTGTCAGGATTATCGAGCAGGTCGCCCGCAACATGCCTTCCGGCCGGTATGTGACCGAGGATTACCGCTACGCGATACCTCGGCGGGACGAGATGTTAAAGGACATCGAAACCCTGATCCATCACTTTATAAACGTTACGAGGGGAATGAAAATCCCCCGGGGGGAGGCCTACGGGGTGACTGAAGTCCCGCGGGGCGAGCACGGCTACTATGTCGTGAGCGACGGTCTTGGTTCCGCGTACCGCATGCGCGTGCGAGGCCCGGGATTTGCCAATATCCAGACATTGCCCCTCATGGCGACAGGCGAGAGCATTGCGGACCTTATCTCGATCATCGGGTCCATGGACGTTATCTTGCCCGACATTGACCGGTAACGGTCAAATGGCGGCTATCCGGTGTCGAATATCGGGTGGAGGGGAAGGTTTTCTCCGGCGCCCGACGGCTGACACCCCACCTGCGGGGTGGCAAACATGCTCCTGTGGATAGCGGGGTTTTTCATCCTCCTGGTAAAGCTCACGGTCGTGTTGGTGGTCGTGCTCTTTTTGGCCGCCTACCTGGTGTGGGTGGAACGAAAATTTCTGGCAAGGCTCCAGATCCGCTACGGCCCCAATCGCGCGGGTCCTTTCGGACTTTTGCAGCCGCTGGCCGACATCGTCAAGATGCTGACCAAGGAGGACACGGTGCCCGATGGGGCGGACAGGGCCTTTTTCCTGATCGCTCCGGCCATTGTCGCCTCGACGGCGATCCTCATGTTCTCGGTGGTCCCTTTCGGCCAGGATATAACCCTTTGGGGGCAAAAGGTTCCTCTTGTCATTACCGATCTAAACATCGGCCTTCTTTTCGTTTTCGCCATGTCGTCTCTTAGCGTCTACGGGGTGGCGCTGGGAGGCTGGGCGTCGAACAACAAGTACGGGCTTCTCGGCGGAATCAGGGGCGCGGCGCAGATGATAAGCTACGAGCTTTCTCTCGGGCTCTCGCTTGTCCCCATAGTCATGCTGGCCCATTCGTTCAGCATAGTCGACATAGTGCGGTCTCAGCAACACTACCCCTTTATCCTGTTTCAGCCAGTGGCCTTCCTTATATTCGTCGTGAGCGCGATGGCCGAAAGCAAGCGAATTCCCTTCGACCTGCCGGAGGCCGAAAACGAATTGGTGGCCGGGTATCACACCGAGTACAGCGGCATGCGGTTCGGCCTGTTTTTCCTCGGTGAGTACGTTCACATGATGGTCTTCGGGGGAATCCTCGCGGTGCTTTTCCTGGGCGGATGGCGCGGGCCTTTCCTGCCGCCGGTCGTCTGGCTGCTGATAAAGATCCTTTTGGTCGCCCTGTTCATGATCTGGGTGCGCGGGACACTGCCTCGGCTAAGATACGATCAGCTTATGGCCCTGGGGTGGAAGGTGTTGATCCCCGTTGCCCTCATAAATATACTGGTGACCGGGGCGGTCGGGCTGATCTTCTGAGCCGGGAAGTTGGATACACCGATTTTGGGGAATCCGGGAGGAAAGACTACAAAATGGAATCGGCGTGGGAAGCTGTAACAGCGTTGCTTTCGGGTTTTTGGACGGTTTTTATCCATCTATTTAGAAAACCGATAACCGAGCAGTATCCCGAATATAAACGGCCCCTGCCGGTAAGAGCGCGCGGGAGGATAATCCTTACGCGCGACCCCGACGGCGAAGAGCGCTGCGTTTCGTGTTTTCTCTGTTCGGCGGTCTGCCCGGTAAACTGCATTTCGATGGAGGGCGCGGAAAGAGCGGATGGACGCCGCTACGCGCCATGGTTTCGGATAAACTTCGCCCGCTGCATCCTGTGCGGGTTTTGCGAGGAGGCCTGCCCGACTTCGGCGATCCAGCTTACGACCGACTATGAATTCGCGAAAACAGACATTCTCGCGTTCGTCTACGAAAAAGAGGACCTGCTCGTAGACCACCAGGGCAAGGACAAGGACTACAATTTCTACAGGTATGCGGGCGTAACCACGAACTACGGCGGTAAAGGCGAACACATCGGCGAGAAAAAGCCGGTGGATATAAAGAGCAATATGCCGTGACGTGGGGATTGGCGTCGAAAAAACAAGACAAAAGCGCGGGGAGCTGTGCCCCCAATGCTGTTGCTTTAGGGGAAGCGTTCACCAAGGAGTCCCATTTTTTCCTTCGTGCTCTTCGTGCTCTTCGTGGTTGAATCTTAGTCCTGCGGTCCGTTCAGACCTGCGGGTCAGTAGTCAACCACGAAGAGCACGAAGAGCACGAAGGAAGAGTAAAAAGTATGGAGAACAGGTTCCCCGATCCTGCGTGATTTTTCTTAAAGCAACAGCATCGGGAGCCGTGCCCCCAGCACCCCCACGGGAGCTAACTTAAAATGACGCTTTATGCAATTCTTTTCTACCTGATATCGGCAGCGGTGATTGGGGCCACGGCAATTGCGATCACGAGGAAAAACCTGGTGCACGCCGTGGTTTGCCTGATAATTTCTTTTTTCGGGACCGCGATGCTTTTCTACCTTTTCGGGGCGCCGCTTCTGGCCGCACTTGAGGTCATCATCTACGCGGGCGCGATAATGGTGCTGTTTTTGTTCGTGGTGATGATGCTCCGGGCGGAATCTGCGCGGGAAAGCGCGCTTCCGGTTGCTCAGTGGGTCCCGGCGGTCCTGTTCTGCCTGGTCTACGTTTTTGTCGCCGGGGCGATGGCGGCTCAAACGCCCGGCATGAACGCTCCTTTGAAGATGCTCACCGCCTCGCCCAGGCAATTCGCCATCTATCTTTTCGAGCATCACTGGTTTTCGATAGAGGTCGTTTCGATGCTGCTCCTGGTTGCGCTGATAGGCGCCCTCAACCTCGGGGCGGAAAGGAAGGCGACTTCCCCCGAGGGGCCGCAATCCATCGAGGATGAAATATGACGATACCCTTTACTCACGTTTTGGTGGTCGCGGGTATTCTTTTCGCGCTGGGAGTGTTTTGCGCCGTAACCAGGCGCAACCTGATCATGATCGTCCTTGGAATCGAGATCATGCTGAACGCGGCGTCCATCGTCTTTGTCGGGGCGGCGCTGCACTTAGACAATCTCGACGGCCAGACTTTCGTGCTCTTCATACTGGCCGTGGCCGCAACCGAGGTTTCGGTGGGGCTTGCGATCATCGTATATGCCTTCAGGCGCACCGGGTCGTTTGACCCGGCCAACTTCAACCTTTTGAGGTAAGGCAATATGGTTGGCTCACCTGCTCACGGCGTGGAGCTTGCGGCCCTGATCGCGGCCACGATGCTGCCGTTTGCCACGTTTCTGGTAATACTTGTCGCAACGCGGAGGCGGCCGGGGCTTTCGGCCGGCCTTTCGATCGGGGCGGTTACGATCTCGCTTGCATGCTCCATTTTGTTGCTGGCGCTAAATTTCAATTTGGCGGCGCCTGTCGAGTTTTCGACGAGGCTTATCGCCTCGAGCGGTTTTGACGTTCCCTTCGGCTTTTTGATCGACCGGCTAAATCTTTTGATGATCGTGGTCGTCTCGACGGTCTGTTTTCTCGTGCAGGTCTACTCGCTCGGCTACATGGCCGGCGATCCGGGGTTTTCGCGCTACTATGCCTTCATGTCGCTTTTTACCTGGGCCATGATGAGTTTGTCTCTTTCGGCGAGCCTGCTCCAGCTCTATTTTTTCTGGGAACTGGTAGGTCTTTCGTCTTATCTTCTCATCGGCTTCTGGTATGAGAGGTTCAGCGCCACACAGGCGGGCAAAAAGGCCTTTGTAATGACCAGGGCGGGGGATGCCGCCTTTTTTATCGGACTTTTGCTTCTTTTTATACACACGGGCGACCTGGGTATAGTGCATCTGGGCGAGCGCGCGACGTTTTCGGGGGTCTCGCCCTCCGTCATTACCATCTCGGCACTTCTTATCTTCGGGGGAATAGCGGGCAAAAGCGCGCAGTTTCCACTGCTTACCTGGCTTCCGGATGCCATGGAAGGCCCCACCCCGGTGAGCGCTTTGCTCCATTCGGCGACGATGGTCGCAGCGGGCGTCTACCTTTTCGCGCGGCTTTTCCCTTTTTTCAGCATGTCCCCGGCCGCGATGTCGGTCTTTCTGGCCATCGGGACGATCAGCATGCTTCTCGCCTCGACCATGGCCATCGTGAGCCGTGACATAAAGAAGGTCTGGGCCTATTCCACGATCAGCCAGCTCGGGTTCATGATAATGGCTCTGGGGGGCGGGGGGTATTTCGCCGGCGTGTTCCATCTCACCACGCATGCGGGTTTTAAGGCCTTGCTCTTCCTTTGCTCCGGGGTGTTTATCCACCGCTACGGGACAAACGACATCTATGAGCTGAGCCGTCTTGGCGCAAAGCGGATGCTTATCCCGACGGTTTCGATAGTCCTGGGGGCCGCGGCGCTTTCGGGGTTGCCGCCGCTATCCGGTTTTTTCAGCAAAGAGGCCATAATGGGCTCTCTTGGACGGCTGCCAGACCCCGTGTGGCTGGCGGCGGGGCTTATCGGGGTATTTTTGACCGCCTATTATTCGTTTCGCGTGATTTTTATCCTGCTCTTTCCTCGTGAATTGGAATCGGAGGAAAGCGGTGAAGAAGGGCATGAGTCCGGGCAGCGGGCGATGGCCTTCCCGCTGGTTATCCTCGCGACGATCACGATCGTTTTGGGTTTTTTTAAAACTCCGCTCGAGCATTTCCTGGGGGCAGCCGCGGAAACCGGAGTGACGGAAGGCTCATCCTGGGCCCACATGGTGCCGCTGGCCCTGGCCGTGGCGGGGGTGGCGCTCGCTTGGGTCGAGTTCGGCAGAAGGGGCGCAAAGCAGACGGGTTTTGTGGAGAGGATTCCGGTTCTACACAAACTGTTTGCCGAAAGGTGGTACATCGATCGTTTTTACGGGTGGCTGGTAAGCGTGGTCGTCGACAAGGGCATATCCCGGCTCTGCTATCTAAACGACAGGAAAGTCATCGACGGGAGCATCGACGGGATTTGCGGGGCAACGGTGGAAAGCGGCAGGGTGGTCGCCTTTCTGCAGACCGGGATGATTCAATACAGGCTGCTTGCGATATTTGGAGTTTTGGCCCTGTTCGCTCTTTACCTTTACTATTAAAAGAGCATTTGCAACCCCTGGATCAAAGAAGGCGATTTTCCCATGCAGATGGAGCCCGCTTCATTTCCTTTTCTTTCCGCCATTCTGCTGAGCTGTGTTGTCGGCATGCTGACGATCCTGCTCATCCCGGAAGAAAAACAGTTGCTGATAAAACAGGTGAGCGCTGTCTTTTCCGGGATTTGCCTCCTTTTGAGCGTGTATGTTTTCTTTGCTTTCAACCGGAGCCAAGGCGGTTTTCAGTTCGTTGAGAACGTCTCGTGGATTCCAACTTTTGGCATCAGTTACTTCAACGGGGTGGACGGATTCAGCCTGCCCAATATACTTCTCACGGGCATCGTGTTTTTTACCGGCATTCTGACCATGTGGGAGCTGAAGACGAGGGTAAAAGAGTACTTCGCTCTCTATTTTTTGATGGTTACCGGCGTGTTCGGTCTTTTCGTCAGCATGGACCTATTTTTCATATTTGTCTGGTACGATGTATCCCTTTTCCCGATGTACCTGCTGATAGCCGTCTGGGGGACGACCCGGAAGGAGTACGGGGCGATGAAGCTGACCCTTTATCTTCTTGCGGGAAGCGCCCTGATTCTGCCTGCCATCATCTACCTGTGGGCAAAAGCGGGTCTTAACACCTTTTCCTTCGTTTCTCTGATGCACCCGGGGCTGTTCGACCCGTCGGCGCAGAAGTTCGCTTTCCTGCTGCTCTTTTTGGGATTTGGCATTCTTGCGGGCGTCTGGCCCATGCACACCTGGTCTCCCGACGGACACGTGGCCGCCCCGCACGGGGTGAGCATGGTGCATGCCGGGGTGCTCATGAAGATCGGCGCCTTCGGGGTGCTTCGCGTTGCCATAATGCTCTGCCCCCTGGGGTGGATTTATTGGGCGAAGTTAATGGCGGTGCTTGCCGTAATCGGAATTATCTACGGGGCGCTGGTGGGGTTGAGGCAAACGGATCTCAAGTACGTGATCGGTTATTCGAGCGTATCGCACATGGGGGTCGTGGGGTTGGGCCTTTCGACGGTTACCGTGGCGGGCTTAAACGGCGCGGTGTTCCAGATGTTTGCTCACGGCATCATGACGGCTTTGCTCTTCTCGTCGGTCGGCTACATTTACGACCGGACTCACACGAAGATGATTCCCGAGCTTGGAGGCTTGAGCCGCATCATGCCGGTTGCTTCGGCGTTTTTTATCGTCGCGGCCCTGGCCGGGATCGGCCTGCCGGGGCTTGCGAATTTCTGGGGCGAGCTGCTGGTGTTTCTTGCGGCTTTCAAGGTCTACCCCCTGTTTGGTGTAATCGGGGTGGTGACGCTCGTAGTGACCGCTCTTTTCATGCTGCGCGTCGTGCAGAAAACGTTTTACGGACCTGAAAACGTGCGCTATGCGGGCCTCTCGGATGTCTCCCCGTGGCTTGGGACTCCCCGGGTAATACTGGCCGCCGTCCTGCTGATCCTGGGGCTTTGTCCTTCCCTTCTTTTCAACGTAATCCGGACCGCTTCGGTTCCATTTATGAATGGGTTGCCAAGATGAACTGGATAACTGCCGGCCCCGAAATATTCTACTTTGCCGCAAGCCTGTTGTTTTTGCTCCTTTCCTTTGCGGCGCCGCAAAACCACGTTTCGGACGGGGGGCACCGGAGGGAATATCTTACGGCCGTTTTCCTTGCCTGCGCGGGCATACTCGTTTGCCTCGTTTCGGTGAGGGCGGAGGGCTGGCTTTTTATAAGGGTCTACAGCGTGGACCTTTTCTCCCAGGTCTTTAAGACGCTCGTCTCGCTCGGGCTATTTTTGATCGTGTGTATTTGCGGCAGTATTTCCGACATCGACGAGCGGCGCCACAACGAATTTTATTTCCTCCTTTTTTCCTGCACGCTCGCGCTGATGCTCCTGGTAAGCGCCGACCATCTTCTTTCGATTTACTTGTCCTTAGAGCTTTCCAGCTATTCGCTCTACGTCCTCGTTGCGCTGAGGAAGAGGCGGGCCATGGGGCTGGAGGCGGGGATAAAGTATTTTCTGATTGGAAGTTTCGCCTCGGCGGTGATGATTTTCGGCATGGCGCTGCTCTATGCCACGTGCGGGACCGCCTACCTTCAGGATATGGCGAAGGTGCTTCCCGGCATGATCGCAAGGCCCCAGGTGATCCTCGGGTTGCTTTTCACACTGGGGGGCTTTTTCTTCAAGCTGGCGGTGTTCCCCTTCCATTTCTGGGCGCCTGACACCTACCAGGGAGCTTCGAACCAGGTCGCGGCCTACATCGCCACGGCATCGAAGGTCGCGGGAATAGCCATTTTTCTGAGAGTGCTGGCCTCAGCGGGCCACGGCAGCGTATACCTCGTTCGCGTGCTGCTGATCCTTTCGGTTGTCTCCATGACTTTGGGAAACCTTGCCGCCATTGCGCAAAAAGACCTAAAGAGGATGCTCGCATTCTCGACGACAGCCCATTCAGGCTATGTGCTCATCGCCATGCTGGTCCTGGGGCCCGAGGGGTATTCGGCCGCTATTTTTTATGCGCTTGCGCTCCTGGCGATGGAATTTACCGCTTTCATGGTTGTGGTGGAGCTTGCCCCCGACGGGCGCAACCTGCGGATAGCCGAGCTTGCCGGGCTTCACAGGAGGTCGCCGATAATGGCCCTCGCCCTCATGGTGGCGCTTTTCAGCCTCGCGGGGATACCCCCCACCATCGGGTTTACCGGAAAATTTCTGATTTTCGCGGCGGCCATTAAACAGGGCTATGTGGCGCTTGTAATCATCGCCATGATAAACGTCGTTATATCCCTTTACTATTACCTGCTGGTCATCAAGGCCGCATACCTGCTCGAGCCTTCCGAACCTCTGCCGCCTCTTGCCGTATCGTTTCCAAAGAAGCTGCTGGCGGCCTTTTCCATAGGGGCGATCATAATCGCGGGCTTTTTCCCTTACTGGCTGATCCAGATAGCGCAGGCGGCGACCCAGCCGCTGATCAAGTGGCGGTAGGTAGGGCAGAGCTGTCTCGTTGGAAATTGAAAATTGAAAGTTGAAAATTGAAAAGGGTTAGAGATTATGAATTGGCGCAACTGGCTGCTCCTCGGGGTGATTGTGGTAGTCGCCGGCGGCGGCGTTGTGGCCTGTTCGAAAGGCAAGGGGTCTCAAGAGGCGGCTAAGACCGGGACCGGGTCTACGACTACCCCGCAGGCCGCCAAGGCTATCGAGGAATATGGGAAAGGTCCTCTCGACAAGGCCAGAGCGACCCATCGGCTTGGGGAAGAGCGCACGAAAAACATCGACCGGGCCGTGGAGAAAATGAATGGGCATTGAGGGCTCCGAAGCGCTTTGGGTTGAAGAGGCTGAGCGGCGCCTGGACGAGATGCAGCAGGGCCAGGTGAGCGAGATACCTGCCGAAGAGGCTCTTCGCAAGGCACGGAATGCCATTTCATGAAGCTGGTGTTTCATGCCGATGCCGATTCAGAACTCACCGAGGCGGCGCAGCAGTATGAGTCCCGTCGGCCGGGGAAAAGGTATATTGCAGGACTCGACTACACTGGGAGCGCTTTCGCGGCATAGTTGCCAGCGAGCAAAAAAGCTAGTGAAATCAACTGGCAACATGAGACACTCTGTTGTAAAGTGTCCTGTTACTAGGCCCTTTGATTGGAAGACCGGCAGTATTGCACGCTGTAGTATGTAAAAGTCACGCAGGCAGTAATATTCCATGGGGGGACTCAAGGGGGAGGAATGAGAAAAATTCAAATCGCGCTGGCAATTGCCGTAATACTCGTTCTGAGTTTGATTGGTAATCCAAGATCATATCTCCACGTCACTTTATGTCATGCTGCGACCAAGCTACAACATACATTATTTTGCCAGAAACCATATAATAAGTTTAGAGAAATTAAATATTGGGGTGCAATTAGAATTGAATTATATGATTTCAATTTAGGGAGTAATGATACGAATGTACTTAATTTGCACGATATAAATCACAATTTCAATGGAGCATATTGGATACCGAAAAGAGAAATGAGAGATTGGTTTAGGTCAGAAGTTAATAAAACGTTAATTGGTAATATTCCTTTTCACGATGCCGACCAAGGTGCAAGTGAACGACTTGGTGAAATATTAAAACAATGTAAAGGAGATCACAAATCTATCTACGATGCTATGAATGAATATCGATTGGAGGAGAGATTCAGAAGGCAAAAACTTTACGGTGATAATCCTGGAGTAATCTATTGTAGAATTCGTGTGAAAAGGAATGAATTTCCTGTACTTTTCGATATTAAATTATCTATTGGCGCAGATAATGACATGAAAAATGATGAACCATCTCTCCTAACAGTTGAAGACATGGGTTATAGCACCCCGGAAAATATAGAGACCGAAATCAAAAAGTCAATAACGGCTAAACTGAAAACGCTATCAGAAAATTTTTGGTTTGTTCGTAACTGTCCAAACGGGAAGTAATTGGACCAGCAAGGCGTTTTTTAGACACTTATTTACAAATGATCCATGGTAGCGCGAATGTTGGGGGGTACCCAATGTATCATTGCTAACGTCTCATAACGTCTGGTTTCCTCCTTGCATGATTTCTTCCCTGAAAGGTGATACCATGAGGTTTTCTCCTTGCGCAAAGATGCTATTTGCTATCTGCATTGCGGTGTTCTTGTACGGTTGCGCCTCACTGCACCCTGAGAAGGCCGCATACAACAGGGCATACGCGACGCTCGACCGGATGGTCGCGCAGTTTAATAGCAATTGCGAGATCTACAATAAAAAAGTTGAGGAATGTAAGGCCTTGCTCGTAAAAACCGAGGTGCTGGAACAATCCTTCCTGCCCGAACTGAACGAAGCCGAACTTCAGGCGTACGTGAAATGGTGTAATGCTCCATACGATGACAAGGCCCAGGCCGTTTTAAGAATGAAGGAGTTTGATGAGGTTCTCAGGCCGAGACCGAAGCTGAAGGAATTTGCGGACACAGTCTGCGATGCCGCATCCGGACGAATCGTCCTGAGGCATTGGCAAGGGATGCTGAAAGAGGCGCGGCAGGAATTGAAAGACGAGGCCAACGTGGTTGAGCACTTCGCCAATTCTTTGCAGCAGCAAGTGGAAATGGACAGCATAAGCGACGCGATCATAATGCAGAACTGGCCCTGATAAGGGCCAAAGAACGACGTTTTAGGGGGGAAATCATGGAGCAAGTCCAGCTTAAGGATTTTATAAGGGATACTTTGATAGAGATTGCGGAAGGGATACGCGCCGCAAACGGTCAGCTTGAAGATCCAGAAAAACAGCAATTCGGAGTATTTATGTTAAGACATAATTTAGGGGATCAGTCGAAAATCCCTGGGATACAATTCGATATAGCCGTTACTGTTGCAAAAAATCAACATGACAAGGCTGGGTTCATGGTCGCTTTAGTAAACATTGGAGGTGGCGCAACCACAGAAAAAAAGCTCAGCGACGAAGTGGTCCACCGCATAAGATTCGAAGTGGGCATTGAGGATACGTGGAGATAACACTTTGAAGGTGGTTGAGAATTCTCAGAAGACACCTGTAGAGAAAAGTGAAGCTTCAGCGAGCATTCGGGAGATCGTGTTGCCGGATTATCAAGGCTTTTTTGTGTCGTCGAATTGTCCCGTATCGCCCGAGACCGCTCGAAACCGGGTCCGGAGGTAGCGCCAGGGTCCGACATGTGACGTTATGTAAACCTGGGAGCGGAGAGCCAGCCAGGCATACTTGAAGCGACGCCTGCGAAAAGTCGGAGAAGCTACCGCCCCGGGCGAAGAAGATTTATAATACCAATGGTGCGGGACTGTGCCGCATCCCCTGCGGCGCTCCGTTTCCTGGAGGCGGACAATGATTTTGCGGTTGGTCGTGCATATCTTGGGTCTCAACAATGACACTGCCGGGGATCATTTGGAATCCTTGCCGCAGGATTGATTGGTGACAGGATCGATGGGGGCGTGGTGGGGACCTCGATGTTTTTGTCCCCGGCGTTTCGGGAAGGAGACACCGATGGAATGGGAAGAAGTTGTCAAGGACCCGAGCCTTAAAGACCTACCCTTCAAGATCGAAACAAACGAATGGGGAAAGATTATGATGGCCCCGTCCTCAGATACGCATGCCTTATATCAAGGAAGTATATTTGAATGGCTTCTACGCTTAGCCGGGAAACAGGGAAGGTCGTCACCGAATGCCCCGTTCAAACCTCCAAAGGCGTCAGGGTTGCCGATGTCGCATGGAGAAGCAGAGCATTTCTCAAGAAACACGGAATCCGCAACCTTAAACTCCCCGAATCCCCTGAAGTCGTCGTTGAAATAGAGTCTCCATCGAACACCGCCGCCGAGTTGGAAGAAAAAAGACACCTTTATTTCGAAGTGGGCGCTAAGGAATTTTGGCTTTGCGACGATGCCGGTAACATGCGCTTTTTCAATCCTGAAGGGGAACTGAAAAGAAGCGAGATGTTCGGGGAATTTCCCGCGCACATCGACATCGAGGTTGCGTAGGCCTTCCCCGCTCTTTTAATTTAGTTGATCTTGAACACGAACCGGTGGATTCGTTGCCGCAGGATTGATTGGTGACAGGATCACCGGGGGCGTGGCGAGGACCTCGATGCTTTTGTCACCAACGTTTCGGGAAGGAGACACCGATGGAATGGGAAGAAGTTGTCAGGGACCCGAGCCTTAAAGACCTACCCTTCAAAATCGAAACAAACGAATGGGGAAAGATTATGATGGCTCCGGGCTCAGACCTGCATGGAATATATCAAACGGAGATAGCAGGATTGCTAAGAACCTGGCGAAAGAAGGGAGGGCCTCAACCGAATGCGCCGTTCAAACCTCCAGAGGTGTCAGGGTTGCCGATGTCGCATGGAGAAGCAGAGCATTTCTCAAGAAACACGGAATACGCAACCTCAAACTCCCCGAATCCCCGGAAGTCGTCGTTGAAATAGAGTCTCTATCGAACATCGTTGCCGAGTTGGAAGAAAAAAGACACCTTTATTTCGAAGTG
>CAWEZA010000056.1:0-16785 GCA_963813125.1 uncultured delta proteobacterium | reverse complement strand
TCGCCTTCATGTAGGGCAGCCAACCGGCGGGATGGACAGCAAGAATTACTCGTCAAGGGAATCAATCGTTTTGAAAGATCGTAAATTGTGATATTAGATAACAAAAGTGCATTGTTTTTGGATTTTTTTTGCCATCCTTTCAGAGTCGAAGGGCGCGGTTCTTGCCCCCCGGCGGGCCGCAAAAGTGGAGGAAAGAGGCGAGTGTCGGACCTTCAGCAATCTCTCGACTACCTTTATGGGCTTCAGAAGTTTGGAATAAAGTTCGGCTTGAACTGCACTGAAAATCTTCTCGAGCGTGTCGACAACCCGCACCGAAAACTCCACTTCATCCATATCGCCGGCACGAACGGCAAGGGCTCAACGGCGGCCATTCTTTCCCGCATCCTCTTAAAGCACGGGATAAGGGCGGGCCTGTATACTTCGCCGCACCTCGTACGCTTTACGGAACGATTCCGCATAAATGACGAGGAAGTTTCCACCGATAGAATATTGCGGGTTTTCGAAAAAATCAGGGCGACCTTGGATGAGAGCCAGCCTCCGACATTTTTCGAAATGGTGACCGCGATGGCCTTCCTTTACTTCGCCGAGGAGCAGGTAGACTTTGTAATCGTGGAAACCGGCATGGGAGGCCGACTCGACGCGACAAACGTAATAACCCCGGAAGTCTGCATCATTACCAATGTGGGGTTCGACCACCAGGAGTACCTGGGCGCCACCCTGTCTTCGATTGCCAGGGAAAAGGCGGGAATTATAAAGTCCGGCGTGCCCCTGGTAACCGGCGCATTGCAGCCCGTGGCGCAGGGAATCATGAAGACTGTTTGCATGAATAAGTCCGCGCCCCTCTACCGCTTCAAGTCCGATTTTCGGGTGAGGCGAAATGCCAAGGGCTCCTTTCAGTACAAGGGTATCGGGCTCAATTTGCCCTCATTGAGGCTCAACCTGATGGGGCATCACCAGATGGGCAACGGTGCGCTGGCGCTGGCCGCCCTCGAGGTGCTCGAAGGAAAGCACCTCCTGGAGCTTCAGCCGCACCTTATCCGGGAAGCAATGCAGGAGGTCCGGTGGCCGGCGCGCCTCGAGGTCCTGGGGACAAACCCGACCATCCTGCTCGACGGGGCACACAATCCCCAGGGCGCGGAGTCCCTTCGAGAGGCCCTGCGGGAAGTCTACTCGTACAAAAATCTCCATCTTGTCATCGGCGTAATGGCAGACAAGGATATCCCGGGGATCCTGAGGCGCCTTCTGCCCCTGGCCGAAACGGCTATTTTCACCAAACCCGAATACGCCCGGGCCGCAAGTCCCGATGAAATACGCAAGATGGCCAGGCCTTACATACAGAAATGCTACGTTATCAATGATCCGGCATCCGCCATTCAGGAGGCAAGACATCTCGCCGGCCCGGACGATCTCATATGTATCACCGGCTCACTTTATTTTGCCGGTGAGATTAAACAGCTCTTCGGGGAGCCCGCCCTGTGAGGAAAGTCTTTGGAAAGCACATCAAGTTGTGCGCGTCCATTTTTTTTTGCGCTCTCGCCCTCGGGGTCCTGAGCTGTGCAAATGCCCCGGCGGCCGCCCCCCCTGCCTCGCCGCTTGCAGGAACGGCAGCCCTGACTAAAACGAGGGTTCCGTGGACAATCCATGCGGACCAACTGGTATATAACGAAGCCAAGCAAACCTATGAAGCCCGGGGACACGTGAGGCTGAGCGCGCCGGAAAGGACGATAGAGGCTGACAACGCCTACATAAACAACCAGTCGCGCCAGGCGGATCTGCGTGGCAACGTCACGATCCGCTACGGCAGAAACTGGCTCAAGGGCGAGCATATAGTCTGGAACCTCGACACGGAGACCGGAAAGATGGACTCCGGGATCATGTATTTCGCGCAAAACAATTTCTTCGTTCAGGGTTCTTCGATAGCCAAAACCGGCCCAACCCAGTTTGAACTCGGACAGGGCTTTATTACAAGCTGCAATCCGGCGGACCCCGCGTGGAAAGTCCAATTCAAGAAAATGGAGGTCAACGTGGGAGGCACCGCCTGGACAACGGACGCCTCTTTTTGGGCGGGCAGCCACCCGATAGCCTATTGGCCGAGTGTGGGAATGCCGGTTGAAACCGACCGTCAGTCGGGTTTTTTACTTCCCTTCGTCGGAAACTCCACCCTGAACGGTTTTCATTTCGAAATCCCCTACTACTGGGCAATTCGACCAGACATGGACGCCACCTTTTACGCCCAGTACCTGGAAAATCGCGGGACCATGGAAGGCGTCGAGTACCGCGTAAATAACGATCAATTGGGCAAGGGCATCTGGATGTTCGACTACCTCGACGACCAGGTGAGCCAGTCTTTTTTGGCCGAACAGGGATATCCCTTTCAGACTCAGGACAGGTACTGGGTGCGAGGCAAGCAGGATATCCAGCTGCCTTGGGGAATAGAAGCCAAAATAGACGTCGACTATGTGAGCGACCGCAATTTTCTCCAGGAATTCTCAAGCGGGTCGAGTTCTTTAAACAGCGCAAACCGCGACTTCCTCGACTATTTCAACCGGGGCTTTTTGTACGATCAAACCTCCCTGGTGCGCGAATCCGATCTCTATCTCGAAAAGAGAGGTGAATCGGACCTTGCGAGCATGGATCTGCGGTACTGGGAAAACCTCAATCCCACGACTAACAACGTAACGACACAGAAACTGCCATCCTTCTATTATACCGTGATCCCAACATTGATCGACGGCACGCCATTCTATTACTCGGTTGACAGTTCGGCGGTAAACTACTGGAGCCAGCAGGGCGACGACGAACAGCGGCTGGACATTTACCCGCAGCTCTTCTCGCCGCTGCACTGGGCCAACTACATGGACATCGAACCTTCCGTGGGGTTGAGAACCGACGCCTACTCGATCCAGTGGGCACAGCCCAATTCCGGCGATAACACCGCGGAACGGGTGACGCCCGATGTCGACGTCGAAATGAGTTCGCGCCTGAACAGGGTTTACCCTGTCAACTTTTTGGGCTTTACCGCCCTTCAGCACTCCATCGAACCCGAAATTTCCTACGAATATGCAACCCAGAACCTGAGCAGCCAAGTCCCACAGCTTGACCCGCTCGACCTCGATCAGTCAAGAAACGGTGTCCGCTACGGCTTTACGACCTTCCTTACAGGAAAGCAGCTGGCTCCGAGCGACTCCGGGGACCTCGCGGTGACATACACGGAGATAGCCCGGCTGCGCGTTTTCCAGTTTTTCAACATACAGCCGCCTTCTCAAATCGACCCGCTCTTCGATACCACCACGCCTATGCCCGAGGGCTTTTCCCCCATGGGAGTCAGGCTGGACATCATGCCCCAGAAGGCCTGGACTCTTTCCTACGACCTGGATTGGCAGCTTCAGGTCCGGCCAGCAGTTGCAGGCGCAGGACCTTTTCGCCACCTACAAAACCAGCCAGGGGAATTTGGTAACGGTCGACTACGAGCAGATTCCGGACCTCGACGTCAATGAAATTTCCCTCATAACTTTGTATAAAATCTATGACCATATTTATCTGAACACCTACCACGATTATTCCTTTCAAGCCAACCTGTGGTTTACGCAGGGATACGGGATCAGGTATGTGCAGGGATGCTGGGGATTCGGTGTGGGATACGAACGGGTAGGCAGCGACAACCGGTTTCTGTTTACGGTGGATCTCGATGGGGATCGGCAGCGTGGGCAGCCAGGCGAACTTCTTCGGCAGGCCGGAGTTTGCGGAGTCCTTTCCCGGCTATCAGCACCCCGAGACGTGGTTTCTCGGTAGATAGTCCTGTAAATCCCGTCGCGAGAGATGGTCATCCGGGCGCATCAGGCAGTGGAGCCTGCCGCGCCGGACGGCATTTTCGCCTTCCTTAAGCGCGCGGAATACGAAAGGAACCTCGACGCCCATGATTCATGATAAGTTAAAGGGCCTTGTAAATACTTCAGGTTTTCCTCTGCAAATCGGCGTAGAGCATCTGGTAAATAGCACAACATCATCACACGGATGGACAGTTCGTTATAAAGAACATTCCTGGAAGAGTGCTGATATGCAGAGCGGCGGCTTTATTGATCTCGTTCTTGTCGACCAACATGGAACATCCGTAATGGTCGTTGAATGCAAAAGGGTACAAAATAGCAGTTGGATTCTTTTTATTACCCTCTGAGAAGCAGGCACAGAGAAGGCGTGCTCGTGCGTGGGTGTCTCGCTTGGATAGCCAAGAAGCTAAATTCTTCGATTGGACAGATATAACTGCAGACCCAACAACCCCTGAATCACAATTCTGCGTCGTCCCTGGGCAGGATCACAAAAGTAGACCAATGCTAGAGCGTGTTGCATCCGAACTAATCGAAGCAACAGAAGCTCTGGCTGACGAGGATTATCATCTCAATACCCAACACAATTTCATTAGAATATACATAAACATTATAGTTACTACTGCAAGCTCCATTTGTGCCGCTTTGATCCAGATACCATTTCTATAGAAACTGGGATGGTCGACGAGACCCAGTTTACAGTCGTTCCTTTTTTGAGGTTTCGCAAGAGTTTATCTACGAAATCAGTTGATCAACTGAATTTGCAAGACAAGGACTCCTCCAATCTGATAAACGCAAAAGAAAATACTATCTTCGTTGTCAACTCTGGCCGATTCCAGGAATTTCTGAATAGTATTGAGATTGATAACGGCTGTTTCAGACACTTTCGATGAGATTGCCCTAATCTGGGGGTGGGGCGAGACCTCGATAACTGGACAAACGCCGAGGGTAGCGGAAATCAAAGCTTCCGCTCGCTTTTAAAAGATCGGCTCCCGGGATTACCAGCGATCTGGCGGAGCGTCGAAATTCCCCCGTATCTCCTGAGACGGCCCTAAACCTGGTCCAGGTCAAGCACCTGGGTCTTGGATGTCATGTTATGTAAACTTGGGCGGTAAAGAGCGGGGAGCATGGCCGCCGGCGCAAAAAAACTGGCCGACCCCAAAAAGAGATCGTATAGTGTAGGTGGAAATGGAATGTGGAACGGGGTCCCCTGGTCCCCTAAAAACAGCCGGGCGCAAAACGCGGTCCCGTGTCGAAAAGACCGGCGACAGGTGCGCACGGATCGCGGCGAAGACCGGGAGCTTTCCGTCGCCAGGTGCTTGGAAAGGAGACTCGGATGGAATGGCGTGAAGTGGTCGAAGATCCAAGTTTGAGGGACCTACCCTACAAGATCGAAACGAACGAATGGGGAAAAATTATGATGGCTCCGGCCTCATACGCGCATGGGGTGTATCAAGGGGAGATAGAGGCATGGCTCCGAAAATTGACCAAGGAAGGCAGGGTTTCTCCCGAATGCCCCGTCAAAACCTCTAAAGGCACGAAGGTAGCCGACGTTGCCTGGGTAAGTCCAGCATTCCTCAAAAAGCACGGGATTAAGAAGGTAGAACTTCCCGAATCCCCGGAAGTCGTCGTGGAAATAGAGTCTCCGTCAAACAGCGCCGCCGAGTTGGAAGAAAAAAGGCTTCTCTATTTTGAGAAGGGCGCCAAGGAATTTTGGCTCTGCGACGAAGACGGCCACATGCGCTTTTTCAATCCTCAAGGGGAATTGGAAAGAAGCGAGCTTTTCGGGGAATTTCCAGGACACATCGACATCGGTCAATAGATTTGTCAAAGGCCGGTCCCGGGGTAAAGATTGTGGAAGACTGCCATGAGCGTGGCGAGCGCTGATTTGTCGAATGGTCCTTACATTGAAAAATCAATCCGTGACGATGCGTTTTCATGGTAAACGCGCCAACCGACCAACCCCTTCAGTATGAATCCTAAATCCACCAACGCCCGCATACCTGGATGGATCGGGGTTTTGGAACCCGGCAAGGTCACCTTCGAGCTGGTGGTGCTTCAAGCCGGGCGAGTTCATATCTTCGGTAACAAAGGCAGTACTTATTCGGATTTTTTAACTTTTCCCCTGACAGGCCTGGCTTCGGGGTCTGGTTCAACACTTAAGACGAGGCGCAACCCCAACACTGCGGCCGCCCGCTCGAGCCTTTTGAGACTGGGAGAACGCTTGGGGTTTTCGAGCTGCTGGGCCGACGGCCAGGACGTTTCAAGCGCCCTGGCGAACTCGGCCAAAGTCTTCCGGCCCGCCCTGGCCCTTCGGATCAAAAGGGCCGCCTGTATTTGGGCCGCGGGGTAAATCAAGATTCCCCCCTCGTGCTTCCGAGCCTCCGGGATCTCCATTCCTTCCTCCATGCGGCCCTCAAGGGTGATATTGAGCACCTCCTCGGCATTGAAAAGGGCTTCCACCATGGTTTGGCCGTCCGTATGCGCTTCGGCTAAGTCTGGGAACTGTACGAAAAAGCCGTGCTTATCCTCTTCGATTACCGCCTGATATGCGATTTTCACTGAAGCTTCACTCCCGTGTCATTTTCAACGCTTCTGACTGTCTTGGGATGGACGTCGCGCGTCCCATGGACGGGAACGGTCGTCTTGAGAGTCCCTTTGACCAGCCGATGGTGGCTTCCAGCGATGCGCACCACATGCCAGCCTTCCTTCTGTAAAATCTTCAAGATCTCTTTCCCGTTCACATCCCTCCCTTTTTCTCAATAAAACAATATATTGAAAAAAATATATGTCAAGAGACTCAATCAGTTGCTCGACGGCCGTTTTTCCAATGGCATGATTAAAACTCGCGCGTAAATACATCTGCAACAAGGAAGAGCATCACCGATTCAAGTCATTCCGTGAGGAATTTGTCGAATCGAAAAGACGGGGATTCATTATGATCAGAGATATCTTGATTGATGGTTCTGATCTGCGACCCCTCACGGGGTCGTCTCCTTCTTTTTCGTTCCTTCCGGGGGTATCGGCCTCACGGCCTCAACCACCGGCTAATGGCTTTGATCCCTCCGGGATCACGATCGTCGCTCTAAAAGAGCAGCACCGATTCCAATTGAGTCGCTTAACTCAACAACATTTGCCCCCCGGAGGAAGGACAAGGTCTTTTTCCTGTCGCTTTTTTGTCCGATTCCCCCCCAAGACACTGATTTTTCCCTCACTTTCTGGTATTGTCACTCTTGTGGCGGGCGAAAGAACACAGGAAGCGTACGCCCGGCCTTACCGGATTTCCTATCACGCAAGACTCCTTTTCCTGGAGGCTCTATGAACTCTAAAACGGCGCTTTTGTTGATCGACATCCAGAACGACTACTTTCCAGGCGGCAGGATGGAACTTTTCGGCCCCCTGGAAGCGGCGGCCAAAGCGGCCGCCCTGCTTGGGTTCTTCCGTCGGAACGGGTTTCCCGTCGTGCACATCGCCCACGAATCGGTACGGCCGGGGGCGACCTTCTTCCTGCCAGGCACGGAGGGACAAGAAATCCATTCACTGGTCAGGCCCGAAGACGGGGAATGCGTCATCACCAAGAACTTTCCCAACTCATTCCGGGAGACGCCCCTGCTCGAGCACCTCCGGCGCCTGGACGTTTCCTGCCTCGCGATCGCCGGGATGATGACCCACATGTGCGTCGCGGCCACCACGCGAGCCGCCGTGGACCTTGGATTTGACTGCAGGCTCATCCACGACGCCACAGCCACAAGGGATTCGTCTTTTGCCGACCGGACCGTTCCGGCCCCCCAGGTGAAGGCGGCCTTTCTTGCGGCTCTAAACGTGCTCTGCAACAGAGTGCAAACGGCAGACGAATTCTTGGTCGAAAACCCTACTCATTGAAGGCCCTGCCCTGACACCTTCGACCATGGCGACGAACGTCTTTTCGTTTTTTTCCCCGGGCGGGGATAGATCACAGTTGCTACGCAGGTACGTTTTGAGGGGGACTCTTGCCTGCGGAGCAGCGCGCTTTTTGTGCGGACTTGACCTGTGTCAAGGATTTATCGCCGCGGATTTAATACGATGGTCGTCAACAAAAGCTATAGGACTCGCCTTGAGCGAAAATCGCTATTTGTCGAAAGGCCATGACATGAAAAAATCCATTGGCAAGATTTCCGCCGTCTTGAGCCTGCTCATCCTGGCGGCTCATTTCCTGCGCGGGCAAGACCTTTTCCTTGTGGCAGTAAATATTGGCCTCACACCGCTTCTTTTCTGCAAAAAACCATGGGTTGCGCAGATAATCCGGATTTACCTCGTCCTTGGCAGCGTCCTGTGGGTCCACACGATGTCGATGATAATAATGGAGCGTAAAGCCCTGGGACTCCCATTCGCGGGAGCTGCGACAATCCTTGGCTCGGTGGCGCTTTTTACCCTCGCAAGCGCACTATTGGCAGCTCCCGGCAAGTCCGGACCAGCCGGACACAGTCCGGCGTGATGTCGAATCGCGCTCATGCGGGTTCACATAAATGTATCCCCGGCCACGCACAGTTATGATCCGTTCAATTTCGCCCAGTCTATGTCCCAATTTTTTGCGGAGGTTTCCCATGTGCACACTCACGCTGCGGTCGAAGGGCGAAAGGGTGCGGCCAAGGACAGCCTCGGCCAATTGTTCGGGCGTTATCACCTGACCGGCCGACCCGAGCAGCAGCGCGAGAAACCCTAATTCAACGGGGGTCAAATGGAGCCGCTTGCCGCTATGGCGGACCACACCGGACGCGGTATCGAGTTCCACGTCGCCGACGCATATTTTTCCAGGCCCATGCCCCCGGCGGTGCGGCCCCCTGGTCCGGCGAAGAATGGCCCGGACGTACGCAACAAGCTCGCGGGGGTTGAAAGGTTTCAGCATAAAGGCATCGGCGCCCATCTCCAGCCCGATAATACCGTCCGTTTTTCTGTCACGAGTCGTCAACATGACGACCGGGGTATCGAACCTGGAACGCAAAGATTTAAGGACCTCGAAGTCACTTGTTCCAGAGAGCATCAGGGAGAGCACTATCAGGTCGTATTGGTCCGCTCCGGACACCCTGCTTTTCAACTCACGCCCGAAGTCGCAAACAGAAGTGGTCTCAAAGCCTTCGGCTCTGAAACAACCGGTTAGCAATTCGCTGGATTTCTTATCGTCGTCGATAACCAGGATGCGGCTCATGCCGCCGCTATGTTGTCTTGGGTCCATGACTGCACTCCAAACGAACCTGTTGAAAGCCGGCTCACATCAGCCGTCGATGAAACGTCCACACGGCAAACGAGAGTGTAAAGGCAGCGATCAGGGCGACCGGCCACAGTTCCGGGAAAATACCGCGTAGACCCGCGCCTTCAAGAAACACCTTGTGTACGATTTCAATTACGTAGCGCAAAGGATTGATCAGAGTCAGGTATTGTATCCACTCGGGCATGTTGGCGATCGGAGTGTTAAGGCCCGAGAGCATCGCAAAGGGCATGATGGTGAGAAAACTTCCAAGAAGTGCCTGCTGCATGGTTGCGGCGATCGATGAGACCATCAGGCCGATTCCCACCGCTGAGACAAGAAAGAAAAACACCCCCAGGTAAAGGTTTATGAGCGCCCCCTGGAAGGGAATCCTGAACCAGAAAATGGCCAGGGCGAGCACCATTGTCACCTGGACGAGCCCTATCAGAACACTTGGGACCGACTTGCCGATCATGATTTCGATCGGTCGAAAAGGGGTGACCAGCAACTGGTCGAAGGTCCCCTGTTCCCTCTCGCGCGCAACGGACATCGCCGTTATGATTATCATCTGCACCAGGGTGAGCATGCCGATAAGACCGGGTATCATGAACCAGCGGGTCTCCAGGTTGGGGTTGTACCACGCCCTCGAAAAGGGCTGCACCGGGGGTGGAGAAAGGCCGTTACCGCTCCTCCACCGGGAATTGAAGGCATCCGTTATGGTCCCGATGTAGTTTAGGGCCGTCCCGGCCGTGTTCGAGTTGCGGCCGTCGGCTATGACCTGCACGTCCGCCGTCTCTCCCGTAAGCAACCGCCGCTCGAAATCTGCCCCTATCTGAATGACCAGGAGGGCCTCCCTGTTGTCTATAATCGATGGTACATCCCTTTGATCCCGCAGGGTCGCAACCCGCCGGAAAGTCCCCGACCCGTCGATCATGGCCAAAAACTGCCGGGACGCACTGCTTTTGTCCTGGTCGTAGACGGCATAGCTGACCCGGTTCAGGTCGTAGGTCGCCGCATACCCGAAGATCAGGCCCTGGAGCAGAGGCGGAACGAGCACCACAAAGCGGCTCCTGGGGTCTTTCAAAATGGCCAGGAGCTCTTTCCACACCAGCGCCGCAATTCTGCGAAGGGAATCCATGTCCTACATCAGCCTCTTTTTGGTTTTGCGCAGCGTCAGACCGAAAAGGACCAGGAACATTACGAGCATGACGGCGCAATCGGAAATGATGATGGACCAGATGTCTCCGGCCAGAAATATGGTCTGCAGAAGTGAGACGTAATACCTGGCCGGAAGCAGGCGGCTGACCAGCCGAACGGCCTTCGGAACGCTTGCCAGGTCGAAGATGAAACCCGAAAGGAAAACGGCGGGCAGAAAAGCTGCGATCAGTGCGACCTGGCCTGCGACGAACTGGCTGCGGGTTATCGATGAAATCAGCAGCCCGAACCCCAAAGCCACAAAAAGGTAGAGAGCCGAGACCGCGGTCAAAACAAGAAGGGACCCCCTCAAAGGCACCTGGAACAGGAATCGTCCCGTCGAAGCGGTCAGCAAAAGGCCGGCCATGCCCAAAAGGAAATAGGGCAAAGTCTTGCCGATGAGTATCTCCCCCGCTCGAACCGGAGTTACAAAAAGGGCCTCCAGCGTCCCGCGCTCCCATTCGCGGGCCATGACCATGGCCGTCAGCAGTGCTCCGGTAAGGGTCATTATGAGCACCACGAGCCCTGGAACCAGGAAGTAGCGGCTGTCGACAGCCGAATTGAACCACATTCGGCTCTGAACCACTACGGGTCCCGCCGAGGGACCGGTTAGACCGCCATTTCTTTGCGCCAGCCACTGCCCGATGGCGCCCTGCACGTAGCCTTGAATTATTCGGGCCCGGTTGGCGTCAACCCCCGGCACGATTACCTGCACCGGGGCGGTTCCCAAAGAGAGCTGCCTGTCGAAATCCTGCGACAACCGCACGATCCCGTCCACACGCCCTTCCCGCATGAGGTCCACCGCCTTTTGCATGGAGGTGACCGTCGTAACCCTGAAGTAATTGGACAGCCTGAACGAAGCGGCAAAACCTGCGCAAACCGGGGAGGGGTTTTCGACGACCAGGGCCAGGGGTACATCTTTGGGGTCGAGGGACAAGCCGTAGCCGAAAAGCAGAATCAAAAAAATGGGCAAAACCAGGGCAATCGAGATGCTGCTCGGGTCGCGAACGACCTGCAGCATTTCTTTGCGCAAAAGGGCACTGATGCGGCGAGCGCTCATATTTCGCAAATCATGCCAGAGTCTTGGAAACAGGCTTTTCATTTCAGCTTCTCTCGCCCGCCCGCTCGCGAAAATCTTCGACTATCGAGATAAAGGCATCCTCTATGGTCGGCTCTTTTCGTTCCGGGACACGGGCGTGTTCGCGAATTCCCGCAGGCGTTCCCGAAGCGAGGATTTCCCCGTCCACCATTATCACCATCCGGTCACAGTATTCGGCTTCCTCCATGAAATGGGTCGTAACGATCACCGTCACCCCATGGTCGGCCAGAGCGCTTATCCGCTGCCAGAACTCGCGTCTTGCAAGAGGGTCGACGCCCGAAGTAGGCTCGTCCAGGAAAAGGATTTCGGGTTCGTGCATAAGAGCGCAGGCCATTGCCAACCGCTGCTTGTAGCCCGCCGGAAGCTCGCCGCTCGCCTGATCGACAATCGCTTCCAAATCGAATTGATCGACAGCCCAACCTGTCCTCTCCCGCTTTCGCTCTCCCCGCAGGCCGTAGGCGCTGGCAAAAAATTCCAGGTTTTCCGCAACAGTCAATTGCCCGTACAAAGAAAACTTCTGCGCCACATAGCCTATCAGCTGCCTCGCCGACGCCCGACCGCGGCGAAGGTCGACTCCGGCCACCCCGAGGGTGCCCTCACTTGGCGGGAGCAGGCCGCAAAGCATCCGGAAAGTCGTGCTCTTTCCGGCCCCGTTTGGCCCGAGCAAACCGAATATTTCACCTCTTCGGACCTCAAAGGTTGCGTCCTTTACCGCCGTGAAGTCTCCGAACCGCTTATAGAGATTTTGCACCTGAACGACCACTTCATCCGGAGGGACCTCTTTTACTCCGCTTCCCGGCCCCTCGAGCGTGCACCGCGTATCGGAGACCTGGACCGCGGCATGACGGACAAGCGTTATGAAGCCATCCTCGAATCGAGGTTCCACGGGGGTCAGCGTAAGCCCCCGGGCAAAAGGCTCGCTTGCCGCCCGCTCACTGGAGGTGACCAGGCGCACCCGTTCGCCCTCGAGGCTCGCGTCCACAACTTCTTTCTCACACACGAGCCGGAACTGGAGCTGACGAGGCTTTAACGTTGCAGGCGTTTCCACCCGAAAGACTTTTCCCGCCGCAATCGAGCTGATTTTTGAGGGGACGCCGCTTTCAAGCACCCGGCCCTTGAAAAGCAGGATAGCCATGGTGCAGCGCTCGGCCTCTTCGAGATAGGAGGTGCTCAAGAGCACCGTCAAGCCCCGATCCCTTACCAGGTGGTAGACGATTTCCCACAATTCTTTGCGGGAAAGGGGATCGACCCCCACCGTCGGCTCATCGAGGAGCAGAAGCTCCGGTGTGCTCACCAGTGTGCAGGCAAGCCCCAGCTTCTGTTTCATCCCACCGGAGAGCCGTCCGGCAAGCCTTCCGGTAAACCGGGAAAGGCCGGTCATCCGCATCAGCACGGGATAGCGTTCCGCTTTTGCCTCTTTTGAGAGCCCGTGAAGGTCGGCATAGAGGTCGAGGTTTTCCTGTACGCTAAGATCCTCGTAGAGGCCAAACCTCTGAGGCATGTAGCCTACGCGGGACTGCACCGAATAGGGATCTGAGGCGACATCGATTCCCAGAACATCGATAGACCCCGCATCCGGCCTGAAAAGACCCGCCGCAAGCCGTATCAGGGTGGTCTTTCCCGCGCCGTCCGGGCCGATCAGCCCGGTGACCGCGCCGCGCGAGACCGAAATGGATACCGAATCGAGGGCTTTTATCCTTTCTTTGTTGACGTGAATAAATTCCTTCGTCAACCCCCGGGCTTCAAGGACACTCGACTCCGGCTCCCGGCCGTTATTTGCTGTATTGCCTTCAGAAATCCCGTTCATTTTCCGCGCTTCGATCACTTTTTCTTCCCTGAAAGAGGGATTATGACCGTCGCCGGCATTCCAAGACGCAACTCGTCGGACGGGTCGGTTACAAAGACTCTTACTTCGTAGACCAGTGAAGTCCTGAGATCGGTCGTTTCAACCGACTTGGGGGTAAAGGAAGCGATGGGGGAGATAAACCCCACCCACCCGTCGTAGACCTTCCCCGGGAAGCTGTCGGTTAAGACCCGGGCCTTCATCCCCGGGTGAATCTTGCCAAGATCGGGTTCGGAGGCGTAGACCCTTACCCACTTGGGGTTCGTTATGGCGATGTCGAGCACCGGCCTCTGGGGAGAAGCCATCTCGCCGGGCTCCAATATCCGGTTCTGGACCACACCGTCTGTGGGACTGATCAGGGTGGCGTAGGCAAGATCCTGCCGGAGAAGAGCCAGATTGGCTTCATCGGCTCGAAGGGTGGCCCGCGCTTCGGCTTTGTCCTCTCGCCGGGGGCCTTTTACTGCAAGCTCCAGGGCTTTGCGGTTTACCTGCAGCCGGGCCCGGGCCATCTCGAAGGCCGCCCCGGCGCTGTCCATGTCCTGGCGGCTGGTGGCCCCGGACCTCGACGTCTTCCCGGCCCGCTCGAAAATAAGGCTCGCGTTTGCAAGATCGGCCTGCGCAGAATTGACATTGGCGCGGGCCTGGTCTATCTCCTCGGGACGCGACCCGTGATCCATCCGCTCAACTACCCGCCGCTGCGCTTCGGCCTGCGCCCGCGCCCGATCGACCGAGGCCTTGAGACGCTCGGTCTCAAGGGTTCCAAGCACCTGCCCTTTTTTTACCCGGTCGCCTTCCTGCACGAGGATCGATTGGATTCTCTCGGATCCGTTGAAAGCAAGGTTTACCTGGCGCAGATCGACGTTGCCGTAGAGAAGCAGTTCATCGGTCGAACCCGCGCGGCGGGACCCGATCTCAAGGCTCAAGGCGGCGATAACGCCGATGACGATAATGACAATGACGGCGATGGTCTTTTTCATCTTAGGGGCTTCCTCCGTGTGGAAAGACAGTATAGATTCGGTGCGGAGGCGAGTCAAACTAAAATTTTAAATCTAAATTTGAATTTGACATTTTAATTTATCGCCGCTACACTTCGCCCCATTATGAAAAGCGAAATCGAACATAAAGACGCGGGCGCATCCGCCGAATACACCACCAAAAACCGCATCATAGAAGCCGCCGGGCCCGTCTTCGCTCAAAAGGGCTTCGACCGCGCGACTTCGCGGGAAATCTGCGACCTCGCCCACGCAAACCAGGCCGCGGTAAACTACCACTTCGGGGGCAAGGAGCAGCTCTATGTGGAGGTCTTGCGCGAGGCTCACAGAAGGCTTGTAAATTTTGGGGCGCTAAAGACTTTTGCTGAAGAAAGCGATCTGTCGGAGGAAAAAATCGAGTCCTTTTTCCTCGGCTATCTGAGGTCGCTGCTCGGCAACTCCCAAGACAGCTGGGGGGCCAGGGTGATACTGCGCGAGATGGCGGCCCCTACCGCCGCCTTCGATGAACTCGTGCAACTCCAGATCCGCCCCACAGCAATGCTTTTTCGTTCGCTGGCTTCCTATGTCATGGGCTTGCCGGTCGAGCACGAAGCGGTTGTGCGCGCCACGTTGAGCATCGTTGCACAGTTCGCTTTCCTTTTCCAGAACAGGAAAGTCGTCGACCTGGTTCACCCTGAACTCGATCTGAACGGGCCGGGAATCGACCGGATGGCGCAGCATATCTGCCGGTTTACCCTGGCGGGGCTAAGAGCCGTGGCAAGCGATTACAAAGACGGGACTGTGAGATGAAAGGTTTTGCGGCGGGTTTTCGTCGGGCATCGGCTCTTGTGTTCGCGATTTTCATCCTCGCGATTTTCAGCACCGGGTGCCTCGTCGGGCCCAACTATTCCCGGCCGGCCGCGCCGCTCCAGAAAAACTGGCAGAAGACAAACGGTGCCTCTTCGCTCGAGCCCCGGGATGTTCGCTGGTGGCTAGAGCTTGGTGACCCGATGCTTGCGGCCTGTATCGAGAAGGGAATTTCCGCAAATCAGAACCTGAGGGAGGCGGAGGCAAAAGTCCGGGAAGCCAGGGCGCTTCGAGGTGTTGCGGCTGGCAAACTCTTCCCGCAAGCAGACGCCAACGGTTTATACTCCCGCTCGCATTTGAGCGAGAATGCGGGGCTCATCACCGAACTCCCCCAGAAAAACCTTCTCAATTTCAATCAAAATCTCTACCAGGTGGGATTTGACGCGACCTGGGAAATCGACATCTTCGGAGGAAGGCGCCGCGAGGTGGAAGCCGCCTCCGCGCGCGCGGCGGGAAGCGTAGACAACTACCGCGACGTCATGATCGCCGTCGTTTCGGAAATCGCCAGAAACTACGTCGAGCTAAGGGGCGCCCAGGAGCAGCTTGCCTCGGCAGTTAAAAGCACCGAACTCGAGCGAAAGACCCTTGAGCTGGTCAAGGTTAAGTTCGATGCCCAGACCGCTTCGAACTTCGATGTCGAGCGGGCGAGAGCGCAGTTTGAACGCTCGCGGGCAAGCATTCCGCCCCTTAGGGCCTCCATTCGCGGGAGCGCCTACCGTATCGCCGTTCTGACAGGCCGGCCACCCGACGCGCTGCTAAGCGAACTTCTGGCTTCGGCCCCGATTCCAGACCCGCCCGACATCGTGCCCGTCGGGCTTCCCTCGGATCTCTTGCTTAGAAGGCCGGACCTAAGACGCGCCGAAGACGATCTGCATGCCGCGGTCGCCGATATCGGCGGGGCCACAGCAGATCTTTACCCCCGCTTTTTTCTCACCGGCCAGGCGACTCCCCAGGCCGCCAAATTCTCGGACCTTTTCAAGGAAAGAAGCCTCACGTGGTCCTTTGGGCCAAGTATACAGTGGCCGGTTTTTCATGGCGGGCAAATCCGCTCCAACATCAAGGCCGCCGAGGCCAGGCGGGACGAAGCCATCGCCCGCTACCGCCAGGCGGTGCTGACGGCGATGCAGGATGTCGAGACATCCCTTGTCGGCTACGCCGAGCATCAGATCGAAAGAGAAAGGCTCGAAGCATCGTTTAAAGCCCAGACCCGGGCCGTGGAAATGGCAAATGAAAGGTACAACGAGGGTCAATCCGACCTTCTGAGCGTCTTAGATGCGCAAAGGCAGCTCGAAGACATCGAAAACAGCCTGGCCGTAAGCCAGACCCAGGTGATGGTAAATTTGATAAGCCTTTATAAGGCGCTGGGGGGTGGATGGGGCGGCTGCGGCACGGGCGGCTGTTGCGCCGAGGGAGAGTATTGCCCCCCCTCCGCACCGGTTTCGTCACGTACTGGTACCAGCCCGTATATTCCGTCGAGGTGAAAATCCGGCAATCGCCAGAGGTTGTTGGGGAAGAAGCGGGATAACTCGGGATAGCTCAGGATAACTTAAGACCATCTTCACGTATGATAGAGATGTGTGGAGTTTTCGTTTTCCAGCCAACGCAGCTTCAATAAAGATCAAAGACTTTCTTCAACGCCACGTTGATTTCATCCATTTCATGAGACTCCAGTTTGCCTCGCACTTTCACTAGTCTGAACCGACGGTCGACAGGACGTGTTTGGAGACAATCGGCCAGGGATTCCCTGGAAAGACCATTGGATG
>CAWEZA010000055.1:0-29382 GCA_963813125.1 uncultured delta proteobacterium | reverse complement strand
AAGGATTGAGGGTCAAAAGCGTTCCATCCTCTCGCACCACCGCTATCATGTCGCGGGAAACCTCGAATATCCGCCTGTACTTGCGCTCGGACAGACCAAGCTCCCGGGTGCGTTCGGCCACGACGTCCTCGAGGTTGCGATTCAGGAAAAGCAGCTGTTCGTGTGCTTCCTGGATGACTTGCTTGTCCTTTAGAATCTGTTGATAGACCTTCCACACGCGGCCGAAAAAAAGGGTCACCGAGGCCACGAACACGAAGGTAATCGTGTTGACGGCCCCGATGAACGGGCGCACGATCAGCCATGCGGAGTCATAGTGAAGAATCAGCAGTATGCGTTTTACAATGTGGTCTACGGAGCGTGAAACGGCAAAGGCCGCCAGCATGTAGCAGACTGAAAGCAGGTAGAGCCACACGACGTTGGTGCGGTCCCGGTCTCTTAGCTTTCCTGCGAGCCGGACGCTCAGGAAGGAAAAAAGAATCATGAGCGCGGAACCCGCAAGATCGGATATCCATATGGGATAGACGGGCAGGCTCATGGTCGCACTATCAAACCTGTTTCAGGAGTTGGCGCAGACCCATGTACAAAAACACGAGCCCCGGTACGCAGAACAAGTGATCGAGTTTTGCGAAATAATACAGCAGCATCACCCTGGTGGACCCGTGAACGAAATGGACGCGGGCGCTCCATGCCCCCTCGTCGATGATCTCGAAAAGGTCTCCGCGCCCATCCAGGTAATGGCCCAAAACGGCATCGATATTCCACAGGATCAGGAAGAAAGCCCCGTATTGGACATAACGCCACCCGGAATTCTCGATCAGGGAATTTCCTCTTAGCCAGTAAATAAGGACGCCCAGCGAAAACATGAAAAGAATATGGGACATCTGGTGGGCGTAAAGACCCTCCGGACCATTATGGGCCTGTATGGCCACAGCCGCCTGCGAGGACAAAAGCAGATAGCCGAAGATCGCCGCGGCGGCGGCAAGCCGCGTCAGGGCCTTTCTTGCGAACTGCTTGGTAACTGCCATCGCCACATCTCTCACGTGCTCGAATCCAAAAGCACCAACCGCGCATGCGCACTAAATATATTGCACTGCAACGAAAAGCCTTCTTTAAGGCGCCGTAATGATAATACGGATAGATAACAGATACTCTCCGCGTAGTGCAAGTTTTCCTTAGCACCACTCGCTCGATTGCGCTCCGGCAACGGGTTGCCGCGCAATGGAAAGACTATTGGCATGGTTATTGCCCCAAAGCGCGGCAACCAGAGCTCCAATTATAATTTGACCGTCAGGCAAAGTGAACGACGGATTGGAGATTTGGGCTCTCATGGTTGGCTTTGCCTTTTATTTGACCGCTGCGATGACCGCTAAACCGGTTGCGCCCCGTGCGCACGGTGTGAGTGCTTATAAACCAACTTTTTTACCGGGAGGAATTGATGAATAGAAAACTTGCTCTGCTTGGGGCCGTTTTGGGCATCGGCGCGTCGATGCTCTTTTCCGGCAGCTCGTTTGCCGCTGAGCCTTCGGCGACGCCTTCGGTCACCCCTCGGGCCGCCGCCGCAGCGGCCGCGCCGGCTCAAGGTACGGCTGCTGCCGGCTCGGTGCAAATCAGCCTGGACAAGACGTCTTTAAAAAACTGCGGCGTAATCAATCTGAGCGGCACAGCACCCGCCGGGGCGCCTGTTTACATCGAGGTGTGGAGCCGGCGTACTGTCCGTACCGACCTTTTCGACACGAAGAAGGACAAAAAGACCGGAAAAACACCCTACATTCTCTACATGACCGAAGAGATGCCCGCCTTCTACAAGATCCTTATCCCGGAGGACAGGAAGGGTGCGCTGAAAGCGGCGAAGGCAAAGGGTAAAAACTGGGGCTGCCAGGCAACGCTAAAAGACTGCGGAGCGTTGGAAGCCTTCAAGGCACCGGGCGCGATCCATATCGACAGGTATCATGTAAGCCTGCTTGGCAGTGTTGTCGGCTCGCGCGGGACGCTGCTTCCGGCGATGAGCGCAAAAGAAAATAACGTGCTGGCAATGAAGCTTTTGAAGGTAAGGTTCAAGACCCCGGGCGCCATTGTCGTCCCCGTTGTCGTGGCAAAGCCCGACGGGTCTTTTACCGCAAAGATAGCGGTGCCGGAGGGCTCCCCCGGCGGCACGTTCAGCGTTCGAGCCGTTGCGGGCGGTGTTGCCGGCAAGACCCTGTCGTTTGAAAACAATATCGCTCTACCCTATTTTTACCTGTCCAATGCCGGAACGAGCATGAACCTCTTGTGGCCCTTCCTGCTTTCTTTTGCCGTTTGTACCTTTGGCGTGCTTATGGGGGCGGGAGGCGGTTTCATCTTAAATCCCCTGCTCGTTTTGATATGGCCTCTTCCTGCCGCAGTCGTGGCCGGCACCGTCATGCCGACAGTGCTCTTCTCGCAGGCGAGCGGCATCTACAATTATTCCAGGATAAAGTTCATAAGCTGGAAGCTCGGCGTTGCGATCGGCCTCTCGATGCTCATTGGCGGGTTCATCGGCCCGCAGCTCACAGAGCTTATCACCCTCTCACAGTTTAAATTCATTTTCGGGATCATTCTGATCTTCCTTGCGGGCCTTATGGCGTGGCAGACCACCCCGGGGTACGTGGCCAGAAACAAGAAAGAGAAGGCGATTTTGGAACAGTTCCAGAAAAAAGCCAAGGAGGCGGCGGCCAAAAAAGCCAAGGCCAAAGCCGAACTCGGAGCCGCTTAAATTTGTAAAAAAGTCTTTTTACCTTTTCCAAGGAGATCGATATGGAAGTTTCTTTCTGGGGCGAGACATTTAAGGTCAATCTGGTTATTGGATGCATCGGCGGGTTATTGATCGCAATCATGGGGTCGATGTTCGGATTTGGAGGCGGTCCGTTCATGGTGCCGCTTCTGACCGTCGGCCTGGGGCTCCCGATGTACCTGGTCGTCGGCAGTTCGCTGCTCGCCATCTTCTTTAACACCGTCATGGGAACATTTCGCCACTTTCAGTTCGGGCATTTCGACCTGCTGCTTTTTTGCGCGATGTTTCCCGGAGCGATACTGGCCGGTTTTGTGGGACCAAAGATAGCTAAGAGGCTAAGCCCGCTGATGGTAAAGAGGGTGGCGGTCGTAGGCCTCCTGATCCTTGGTTTGAAGCTGCTCTTCTAGTATTGCGTCACGAAAATTAGACAATATCCGCAATCAGTCGGTGGGCACGATAAAGTCGTGCCCACCCGGCTCACTCTCTCCAAACCAAGCTTACCAGTGATATCGAATTGGAACCGTTCTTTCGTACAGTGGCGGGAAATATTGCCTTGGCAGCCCCGGGAATCATGGCGAGGTTGAGTGAGGGATGATATATTTATGACGGCGGTCACGCATTTTTCCTGCAGGACATACGGAAGTGGTGCTTGCTGTTTCCTCGTGTGGAGTTGTGCGTAGGATGTTGATAAGAGAGCTGTCGAAGGAGGTTTCAAGCATGTCGCTTACTGAATTATTTCCAGCCATAAGGACGTTGACACGGGCCGACAAGTTGCGCTTGATGCAGTTGCTTGTGATTGATTTGGCCCGGGAAGAAGGCGTCGCGTTGCTCACAGCAGATGCCGAGTATCCGATATCGACACCGTTGAATGCCTTCGAGGCGGCGGACACGCTGTCGCAGATGTTGAAAACCCATGAGACCGAGCCATGACGACGACACCTGTGCGTTTTCCATACGTTGACACAGATGCAAGCCATCCAGCCAGGAATCTCTTACCGCACTTGCCGGTCACGCTACGCCACGGGACTTATGCGGTCACCATTCCAGGGCTACTGGACACCGGATCAACTGTAAATGTACTCCCGTACAACGTCGGACTTCAGTTGGGCTTGGTGT
This sequence comes from uncultured delta proteobacterium, assembly GCA_963813125.1. Classification (GTDB taxonomy): domain Bacteria; phylum Desulfobacterota; class Syntrophobacteria; order Syntrophobacterales; family Syntrophobacteraceae; genus SbD1. The sequence continues at coordinate 25,517 of CAWEZA010000055.1, read as the reverse complement.
GGGAACAGCAGCCGACCCGAGTGCATTTGACCGGCAATCTGGCACGGCTGCCGGCACGTGGGGTTATTGTCTCAGGTCAAGTGGCCTCATTTCCGCCGCTGCACTTCGCATTTGCATGGACGCAGTCCACAGAGGTGCCAGTGATCCTGGGGCATGTGAACTTTTTCCTGGAATTCGATGTTTGCTTTTTCGGATCGCAGGCGGCGTTCGAGATCAATCCAAAACGCAAGGCAGGTTGAGGCTACCGAGTTATGGTCTCAGTCGGCAGCCCACCTATACGTTTTTGACTTCTTGGAATACAATTTGGCTCAAATCAATAGGGCGGGGGAACGATTTCTCCGGGGTCCCAACGCTCTTAGAGTCCGACCGCGGAGCCAAGGTTGACAGCAGCTCTTTTCCTCTGTTAAAATTCAACCTGGTTTTTTCTGCTCATTTATCCCATTCGAGGTTAAGAAAAGTGCCAATATACGAATTTCGGTGCGCAAGCTGCGGAAAAATTGAAGAATTTATTCTGTCTGGAAGCCGTGAGGTCGAGATGAAGTGCTCCGCGTGCGGTGGCGAGGAGCTGGAGAGAATTATCAGCAAAACCAATCACGTCATGGGATCGTCCGGTTCGCCCGGCCCCTCCGGCCCTTCGGCGACCACGCGTAACTGCGGTCCCGGACAATCCTGCACCTCCATAGAGCTGCCCGGCCACACCAGGTAGAAAGGCAAAAGGAAAAGGCTATAAAGTTGCCGGGGCAGTCGCCCCGCGTGTCAATCCGCCGTTTCCTTTTTTCCCATCTTGTCGACCAGCTTCTCGTAATAGACCTGGTTTTTCTCCAGTGAAAGCGAACTGCGGCGGGACGCGTTGAGCTTCATGATCAGGTAGTTTAGCCTTTTCATCTGCTTGTATTTCGCATGCTCATCCTTTTGCCCCTCGAGCAATTCCTCGATGGTTGAAATTTCTTTTCTCAGTTCGAGTTCCTGAGGCAGGCAGCCCGCATTTTTCAAGATTTTGTGGGCCATGCGGATATCCATCGGAAGATGGCTGTCGTTTTCGAGCTGGAGAGGTTGCCCCCTGCCGGGCAAATCGTCGAATTGCCCCTGATCCATCGCTTCCTGGATTTTTTTCTCCGCAATTTTATTGAATGCTTCGAAGATGTTGCTCATAATTTATCCTGTTCGGTGCCGGTTTTGAAACTTAAATATACAACACAGGCGACGAAAACAAAAGATGACAGATACTTACAATGCAGCTGCGGATGTCTTTGGTGATATTTACCCGCCCCGGCGGATAAAGGTCCTTGGAGCCGGCCGCTTCGGCCGGATTGCCGTCGAAAGGCTTAAGAGCCGTTTTCCGGAGGCCCTCCTGTCGGTAACCGACCGGGATGAGCGAAGGGTCGCTGAAATCACCGGGGAATTGAAAATTGCGGGCGAGGTGCATGAGTGCATCTCGAGCTTGGGCGGAACCCAGCCCGAAGATGATCTGTGGATCATCCCGTCGGTGCCCGTTCACGTGGCGTTCGAGTGGGTGTTTGGCGGGCTCGGGCGGCGAGGGGATTGCCGGAGGTCAGCTGTCCCGGAAGTGGTGGCCGAGCATGTCCCAAACCCCATTCGCGCCCAGTCTGGCGCCATCTACGCAAGCTTTGCCACCTTCGTGTGCCCGGACTACTGCGGCGAGCGCGGCGAAATCTGCACTCACACCGGAAAAAAGCGGCCCGGAAACCTCTACGAGGTCCTTGGCGGGGTGCGGGCGCCAGGGTTCGATGTCCATGTGCTGAGGAGCTGGCAGCTTACCCGGGGGGTTGGCGGCTACCCCGGTCGAAGCCTTCGCGAACTGGCCGCGGCAGTTGGTGCAAAGCCGGGCGCCCATCTGATCGCAACCAGTTGCCGCTGCCACGGGGTTATCGATGCTCTGGAATGGGGTGGGTGAGGTACCTGCCAAGGGCCCGTTCCAGTTCCCAGCCGGCCAGAAGCTGTTTGCCGACCTGGAGTTGAATCGCGAGTGTCCCGTGTTCCCCGAGAATGTTGCAGAGTTCCGGGCAGAAATAGTTGAGGCAGAAGGCGTGTCGGGCCTTTAGCCTGCACCCTTTTTCGCCGACAAAAAAACAGCCTCCGGGGAATTCTCTTTTTTGCGGAAGCTCGGAGCCCAGCAGCCGGTTTGCGAAAAGCTGGATGTGGCCGTAGCTCTCGCCCATTTCCCTGAAACAGCAGCTTCCCGTGGCTTTGGCGCACCGGGTGCATGCCTCGACGACACTGGAGTCGAGCATGAGCGAGTCGGTTTTTTGAATCTCGCGCTCGAGTTCCAGTAAGAGCCCGCCAAGTTCGGGGTCCTCGAGGCAGGCCGCGCCAAACCTCTCGTTTAGAAGCGATGCGCAATCGATCTGTTTTTTCAAATTCTTTTCAGCTTCGCCCATAAGTTGTCCCGTATAACGTCGAATGTTTAGCCAAAGCCGCCCCCGTGATGCGAGGGGCTCGAAACATATCACGAAAAGCGGGGTTTCGAACAGAGCCCGCGTGCCCCATGTCGCTCTTGTCCCGATTTTATTTCGGTTGCACCGTCCGGTTGAAAATCCGGACCGGCAGGGTTAAATAGCCAGTTATGTTGTGTTAAAGTGAAAAACCGGTTGGCGGCACCTGTCTTTTGCCCGGATTTTTGCGGCGGCGGCTCCGCCGCTCGGCAAAATGTCATGCGACCGTTACCGAAACGAAACATCGGCGTACTAGGAAAAAAGCGGCGGCGATGCATTCTGGTGAACCGGCTCCCGTGTGGGGCGCGGGGGGCTTTTGCCTGGAGACATTTTTTGCGTTCCGGATTGACTTTTTCCATTAAACAACATTAAATATGCCGCTTTAGCCGCCAGTCAAGTTCGATATATGGTATGGAAAGAACAATTTAAAATATCGGGAGGAAACAGATGACATTTTTTGGAGTGGCCAATGCCGCCACGGCATTTGCTCAGACTGCTCAGACTGCCGCTGGAGGCCCTCACGGGCAAATCGAGCAACTTCTTGGCAGTCCGATGATTCTTCTTGTCGCGATGCTTGCGATCTTTTACTTTCTTCTCATTCGCCCGCAGCAAAAACGGCAGAAGGAGCACAACCGGATGCTGGAAAATCTCCAGAAGGGTGACACGATCTTCACTACCGGTGGACTCCGTGGAAGAATAACCAATCTCGACCCGACCGTGATCACAATGGAAATCGCAGAGAAAATTCGCGTAAAGATCAATCGGAATGCCATCGGAGGACTGGTTTCTAAAATGGAGTCGTCCCCGGAAAAAGAATCCAGCAAAGACTCGAACAAAGAATCGTGAGAAATCGAAGCGGAATGTCCTGCCGGGCGGGAATTTACCGGCCGGAGATTGTGGATGGGGCGGTATTTTGAACGCAGTCCGCGGCCAGTTGGAGGCTTAATTGAAAAGCATAGTAGTTCGCGCAACTATAATCGTGGTGATCCTGATTGCCGGAATCTTGTGCCTTGTTCCGACATTCGTGTCTTCCCCGCTGCCGGGGTTGTCGAGTATTTTGCCCGGCAAGATCCACCTGGGTCTTGACCTCCAGGGCGGCATGCACCTCGTGCTCGAGGTGCAGACGAACAAGGCGATCGAAAACACGGCCGACAATCTTGCCGAGGAGATAAAAGACGCTCTGCGCACGAAAAAGATCGGGTTCACCAGCGTGGTCAGGACGGGAATGTCGAGCATAGAAGCCGTACTTCCGTCCAACGCGCAGCTAAACGATTTCAATGATGCGCTTAGAACCGGCTTCCCCATGCTGGCGCCTACCAGCCAGCAGACCAGTGGAGAGGGAACGAAGATACTTCTCGCCATGAGCCGGCAGGAAATCAGCAACCTTCGGACCCGGTCGGTGCAGCAGGCAATCGAGACCATTCGCAACAGGATCGATCAGTTCGGGGTAAGAGAGCCCGATATCCGGCTTGCCGGAACCGACCGGATAATGATCGAGCTTCCGGGGGTGAAGGATTCCCAGCAGGCGATCAGCCTGATCGGGAAAACGGCGGTGCTCGAGTTTAAGCTCGTGGCGCAAAACGTTACTCAACAGCAGATCGAGGACCATCAGCTTCCGCCGGGAGTAAAACTCTATCCCATGAAGTCCTCAGACGCCACTGCGCCTCCATCGATGATTGCCCTCGAAGAAAAGACCGTTCTTACCGGCCAGTATATCACGGACGCCAGGGTCGAGATCGGGGGGGGGAATTCTTTCGGGCAGGCCACGATCGCCCTCACTTTCGACCGGCAGGGCGGCAAGATGTTCGGGCGCATAACGGGCGACAACGTCGGGCGCAAGATGGCAATAGTTCTCGACGGGGTGGTTTATTCCGACCCGGTTATAAAGGAGGCCATTCCGGACGGAAGAGCGGTCATCGAGGGCTCCTACTCCGATGAGGATGCCAAGGTGCTTGCGATAGCACTTCGCACCGGGAGGCTGCCCGCACCGGTAAAAATTCTTGAGCAAAGCACGGTCGGCCCCTCGCTTGGGCATGATTCCATAAGGGACGGCGTTGTTGCATCGGCAATCGCGGGCCTTGGCATCGTTATATTCATGATCATCTACTACAGCCTCTCGGGGGCGATCGCCGACCTTGCCCTGGCCATGAACCTTGTCCTCATCCTGGCGGTGATGGCGGCCGTTGGCGCTACCCTGACTCTTCCGGGCATAGCGGGTATCGCGCTTACCATAGGGATCGCCGTTGACGCAAACGTTCTGATATACGAGCGGATACGGGAGGAACTGCGCCTGGGCAAAACCCCCCGCGCGGCTATAGATACGGGCTATGAGCGCGCGACCATAACCATCATGGACGCAAACGTCACCAGCGCGATCGCGGCCCTGGTTCTCTACGAGTTCGGGACCGGCCCGGTAAAAGGATTTGCGGTGACCCTCTTTTTCGGCCTCGCGGCCAACATGTTTACCGCGATCTTCGTTACCAGGGTTATTTTCGACTATCTTCTCACCGAGCGGCGGGTAAAAGAGCTGAGTATCTAGTTCGGGACCATGAAGGAAAGCGAATGCAACTTATAAGACCGGATATCAATGTCAACTTCGTCGGATGGCGCAACAAAGCGTTTCTGCTATCCGGCACGATCATCCTGGTTGGGTTGATCACCCTGTTTGCGCGCGGCGGGCTCAGAATGGGGGTCGATTTTGCCGGAGGTATGCTTATCCAGGTCAAATTCGACAAGCCTACCGATTCGGCCCACATTCGCCAGGCGCTGAGTGGAGTCGCATCGAATGCCTTCGTTCAGCAGATAGGCTCGGAAAACGAACATGAATATCTGATCCGCACCGACACGATCCATGAAGAGCTAAACAGCCTTTCGGTCGTGATCGGCAAGGCGCTCACCAAGGCGTACGGGCCGGGCCCGCAGGTTTTGCGGGTCGAGATGGTCGGGCCCAAGGTCGGGCACGATCTGAGGCAGAAGGCCCTCCAGGCAATATTCTATGCATTTTTGTTCATCGCCCTCTACATATCCTGGCGATTTGAGCCAAAGGTGTCCTCGGGGCTCGCGATGCTGCTCATCGTGGGAATAGGGATTTATGCCTTAAATGGGCTCGACTTGAACGCCGAGGTCATGATCGGGGGGGCGCTGGTCGTGACCCTTGCGCTCTGCTGGTTTTTGCGGCTGCCCTATGCTCTGGGGGCGCTGCTCTCGCTTGTCCACGACATCCTGATCACTGTCGGGATCTTCGCGCTTTTCAACAAGGAATTCACACTCGAGGTCTTTGCGGCCCTGCTCACCCTTTCGGGCTATTCGCTAAACGACACGATCATCGTCTACGACAGAATCCGCGAAAACCGCAACAAGGACAAAAAAGTCGGCTTCGGCGAAATGATCAACAGTGCGATAAACCAGACGCTTAGCCGAACGGTCCTGACTTCGATGACGGTGTTTTTCGTTATCCTCATGCTTTTCCTCCTGGGGGGCACGGTGATCCATGATTTCTGTTTCGCCATGCTCATCGGGGTCATAACCGGGAGTTATTCCTCGGTGTTCGTTGCGAGCCCGATCCTCATCGCCTACGAAGACCTGAGGAAAAAGAGGCCGGCCGCAAGGCGCGGGGAGACCGCTCCGGCAGCATTGAGGAACCAGGGTGCGGTCCGCCCCGTCCTAAAGGAGCGGGAGGCTAAACCGGCGCGCCGTGCCTTGAATGCGTCCGACCCTCCCGCCGATGCGACCGAGCAGGCCGCCGGGACCGATGCGGTTGCACAAAATGATGCGGCGGAGCGGCCGACGGCGGCCAAACCGGTCCGGAAACCGAAAAGGCAGGGAAAACAACCCGCCAGGCCGGCCGGCGCGAGGAAGAGTGGGGCTTAAAGATCTCGAACTCTTTTGGCGGTCTTGCGGATTATGCGACCCAGACCGCCATGTCCTTGAAATCGGAAGTGATTTTTTGGGCCGCCGAAGTCTTGAGAAAGCTCAGGAGACCCTTTGGCCGGGTACGCCCGAGCCCTATGATTCCTATCCCGTTTGAACCGCACCAGGAAAGGAATTGAGCGACGGTATCGCCCCTGTCCGGGATGAGCGTTATCAGGATTCGGTCCTCGGTGATTCCGTTATCGGCCAGTACCTCGGAACCTCTCAGAAGGGCGGAGATCTCGCGCGTGGAGGCGTGGCCCGAAAGCACGCTTGCGGCCTGCGAGGGGCGGCATGAGACGGGGAGGGAAGTTTTCGCGGAGGGGCGGATAAGGGTTATGCTTGCGCCGGTATCCGAGAGCATGTAGCCGGCGTGGTCTGCTATGCGCATCGAGGCTTCCTCGTCGGTGATGTATATTGCGGCTTTTTCAGGATCGATTTTACCCTCGGTCATCCAGATGGGACATTCGATGCACTGCTGCACAAGGGCCAATGAGGGGTCCAGTCTCATCAAATCCTCAAGGCTGTTTTTGACATGCTTCTGGACGACAATGGCATCGACCTTCGTCATGTCGCCAAGAAGGCATTCCTGCCTCGCAACGCTCATTCCTTTTGGCTCGACGTGTTCCTGTATCAGTTCTTTTGAAAAACCCTCTTTTTCGAGCTCTTCCAGGGCGCGGTCGAAAACGGACCGCTCATCCTGTTTGAGTTTATCGAAGAATTGCTTTTTTTTTGCCATCAGTTCGTTTGACCTGGCAACCTCACCCGAATAGGCTGGGGGCATGGGCGTGGAGAAATAGCTCAAAATGAGTCTTACTTCCGAAGGGGGATAAAGCCGGCCGATAAACCCGGCAGGCCGCAAAGACTCTTTTGTTCCGTCCACCGGGAGGAGAAAACATTTTGGTATTGTTTGCATGGGATGCGCTCTTATAACGGGTTGTGTATCGTTTTACTCATATATTAAGTCCTTACGAGGAGAAAAGATGGTCGAAACTCCGATTTTTCAAACGAACTTCCCGGGATTGAACCTCGTATCGCGCGGGAAGGTAAGAGACATCTATGATCTTGGGGATACTTTGCTGATAGTGGCAACCGACCGCGTCTCGGCTTTCGATGTGGTCATGCCGGACCCCATTCCCGATAAGGGGGTCATTCTGACAAAGCTTTCCGAATTCTGGCTGCGCCACCTCGGGGGACTCATCGAAAACCACCTGATAAGCACGGATTGCGAACGGTTCCCGGAGGTCTGCCGCCCTTACCTGACCATGCTCAAGGGGCGCTCCATGTGGGTGAAAAAGGCGGCTCCGCTGCCCGTCGAATGCATTGTGCGCGGCTACCTTGCGGGCTCCGGGTGGGAGGACTATCAAAAGAGCGGAAAGATGAGCGGAATTTCTCTGCCTCCCGGGCTTATAGAGGCGCAGGAGCTGCCCGAGCCCTTGTTTACCCCCTCGACCAAAGCGGCCATGGGAGAGCATGACGAAAACATCACCTTCGAGAATATGGGCCGGTTGGTCGGGACCGAGGTCGCCGTACGCGTGAGGGACTCAGCGGTGGCACTTTACCGCAAGGCCAGGGAATACGCCCGCGAGCGTGGAATAATCCTTGCCGATACTAAATTCGAGTTCGGTATCGCCGAAAACCGGCTCATGCTGATAGACGAAGTGCTCACTCCCGATTCGAGCCGCTTCTGGCCGGCGGACCGCTACCGACCCGGTGGAAGCCCGGAGAGCTTCGACAAACAGTTCCTGCGCGATTATCTGAAATCGAGCGGCTGGAAAAAGACAGACCCCGCCCCGCGGCTTCCCCGGGAGGTCGTGGTCAACACGCGCGCGCGCTACCTCGAAGCCCTGAAGCGTCTTTCGGGAGAAGACATTGACTGAGATGGATTTGCGCTTTGTCGCCATAGCCGCGATCGACCTTGGAGACAGAAGCTTCGAGATTAAAAAATTTTCTACTGAAACGAGGCTCCGGGATTCGCTCGATCGCTTTGGAATTCTTGACCCTGTCTGGCTGCTCGAAAAATCGGGCGGCTATATCGTGGTCGATGGGTTTAAGAGGCTTTGCTGGGCAAAAGAAAAGATGGAGCATGGCGTGCCATGCCGTATTTTTGCTAAAAACTGCGATTCCCGCGAACTTTGGACGCAAAGGATCGAGAAGAAACTCTTCGAAGGTCAAATCGACCCGGCGGAAAAAGCGCAAATAGTAGCTGCTCTGGCAGTCCTTTTCGGACCGGACGGTATCCCCCGGGATGGCTTCTGGGGGCGGTTTTTATCCTGCCTCGGGGTTTCGGGCCGCCCGGAGGTGCTTCGAAAATGGGCGCTTCTGCCCGAAAGGGGGCGCGGGATGCTCGAATCCCTTGCCTCGGGCGAGGTTTGCGAGCGCGCGGCAATCGAGATCGCGGATTGGGACCCGGCAGGCGCGGATTGCGTTTTGTCCTTACTGCGAAAGCTCAGGTGCAGTGCAAGCATCCAGGTGGAGATAGTTGAGAGGATTACCGAAATAGCCATCCGGGAAGGAGAAACGCGCGCCGGGGTAGTCGAAATGGAGCGGGTCCGCGAGATAATGTCCTCGGAGGAGCTAAACCATCGCGAAAAAACGCAGGCGCTAAGAGAGTATTTCTCCGAGCTGCGCAACCCGCGGCTAAGTGCCAGGCGGAAAAAGTTCCAGGGGGATATCGAAGCCTTGGGGCTGCCTCGCGGGGCGCGGATCGTTCCGCCCGAGGCTTTCGAAGGCGGGGGCTACCAGTTGGAGTTTAGCTTTTCTTCCCCCGAGGAGCTTCGAAGGATTTTCCGCGCGGCAGCGGGCCTGGTGGAGTCGGACCGGCTGGCAGAAATTTTTGGCAAACGATGAAACCCCGCTCTCCCAAAAGAATAGTCTTCGAGTCGGCAGTTGCCGGAAGCGCTCTTGCGGCGACTCTTCGCAAAAACCTGCCGGGTGTCTCCTTTGAAATCGTCGAAAGGGTTTCGGACTGTGGCCTGAGTTCTCTCGATGTCCTCGAGGTGGTGAATTTTAGGGGAAAGTTTTTAAAATCCTGCCCCGGAACGCGCAATTATCACTGCTGCGGATACAGGATTCTCCATCTGGGGACCCAGTGCACCATCGACTGCACCTATTGCATCCTTCAGGCCTACTTGAACCAGCCCAATCTCAGGCTGTTCGGAAACCTCGATGAAATGTTCGGCGAGCTTTCGGGGTTTCTTGGAGCAAACCCCTTCGGCCTCCACAGGATTGGGACCGGTGAGTTCACCGATTCGCTTATCCTCGACCCTTTTACGGAAATGTCGCGCAGAATCGTCCCGTTTTTTGCGCAAACTCCCAATGCCGTGCTCGAACTAAAGACGAAGACAAATTTCATCTCAAACCTGAGAGGCCTGGGGCATGGCGGGCACACTATAGTTGCCTGGTCGCTCAATCCGGAGGAAGTTCGAAAGCGGGAGGAACCTCTTTCGGCAACGATTTCCGAAAGGCTCGATGCGGCTCGCGCCTGTTGTGAAGATGGTTATTTTCTGGCCTTCCACTTCGACCCGATCATCGATTACGGAGGATGGAAATCGGGATACGGTGAGGTTTTGGAGCAGCTCTTCGATGCGGTCGATCCTTCGAGGATCGTCTGGATAAGTCTCGGGGCGCTCCGCTTCATGCCCGAGCTAAAAGGAATCATAAAAACGAGTCACCCCTCGAGCCGGATCGTTTACGGCGAATTTATCCGGGGGCTGGACGGTAAAATGCGCTATTTCAGAGACATTAGGGCCGAGTTCTATTCATTTATCTCCGGCCGGAATCCGGCAGGCCGACCCGGGGCTGTGCGTCTACCTGTGCATGGAGAGCGACGATGTGTGGAGGGATTCATTCGGGTTTTCTCCGGATGAGCGAGGAGGCCTTAGCCGTATGCTCGACAGCGCGGTGGAAAAGAGGATGTCCATTGTTTCTGTTGGCGCCCCTGCCCCAAAATCCGGTGAGCCGGCGCCCGGCGCATAAAGCCTGTTGAATTGAACGGGTCTTGAATGTAGTATCGATAAGGACTCCATTTTGCTCTATTGATATAAGAAAACGGCACGGCAAACACTGCTCTTTAGCGGAGGCTACTCCAGGAACCCACTGCCGGCAACTAGATGCGAGGTAATCGAATGTCTTACGGATTAAGGCGGTATGAAACGCTTCACAGGCTCTGGTGGCTGGTTTTTTTCCTTCTGTGTTTGTTTATGGCCGATGTTTTCCCAAGCTTGACCAGTGATCCGCCCAAACGACCCGCGCTTTCAGATCTTGGAAAACTTGGCTTCTGGACAGGTCTTCATGGGGTTGTCCATAATTTCGGCCGGCCCGGTTGAGTCCTCTGGAAACAAGGCGGGAACAGACGAGGAAAGTCAGACTGGAGAAGAGTCTGCCGCGCAAAACAGCATGAACGACAATATCGCGTTGGTCGGCAGCGCGCTTCTTTTTCTGATCAGGGCGGGAGTGATCTTCCTTCTGCTTCGCCTGGTCTGGCTCGTGGTTCAATACGGGAGCAGGTACCTCCTCCAGTTGTTCATGTCCGAGATAAAAGGGTTCGATCCGGCCGGAAAGGGCGCGGAATCAGCCCTGGCTGTGCAGGCGCTCGACGCCAGGATCAGGCGAAGCGTTGCGAGCTATGTGCTCCATCCGTTTCTGCGGTTTAAGCTCACACTTTCCGGCTTCCACGCCAATGTCTCGCCGGAGAGCGTGCTCGAAAAGGAGCGCAGGGCCGTGGAAGCCGACTGGCGGATCATGTATGGTTCGTGGGGCCCTTACCGTTGCCTTGTCTGGATCCTGCCGATATTGGGGTTGGCTCAAACGGTGTTGCTGCTTGTCTCCCAGTTGAGCGGCCTTGGTCCGGCCTCTCAAAAGGCGGCTCTCAGTGCGGTAAAGCCGTTAATGGACTCCTCCATTCAAAAGCAAATTCTGGAGACCGCAAAGCCCGTTTTGAGTCTTCTGCTCCCCCTTATCCAGGCGGTGGGTGTGGCCTTCTTTCTCCAGATCGGCTCAACTATTCTGAGGTCTTTTGAAGAGTTGTACCTTTCGAGCCTCGACGCGTTAATATACGACAGGCTGCTGTCGAGGCTGCCGGTCAAGGGGGGCGGCGATGCGGCCGTGATCGTCGAGGCCCTTCACCGGCAATTCAGGGAGTTCGGCGCGGCACTTGCGAGATTGGAGAAAGCGGCCCGTTCCCGGTGGGAGGTCGACAGGCTGCCATGAACCGTCCGAATCGCGGATCGAACATCAAGGTTGGATCGCTTCTCAAGGGGTATCTCGAAATCCATCCAGCCTTTACCGCCAACCCGATCGGTGACTGGAAGGAGCTTGTTGGCGAACAGGTGGCTCGTTACTCCAGCCCGGCGTCGCTCAAAAACAAGGTGTTGGTCGTCGTGGCCCACGATTCGGTCTGGAAGCACCACCTGGAGCAATGTAAAGAGGATTTGGCCGAAAAGATCAACGCCGGGAGACCCGAGCCGATCGTGGATAAGATCGTGATAAAGGTGGGCGAAGTCCTGGGGGGCGAGCCGGTGCTCAACCCGGCCCACAAAAATCTGGATAAAATCAAGGCGAAGCGTCTGGTCGTGCGTAAAAAGCCAAAGGCCCCGACCGGAAAACTGACCCCGGAAGAACAATCGCTCATAAAAAGCCTGCCCGACCCGGAGCTTAGAAAAATCGGCGAAAAGCTTTTGAAGCGCGTTCCGGCCTCGGAGCCATGAGTTCTATTTCCAGGTATTTCTTCTCTGATATGTCTCTTGCATATTCGACCTGAAAACCTTATCGTTTTCTGTGATTTCAGAACTGAAGAAAAACTTGAGCTAACCCCGACCGCAAACCTGGCGGGACAAACCATGTCGGTTGATTGCGGAAAGCCGGGACAGGTAAGGTCTTTCCGCGTTCTTTGATCATCCCGTGTGCACAGAGAGGAGAATGTGGGCTTATGAGCGAGAGCAGTCGTCAAAAAAGTAAAAAAGAGGTGATTGCGGTATTGAACCAGGCCAGGGGAATGGAATTGCATGCTATCTCCCAGTATATGAACCAGCATTACGGCCTCGACAATATGGATTACGGCGAGCTGGCCAAAAACGTCAAGTTGATTGCAATCGACGAGATGCGGCATGCGGAGATGTTCGCCGAGCGCATCAAGGAACTCGGGGGGGAACCGACATCGGATCTCGCCGACGTGGTCGTTAAAGGTCACAAAGCCGAACAGGTTTTCGTTCACGATGCGGGCCTGGAAGACAACACCATCGGAAAATACAATCAATTTGTGCTTGTTTGCAGGGAAAATGGCGACTCCACCACTCAGAAGCTCTTCGAACAGATCATAGACGAAGAACAGGAGCACCTGAATTATTTCGACAACGTGGGTGATCATATAAAAGAGCTGGGCGCTGCCTACCTGGCTCGCATTGCGGGCACGCCGTCGACCACCGGAGGCTACTCGAAAGGATTTGTGCTGGCGCAGGCCGCACAATAAACCTCTGGCTCCGCGGGAAGCGGGCGGGAATCGGTTGGCCCCTGATTTTGCCCGTTCCTGCGGGCCTTCCCCTCCACGGTTTCATCTCATTTCGATCCGTTTATTACGTCGGCCTCGGCGGAAGACCGGGTAAAATGGAGCTTTACTTTGGTGGTCAAAGATTCTATTTTCCCCGGCGGTAAAGCCGTTTGGCCCCGCGGTCGAGGCACTTTACGGATCGCTCCCATTGGACCGGATTTATGACCATCGTTCACGGCGGAAACATTTATGAGCTCTCGGCCATGGCCGGGTGCTCCCCGGAAGAAATCCTGGATTTCAGCGCAAGCATCAACCCGCTCGGGCCTCCTCCGGGCCTGGAAGCAGTGCTTTCCGGCTGCTTCGGCTTCTTGAAAGCTACCCCGACATCCACTGCCTGCGGCTTACCGAGGCGATTTCGAAATTCCACGATATCGACCCCGGTGCGTTGTCGTGGCAAACGGCTCGACAGAGCTGATCTACTGGCTGCCTCGGGCGCTGGGGGTAGCCGGGGCTCTTGCCGTGCTTCCGGCCTTCGGCGAGTACGTGAAGGCTTTCGAGCTTCAGGGGACGCGGGTGGAAAAGCTTTTCCCGACTCCTGCGGAGTGCTTTCAGCCAAGGGTCGAACACCTCGAGGCCGCCCTTCGGGACGACTCGCTCGACGCGCTGCTTCTAACTCACCCCTCAAGTCCCGCGGGGTCTCTTCTGGGGGCGGATACAGTTGACTGGATCGTCAGGAAAAGCACCGGTAGCGGTCCATTTCTTCTGGTCGACGAGGTGTTTATCGATTTTTGCGAGGGGGCGTCCCTCAAACGTTTTGTGGAAGGATCGAGTAGTCTCGCGCTCATAAGGTCTTTTACGAAGTTCTACGGCCTGCCCGGCTTGCGGATCGGCTACCTGCTGGCCCCCCCCCGGATTGCCGAAAGGGTGAGGGGCTTCGTGCCGCCCTGGTCGGTCAGCACGCCACGCCCAGGCCGCCGGCGCCTGGTGCCTTAGCCGGGAGGAATACAGGCTAAAGACCCTGCGGCTCGTCGAAGAACAGAGACTGAGGCTATCTGTCGAGCTTTCCTCGATCCCCGGCCTCGAAGTCTTCCCGGGTGCGGCCAATTTTTTGCTCGTGCGCATGGCCCGGGGCCTTCCGCCGGCATCCAGCCTCAAAATGGGATATCTTCAGGCGCCACCGCATACTCATCCGCGACTGCGGCTCCTTTGAAGGGCTGGGCGACAGCTATTTTCGCGTGGCGGTCCGGTTGCCCGACCAAAACGACAGGCTCATCGCGGCACTCAAAGATTTGCTCTCCGGCGCCGGTTCAAGCTCCCTTAAAATCATGATGCCTCGTCCTTTAGAAACAACCCGTGATATTCGTTATCCTTCAGGTGATTTCGCATGAGGTCCGAAATGATTTCGAACAGGCGGTTTATTTCCTCATCGGACAGGCGGGGGACAAGGACCTTTAAGAGGTCGTCGTCGGAAAATTTCTGCAGATAGTACATCAACGACTTTTCATCGACTTCCCTCGAAAGCCCGAATGCCACCATGCCGTCGTATTCTTCGACGAAGGAGTGCTTGTGCGCCTGCATGAGAATTTCCTTCCTATAAAAAAGATTGTTCAGGCCGTCCATTTTCGGCTGACATCGTGCTTTTATCACCAGAGGGCGATACAACTCAATCGCGGTGTGAGGCTCAGACTTAAAAAGGGGTGAATTTCTGCAAAGGAGAAGCAAAAGTGGCGGATGAAAAATTCGATTTCGACAAAAAAGCCGCATCCTGGGACGAAAACCCCCATCGTGTGAGTCTTGCAAACGATATTGCCGGGGCCATAATCGATGAGAAGATACTCGCCCCCGATATGGACGTGCTCGAATTTGGCTGCGGGACGGGTCTTCTTACCCTTAAACTGCGCCCCCTGGTTCGTTCGTTAACCGGCGTGGACGGCTCAAAGGGGATGCTGGGCGTGCTCGAGGCCAAAATCGAAGACCAGGGCCTGACAACATAAAAACCCAACTGCTCGACCCCTCCAAAGGCGGCGTCCTTGAGGGCTGCTATGACGCGGTGGTCAGCAGCATGACGCTCCATCACGTAAGAGAGATCGGCACCTCTTATCGGCCAGTTCCACAGGGTCATCGCTCCCCGGTGGATACCTTGTGCATCGCGGACCTCGACCCGGAGGAAGGCAAATTCCACGGGGAAAACGAGACCGTCTTTCACGAGGGGTTTGACCGCAAAATGCTCGACAATATTTTGACCGAGGCAGGTTTCAACGTTGTGCGGGAAAAGACCGCCGCCATTATGGAAAAGACCGTCCCCGGGTGGAGGCGTCGAGACCTTCAGTATATTTCTCATAACCTGTCGAAAGAGGGCGATGGCTTCGCTGCAGGAAATTAAATGATGGTATCCGACAAGACAGCAGTGGAACCGGACGAACAGCCCGTTGCCATCTGCCGGACCGGGGCCCTTGCGGCCCTGTTTGTGGTGGGTTTTTCAACGTTTGTCACCCTGTATGTCACTCAGCCGCTTTTGCCCCTTTTCAGGCAGATTTTCCACGCCTCCGAGCTTATGGTGAGCCTGACTGTGAGCGCCCCTGTTCTGGCTGTAGCACTGACGGCTCCTTTCCAGGGCCTTGTGGCCGACCGTCTTGGGCGAAAGCGGGTGATCGTGGCGGCGATTGCCGGTCTGGCCGTTCCGACTTTTTTATCGGCCAGCGCGGCCAACCTCCCCCAGTTGATCCTCTGGCGTTTCCTGCAGGGACTTTTCATCCCCGGTATTATCTCCGTGATTATCGCTTACATAAGCGAGGAGTCGCCGCGCCAGGCCGTTGGGTCGACGATGGCCATCTACGTCACGGGGACGGTGATCGGCGGCTTTGCCGGACGAATGATAATCGGGTTTGTGGCGGCGCACTGGAGCTGGCGGATCGGGTCTTGTGGCGCTTGGGCGCCATCACTTTGGCCGGTGCCCTGGCCACTGTCCGGCTCCTGCCGCGGGAGACCAAATTTGTGCGCGGGAAGGCTTCCCTGTCCCTGGCGCCCCTGGTCTCGCATCTCCGAAACCCACAACTCCTGGCGACTTATGCGGTGGGGTTCAACATTCTTTTTTCCCTGGTGGGGGCGTTTACATACGTGAACTTCTATCTGGCGGATAAACCGTTTTCTCTCGGGCCGGCGGCACTTGGCCAGATTTTCACCGTCTACCTGATCGGCGCCTGCGTGACGCCGGTGGCAGGCCGGCTCCTGGACCGGATCGGCTACCGGATGACGCTGCTCGGGGCGGTCGTCATCGGAGCGGTGGGAATGCTTCTCACGCTGGTTCACGTCCTGTTTGCAATCATTTCCGGCCTGGCTCTTGCGGCCACCGGGGTCTTCGTCTGCCAGGCCGCCGCCTCGAGCAACGTGGGCAAGGCGGCAAGCGAGGCGCGTTCATCGGCCGCGGGCCTCTACGTCGCTCTCTACTATTTCGGAGGCTTCGCGGGCTCCATAATCCCGGGTTTTTTTTGGGACAGAGCCGGCTGGCCCGCATGCGTGGCGGTGATCCTGTGCGTTCAGACGATCACCGCGCCTCATCGCTTACCGGCTCTGGGAAAACTAGCAAAACCTTTTCCCGATCAAAGACGCCAGGTACTCGGGGGGATAGACGATTATTTCGTCTTTATGCAGCTTCTGAAGATAGAAATCGTCTGTCCGGTAATGGAGATGCATATTCTGGCGATTGACCAGCCGCAGAAGGCAGCGAAATTCCGGGGAGGCTTTACCCAGGGGCCCGCTGAAACAGGCGAAGTTGAAAGCTGGAAAACTTCAGTTCATGATAGCCGAGCAAGCGTGCGGCTTATCCCCTCGGCCATCGCCTGAATGTCGTCTTCGTCCCATTCGAGAAAGTTTGATTTGCTGGGCCAAACCGCGTTCACCTCGTTTGAACCTATCAGGGAGAACGCGGTAAACCAGCTGCTTTGGCCCATTTCGCCAAGCCATCTTTGTCCCGGATTCCTTTTCGGTTTCGACCAGATCGGTCCAGTAGCAGGAGCCTGTGTCCCGCTGGTAGGCGAGGCTGTTTTCCAGCAGCACCCGGTGATGAGCTCGACGGCAGGGGCGAGCCGAGTATCTGGAAGTGCGGGTGCATTATGCTGCTGCCCGCGGGCGGCATAAAGTTGGCGTTGATCGTAAAATAGGGGGTCCCGGGATCTGATTCGAAGCACCTTCCGATAAACTCCAGGGACACCGAGAGAGCGTCGAAAAGAAGGGAGGGGGAAAACTCGTCCAGGGTGCGGCCGTGTTTTTCCCCCACCATTACGACGGCGTGATAGGCGGCGAGGGGAAAGAGATTCGGGAAACAAAACCGCTTCGCCTTTTTGCAGCCTGCCTCCCGGAAGCAGCCGTTCGGGATACCTGGGGGAGATGGCGCGCCACTTGCCCCCGCACAGGAAGCACCCTCCACGGTGTCGGCCATCCGCTGGCGAAGGTATTCGAATCGGTTTCCGGGAAAGCAAAGGAGACCTTGTCCCTGGAGGGCCTCGTTTAGCACGCTCTGATGGCCGGTTAGCGGGTCCTGCCGGACCTCTATCGTTTGACTGTCCAACTCCCCGTTTTTTAAGGGGCTGTGGAATTCGACAACGTGTTTCCAGCTGTTAAAAACAATTTTTGGCATCGGCGTTCATCCTGATTGATATGGGTCTTGGCAGACAACCATCGGTTGCGGAGCATCCGGGTTTCGTTTGTCCTCTTGATGCTTCGAGGAGATAAATCGGTTAAAAAACTACAAGGTTTTTCAAAAACTCGGAAGTGAAAAATTAAACCAGCCAATCCGGCGGGTATACGAACCTTTCGCCGGTTGTGCTCACCCGTCATTGTTCTTGCCGGTTTTTGCGGGAATTCGTATGATTGGATATCCAGGCGATTTGGTGGAGGAAACCGCGATATGAAAAAGTGTCCCTTTTGTGCCGAAGAAATTCAGGACGAGGCTATAAAGTGTAAGCACTGCGGCGAGTTTATCCAGGCTTCCGGCCGGCCGAGCAACACGGAAAACTCGACCGGTTGGTACTTTCGCAAATCCTTTATTATCTTCTCGGTCTTGACCGTTGGGCCTTTTGCGCTGCCCCTGATCTGGTTTCGTCCAGGGACGGCTCCCGCATGGAAAATCGGGCTCACCCTGGGGGTTCTTGTCCTTACCTGGATACTCTCGGCAGTAGCGATGGATTCCCTCCGCATTCTGCAGCAGTATTCCCATTTGCTCAACTCGATCCGACAGTGACGATACTGGGAACAAACCGGGCCTGACGCACAGCAGCCGAAGATTCGGCGCCTGGTTCATGCCTTTAAAAAAGATAGAGGTTACAGTTCTTTGCAAAGTATTCATGAATCAGGTGAGCGCTGCCGATTATACCTTTACACTATAAATCAGGTCTGGACTCGGCAAATCCCGCTGGCAGAGCAGGGGAGGGTTGAATGAGACTGAACGTGAATCGGAAGATAGGTGTTCTGGCGAGCGTGCCCATTATTGTGTTTTTCATTTTCGGCTTCTTCCTGATTTTGAGTAGACGAAACGACCTCAAAGCAGCCGGCACCATGGGCCGGAACATCGAACTCCTGGGTTCTGCCTCAAATCTGATATCCCAATTGCAAAATGAACGGTTATACGGTTGCTCGGATATCGCCGGGGATCAGGCCGAAAATGGCGCCCAGCGAAAGCGGACCGACCAGGCCCTGTCGGCTTTTCTAAAAAGTCTCGACGCGGCGAAGATATCGGCCAAATACGCCGCCTCCGCCCGCAATGCGCTCTCAGGGCTGGACAAACTCAGAAAAGATGCGGACGACAAAAAGAGCGGGCTCCAAACCTTTGAAGCATACACTCGCATTATCGACCCCGTTATCGAAACGGAAACCGCGGTGGTAAAGGCAAAAACCACGGGAGGTATCGGCAAGAAGCTGGCCGATGTTGCTGTTTTCGAAAACGTGGGAGAAAATGCGTCCAGGCTGAGGGCCGTGCTGATGGGTTTATTGGCGGTTGACCAGGCTATTGCCGGGGCTCAAATCGAGACCCTCATCGAACTCGATTCACGGGTGAGAGCAGGCATTGCGTCCCCCGCCCTCAGCGTGCCCGAAAAGATGGGGCAAAAAATCAGGTCCTTTGCCGTTGAGCCCGCGTGGGTCGAGGTATCAAGGGTGCTCCACCTGGTCTTGGAAAAAGCGGCCAGGGGCAACTATGGGGTAAGCGCCAAATCTTTCTCCGAAACCGCGGCCAGGCAAATCGCGGACATACACGGCCTGGAGTTGGACGAGTTGGCGATCATACGGGGGGCTATCGTCGAGTTCAAGAGCAAAGCCGCCCGGAGCATCTGGTTGAACCTCGGGCTGCTGTCATTTCTAAACCTTCTGATGGCGGGAGTATCCTACGCGATCGGGCGAAGCATCTCTCGCCCTATCCGGGACCTGGCCGGAGGGCTCTCGGAGGCGTCGCGGAAGATACTCACCGGGGCGGCCGCACTTGCCGGCTCTGGGCGGGAAGTAGCCTCCGGAGCTTCCCGGCAGGCCTCTGCGATCGAACAGAGTTCGGCGTCTCTTGAAGAGATGTCCGCCATAACCAAACAGAATTCTCAAAACGCCACCGATGCCCATACGCTTATGCGGGCGAACAATGAAGTCGTATCGAGAGCGGCCGTGGAAATGGAAAAGCTGAACGTTTCGATGCGGGAAATCTCCGGGGCCAGTGAGGATATCCATAAAATCATAAAAACTATTGACGATATAGCCTTTCAAACAAACCTTCTGGCGCTTAACGCCGCAGTGGAAGCCGCGCGGGCCGGGGAAGCGGGGGCCGGGTTCGCGGTGGTGGCCGGTGAGGTCCGAAATCTTGCCATGCGTGCCGCCGATGCTGCCGGAAACACCGCCGAACTTGTCAAGAGAACTACCGACCGGATCAATGACGGGATGGGCCTAGTCGACATCACCAGCAAGGCTTTTCTGGAAATCTCGGGGAAATCGGTTTCGGTTGGGCAACTGGTGGGAGAGATTGCCTCGGCATCCACCGAGCAGTCCACGGGAATCGATCAGATCAACAAGGCCGTGGCCGATATTGATATAATCGTCCAGAAAAATGCCGCCGCAGCTCAGGAATCAGCCTCTACCAGTGAGGAAATGAAGTCGAGCGCGAGGCGGCTGGAGACTTTGGTCGCAGAACTCCGGCTCATGGTCCGGGGAAGTTTAGCGGAAAACAGTTCAGCGTGAATCGGCGGGCAAGTCCCGACCTAAGCCATGGCGGACGGCCAGGGACAAAACCTCCTCCAACCCGCTGCCGCTAAAGGACCATTCCTTCGCCCCCGCGGACGCCCCAGTTGGAGGACCACGGCTTGAAGTAAATATTTATGGCGGATGGCGGAAGGGCCGGAGTTTTACCTCCAGCCCTTAATACTGCGGTATCGATGAGCGCTTAGAGCTTTCTGACCTTTACCGCCGCCGGTCCCTTGGCTCCCTGCTCGATTTCGAAGCTGACGCGATCGCCTTCCGCCAGGGTCTTAAAACCTTCACCCTCTATAGCGCTGTGATGAACGAATACGTCTTTGCCGCCGCCCTCTACGGTAATAAATCCAAAACCCTTCTGATCATTGAACCACTTTACGGTACCTTGAGGCATGACTTTTCAAATCCTTCCGCTTTAATTAGTTTGTTTTCTCTACAGGCAAGCTCCAGCTTTGCGCACTTTTCGACTTTAATATCAAATTTCAATGGAAGCAACAAAGTAAAGGGGTATCGAGCATAAATTTCACATCAAAGCCTGTTTAAGTTGATCAAAACCTGCAAAATATGGCCTGCCGGTGGCAACTGCCCGGGGTGGAGTCCTCGATCCAGCTTCCCGGCTCTTGCGCCCTCGGGTGCCGGGGGGGCTGCCTTTGCATAGATCAAACTTTCCCGCGCCCACCTTTTCCTGTTTGCAAAAGGTGATTGTTTTCGCTAACATCAATTTAACATCGGCTTCGTGTGTTTGCTTGCAAGCCCCAGGTGGGCCGCGGCGCGGCGTAGCCTGGCCCGTCAACCACTTTTCGAAACAGTGGGATTTGGTTTTGCCGGTGACGAGGTGAAATCGAAATCACATCCTTTCGCCATCCAGCTCAGTTTACTTCCCTTTCCCGTTCGTCCTCCCCGGGTTCTTCTCAGGCGTCGCTCATCCGGCGGTCCAAGGTTAAAGTCGTCGTACCGTGGATATCGTGATGCAGAAGTATATCGATAAACGATTCTTCTGCGGAAAGGAGGGCAAAACAAAAAGGCGCCGAAAGCGTTTTCCGGTGATTGCCTCCAGATGTGTGCCGGTCTTGAGTTTCACGGCCGTGCCTCCATTTGCCGGGAAGTGGGATGCGGGTCAAAATGTGATGGCATAAAAGTTTTCATTTGGACCCGTCGGGAAATCATAAATGGAATTTCGACATCCAGCGAGGAGAGCCACTATGTCCGATAGTCATCAACATCAATTCGCGACCCCCCTGCCTGCGGGGTTGGGCGCTTTGGGAATCGCATGCTTTGGTCTTTTTGCATTGTTTTCACACAGGACGACGCATGAAGCCGCGCCGATATTGGTCGCGTGGTTTTTAGGCGGTTTTGTCGTCCAGCTCGTCACGGCCTGCATCGAATTCAGGGACAAGAGTGTGGCTGGAGGAAATGTTTTTCTGGTCTTTGCGTGCTTTTTCATGCTTACCGGGGCGGTAAGTCTTGCCGGCAAGTATATGCTGCCGGCGTTCAAGATGCCTTTGGACCTTTCGGTCGAGGCATGGCTCTGGCTGCCTGCCGGCTTGTGGCTTGCAATTATGCTCCCGTGCTTTCTAAAGAGCCCGAGCGTGCTTTTCATCCTGGGCGTGGTCGTGGAGATAATAGTCATTTGCCTGATAGCGCTCGATTTCCATTTCGCGCCTGCTTTTTTCGGGCAGCTGGCGGTTTGGAGTTCGCTCATTTCAGGAATTTTAGCGATCTATCTCGCGGGTGCCATCGCGATAAACGCCGTTTTCGAACGGACGGTTCTCTATGTTGGCAATCCTCTGGCGGGAGCTGCCCCCGTGCCGGCTTCGGCCCGGGTCGGCGAGGCCAAAGGTTGAAATTGACATCATTATTATCAATAATTGCAATTTTTCGATGACCTTATTAAAAGCTTGAGAAGGCCGGGGGCGGAGAAGGGATCGTTCCCGCCCCCGGCCTTCTGTCCGGTCGCCTTTCAAGAGGCGGCCCAAGATGAATCCGCGCTCCTGCAAGTCGTGATTCTAATTAAAAAGCAAAAGCGTAGCGTTGCCCGCCATGAAGTTTCCGGATGGAAACTAAGCTGACTGTCCACTTTATTTTCAGGAGAATCCCTGGCTCTCACTAAAGCCCGGGATCGTGGATGAGTCCTTTGCCAAAAATATTTTCACTCCTGAAAAGGAAAAAAGTGGTTCTATTGACGTATAACTTGCTTATTCATCTGGAAATCGGATACTTTTCCCGTCTGAAGCGCACAGCTGGAGTCCTTTTGGTGGTGAAGACCAGCCCGGAGCGTTCGAGTGGGATGACTGGCAGTGAAGTTGGTGCATGATTGAGGATCATATAAAGCTACCATGAAAGATAATTCCACAAAGTCGCCAAGCGAGATTTTTCCAGGCCGTGGTCCATTTTTCGCCTCCATTCGCGGAAGGCTCTTTTTGCTCCTCCTTTCCGTCCTTATTCCGGTAATGCTCGTCCAGAGCGGATATATATATGTAAGATTCAAGGAGCGGGTGAAAAGCCAAACCAGCGCCAACCTGGAGGTGGCTCGGGCAGTGGCGGCCACTTTCAACGGTTTTATTACGGACATTTTGCATCAGGAATTTGCAATTGGCGCCAATCTCACCATGCCCCACCCCCTCGCGGCAGTTGAGATTAACCGGATACTCGAACTGAACAAGGAGGAGTTTCCAGCTATCCGCAACTTCGCCTGGGTTGACCCCGGAGGTCGTATCGTTGCATCGAACCTGGGGTCTGCCGTCGGCTTGGACCTCATCAACCGTGATTATGTAGGTAAACTCTTGTCGGGCAAGGAATGGGTGGTGAGTGGCCTTATTGCCTCGCGGGCAACGGGCAAGCCGGTCTTCACCGTAAGCCGGGCAATTCGGGGGAAAAACGGAAATCTTCTGGGCATTGTCGTGGCGGCAATCCAGCCTGAAAAGATGGGGGGTATCATTCCCCTTCATCTGACGCGGGATGAAGCAATTACTATCATTGACAGCCAGGGTGAGGCGGTCTACCGGGAACCCCAAAGGGAGTGGAACTGGGAGGACCGAAAGCTTATTAAAGGCCGCCAGGTCATCAGGCAAGCTTTGGAGGGCAGGGAGGTAAGCGGCGTCCTTCCATGCTGCAATCACGGGGAAGACCGGATAGTTGCCATTGTCCCCATCTCCCCCATTGGCTGGGCCGCAAGCGTGGGCCGCTCCAAAGAGGCGGTGCTGGCCCCCATCATATCCCAACTGCTCCGCGGGGCGGTCATATTTGTCCTCATAATGGCCGGGGTCTTTTTCGGGGCGTTCATCCTCTCGGAGGGGATATCCAGCTCGATTCGAAGGCTCCTGGAGCACACTCTGGCTCTTGGCGGCGGTGACCGAAAAGAGCCGACCTTGGAGAGTGGTCCTGCCGAACTGAAGGGGCTCGCTTCCGCTTTTAATGTTATGGCTGAAAAGGTCGTAGCGCGTGAGAAGGCTCTAAGGGCCGCGCAGGAGCGGCTTGTCTCGGTTCTGGAGGCAATCCCGGCCTGTGTATATATTCAAGCCCCGGACTATTCCATCAGGTTTGCCAACCGCACATTCCTCGAAACCATCGGCGACCCCGAGGGAAAGCAATGCTACGAGTTGTTGGCGGGCAGGACCGAACCATGTGAAAACTGCGATATATTGTGCACCGTTGACACGGGGGCTCCCAGGCAATGGGAATGGACCGGTCCCAATGGAAAATGCTATTCGATCCACACTCATCCATTTGCCGACAGTGATGGCTCCCCTCTGGTGCTAAAGCTTGCCGTTGATATTTCCGAGCCAAAACGCGCCTGGCGGGCCTTTTTGGAAAGCGAGAGCAGGTATCGCGAACTCGTTCAGAACGCAAACAGCGTCATCATCCGCTTCAATAAAGATGGAGCGATCACTTTCTTCAACGAGTATGCTCAGGCTTTCTTCGGCTATCGTGAAGATGAGGTGTTGGGCAGGCACGTTGGTATTTTGCTGCCGGAGCCGGAATCCGAGGGGACCTCGCCGGTCCGGGATATCATAAGCCATCCGGAGAGCTTCCTGAATAATGTCAATGAGAATGTCCGCCGGGACGGCAGCCGGGTCTGGGTGACCTGGACCAACAAGCCGATTCTCGATGAGAGTGGGACGGTGGCGGAAATACTTTCAGTTGGAATCGACATCACAGAGCGTAAGAGGGCGACGGATGCGCTGAGCGATGAGATTCTGGAGCGAAAGCAGGTTGAGGCGTTGCTTCGGCTCGATGAAGCACGCCTTGAGGCGTTATGGCAGTTGAGCCAGATGAGTGAATCCTCCACTGAACAAATCGCCGAGTTCGCTCTGGAGCAACTGGTGAGGCTTACTGGAAGCCAGGTAGGGTGGATCGGGTTTCTCGACGAAGCCGAAACGGTTTTGACTCTTCACGTGTGGCCAAAAATTGACTCGCAAAGTCCTGCCCGAGGCGCACCCGCTCGGAAAATCCCCGTTGGCAGAGCCGGCATCTTCGGAGACGCTATTCGGGAAAGAAGGGTGGTAGTCGTAAACGACTTTAAGGGTGTCATCCTTGGAGATTTCCTGGAGACCCATATTGCCGTCGCCCGTATTTTGGTCGTCCCGGTGTCTGAAAAAGACCGTGTCGTGGCAATCGCCGGCGTGGGAGACAAGGCCACGGAATATGACTTTTCGGATGCCAGGGAACTCACGCTTCTCATGGATGGAATGTGGAAGATCATACAGAGGGAAAAAGCCGAGAAGCACTTGCGTGAGTCCGAGAGCCTGGCCGCCATGGGCAGGGCGATGGCCGCTGTCGCTCACGATATGAAAACCCCGCTCATTGCTATCGGAGGCTTTACTCGCCTGGCGCAAAAGCGTATCAAGGATGACACTCCGGTCCAGGGCCTTCTGGAAATCGTCGTAAAGGAAACCGGGCGAATGGAAAACATGGTGAAAGACATGCTCGATTTTTCGCGCCCTTTGGAACTGGAGTTGTCAGAGGCCGATATGGGCCGGCTTGTAGCCGACTGCCTCACAATAGTTGAACCCTTGGCTCATGAGAAGGCAATTAGGCTCTGCAGCCGAATTGATTCCGGAACTCTTCTGTCGGCATGGGTTGACGCCATGAGAATGAAGCAGGCGCTTATAAACATTCTGACAAACGCCATACAAGCTTCACCGGAGGGTGAGGAAGTTATAATCGGCTGTTGTACGAGTGGTGAAAACCTTATGATCAATGTGGTTGACTCCGGCTGTGGCATTCCTCAGGGCAAAAGGGGTGAAATCTTTTCCCCTTTCTATACGAGCAAAAAAGACGGCACAGGCCTCGGACTTCCCATCGTCAAAAAAATCATCGATGCTCACCATGGTCATATAGAGATTCTTGACAACCTGGTCAAAGGGATAACCTTTCGGGTGGAGATTCCGATAAGAGCGGGGCAATGAAACGCTTTTTCCATAGCGCCGCTGAATTAAACCTGA
>CAWEZA010000054.1:0-93783 GCA_963813125.1 uncultured delta proteobacterium | reverse complement strand
AGATCTCTATGTTACGGTCCGGAAATGCTTTAATAATAGCCTTCATAGAAGACAGTCTGTCCGTAGTTATAGAACCAACGAATGATATGTCAACGCTCTCGCCAGGCGAATCGGCAGGATAATAGTCATGGGTAGAAGCCGGCGTACCGTAAAAAGCGAACGGGATTCCCATATCCTGCATGATGGATTCGTCGCTTTTTTCAAACAGCAGGACTTTGTCAAAATATTTTACGACAGATAAATCACTTACTGATCGATTTATTGCGTCCCAAAGATATAAAATCATCCGTTTGACGTTCGATCTGAGAATTCGGACTGTATCAGACCAAATGGTGTCGCCCTTCACGATCACGGCCATGTCTAAATTGTTCGACAGGACACATTTACGTATGTCCGAATTGAACTGTTCCATTTTCAGTTCATCCGGGATATTGCGGCGATAATCTTTCAGGTCGAACGGGTATAGGTGCACATTATATCCGTTTAACCGGAACGAATCGGCAAGGTTGTCCAAATAGCCGTAAAACTTTGGGCCCGCAATCAGGACGTTTTTTAGCATGACCGTTTGTATAGACCTTTGCTTTTCATTTCAGTTATAGACAAGTCGTATTGATCTTCAAACACCTGCTGGCCTTGAACCCACGCCGCAAAACGACGAATGCCTTCATCGAAGGTGAATCGCGGGCGGAAGGAGAGTTTGGCGCGGGCACTGGAGAGGTCGGCGATTGCGTGGCGAATATCGCCGGCACGATAATCCCCGCTCACAAACAGGCGGACATCGGATTGATACAGGTCCCTCAAAGAAGCTGCGACCTGCATTACAGTGGTCTGGGAGCCGGAGCCGACGTTGAAGATTTCCCCATTGGCTTCTTCCTTTTCCATGGCCAGAATCGTCGCCGCGACCACATCCTCGACATAGACAAAATCCCTGCTCTCCATACCGTCTTCAAAAATATTGATGTCGCGGTTGCCCCTTATCAGGGTGGAGAATATGGACAGAATGCCTGTATACGGATTGGAAAGCGATTGTCCCGGTCCATAGACATTCTGGTATCGCAGCAGGACAAAAGGTATGCCGATCGCCCGGCACACCATCGAGGTCATGGATTCCTGCACCTGCTTGGTGATTCCATAGATGGACAGGGGCGAGGCAGGGGTGTCTTCATCGGTGGGAAGAGGTGAAACCGTCTGAGAGCAGACCGGGCACCTGGGATCGAAGTCTTTCCCAGCCAAATCCTGGTCCCTTCTGGTACCTGGATATACTATCCCGCACCGGCCGCACTCGTACTTACCCTCGCCGTAGACGGCCCGGGATGAGGAGACCACTATCTTGCGGACGCTGTGCTTTTCATTGGCGAGAATGTCGAGCATGTTGGCCGTGCCGCTTATGTTTGTATCGGCATACCTTTGGATTTCATACATGGACTGGCCGGTACCGGTCTCGGCGGCGAGGTGAAATATCACCTCAACTCCTTCCAATGCCTTGCGCCAGTCATCTTTATTGCGCACATCCCCACAAACGAACGAAACTCTATCCCTGATCGAAAGGTAAGTCGGCGAGACCCCGCCATCGCCATGCACCTGGGAAGAGAGATTGTCCAGCACGCTCACCGCAAAACCTCTTTTTACCAGTTCGAGGGCGAGCCAGGACCCTATAAAGCCTGCGCCGCCGGTGACAAGAACATTTTTGATCATCGATTGCCCTCTTTTTGAGATTCTTTAAGAAAGTCCTCGACCCTGTTGCTCGATAGCAAGGGGACTGTTTCTTTTATCCGGGCATCGTCCCATTCCCACCATTTTATCTGAAGCAACCGCTCTATCACCTCGGGGGAAAACCTGTATTTAACGACTTTAGCCGGCGCCCCGGCAACGACCGCATATGGAGGGACATCTCTGGTAATGACGGAGCGGGCGGCGATGATCGCCCCGTCTCCAATGGTAATTCCGGAGAGTATCATCGCCTCGGTGCCAATCCAGACATCCGAACCTATTACGACATCACCGTTTGACCCGGGAATCCCGTCTTGAAGCGCGCCTGCCATTCCCCATTTCGCTCTGAACGGAAATGTCGAAAGAAAATCATGCGGGTGTATGCCTCCCGTTATAATCACCACATCACGGGAAATGGAACAAAAGCTGCCGATGCTGACCGATCGCTCGCTTCCTTCATAGGAGTCAATTGTTGGCGAACCGTAGGTATGCCGCCCAACGGTCAAAAGACCCCGTCGGATTAACTTATGGTAATTGAAATTTTTATTCTGCCGTTTTAAAAGAATGAAAATTCTCGAAAAAAGAGCCTGGACTGATTGCTTACCGATCATGTGCTCCAGCATCCTCGACATGGCGCGGGCGCCATTTCATCCGACATGCCCCTTAGAATGGCCGCGGTCGCTTCCGCGGCATCATCGCCAAGGTGAGCCGCGCAGGCAGTGGCGAACGAATTGGACCCGGCGCTTTGACCGACAGCTGTTTTGGAGCCCAATAATTTATCCAGAACACACCTTAACTCCTCCGCAGTGGCGGCGGTCTGCGCGGCCCCCGACGAGGCGGCGGCGAGAAGCAAGGGCATATCTTCGTAGCTGTCCGAATCATCAGGAATCAACACCAGAGGCAGGCTTAGCAACAAGGCGTCCAGGCATGCGGTTGATCCGCTACCTACAACAATACTGGCGGAGGCCAATGAATCGGCCAGTGACCACATCTTTGGATTCTGGACCGAGGCAAGGCCAGCCGGCAAATGCTCGGCGTACCAGTCAAGAGGCTCATCCGGGTGAGGGCGCACCATCAATCGAACGCCACTAAGACGCGCCCCAACGGCAAAAAAAAGTTCAGCCGCCTTCTTACTCATGGTCAGGTTTGAAGAAAGCAACAGTACGACAGGCACAGTGTTGCCGCCGCTCAAACAGTCCGGGTCGCGCAAAAGCGTCTCGGCCCTGCGGTAATTCTCCCGGCTAAGCGGTTTGGTCTTCGGGTAGCCACCGATTGAAATCCGATCCTGTTGCACGCCGTGCGATAAAAAGTAATCCCGCATCAACTCTCCCCATACGACGACACGGTCCGCCACCAGGGGCACCCATTTGACCTTTTCCCACTCGTCCTTCGAACTTTGAACCCCATGCACCAGGGTGACAGTTGGTATTCCACGGTTCCTGGCGACCTGACAGAAGATGGACTCGGAGGGATGCCTGTCGTGCTCAACGATAACAACGGATGGGCAAACCCGGTCTAGGAGCCTTTCGGCGGCTAAAAAATCGGCGACAGCCCAAGCCAGAGCAGACAAAAGTTGGTAGCAAACAGCCTTTCCCAATCCGAACCTGCGATCGGCTGATTCTATTCGTGAAATGAAAAGGGGCCAAAGGCGTGTTAAATGCTCCCGCCACTGTTGAAACGAAAAAGATTGAGCCCTCAGAAACTTTAAAGGCGAAGAAAACTTATCGGCCTCAACTTGCATGCTGCCGGTGCAAAGAAATAACTTTTGGCCGACATCAAATCTATCGGCAATAGACAGGGTCATTTCAAGCAATCGGCTGGAACCCAGAGTCAAGAACAGATACTTGGCTTTTTCCCGCGGCTCATCTATACTCATTAATTGCCTCTTTGCATTGATCATGAACAAAGGAAGAAAGCGAAATAATGAGTATCGCAATGAAAAGCGTTTTCTGGAACCTGACCGGTTATAATATGCGGATAGCACCAGAGGAATTACCAGAGCTGATTCAAGTTGTACATCCTTAACACTTATACCTTCAAAAACATTCATAACATCCGTGGCAATCACTTCAGCAGCGGCATAGCTTGACCCATCTTTATATAAGTACCGTTTACACGCATTAATCATTTAACTTGTCTTCTTGGAGTATTTGCCACTTTTTGACAAAAACATTAAGGACAAATAGCTTACCGCAAAAAAGGCTAACCTTCCAACGATTATCGCCTGAGGAAAACGCTCGAGATGAATAGCGCTTCCACCTATGGACAATAGTACAGATGCGTAAACGCCTCCTCCTACTATTAAACTTATGGCGTAGAGATCTTGACGTTTTATTACATTATATATTTCATTTAATGGCTGTAAACACATTGTATATGCACACAGCAAGCTCCACTGTGCAGCAGGAATCCCGCCGACATACTTTGGCAGAATAAATGAAACGACATAGGGCAAGCATACCCATCCGGCAATTATAAACGGAATACCTCCCAAAAGAATATACAGGATCGGCCATTTAACCATGGCAGTAAGGTCATCCAGGTTTTCACTCTGCCCCCAGGACTGTGCCATCTTGGGGTAAACCACCTGCATAACAGCCATTGGTATCAGTTCTGTCGCAGACCCGATGATCACCGACAATTGATACAAGCCCAGGCCCTCTTTACCAGAATAATGAAAAACCAGGGTCAAGTTGAGAACTGACCAATAAGAATAAATCTGTCCGACAGCAAAGATAGGCAAGCCAATTTTGATCAGATGACTGAGCTGCTTCCAGTTCCATTTTGGAGCAACTTTTACCGGACGCCAATGCCACAGGGCACCAACGTTTGAAGCCAGAGTCACAATAGATCGCAAACATAATCCATAGAAACCGAACAGCCATACAAAGACCAATGTTACAAATGACACTACGCTCTGGACCATGTTTGCAGCTGTGAGCTTCTTGAAATCGCTGTGCGTACGAAACGTGGCTTGCAGGTAATATTGGCCGTAAAATAATGCAACGAGACTAAAAACCATAGTCCCCCAGCCGGAAGCATATTGCCAGCGGGACTGAACCGCGTAGTAGACAGACAGGCCAACAAACACCAAACCACCGACCACAGAAATTCCCAGAGACCAAAACTGGGCAACCAGGCCATCTCGTAGGCTTCATCCTTGAGCCCCGCCCCACGAGATATGGCAACTCTCTGTTCAGGCCATTCATTACACCAAGCTGAAGAAACGGGGAATACCCCAATGCCAGGGCAAAAGCGTTGAAAAAGCCCATAACGCTGGGTTCGACCAACCTGGCGGTAATCAATCCACTTACAAGCCGAATAAGCATTGCCGTAAGGTCGCCACCGGCAACGATCGCAATGAGTCTTCCCAGGGAGTCTTTCGGTTTGATTGCGGATACTGAAGCTGCTTCGTTAGACATTGAAATAGGGTTCCGGGTCGGTGAGGGCGCTTAGATGGCCGTCCATCCGCCGTCGACCATAATGGTCGCGCCAGTAATGTAAGAAGCCGCCTCTCCTGCCAGAAACAAAATGGCCGCGGCAATTTCCTCGGGGGTTCCAAGGCGCTTTAGAGGCGTCTTCTTTTTATAATTTTCAAGGAAAACCGGGTTCTGCCCATCAAATACGCCTCCGGGACAGACTGAATTTACACGGACATTATATTTTCCGAAATAGGAGGCAAGGTATCTCGTCAGATTGACTATCCCGCCCTTAATGACCGAGTATCCCATGGGGCAGGTCATTTCGGTCCCTTCATAGACAGTAAAGTCACTTCCAACCACGCCGTATATCGAGGCAAGATTTATAATGGAACCCGACTCCTGCCGCTTCATTATCATGGCGACCTCTTTACTGAACCATGAATATGCATTGAGGTGCATATCAACATTTTGCCGCCAGGACGTTAAGGATAAATCTTCTACTTTGTTACCCCAATCGGAAGTCCTGGGGTAGGCCGAATTGACCCAGACATCGATTCTGCCGTACTTATGGGCGAGTTTGGCAAGAATGGCGGGTGCATTTTCAAGGTCTGTGACATCCAGATGTTCGTAGTGAACCCTGTGATCGTCAGTCTGGAGTTGCTCCTCTTTCTCACGACCCTTGTCATCATTTACATCGAGCATGACCGTAGTAGCACCCGAGGAAACAAACGCATGGATCAACTCCATTCCGATCAGACCGAGCGCGCCGGTCACGCAGGCAACTTTTCCGGCCAGCGAAAATTTTTTCATGTAGTCGATCATCGGTTGCCTCATGAAAAATATTTAATTGCTTTATATAAGGCTTCCGCCTGAATTTTCATTTCCTCTTCGCCCTTCTGATTTGTTGTAAATTGCATCAGTTTAGGCTGCAGCGCCTCGGCTTTTGGGCATATCCCGGCTTCAGTATTCATCCGGCCGCCCAACTGCATCGCGGAAAGAAGGCTCTTGATCTCTGGTATCGATCCTTCCTGGTAGCATAAGGCCCACGCCGCATAGCAACCGTCACCGCCGAAGTCTACGTGCTTCTTGCGAAAATCGGTCCACGCCACATCCTCTTTTAAAAATTTTGCGGCAAATGTGTAGTACGAGTTCCTGTCGCCGGCGGGAGTTGCCTGGGGAACAAGCCAGTCACACCCGGCAGTTTCGATCACCTGATGGTACATTGCGGCCATCTGCTCCCGCTTTTCAACGAACCAGTCGAGCTTTTCCAATTGGGCCAAACCCATTGCGGCAGCCACCTCCGGAAGGCGGTACATAAATCCGTAGTCTGAGTGGCGCTTAAAAGCCGGATTTTGGAAGAGGTCTTTTGAGACGCGTATTTTCCCGCTTATTGCAGTGGCGTTCTTAAAGCCTTGAGAGTTGAGCTTTCGGATTTTGTCGCCCAAGGCTTCATCGTCGCAGGCTATGATGCCCCCATCGCCGGTCGTCAGGTGTTTGGAGTTCTCAAAACTCCAGCTTCCAACGTCACCGATTGTACCGCCGAGGCGCCCGCCATGAGAACCAAAATAGCACTGCGCACAGTCCTCAACCACGGCCAGGCCATGCTCTCTCGCAATTGACATTATTTCGGTCATATCGCACACTTGTCCATACAAATGCACCGGCATGATCGCCTTGGTCTTCGACGTGATTTTCCTGCGAACGTCCTGAGGGTCGAGCAAAAAAGTGTCGGGGTCGACATCGGCAAATACCGGAATGGCATTGCAGTAGAGAACGGCGTTCATACAGGAAATAACTGTCAGAGGGGGTAGAATGACTTCATCCCCGTAACGAACCCCCAGCGCCCACAGCGCCGAGTGAAGCGTGGTAGTACCGGAATTGAAAGTAATCGCGAAGTTACGGCCGAACTTTTCCGCGAAACCTCTTTCAAGGCGAGTATTCATATTGCCGGAAGTGCCGCTGGCAAAGCCTGAATCAAGTACTTCTTTGATATATTTATATTCGCGCTCGTCAAAACGCCAGGAAAGATCACCCATATATCACATCACCTTTCATTTTCATAAGGATCGAAATGATTTCAAAATCCACTTCGTCGTCGATTTCATAATTCTGCCATCGTTCAATATAATATGGAATGGTTCTATCCGTATAGAATGTCAGTTTTTCCCGGTACGACGGCACCGTGACCATGTATATGACGCCGTAAGGGAAATATGCGGTGTCTGCCTGTTGCCTTTGATAAATACTTTCCAACCCGGTTATGTAGGGAACGACCAGTCCTCGATCGTCGACTCTTTTAATGATCATTGGATGTTCCATGTGAACTTCACCAACACTCACCAGGGAGTCCATATCCGAAGCATTGATCAATGCGCTGATTGCATTGTCGATATCGTCGGTTTTACGAAGGGGCGACGTGGGTTCGAGCAGGACCACATAATCGTAGGTCTCCCCTCTTTGCTCGAAATTATCTATCGCATGGAGTATTGCCCCGGAGGTCGGTGAATTGTCGGTGGCGAGCTCAGCGGGCCGGAAGAAAGGAACGTCGGCGCCGTTCATTTTGCCGACTTCGGCTATTTCCGCGCTGTCGGTGGACAGAAAAACCCTGTCCAGATATCGGCTCTTTTTTGCCTGCTCCAGTGTCCAGACCAGTAAAGGCTTGCCCAGCAACGGTTTGATATTCTTTCCGGGCAGCCCTTTTGAGCCGCCGCGAGCCGGAATGATGGCCAGTATTTTTTTGCCTTCAATCATGGAGAGCAGCTCTTTCTCGTTTATCGGTGAAATAGGCCGTTAAATGTCACGAGAGGACAAAAACCGGCATGGCCGCAGATAGTTTAGTTAAGATTAAGGGGTAGAGCCGGGTCCATTGTTTGCATCGGAAGACGCGGAGAATTCCCCGCGGGCCTGTCGCAATTGCTGCGGTGACCCGATGTCCAGCCACTCCTTATGAATTGGAAAAGCGCCGCACTCCAGATTGGTTTTCAGGGCATCTTCGAACAGCGAGGTAATCGGGAAAAACGCATGGACCGGGACAGTCGCCACCGCTTTTGGCGAAAGCACATAGATTCCCGCATTGACCAATTTTTCCAGGACCGGCTTTTCTTCCAGGCTTACAAGGCGCCCCTGGCTAATCTCCACACAACCGTAAGGCACCTGGTGAAGGTAGGAATATACTCCCATTGTCGCGTGGAACCGGTTTGCATCATGGAACCGGATCATATCGGTAAAGCTTGCGTCAACGATCAGATCCCCGTTGAGGACCACCAAGGGGTCCTCGGGAAGCGCGGGCAAAAGCGACAGGGCACCGCCTGAGCCGAGCGGCTCATTCTCTCTAAGATACTCGATCTCGGCGCCGTAATTGACCCCATCGCCAAAATGATCCTCTATTACGTCCGCCAGGTAGTTGACTGCCAGAAAAATCCGTCGGATTCCCTGGCCGACAAGGTGCAGCACGATCCTTTCGAGTATCGGACGCCCTGCTACCTTGATCATAGGTTTGGGCGTATTTTCCGTAAACGGCCGCAACCGGGTGCCCTTGCCCCCCGCCATTACGACAGCCCAGTTGCGAAGCGATATGTTACCAAGAAGATCATGGAGAAGGTGCATACCGACAACTCTTCGGTTTTCATCGACGATCGGGACCTGCTCGAACCTTCTGGCCTGCATTACATCCAGCACTTCGGCCCTGGACTCATTTTGGGATGCGTAGAAACATTTTCGGTTTACATGCCGAGATATAGGGCTGTCCAGTGCGCTTCCCTTCAGGAGCGCACGACGGATGTCGCCATCGGATATCGTCCCGATAAGTCTCAGTTCCTCATCGACCGCAAGTGCGATTCCGGCGCCCGAGAGGTGGATAACCTCCATGCATTCCAAAATGCTGGCTCCCGGGCTGACGCAATATTTTCTCATTACATTCCTTCGCCAAAGGCGACTGTATCGGCGGCCTAAAGCCTGTCAAAGCCAGACTTCATATCGTAAAAGGTCTTTTTGATTATCGCGGACAACTCCGCTCTCGAGATCGTCTCCACGATCGCCCTGCTCGTACCCGGTTTTTCATATGGGTTCTCGACGTCTTTGATAGCATCTACAAAAAGCGGAGAGATCGCCCGAGCTATCGACTCCCTGATGGAATCGCTCTCAGGCGGGCAATTTAGAATACTTCGAGCCTGAACGCGGCCTCTTTGCCGATCTCCTATGTTTACGGTTGGGACTCTCATTGACGGAGCCTCGATGATCCCGCTGGAACTGTTGCCAATCGCCGCGGAACAATACTTCAAGGCTGAAAGGTAGCGCAATGCGCCAAGAGATGTCACCGCCAAACAGCGACGCGGGTGGTTTTCCGCATACTCATCGATCAAGCGGTTTATCACACGCCCTTCCGTGTCGGCATTAGCCTTTGTGAAGATCAAGTTATGATTCGGGAATGCGTCCATGGCATCCAATAGAGCCTTAAATTGCTGCCCGGAGCTGGATTTTTCCAGCGTTACAGGGTGAAACGTCACAATGAAGTAGGGCTGATCGGGGCTAAGGCCCGTATACCGCGAAACATCGTCGCGGCTAAGCGTTTCTGTCAGGAGGACGTTTTCGACGCCCGGGGCGCCGACGTTAAAAACCCGGTCCGGAGACTCTCCCAACTGGATGACGCGCTGCCTGTAGACCTCGCAGCTGGTGAAGTGCAGGTGTGACATCTTGGTGATCGAATGGCGAAAAGCCTCGTCGATCGCACCCTCAGAGCTCTCTCCCCCATGGATATGAGCGACGGGAACACGAAAAACCTGGGCCGCGGCAGCCATGCAAAGCGTTTCGAAGCGGTCCCCGAGCAGGACAACGATATCTGGCCGCAGCCTCTCAATGGCCAGGCCATAGCCTGTCAAGCCGAGCCCCATCGACTTGCAGATTGCCGAAGGGCTGTCATCGGGCGGGGTAATTTCGACCATTTCGTCGGGTTCGAAACCATCATCCCGAATTTCCCGCACGGTCAGTCCGTGTTCCTTCGACAGGTGCGCGCCGCTCGCAATTACCTGGAGTTCCATTTGGCCGCGGGCATTTATCTCGAAGAGCATTCTGCGGAGAAGGCCGTAGTCCGCCCTGCTGGACGTGTAAACGCAAACCTTAAGTTTCAATCAGCTCGTCTTCTTCGAACGACCTCGGGGCTGTCAGGCCCAGGACTTTATCCCATTCCATGGGGCTGATTCCGGCACCGGGTCGTTTTACAGTTAGATTTTTCTCGCTAAAAACCTCACCTTGTCCAATTGCGCAGGCAGCCACTATGCTCTTTCTGACTATTGGCCTGTTCTTGACTTCCGAGCGCGAAGGCTTCTTGATCCCTGAACCCATCGCACTCTCCACGTTTCTGATTGCATCTACCATCGCGCGCAACTCAGGCGGCTCCAGTGATGAACTATGGTCTGGGCCCGGGAGCCCCTTGTCCAGAGTGAAATGCTTCTCGATCACAGTTGCCCCCATAGCCACGGCGGCGATCGAGACTTCGGCGCCGACCGTGTGATCAGAATAGCCGATGGAGACCCCTGGAAAAGCATTCTTGATGGTCACCATCGCCAGCAAATTCACATCTTCAAAAGGAGTCGGGTATTCGGTATTGCAGTGGAGCAGCGTGACGGCGCCAAGTGGGGTTCCGGCTTTCGTAAGGATGTCGAGGGCGCCCTCGATTTCTCCAAGGTCGGCCATCCCCGTCGACAGGATCAGCTTTCTGCCGAGCGCCCCGAGTTTTCTCAGGTAGGGCAGATTGGTAATCTCTCCGGAAGGGATCTTGAGTTGCTCAAGACCAAGTCTTTCCAACAGGTCGATGCTCTCGAGATCGAAGGGGGAGCAAAGAAAATCGATCCCCCTCTCCCTGCTCCGCTCGAAAAGCACCCGCAGGGATTTCTCGTCAAGTTCAAGACGCTTCAACATCTCGAGTTGAGACTCGTTCTTTTCTCCCGCCCGCTTCTGATATTGGGCTTTGGGAGCGTGCCTCGAGGCAATGCTCTCGGCCTTGAACGCCTGGAACTTGATTGCGTTCGCACCGGCCCCGGCCGCCGCGTCGATCATCCTTAGAGCGGCCTCGATGTCGCCGTTGTGATTAACCCCACCCTCCGCGATAATAAATACGCTTTTCATAAACTCTTGCCTACCACGCTGCCGGCCTTAATAAAACTGCGCGGGGAAATCGAAACCGCCTGCCGGGTAACCGAACCGCTTCCCACGAAAGACTCATAACCGATTACGACACCGCCATTTACAATTGCGCCCGTTGCAATATGGCAATTGCTTTCCACCACCGCATCGTGCTCGACCAGGGCCTTGCTGTTGATTATGCAGTTCTTGCCAATTTTCGCACCTGCGTTTACCACGGCCCCATGCATGATAATTGTTCCTTCACCTACCTCCGCATGGGCGGACACGTAGGAAAGAGGAGACCTGATTACCGGGAAGGTTCCTCCAATTGACTTCACGTATTCAAACAGCTCCACCCTGCGAATTGGCGATTCCAGCTGACCCAAAGTAATCAGTACCGTCGAGAAACGCACGATCAGCCCGGGCAGATCGTCATCGGCTCCAATGACCGGGTATCCCAGGACAGACATGTTGACTTTTTGCGGCCTGTCCACAATGCCTGCGATAGAAAACCTGCCGTCGAGTTCGATTACGTCTATGCACGATTTGCAGTGGCCGCCTCCGCCGATGAGAAGAATTGGGGCTCCCATAGATTATTCGACCGACCTCACACTGCTCGGAATGTTAACGGCCCGCTCCTCGATCCATCCGGCGGCTTCGATACAACCGTGCTGACAAGCTCGATACATCGGAAGGTGAGTCATAAGCGTCCACACGGGGCGTGTCTGAACTCCCCCGGCGTTGGAAATCTTGAGGAAGCTGTCCCTTTCCTTCCGATCCTTTAGCACGATCGCATTGAGCCAATAGTTGGATCGTGAATCTTTAGGTTCGGTAACAATGTCGATGCCCAAGTGCTGAAAGAATTCCAGGTACTCTGCGGCAGTTCGCCGCTTGCTCGATAGAATTGCCGGTAGATATTCCATTTGAGCGCACCCAAGCGCCGCATTAATGTTGGGCATCCTGTAATTGTAGCCTACGATGTCATGGTAGAATTCCCACGAATGAGGCTGCTTGGCAGTAGTAGTCAAATGCCTGGCCTTTTGGGCAAGCTCCGCATCGTTTGTGACTATCATGCCGCCGCCGCCGGTGGTGACGGTTTTGTTGCCGTTGAAGCTAAAAATCCCCACGTCTCCGAGCAGTCCGGCGTGCAAGCCTTTGTAGAAGCTCCCCAGGGCTTCGGCCGCATCTTCAACGACAGCGATATTGCGTTTTCGGCAGATACGGACCAGTTCGTCCATCCGGGAACAATGGCCAAAGGTGTGCATCGGCACGCAGGCGGCTATCATTCTGCCGGTTGTGCGATTGTAGCAATAACCGTCGCCTCTCATTTCCCCGTTCCGCTCAAGAAAGTCGTCAAGCTTGTCCGGGTCAATGCCCAGCGAATCTCTCTCAACGTCAACAAATACAGGCTCAGCTCCGCAGTACCTGATCGCATTCGCAGTTGCCACAAATGTAAGCGGTTGCGTGATTACCTCGTCGTCTCTTTTGACCCCCGCCAGCATAAGGGCGACATGAAGAGCAGCGGTGCCGGTCGAAACGGCCACCGCGTAAGCCGCCCCGGTGAACTCCCTCACCGCCGCTTCGAAAAGAGAGACATACCTCCCGACAGAAGACACATAGGTCGAGTCAATGCATTCGGAGAGATACTTCTTCTCATTGCCGAAGAAGCGCGGTGTGTGCAATGGGACCGGGTCTTCCCCCGGGTAGAGATCTCTTATAAAATCGATTATCTCGTCAAACATTGTAGACATCAGCTTTATACTGCCTCATGTGATTTCCATTCCTGAACCATTCGATGGTCTCCGAGATACCGCGCTGCAGGCTGTATTGGGGCGCCCAGCCGGTAAGGCTCCGGATCTTTTCGTTGCTGCCCAGCAGGCGATCGACCTCGCTGCCCGCAGGCCTCATACGGATGTGATCGGCAACTATGCGGGCCGAAGGGTTTATCTTGTCGATTATCTGCTGCGCGAGTTCGCCAATGGAGATTTCCTGCTGGCTTGCAATGTTGATTTCCTCACCGACAGTGTTTTCCGATTGAGCAATGGCGATAAATCCGGCGACGGTGTCTTTCACATAATTCAGATCCCTGGTTGGATGGAGGCTGCCCAGCCTTATTTCCTGACTACCCGAGAGCAACTGGGTGATGACAGTCGGGATGACGGCTCTGGCAGACTGGCGAGGACCATAGGTATTAAATGGCCTCACAATGGTCACCGGCGTATTGAAGCTGCGGTAGAAGCTCTCGGCCATCCGGTCCGCTCCAATCTTGGTTGCGGAGTATGGCGACTGCCCCTGGTACGGATGCTTTTCGTCGATCGGGACATATTGTGCGGTGCCGTAGACCTCGGAGGTGGACGTGACTATCACCCGCTCGCACCCGGCGTTTCTTGCGGCCTGCAATATATTCAATGTACCCTTTACGTTTGTGTCCACATAGCTGTCAGGTGAGTGATAGCTAAACGGAATGCCAATGAGGGCGGCCAGATGAAAGACAACATCGATGCCCTCAACAGCCTTTGCAACACCGTTGGGGTCACGGATGTCGCCGGTAAAAACATCGAGTCCGGCAAGCATGTCTTTTTGCAGTCCGTCCAGCCAACCCC
Source organism: uncultured delta proteobacterium (assembly GCA_963813125.1). Lineage (GTDB taxonomy): Bacteria > Desulfobacterota > Syntrophobacteria > Syntrophobacterales > Syntrophobacteraceae > SbD1. Next base: position 79,928 of record CAWEZA010000054.1, on the reverse strand, counting down.
AGCTGTTAAAGGAATTGTAATATACAAAAGCCCTTACCTGGCAACCCGCCTCGGCCAGGGTTTCAACCAGATGGCTTCCGATAAAGCCATCTGAGCCGGTGACCAAAATTTTCTTACCACTCAGCTTCGTACTCAAGGTATTCCTTTGCCCTGACTCGACCTCTACAGGTTGCGTTCAACCACGGCACACGTTTAGATAAGTCGCGCGCGCCTTGAAGGACTCCGAAGAGGAAGCGTCGCGCCAAACCATTGAAAAATGCGTGTTGAAAGTGAGCAGTCAGGAGTATGGAGGATAGAGGTCGCCCTTAAAGGCCTGTTGTTCCCGTTACCCGGCTTTACCCGGTCTTTTGTCGCTTTCCGTTAAAAACCAATCGAGAGTGCGGGAAATTCCTTCGTCCAGATGGATCCTCGACTGCCAGTGCAAAGCTCCGAGAGCTTTTGAGGTATCCGAAAAGTTGCGCCGGACGTCGCCTAATCGGGGACTCAGGTTGATGGCCAGCAGGGTGCGGCCCGTCCTGCTTTCAATCTGGCCGCGGAGAATGCCAACGACTTCGTTTACGGTATGCTCCCTGCTGGTCGCGATTTGAAATATTTGACCAGCCACCTGATCGGGGCCGGAGGAAGGACCAAGTTCCGATGACCTCTTACCGGCAGCCATTAGGACTGCCTCGACGAGGTCGTCGATATAGAGAAAATCGCGAGTCTGATTGCCGTCTCCATAAATCTCACAAACCTCCCCAGCAAGCGCCTGGCGGATAAATTTGGCGACAACACTCGATTTGTGGCTCGACAGAGGCCCGTAGACATTACCGAAACGCAGGCATACCGTCTCCACCCCGAAGGTCCGGTAGTAGGCCGAGCAGTAGCCCTCGCAGGCAAGCTTGCTCGCCCCGTAAGGGGAAACGGGGTGAGGGCCGAGCTCTTCATGGATGGGCGGTTCGCACTCGCCTACGGGAGCGCCCGACGAGGCAAAAATGAAGCGTTTTGCGCCGTTTTCCCTGGCGGCCTCCAGCATGTTCAAGGTGCCGAAGACATTTGATTCCATGTCCAGCCGGGGATTTTCAACAGACGGGCCCACTCCGGTATTTCCGGCCAGGTGGACGATGACGTCGACATTCTTTACGGCCTCAAGACAAACTCCGGCGTCGCGAACGTCTCCCACAATCAGTTCGACCAGTGGGAAACCTTGGGAATCGCCGTCGAGCTGTGAGGGGTGGGCGACCTCGGAAAAGGCGCAAACACGCTTGAGATCGTCTCGACCACCTACTGACAAATTGTCCAGGACACGGATATACGGCACGCCTTCGGCCAGGAGCCGCTTTATGAGATTACAGCCTATGAAGCCGGCGCCGCCGGTGATGAGCCAGCGGCAAGTGAGCGGTGAAAAGTGAGCGGAAGAATCCATATCGGGCTAAATCTCCCCCCGGCAAGGCCAGGCCTCGGCAGGGCATTTGGAAAGTACACAGTTTTTTCGGCCGGCTTCGTTTCTCTTCTCGCCCTCTACCACTTGATTCCCCTGAAAATGACGTCTTTCCTGATGTTGTCTTTGTACCGCCCGACAATTCGAAACATGGAGGCGAGCACCTCGTCTGTCAGATAATGCGGCGCGACGCCCATTTCGATCAAGCCCTGGTAGGTGGGATTGTAATAATGCTCTTCGGCTTCCCTGCGCGGGTTTTCGATATGATTGACCTTGACGTCGTACCCAAGGGAGTTGCCCACGCGCTGAACCTTTTCGGCAAGCTCGTTAACAGAGAAGGTCTCCATTATCTGGTTGAATATCCGGAGTTCCCCCTGGCCGCGGGTGATTTTTCAGACATGTGGACGCACTGGAGTGTGTCCCTGATGTTGAGGTAACCTCGGGTCTGCCCGCCTTTGCCATAGACGGTGAGCGGGTAGTCGACTATTGCCTGGACGATGAAGCGGTTAATGATCGTGCCGAAGATCTCGTCGTAGTTAAAGATTGTGAGAAAAGACGCGTCCGGGGCATGGGAAGTCGCCATGCAGGATTCATCGGTTTCTATGCCATAGACGGGACCCTGCATCAGGTCGGTCACCCGGAGGTCCCACATGCGCACGCCGAACCAGAGCAGGTCGGTGTCCATGACCTTGGTCGTGTGGTAGATGGAACCCGCCTGCCGGGGGAAAAGAAACTTTTGACTGCGGCCCTTGTGTTCGATGTCGAGCCAGCCTTCCTCGATATCGATGTTGGGGGTGCCGTATTCTCCCATGGTGCCAAGCTTGACAATGTGAGTGTCCCTTGCAAAATCGCGAACTGCAAACATAAGGTTATTGGTGACCAGCAGGTTGTTGGCAACGGTAATATTGGCGTACTTGTAGTTGATCAGCGAGTACGGCGCCGAAGGCTGTTCGGCGTAATGTATGACGGTATCAGGAATGGAGGTAAAGCGCTTGTCAAGAGCCCAGGAGTATTCCACCGTGCCGCTGAAAAGAGAGCGCATGACGTTTGCGTCGGTCAAATCACCGATTACCACCTTGATTTCCCTGCCCGTCGTCTTGTGCCACAGGCTGGCTCGCTGGATCAGGCTCGGCACGGGATAAAGCATCCCCACGTCGAGTTCGGTGCACGCGTTGCGCCGAAAGTAGTTGTCGACCACGGTCACATCAAAGCCGCGATTTGAGAAGTGCATCGCGGTCGGCCAACCGAGATAGCCGTCACCGCCTAAAATCAGGATATGAGACATGCGGATTTCCTTCTAGACTGCTTCACATGAAAAGGCCCGGCAGAGATGAACACGAAATTGATAGCGATGAGGGTGTCCAAACCAGCGCTTACCAGAGTTACGCCCTTGCCGGCCCACTCTTCACGACCTGTGCGAGAGCGGTCCCGGAGGCGGACTCCTCCTTTTCCCCGTTGGGCCAGTAGCGCTCGGCAGGCCTGTAGGCGGGCTGCTCCTCGATGAGGTCATTTTGGCGAAGGAAGCGCAGCAGCTGAAGACGATTAAGGGCCTCTTCGTTGCCTGAATGGTACGGGACGGCAACATTTCGGGAAACGACATCCGTATATTCGTAGTCTATGCTGCGATAGAGGGAAGTAAAAGCGGGCAAAACGACGAAATAGCGCTCAAGCTCCCAGGTTCTACGGGTTTCCTCCTGGCTCATAAGCTCCTCGTAGAGCTTTTCTCCAGCCTTGTAGCCAATCACCCGGGTGCCGATATCCTCCGCCCGGTGCCCGTAAGAAGGCGCCAGTTCGCTGATCATGACATCGGCCAGGTCCCGGATGCGAATGACCGGCATTTTGGTGATAAACACCTCGCCTCCCCTGGCAATAAAGGCCGAGTCGATAACGAGGCGCACCGCTCCCTGGATGCTCATGATGAACCGCGTCATCTCGGGGTCTGTAAGGGTCACCGGCCCACCGTTGCGGATCTGTTCCCGAAAGATCGGGATGACCGAACCGCGGGAACCCAGGACGTTTCCAAACCGGGTGGAGGCGAAAATGGGGCCACGTCCGCGAAGGTTGGCGTTTGCCGCGGTCATAAGACGCTCACCCATGAGTTTAGATGTGCCCATGACGTTGGTGGGGTTGACCGCTTTGTCCGAACTTGTGAAAATGACCCGTTCGACCTGGTTTTCACAGGCAGCCGAAATAATGTTCTGAACACCGAGGATATTGGTCTGGACGGCTTCAAAGGGCGATCTTTCGCACAGAATCACGTGCTTATAGGCCGCAGTGTGAAAAACCACGTCGACGTTTTCCATCCTCCGTTTGAGTTTGTCCCGGTCCCGAACGTCGCCCAGGGTGAAGAATGCATTTCGATGTTTGGAAAATCTTTGTTCGAGGAAAAATATTTCGCTTTCGTTGTTATCGATACCCGTGAGTTCCCCGACCTGGTAGGATTCGAGCAACTGCCGCACCAGTTCGCTGCCGACAGTCCCACATGCGCCGGTCACCAATACACGCTTTTGTTCTAGAAATGACTTCACAGGATATTCCTTCCACAATCGATGAAGCCGTTTAGTCCCGTTTGTCGATTTGCTGCGACGTGCTATCTTTTAGCGCCTGTTTATCCGCATCGTTATAGGCCTCATAGTACTTGTTGTAATGCTTGTAATAGCTGTAGTAAGCGCCATATCCCAAGTGCTCTTTTTTCACCATGGTCAAAATACTGCCCAGGATTGGAGCATTATTCTGTGAAAGCATCTGGACTGCCAGCCTGGCCGAGTCTCGCGTCGTGCTGTGGTGTTTGAAGACCAGCACGACACCGTCGGCGAGGGACGAAAGCACCCTGGCGTCGGCAAAACCGATCATCGGCGGCGAATCGATGATGACCTGCTGGTACTGCTGCCGAAGCAACTCGACCATCTTCTTGAAAGTATCCGAGGCAAGGAGATCGCCGGGACTCGGAGGAGTCGGGCCGGCCGGTATTAAATAAAGGTTTGGGATTTCAGTGGTCTTTGTAATCTCCTCCAGGGTCGCACTCCCGGTCAGGTAATTAGACAACCCGCGCTTGTTCGACTGCTTGAAAACCCTGTGCAGCCTGGGCTTTCTAAGGTCGCAGTCAATCAGCACGCTTTTGCGATCACCCCGGCTCAAAGCTATGGCGATATTGCATGTGGTCGTAGTCTTCCCCTCAGAGGGATTGCAACTGGTGACAATGATCGCCTGCGGCGCAGTCGAGGAGGCGGACAGCATGATGGACGACCTGATATGCGATACGGCCTCGCTAATCTGCGACTTGGGATCGAAGTAGGCGATCGTTTCGAGCGCGGATTTCGGAAGCTCCCCGTTTTCGGCCAGGGGGATCATGCCCAGGCTGGGGATATGGCTGATTTTTTCCAGTTCTTCAACCGTCTTGATGGAGTCGTCGAGATATTCGAGGAAAAATGCTGTCCCGATCCCAAGGATCGTCCCCAGAAGCAGGGCGAACGAGAGATAAAGCCTTGGCTTGGGCTTATAGGGCATCAAAGGCGGTTCGGATGGGTCGATAACCGCGATATTGCTGGGGACCATGGTTGCCGCCACGGCGGCGTCCTTCATCCGGCCGAGCAAGGCTTCATAAAGCGCCTGGTTGGTCGCAAGGTCCCGTTGCAACATGTGGAACTTGACGAGCGCTTTTTCCATGCTGCCAACTTTGCCCTTGGCTTCGTCGAACTCCTGCTGCAGGAGTATTTCGGTCTTTAACGCCGCCTGGTAGTCCGATCTTAAGCTTATAACCTGCCGCGCCACTTCGGCGTGCAGTCTCTTTTGAAGTTCACTTATGGTGGCGACGTTTACCTTCTGTCCGGGAAATCTCGGGCCATAAATCTGGCCCGAACCCGTGGCCTGGCCTTGCGCAGCGATGAGTTGCCCCCTCAGGCTCTGGATCAGCGAATTGTTCACGATCGCCGGTGCATCGGCGCCCTTTTTAGCCACCTGGTCATAGAGGGCTTTTTTGCCCGCCAGGCTACCCTGCGCCGTCGTGAGAAGTTGAGCCACCTGCAGGTATTTCTGCAGGACCACGTTCGTCGAAGGATTCTGGCCCGAATGGCCGCTCCCCCCCCGCCCCCGGACACATCCATGCCCATGAAGTCGCCTTTGGCTCCCGAGGCTATGGAGGCTTTCTCAGATGCCTCGAGCTTATCGCCCAACTGAGCCAACTGCTTGTCCAACCACTCTTTCAGCAACACGTAGGACTGCTGCCTCGTTTTCATACACAGGTTTAGATACACACTTTGAACGGCGCCCGGGATCTCCTGGGCAAGCGCTTTGTCGGTCGAACGGAACCCGACGTTGACCAAATAGGAGTTCTTGACGGGTTCGATCAAAAGACTGCCTAGAAGACCATGTGCGTATATTTGCCTGGCATACTCCGGAGGCGCGTCCGGGAGGCTCTTTACCAGAGCCTTGTAGTCGGGCCTGTCCTGGAGCTTGAGCGCATCGATGAGGCCGTACGCGAGGGCTTGAGAATGCAGGATCGCGTACTGAGTTTCGTAAAACCTGTCGAGGTCGCTCGAACCCATCAAAGCCCCGAGGGGATCCATGCCCGCACCGCCGAGCGACGCGGAGCTTCTGTCCTCGGTGATCTGAAGAGTTATATTACCCTGCCAGACCGGCTTCATGGAATAGATTGCAAGAACGGCGATCATGACCGCCCCGGCCAGTATTCCCAGGGCCCACCATTTGCGCTTTTTCAACACGTACCAGTAATCGCGGAGGTTAATGCCTTCTTCGTATTCTTCCGGGTACCACGCGACGGAATTCGAAGGGAAAGGCGCAGCTGCAGCGGCCAAGACATCGGTCCTGTTGTTGCCGTTGTTATAGTCATTTTGCATTTTTAAAGTCCCATCCTTAGAGACAAACCCCAGAGGTAAAGAGTATTGACAAACAAGGAATATGAGAAAAAGGGCGGATGTGCGTCAACTCGACACGGCCACCCGTCAGCTCAGGCGCTTATAGAGCACTACCGGCACTAATCCCATAGCTGCCCGGCATGAATGTCTTGAGATCGTAGAAAAACCTCCGAATCTTGCTTTCATGCACATAAACGATATCGTTCGCCTTCAACACAATGTCACTCTCCTTGCCTTTCAAGACATTGGAAAGATCCACGGGAAGCACCTCCCGCCTGCCGTCTTTAGCGACACGCAGAACGGTCACGTAGTCAGAGCCAAGGTCTATCTGCTTGCCCGCGCACAAGGATACGGCTTTCGTAAGCGTCATGTTGCCGCGCAGGAGCACATTCCCCGGCTTGGTGACGGACCCGATCACATAGGCGCTTTGAGCGAACGGCACAAAGACAACGTCGCCGTTCTGGATAGGAATATTCAAGCTGGTATCACCATTGAGAAGCAGACCGTTCAAATTCACCACTATGGTCTGCGCATTGAGCCCCTGACACCCGGCAGCTTCACAGGCTCCAGGGCGCGGGCGAATGATGTTAACCGTGTCTCCGGCGCTATCCAGCAACCCTCCAGCCATAGCCAAGAACATCGAGCAGGGAGCGCGGACCGATCAGGGGGTAGTAATTGGGGGTCTTCACCGCCCCGGAAACAGCAACTTCGCTGTGCCTGTATTCGACTACGGTGACCGTGATCTGCGGGTCTACCAGGTAGCCCTCGTCTTTGTAGAGTTTGGCTGAGCTTTTCTGCGATTTCAACAGGAGATAGACCAGCGACGTTAACCGTTCCGACCAACATGAGCCTGATTTCGCCCTGACCGTTTACCCGAAAGACGCCGCCCATCTGGTCGGTTGCCCCGGCCACAGCGCTTATAGTCCCTGCATTGGTCACAACGGGAGGGGCGGAGGAAGTGCCCATGCCAAAGAAGTCGACCTTGATGGCATCTTCGGGCCCGACCTTGTAATCGGTATAATGCTGCGCAGGACTCATGGCAGATATTTTCAGCAGCCGCTCCTGCAAAAGATTCAGCCCTGGCCTGCGGGTCGGGCAAGGCCCCAATTTGCATAACCTGTGCCTCAGTGCCAAACCTGAGTTCAGGCACCGGACCGTTGCTGCCTTGAACGATGTGTTCATTCCATTGATTCCCGGCGCAGCCTGACATAACAATCAGCAGACCGGCAAACAATACTATATCAGGTCTCAATCTCATCGCCTCTCCTTAAAAAAAAATCCGCCTGGGAGGGGGAGTCAAGCCGAAAAAACCCCGACGGGCGTAAACAAAGAAACAGCCCGCGCCTCGCGCGAGGACACACCATTATGCCACTTTCAGCTCTTGATCGCTCCCGTTGCCCTTCGAGGGCTGGACCCTCGGGAAAGCCCCCAGCCCCTGCGGGGTGTACTCCGGGATTATTTCCTTGAGTTTGCGTCTAATCGCGCCACCATCCTGCGATTCGGCTACCCGGAAGAGCTCATCTATCTGCCGGTATAATTGTTCACGGAAATTTTCCCGTTTGTCAGCCTTGTCCGATATCCCGTTGGATTTTACAACCATTATCTTTTCATGCCTGGTCCTGATTACATCCTCATTTTGTGTGAACAGCTCTTCGTAGAGCTTTTCTCCGGGACGCAGGCCGGTGAACTCGATCTCGATTTCCGTTCCCGGCTCTTTGCCCGAGAGGCGGATCAGGTCGCGAGCCATTTCACAGATTTTGACCGGCATCCCCATCTCGAGGATGTAGATATCACCCTCTTCGGCGAGCGCCCCGGCCTGGATGATCAACTGGGCCGCTTCGGGGATGGTCATGAAATACCGCGTGATGTCCGGGTGAGTCACCGTAACCGGGCCACCTCTTTCGATCTGGCGGCGGAAAACAGGTATCACCGAACCCGAGGAACCCACCACGTTTCCGAATCGAACCGCCTTAAACTGCGTTCCATTCCCTCCAAGCGACTGCATTATCAATTCGGAAAGCCGCTTGGTTGCGCCCATAACGCTGGTTGGACACACCGCCTTATCGGTTGAAACCAGCACGAATTGCCGCACGCCGAACTCGACTGCCGCTTCCATGAGCACACGGCTGCCAAGCACGTTGTTACGCACGGCCATCCTGCAGTTGTCTTCGAGCATCGGAACATGCTTATAGGCGGCCGCATGAAAGACGACCTGCGGGCGGAACCGCAAAAAAGCGTCCCTCGTCAATTCCCGATTTTGAATCGGGCCGAGAACGCACTCGCAATTATTGAAGCCCAGGTCCCGCAGTTCCTTTTCGATAGTGAAAAGATGCTCTTCGCAGGCGTCGGACAAAACAAGCTTTCCAGGGCTGAAACGAACCAGCTGACGGCAGAGTTCCGAGCCTATCGAGCCTCCGCAGCCCGTGACCAGGACAGTCTTGTCGAGAAGGTAGTCCTTTATGCCGGCCATCTCCAATTTGACCGGCTCGCGCCTTAGCAGGTCGGCATAATTGACGTCGCGAAGCTTCTTTATGCTCACCCTGCCGTCCATTATCTCTCCGATTCCGGGCAGAGTTTTGTATTTGACTCCGCAACTCTTGCATGCATCCAGGATTTTGCGAAGCGCAGCCCCGGTAGCTGAAGGAATACATATGAAAACTTCATCGATTTGGTATTCGAGAATCAGCTCAGGCAGTCTTGATATGTCTCCGTATACCGGTACGCCGTGCACCGTGCGCCCTCGTTTGGCCGGATCATCATCGATAAAGCCGAAGACACAGTAGTCAAGCTGGTGGTTTTCGATAATTTCCCTCAATATCTTTTCGCCACCGGCCCCCGCGCCGATAATGATCACGCGCCGGGAGCATCTCAGCCAGGCCCTGACATCCGGAAGCCCGTATGCTTTAAAACCCCGGGGATTGGCACGCGAGATATAATAGGAACGAATGCCCATCCTCAGCGCGCCGGCCAGAAGGAATGTCAGGATTCCATCCAGGATGAGGACCTCTCGCGACAGCCCCTGAAACTGGCAAAGAAAAACGTAGGCGAAACAAAGGAGCAAGGAAACCAGGCAGGCCTGGGCAAGACGCCAGAAGTCGACCACGCTGGTGTAGCGCCACATCCCCCTGTATAGCCCGAACGAGCCGAACACAATCACTTCCACCGGAACGACAAACGGCGCCAACCGCAGCATTTCATGCACTCGCGGACCCGTTATATGAGGTTCAAACCGCAGAAAGTAGGCGCCGACCAAGGCCGTTACGAACATCAGCGAATCGGCGAGAAGCATCATGAAAAACCTGGGATTTTTGAATTGGCTTGTCATAAGCTGAGGCTTCCGATTGTTCATTGTCGATTGAAAGTTGCCGGACGGAGCGCATGCAAAAAAAACCGCCGCAACCCTTATAATCTATATTTTCGGCTATAACTTGCTTCGAATGGAACGCAGTCCGGCAGAGACTTTTCAGCGAAGGTAAATCACACAGCTCCGCCAACTCGATTACACCGGCGTCGAGTTCGCAAAAGCAAAGAAGACCTTGACAAAACAACGATCAAACCCGGATACAGATGACACTCCGGCGCTTGAACAAAGGACCTCAAGCCCGCAGTATCGACGTTCCCGCGCGCCCCAGCCCCCCCCCGGACATTTATACCGGCGACCGAAGCCCTGCCTTTTCCACGATTCTTTAAAAAAACAAGCCTCAACGAGTGCCCCGATGAGGGCAATATTCCCGCGAACAACACGCTTTGGCAACAACTACAATGTTTGTGAATTCTGTATCAGAACTGTGCCCGCCCCGCCGTCTCGATAAGTGCTTGGTACTTCTACGAAATTATCCGCCCTCTTCAAAGAAAAGGCGACAAAATTATCATACCATTGCTCAACGACTCGACAATTTGCATTTCTGCGATTGAACTGGCGACTTGATAGCCCCTCGAGCTAAATTGATGAAACAATATTCGGCGCTTATATTTCCAAAGCGCCCATAACCGGAAACTCGCGCCATGTGATCTCAATGAGATCCCCCCCGCCCGCTGAGTTTTGCTAAATTAAGTACACCGCAGCCCACAGAATGTCAATTGACATTTTCGTTATGATACGGATATGGATCGAACACCGGCTGTTACAACATAAGTCGAATCCTCCATCATTTCAAGATGCAGGGAGATATCAGCAATGGACATTATTGTGTAAGGAGATAAAAATGCGTGTTTTTAATCTCTTTCGGGTACATCCATGGACATGGATGACTAAACCGGCTTGTCCTTGTCAGCAGCAATGGATCAGATAGTATATATCTGTGTTTTCAATCACTTATTAGCATACCTACTTATAAAGCCCAGGATACCGGGAAAATTCCGGATTTGGCGATTGCCTGAGAAAGCCGTCAGAAATCCACGCTCCCAATTTTCGAACGCAACTTCGGACAAGCTTCCACCTGAAAAAACGCGTGGCGCCGCTACATTGCCCAACCGACAGGGCGCCACCGAGACCTAAGGTAATGACCCCAGAATCATTTCATTTTCGCTAATTGCTACGGAATAATTAAATGCTTAAATGTATTTTGAGATGGAAAATATGGCTGGGCAAGGTGATATTAAGGCGTGCCGCCGCTGTGACGATTGCGGCATACGAACCGAAGTAAAATCGGATAACGAGGAGGTCTGCATCCTGGAATGCTCGGTTTGCAGGAAAGAGTATCCATTTTTCAAATCCCCAAGGGAAGACAGAATTATGCGCACTATTAAAGGAAAGGAACGAGCACGCCCGGAATACGACATAGTGATAATCGGGGGAGGCCCCGCCGGGCTGTCTGCCGGGATCTACGCCATGAGAGCCGCAATGAAAACCATACTCATCGAAAAAGGCGCACCGGGCGGCCAGATGGCAATAAACAAGGGCGTTGAGAATTATCCCGGCTTTATAGACATAAATGGCTTCGACCTCTCGGACAAATTTCTCGAACACGCAAAAGCCTACGGCCTCGAAATCCTGCAGGAGGAAGCGATCGGACTGGAGCCGGGCATAGACTTTCACTTGGTAAAGCTTGGCAATGGGAAGACGATCAGTTCCTACACCATAATTATGTCGCCGGGCGGAGTTTCCCGCACTCTCGGCGTGCCTGGCGAAAAAGAAAACCTCGGGCGAGGCGTATCGTATTGTGCCACATGTGACGGATTTTTTTTCGGCGGCAAACCCGTGGCTGTCGTAGGCGGTGGTGACACCGCCCTCGAAGAGGCCATTTACCTGTCTAAAATCAGCAGCGAAGTCCATCTCATCCATCGCAGGGATGAATTCAGCGCAGGCAGGATCGTGCAGCAGCGGCTGGCCATGGAGCCCAAAATCAAAGTGGCGATGAGTACAGTGGTGACCAATATTGTCTCCAACGGCAACGGGGTGCATTCTATAGTCACAAAAGACGCCAAGGGGGGCGAAAACGAGTTGCACGTAGACGGGATTTTCATTTTCGTCGGCTTTTCGCCAAACCACAAGCTTGTTCCCGCAGGGGTCGGAATGGACCGCCACGGCTACGTTTTGACCGATGACAAATGTGAATCGAGTATTCCGGGGATTTTTGCGGTGGGCGATTTGAGGCAAAAATACGCAAACCAGATCGTGGTTGCCGCCTCGGACGGATGCATAGCAGCTCTGGCGGCCGCCAGAGCCGTTGAATTCAGACAGAACGGTTTCGGGGAGTAAAGGAGCGCTCTGCTTCAGGGCAGAAGCGCGCGGAAAAGATGCTTTACCTGTGAGAAACCCATCTTGCGGCGCAGCATGCCCAGCTGATCCTGAAGGGGGATTTTTTTCGGGCAGGTGTCTTCGCAGCCAAGAAGCCCCAGGCAGCCAAATATTCCGTCCTCGTTTCCAACCACCTCGAAGTATTCATCGTTTTTTCGCTCATCGCGCGGGTCGATCATAAACCGGGCGATCCGGTTGAAGGCGGTAGCCCCCATAAAGTTTTCGGGGACCATATTAGCCTTGCCGCAGGCGGCGACGCAGCAGCCGCACTCGATACACCGCTCGAGTTCATAGATCTCTTCGGCAAGCGCATTGTCCATGCGCTCTTCCTGCTCGTCGGGGTTAAACGTTTTGCCGGTGTGTATCCACGACTGCACCTTCTCGTTCATTCCCCGGAACCAGGTCCCCGTGTCCACGGAAAGGTCCCCGACAAGCTTGAATACGGGCATGGGCATGAGAGTGATTTCGTGGGGTAGTTTTTTGGTCTTGGTGTGGCAAGCAAGGTCGGGCCGGCCGTTTATCATCATGGCGCACGAACCGCAAATTCCGGCCCTGCACATGAAGTCGAACATAAGGGTCGGGTCCTGTTCCTCCCTGATGCGGTTTAAGGCAATAAAGAGGGTCATCGCCTCGGTTTCCTCGAGATAGAAAGCGTCCATGCGGGGAACTGAAGCCGGGTTCTCGGGATTGAATCTGAAAATGTTGAACTTTAGAGTTCTAACCATGGAGACACCCCCGCTCGTTCTAATTAGTTTCCGGCCCTGGAATGCAAATCTCGGGGTCTACCGTGCAAATGATCCTGGTTGAGCCGTAGCCTCTTTCGCCAGGCGGTATTTCCCAAACCTTCGATGACTTTTCGTACTTCGAGGACGGGCAGAACGTCACCCTCATTTTTCCAAGAAGCGAGGGTGCGTTTTAGCCAGTCTCTGTCGTTTCGCTCGGGGTAGTCCTCGCGGGCGTGCGCTCCCCGGCTCTCGGTGCGCTCGAGCGCCCCGTAGGCGATACACAACGCGAGCCGGACCATCCCCGGCATCCTCAGGGCCGCGCCAAGCTCAGGGTTTGCACCGTGCACGGAACTGGAGCGAAGACCAATCTTTTTTGCGCGGTCGTAGATAACCTGGAGCTTTTCGACCGCCCCCTGGAGGTCGGCGTGGTTTCGAAAAATCCCGACCTGGTCCATGAGCACATCCCCCATCGCCGCCTTTAGATCGTAGGCGTTTTCTTTCCCGGTGGACCGAATCAGCCCCTCTATCCTTTCCCGCTCCTTTTTCACGGCTTCCCGCACAACGGAAGTCTTGAAGTCACACTGGGACCCGCGCAGGAATTCAACTATCTTTTCACCCACGATTCTTCCGGCAACGATGGTCTCGGCCAGGGAATTTCCCCCGAGGCGGTTAAACCCGTGCATATCCCAACAGGCGGCCTCCCCGGCCGCATAAAGCCCCTTCAGGCCGTAAGCGGCGCCGTCTTTGTCCGTGCGAACTCCACCCATGCTGTAGTGCTGTGCGGGGCGAACCGGGATCAACTGCGTCACCGGGTCGCGATCGAGAAACTCGTTGCAGATTTCCTCGACCTCTCTAAGCTTGGTCTTGATGTGATGGGCCCCAAGATGACGAATGTCGAGCCAGAGGTGAGGTCCGTAAGGACTCGGGACCCCCTTGCCAATCCGGATATGATGAGTCATCCAGCGGGAAACCACATCGCGCGAAGCGAGCTCCTGCTTTGCCGGCTCGTAGATATTCATGAACCGCTCTTCGTTTACGTCTTTAAGTGTCCCGCCGTCACCGCGGCAGCCTTCAGTCACCAGGATATTGGTGGGGACAATTCCTGTGGGATGGAATTGCACTGCCTCGGGATTCCCTATGGGAACCAGACCCGTATCGAGCGCGATCGCGGCCCCGTCGCCCCAGTTTATCACCGCGTTGGTGCTTTCGCGGTAGAGCTTGCCGTAGCCGCCGGTGGCAATCAGCGTAGCCCTGGCAAGATAGACCCTGAGCTTCCCGGTCTTGAGGCAGCGGGCGACAATCCCCATGCAACCGGTCCCGTCATGGATGAGCGAAAGCGCCTCCACCCTGTCGTGTACCGTTACCCCCAGCCGAACGACTTCATTGTCCATCGTGTAGAGAAGAGTATGACCGGTCCCGTCCGATGTGTAGCAGGTCCTCCATTTCGCGGTCCCGCCGAAATCGCGGGCCGCGATGGCCCCCGCCCTTTCGGCCTTCTCGAGCTTTTCGTACTGTTTTCCGGCTTTATAGTAAATGCCTTTTCCCGGAACGACCCGATTCCAGGGAATTCCCCAAAACGCCATTTCTCTTACCGCAACCGGGGCGGTCTCGGCGAAAAGACGCGCAACTTCCTGATCGCACCCCCAATCGGAGCCTTTGACCGTATCCGCAAAATGCACGTCGGGACAGTCGCCCTCGCCCATGCAGCAGTTTCCGAGCGAGGCCTGCATACCGCCCTGTGCCGCGGATGAGTGGGACCGCCTGGGAGGAACTATGCTGATACAAATGGACTCAAACCCCGAAGCGGCGGCGGCCACCGCTACGCGCTCACCTGCCAGACCGGCGCCGACGCATAACAGATCGGTGTAAAAAGTGTCCAATTTCGGCTCCTTACGCTTTGGTCAACACCAGGAAGGTGAAAAGAGTGACGAGGCCGATCCCGATCATGATAAGGGTCAGCCTGTTCTCCAAGCCGTGCAGCTCCTGGCGGTTGGCCCTTTTGATATACCCCCACTTTACGCCGATCCTGTAAATTCCAATACCCACGTGAAGCTCGATCATCGGCAGAAGCACCATGTAGAAAAGAAGCCACCACCCTCCCTGAATCCTCCCCGCGCTCCTGGCCGCCGTGATCGGAAGCGAGGTGAGCACCGTCCACATGTGCATGGAACCCATTATGAGGATGATGAAAGCCGTTGCCGCCTGCACCACCCACAACCACGTGTCGAGGTGGTGGAAACTAACGCTGTGGTTCCAGATGGCTTTCTGTTCCCTTGCGCGAAAAGGGAGCTTGCGGGCAGCAAAAACAAAATGGGCCAGCATGACGGCTCCAATCATCGGACCGCCGATTTGGGCCATATAGGTCGCCTCGAAGAAGCGGGCGATCGCATTCATGACCCTGCCGCCTCCGAGATCGAGATTGATGCTGGCCACAAGAATCATGTGCACCCACATAAATGCCACCAGTGCGACCCCTGTGAACATCTGGAAAAGATCCAGATATGCCTCGGTCCGAACGGGCCCAACCCGCGCAGTAGTCCTGTCCGCCATGATGTTCTCCAAACTCCCCTGGCAACTCAATGTGTCAGTCGGTCCATTCACCCATATGGGAGGAGTCTATTTTGACCTCCCTGACTCCATCGACTTCACTGGCTATTTTTTGAATTTCCGCCAACCTGTTGGGCTCTTTCATCAGTTGAGCGCCGACGCCGATAAAAACCACACCGCCGCGCGCGCTCACCCGGATATCGGGTTTAATTTCCAGAAGCGCCGCCCTCACCTCTGAGGACACCACGAGGTCTTCCATTGCCTGCAAGGACTGAGGGGTGGTCTTGAAAGTGTCGAGCTTCGCGGTATGGCAGATGATATCCACGACGTTATCTACGTTTAGCTTTTGCACCGCAAGAACCAGGTCGTAGAGGAGCGGGTCCGCCGTATCCATCCCGTAGAGATGCTGACTCCACTTGCTCCTTTCGGAGTCGTCCTTCCTGATGCGGGACTGCGCACTCTGGTAGGAGATATTTTCATGCTCCATCAGATACTTGATCCGGTCCTGCACGTCGGCGATTATCCGAACCTTTAGGACGTGTGGGACATCTTTGACATAAAAATGGCCCGCCAATCCGTGATAGACCACGTTATCATTCCGCAACCGCTTCAGGAGGGCGGTTTGGAAGTATGCGATGAATTTCTCCTTGCCGTAGGAAAATCTTTCGAGAATGGAAGGGGCGTCATGAACGGCTTTGACAAGCCTGATTTCTGGAATATTGAACTCTTTTGAAGCTTCGAGAATCACCTCGCGGGCTATGCACTGGTAACCAAGCTTTTCAGCCACCTTCTCCGCCACTTCTTTGCCCCGGCTGTATGACCCCCTGGAAATAGTAATGATCGCCATCGCATTTTCTCCTTTTATTCAACCACTGGATGTAAGTCTCCGAATGAGCGCCGTCTACAGGGTTTAACGAATAATACGGGGATCGGGAAAGGATGTCCAGTCTTGAGAAGTGTTTTGTGCGATGGCTGGATCAAGACAGATGCGGCTGTGACAATCCCGCCCCGCCCCTTGGGGGGGCGGGGCGGCTAAGACACAGCCGAACCGGATATTTTCTCAATAATGCGGGAAAACCAACAACCGTGCGATTACATAAGGCTAAAGATCGAATTGCCGGCAAGCTTGAGGAAAAATGACGGAAATACACCCATAACGAGAACAGCCGTGGTCGCCACCGCCAGCGCAAATACGATCCCGGGTGAGACCGCGGAAAGCACAATGGCATTTTCAGCAGGCTGGGGGTTGAAATACATTAACACCACAACGCGCAGGTAATAATAAATAGAGATCACGCTGTTTACGCCCGCCGCAATTACCAGCCAGACGTAGCCGGAGCGAAGTGTTTCGGTAAACAGGTAGAATTTTCCCATAAATCCGCCGGTAGGCGGAAGGCCGGCAAGCGAGAAAAGTAATATGGTCATGACAAGCCCAAGGATGGGGTACTTGAAGCCAAGGCCGGCGAAATCCGAGATACTGTTGAACTCTTCTCCCTTTTTGCAAAGGAGTGTTACGACCGCAAAGGCCCCTATGTTCATGAAGGCGTACACCATCAGGTAATAGAGCATTCCGGCCTGAGCTATGCCGGTCCCCGCCACGAACCCGAGCAGGATATAGCCGGCGTGGGCTATGCTGGAATAGGCGAGCATCCTCTTGATGTTGTCCTGGGAGAGGGCAATGATGTTTCCAATCGTCATGGTGAGAAACACCGCAACCCACATGATCCCGGCCCAGCTATGCTGCATAGGCGCGAGCGGGACGAGCACCACCCGGATAAGGGCGGCAAAAGCCGCGGCCT
Source organism: uncultured delta proteobacterium (assembly GCA_963813125.1). Classification (GTDB taxonomy): domain Bacteria; phylum Desulfobacterota; class Syntrophobacteria; order Syntrophobacterales; family Syntrophobacteraceae; genus SbD1. The sequence continues at coordinate 62,823 of CAWEZA010000054.1, read as the reverse complement.
TGACTCCGGTCGCCATGAACCCGGTAATGGAGGTTGGCGCCCCCTCATAGGTATCGGGCGTCCACATGTGGAAAGGAACCATAGATACCTTGAAGCCGATTCCGGCAAGCATCAACACCAAGCCGGCCACAAGGAATTTGAAATGCAAAATCTGCGGGTGGGCTTTTATAAAATCGGCAATTTTGATGATGTCCAGGCTCCCGGTAGCCCCGTAGACGAAAGCAAACCCATAAAGAAGGAAAGCCGAACCGAAGGCCCCGAGCAGAAAATATTTAAGCGCGGCCTCCCCCGACTTCAACTGGTCCTTATGAAATCCGGTAAGGGCGTAGATGGAAATCGACATGGTTTCCAGCGCAACGAACAGAAGGATAAGGTTTCCGGCCGTAGCCATAAATATCATGCCAACACCGGCAAAAAGAACCAGCGCGTAATATTCGGCCGACCTTATGCTTTCGAAAAACTTTCCGTAATTAATCGACACCAGGACGGTCAAAAAAATGATGATGCAGATGACCAGGCTGAGGAAGAACGAAAAGCCGTCGTCAAGAACCATCCCGGCAAAAGATGAGGACGGGGCCACGTGGCGACCGAAGAGCAGAACGCAGGCAAGTGAGAGCGCCGACCCCGCAAGGGCCGTATTTCCAATCACCGAACCATTGGCAAGCTTTTTTACAACACCCAGCATAAGGATGATCAATGCGGTCGCAATGAGAACTATCTGCGGCAGGACAGCCACGTAATCGGTCGCCGGCAGAATAACTTTAAACGTCTCCATTCGGTTCCTCCAGGATTAAAACAACCGTCGGCGCGGTTTGTCACATCCGATATCTAGATCATCGGCCGAGCGAATTGACGCCGCCGTGAACCGCAGCATCGGAATTAACTGCGATTTTGTATCCTTTAAGGCGCGCGACCGCGGGACTCCCGCTCTTTTCGGCCTCGTACATTTCATATTTTTGATGATACTGGGAGATGAAATAATTGACCGAAGCATCCATCTTATGCAGGAACATTCCGGGGAATATGCCCATGACGAACACCAGCACGGCGATCGGCACCATCGTCACGATCTCCCGGGCGTTCAAATCGGGCAGCTTCAGGTTGACTTCATGGGTGATCGGTCCGAACATCACCTTTTGGTACATCCACAGCATATAAACGACTCCGAGCACCATCCCGGAGACGGCGAACACACCGTATTGCGGATAAGCCCTGAAGGCTCCGACAAGAATCATTATCTCGCCGACAAACCCGTTTGTGCCCGGAACCCCGACCGAAGATAGAGTGGCGATCATGAGGAATACCGCAAATATGGGCATGACCTTGGCCAGACCGCCAAAATCGTCCATTAGCCTTGTATGGCGGCGCTCATAGATCATTCCGACAAGGAGAAATAGCGCGCCGGTGCTTACCCCGTGGTTTAACATCTGGTAGATGCCGCCCTCTATACCCTGAATGTTGAAGGCGAAAAGCCCCAGCATGACGTATCCCAAGTGAGACACGCTCGAATAGGCCACAAGCTTTTTCATGTCCGGCTGCACCCAGGCGACCAGCGCCCCGTAGATGATTCCGGCGATGGCCAGAACGGCGATCACGGGGATGAACTCGTGGCTTGCCCACGGAAAAAGGGGCATGGAAAACCTCAAAAACCCGTATGTTCCCATTTTGAGCAGGATAGCGGCAAGAACGACGCTGCCCGCGGTCGGCGCTTCGACGTGCGCGTCAGGCAGCCAGGTGTGAAGCGGAAAGATCGGCACCTTGATCGCGAAGGCCAGGCTGAAAGCGGCACAAAGCCACAGTTGAGTCGTTAGCGGGATGTGCAGCTTATAGAGGTCGAGCAGGTTGAAGGTGCCTGCCCCGGTTGTTTTGTAGCTTAAATAGTAGAGATAAATAATGGCTACAAGCATGAAGATGCTTCCGGCGGCCGTGTAGAGAAAGAACTTTACCGCCGAGTAGATGCGCCTCTCACCGCCCCAAACACCAATCAGCAGGAACATCGGGATCAGCATGACTTCCCAGAAAACATAGAACACGATCATGTCAAGGGAGACAAGCGCGCCAAGCATCGCGCATTCGAGAAAAAGCATCGCGATGAGGAAGTACTTAACCTTTTGCTTTATATAAGTCCACGAGCACAGAATACACAACGGGACGAAAAAGGTCGTCAACATGACGAGCCAGAGGCTTATGCCGTCGATTCCCACAAAATAGTTGAGCGAAAATCTTTTGACCCACGGCGCAAATTCCACGAACTGCATGCCGGGGATGGCGTCATTGAAGTACTTGAGGAGCGGAAGAGAAATCAAAAACTCGACGATCGATGCCACAAGGGCAATTTTCCTCAATAATTCGTCATTCTTTCCGCCTTCGTCCCTGATGAACATAAGCAGGATCGCGCATAACAGCGGAAAGAAAATGAGAGTGCTAAGGATCGGAAAACTAAAATGGTTCATCTATTTGCTCCCGCGATACATCAAGAGTCTCAACCCACGTACATGTAATATGCTATCAGGACGAACACCCCAACCAGGAAAGTCACCGCGTAGCGCTGCACATAACCGCTCTGAGAAGCTTTCCACGTGGTTCCACAATTCATAAAAAACGCTCCGGTCGAATTGACAAGGCCGTCGATTACCACAACGTCAATTCCCCTCCACAGAAAAAGGCTTGCCACGTGCAGAGGGTTTAAAAAGACCTTCTCGTAGAGCTCATCCACATACCACTTATTGAGAAGCAAACGATAGAAGGAAGGGTTCTTTTCGGCGACGACCCCGGGCACGGACCTTTTTTTCATGTACAGGATGTAGGAGGCCAGAATACCGATGAAAACGATAGTCGTGGTAACGAGCATGAGGCGGTATTCCGGGGCAAACGACTGATGAACCGCGGTTTCGGCTACCACCTGGTGTATCGACCCGGGCCCTCCGGCGGACTGAAGAAGCTTCTCCTTCCCAAGTCCCAGGACAGGTTCGAGGAAACGCTCGACAAGATTGCTTCCGCCAAGGGAAGCGGGCACGCCCAGAAGACCTCCGAAAATCGACAGGACCGAAAGGACCATCAGTGGGACGGTCATCGATTTGGGCGCTTCGTGTATATGGTGCTGCACCTCCTCGGAGGCCCTGCACTCATTGAAAAACGTCATGAAGATCAACCGGAACATGTAGAAGGCGGTCATGGCCGCGGCGAGCACGCCGATAAACCATAAAAAGTGGCTCCCCTGCGGACTGCTGTAAGTCTTCCACAAAATTTCGTCCTTGCTGAAAAACCCGGAAAACCCTGGAATACCGGCGATGGCAAGGGTGCCTATCAGCATGGTCGCAAAAGTGATCGGCATTTTTTTGCGCAGCCCACCCATGTTCCTCATGTCCTGTTCGCCGCCCATGGCGTGGATCACGCAACCGGAACACAGAAAGAGCAGAGCCTTGAAAAAGGAATGCGTCAACACGTGGAAAAGACCCGCGGTAAACGCCCCCACCCCAAGCCCCAAAAACATGTAGCCCAACTGGCTTACAGTCGAGTAGGCAAGCACCTTCTTGATGTCGTTCTGGGTTATGGCAATCGATGCCGCAAGAAGTGCGGTAAGTGCGCCTACCGTGGCGACAACCTCCATGGCGAAAGGCGACATTGAATAGAGCACATTGCAGCGCGAAACAAAATAGACACCCGCGGTCACCATCGTGGCGGCATGGATAAGGGCGCTGACAGGAGTCGGGCCGGCCATCGCGTCAGGCAGCCAGATATAGAGAGGTATCTGGGCTGATTTGGCGGTGCACCCGAGAAAAAACAACAGGCAGATAATGGTCACCATGTGGGGGGAAAGCAGGAACGCATGCGAGAACACATCGGTAAATTTAAGCGACCATATCCCGTGCGCTCCAAGGTGGGTCAGAAGCAGCAGGAACCCGACCGCAAAAAAGAAATCTCCCACCCTGTTTGTGACAAACGCCTTCTTGCCGGCCACAGCATTGGCAAGATCGGTAAACCAGAATGAAATCAGCAGGTATGAACAAAGCCCCACGCCTTCCCACCCGAGAAACATCAACAGGAAGTTGTCGGCCAGCACCAGCGTGATCATCGAAAACATAAAGAGGTTAAGATAGGTAAAAAAGCGCGAATAGCTCTCGTCATGCCACATGTACCCGATCGAATAGACATGGATGAGAAACCCCACCCCGGTCACGAACATGCACATGAACATGGACAGCGGATCGATCAGGTACCCCACGCTCACGTGAAAAACCCCCGAGGAAATCCAGGAAAACCACGTGAAATCGTATAAACGCTTATCCGCGGGCAGCCCCAGCAACTTGACAAACAAGCTCAGCGTGACCAAAAAAGACAGGCCCACCGCGCCGCAGGCGATCCAGTGCACCAGGCTCTTGTTGTTTTTCACGATCTTTGGGCCCAGCAGGCCGTTAATGAATACGCCCACCAGGGGGAATATCGGGATAAGCCATACCAGATCAAACTTCATCGCAAGCCTCGATCTACCATCTCAACAGGTTGAATTTGTCAATATTGATCGTGCCGGTCTTCCTGTACAAAAGGACAAAAATCGCAAGCCCGATTGCCGCCTCAGCCCCCGCCACGGCCATGACGCACATGACCATGAATAACCCTTCCGCCGATTGATTGGCGCGCGAAAAGGCAACAAAGGCAAGATTTACGGCGCCAAGCATGATCTCAATGCACAGGAAGACAACGATGGCGTCCTTTCGCAGGATCACTCCCAGCGCGCCGATGGCAAAGAGAATAACCGACAGTGCAAGATAGACGCTTTGGTAATCGTTCATCGAACCATTCCCTTATAGACTTTGATTTATACAAGGCATAAGTAATCAACCGCAGCCCCGCCGCCACCCGGCAGACAGTTCCCCCAAGTTTTACCGCAGAGCGGTCACATCAGTCTTTTCGCGCCAAAAAGACGGCCCCAATAACGGCCGCGGTCAAAAGAACGCTCACCAGCTCGAAGGCGGCGATGCCTTGTACGAAAATGTAATTTGCGATGAGATTTACCTCGCCGAATTTAGCCATGGCCTGAGACCCCATGAGTCCCTTAAGAGCGTCGGGGCTAAACCCGGCGCAAAAGGTAATGAGGCCGCCCGCAATAAGCAGCATAACGAGCACGCGGCCCAGGGGAGGGTTCTTGCGCAAATCATCTTCCCCACCCGCCCTGACATTTAGCATCATGATGGCGTAAATAATGAACATCATGATCGCACCGGCGTAGACGATCACCTGGAGGATGGCGATAAACTGGCTGTTCAGCAGCAAAAAAAGAACCGCCAGCACGAGGCAGTTGGCCACCATCCAAAGCGCGCTGTGAACGGTATTTTTCGATAGAATCACAAAAAGCGCGCAGGCAATCGCCGCGCCGCCGCAGATGATTATCGCTAGCAGCTCCATTTCTCTCCAGTCGTCTTCAATCTCGAGATATCGAACAGAAAATCCTCACGGCTGTAATCCACGTACTCATATACACAGGTCAGGCTGATGGCGCCCTTCGGGCAGGCTTCCTGGCAGAAGCCGCAGAACACGCACCGAAGCTCGTTTACGACGAATTTTTCCGGGCGCCGGGTTTCCCCCTCCCCTTCGAAGGCGACGAGGGTGATGGCCTGTGAGGGACACACGACTGCGCAAAGGCCGCACGCAACGCATTTCAACTCGCCCTTTTCGTCGACGTTGAGCTTGTGGAGCCCGCGCCACCTGGCGCTTCTAGCGGTTTTCTCCTCGGGGTACTGGATGGTGATCGGCTTTTTAAAAAAATTGCCGAGCGTAAATCCCAGACCTTTCAGAAAGGGCTTAACGTAGTTACCCTTTTCACCCCTGTTTTTGCTTACGACGATAATTTCGGACTTTTCCATTGCCGCTCCTAAATATCAACCAAACAGGGCCATCACCACGCCCGTTGCGATAACATTGGCCAAGGCTACCGGCAGCAGGAATTTCCACTCGAGCTTCATAACCTTGTCGTAGCGCAGGCGGGGAATAGTAGCCCTGATCCATATACACACGAAAATGACCAGGAAGGTCTTCATAAAAAACCAAACGACCCCCGGCAGAAAGGGACCGTGCCAACCACCCAGAAAAAGGGTCGTGACAAGCGATGCAAACACGAACATGTGGGTGTATTCGGCGAGGAAGAAAAGGGAGAACTTCATGCTGCTGTATTCGATGTTGTAACCGCAGCAAAGCTCGGATTCGGCCTCGGGCATATCGAAGGGAATGCGGTTTAGTTCGGCGATTCCGCTGATAAAGAACACGAGGAAAGCTATGGGCTCCCGCAGGATATTCCAGACGCTGTGCTGAGCGCCAACCATATCGACGAGGCTGAAGGAGCCGGTCACCATTATTATGCTCAAGACCGCAAAAGCCATCGAGAGTTCGTAGCTGATAATCATTGCCGAGGCCCTCAGGCCCCCCATGAAACCGTACTTGTTTCCCGAAGACCATCCGCCAAGAATCGTCCCGTAGGAACCGATGGTTGCAAACCCCAGGATGAAGAGGATTCCGATGGACGGGTTTGCAAGGTATAGATCGATCTTCTTGCCAAAAATCATGACAGGGCCGCCGAAAGGTATTACGGCGAGCAGCAGGACCGCCAGGGAAATGCTGATGATCGGCGCCAAAAGAAACACCGCTCTGTCGGCGTTTTCCGGGACCACTTCTTCTTTGAAGAAGTTCTTGATACCGTCGGCAATGGGCTGGAGAAGGCCGTGATAGCCTACCCTCATGGGTCCGTACCGGAGCTGAAAGTGCCCGAGGGCCTTCCTTTCGAGCCAGGTCGTATAGGTGACGAAAAACATGCATACCCCAAAAATAACAAGCAGTTTGATAATGGGAATGACGAGCAGATCATTCATCGGTTGCACTCCGTTCTGCTGCTTTCTCGATGCTTACAGCACTTGCCTCGTACTCTGGAATCCCGCACACCGGCACCTTTTGCTCCGTTGGTAAGCTGGTCTTTACCTGTCGATTTCGCCAAGCACCACATCGAGGCTTCCGATTATGGCAATGGCGTCGGCTACCATGTGCCCCACCAGCAACCGCGCAAGCGCGCTTGCAAGGTAGAAACACGACGAGCGAATTTTAAGCCTGTACGGATGCTCGTTCCCATCTCCGACCAGGTAGAACCCAAGTTCGCCTTTTGCCCCTTCGACCGCCGAATAGAGTTCCCCTTTGGGGCCCGGTGAGCCTTTCGAATTGATCATGAACCTGCGAATAAGCGCGCTGATGTCGTTTTGCACTTCGGCCTGGCTGGGGTTGGCAACCCAGGGGTTATCCGTCTGGACCGGCCCGGAGGGAAGATTTTCAATGGCCTGGCCGATAATGTCGATCGACTGCTTGAACTCTTCCATCCTCACCAGGTAACGGTCATAAACGTCGCCGTTTTCACCGATCGGGACCTTGAAATCGAAGTCCTCATAGCTGGAATAAGGGAAGGCCTTGCGCACGTCGTAGGCAACGCCCGAACCTCTTAAGCTTGGCCCGGTAAACCCGTAGTTTACCGCTTCGCCCGCCGGGATCACCCCGATATTCATGGTCCGTGTGGTCCATATCTTGTTTTCGGTCAGAAGCTGATGGTAGCCTTCGAGCGACTTGGGGAACCACTGCAACGAACTTTCGCACCTTCTGGACGAAATCCTCGGTAGCGTCGTAAGCCACGCCGCCTATGCGGATGAAAGAAGGGGTCAGCCGGTATCCGGAGATCTCTTCGTTCATGGCCATGATCATTTCTCTATCACGAAACGCGTAGAAGATGACCGTCATGGCGCCGATATCGAGGGCATGGGTGCCAAGCCAGAGGTGGTGGCCCATAATCCGGGCAAGCTCGGCCATTATCACCCGCAAATATTGCGCTCTTTTCGGCACCTCGATGCCCATCAGCTTTTCGACGGCAAGGCAATATCCCAGGTTGTTCGCCGATGCGGCGGAATAGTCCAGCCGGTCGGTAAGGGGAAGTATCTGCTGGTAGCTTTTGCTCTCGCAGATTTTTTCGATCCCTCTGTGAAGATATCCGATAACTGGAGTGGCATTTACGATAGTTTCCCCGTCAAGCTCCAGGACTACCCGCAGAACGCCGTGGGTAGCCGGATGATGGGGCCCCATATTCAGGGATACGGTTTTACGCTCGGTCATGATTTTCTATGCCTGACTATTTGCCTGCGTGGTCCCAGTTAGAAGTAATCCTTTACCGTGTCCGGATCGAAAGGCTTGTCGAAGTCTTTGCCCTCGAGCGGGAAGTCCTTTCTGAGGGGGTGCCCCTCAAAATTTTCCCACGTAAGAATTCGCCGTAGATCGGGGTGACCGGAAAAACCTATCCCCAAAAGATCGAACACTTCCCTCTCACCCCAATCGGCCGAATGCCAGATATCGCTAACACTCGGAACATCCTGCCCCTCAGCGGCCTCCAACCTGACTGCCAACCGGGAGAAATCCCCCGTGGACAACAGAAGGTAGACCATATCGAAACGCACCGTTCTCGGCATGCGATCGATGCCCACGACATCGGTCAGCATGTCGAAGCCAAGATCGTGGAGGGTTTCCATCACTTTGTGGAAAGACTCCGCGGACACGGTTATTTCGGCCATCCCATGATGCTCGGCCCGCTTCAGGATCGAATCCGGACATTTTTCGGAGAGCGCGCTGACTGTTTTGCCTATTTCCATTTCTTATTTTCCTGTCGACAGTTCCAGCATACCGGGTTTGAAATCGGTGCGCTGATCCAACTTTTCGGTCCTGATCTTCTCCTGGATCTTCATCAGGCCGGCGAGCACTGCTTCCGGACGGGGCGGGCATCCGGGAATGTAGACATCGACCGGAATAATCTGGTCGGCCCCCTGCACCACCGAATAGCTCTGAAAAATCCCGCCGCACGAGGCGCACGCCCCCATGGCGATAACCCATTTGGGGTCGGCCATCTGATCATATATGCGCCTGACCATCACCGACATCTTCTTGGTAAGAGTCCCGGCGATGATTATCAGGTCGGATTGCCGCGGAGAGGGTCGGAAAACCTCGGAACCAAAGCGCGAGATGTCGAAATCGGCCAGAGTGCTGGCGATCATTTCAAGGGCGCAACAGGCAAGGCCGAACGTACACGGCCACACTGAATTGCTCCTGCCCCAGTTCACCAGCTTTGTCATGCTGGTGACAATCACATTTTCGCCAACGAGTTGATTTTCTAATCCCATTCCAGAGCTCCCTTTTTCCAGACATACACGTAACTGACCACAAGGATCAGCAGAAAAACCAGCATTTCGATAAGCCCGAAAACGCCCAGTTTGCGGTAGTAAACCGCCCAGGGGTATAGGAAAACGCACTCGAGATCGAAGACGAGAAAAAGAAGGGCAATAACGTAGAACTTGACGGGCGTCTGTCCATATTCGGCACCTTCGCTGGGCAGGCCGCATTCATAGGTTTCCAGCTTGACCTTGAACGGCCGCGCGGGCCCAAGCACATGCGACAGGAAAACGGTCCCCGCGCCAAAAAGCACGGCCAGGATGATCATATAGAGAATGGGTAAATACTCAGCCAGCATAGAGGGCCTCCACGATTATCAGCTGTTGATGCCGGCAGCGGACGCTGCTTTGGCTTTGTCGGTCCGGCAATAGTGTTTCCCTCGAACCAGGGGGCAGCTACCTTCACCAGGGTGAATTATGGCGATTTACTCCCTGGAACGGGCGCCAGCCAGCGCACCGGACTCACTTGACCTCAAAACCCGGCTCCAGTACGCAACCTCTTGTTTTTACATTTAAAAAGGTCTGGCAGGGCAAATCGATCACCCAGGACACCCGGATTAATATTCCATAAGCCCGGATATGACAACCTATTTTTTCCACTGCCGGAAAAATTTCGCCTCTGCCCTTTCCAAAACCGAAAAGGCTCCCACGCCCATCTGAGAGGCCCCGGACTCCAGGAGTTCCTTCGGCTGAAGTTTTCGACCTCAGTCCTCTTGCCCACCGCATCTATTGACAATCTCTTTTGAGGTGGTTATCGGAATTTCAGGTTGCTTCACAATTAAACTTGTTCCGGTCAGCTACCCGAAGTGGTTCAAACGCTCTTAGCGTTTCCAGATCGGCAGTCGAAGAAAGAGTTTCACCCGACCCAAAACCGGAGATCCTCCGGAGAGTTCCATTCAGCCTTGCGCCCGAAAGATAATTGAAGGTGAGACAGTCATGAGACACGGATGGTCTTATTTGACGCTTCTTTTCCTCCTTTCCCTGGGCGCAAATAGCTGTCAGATTACAAGTCCAAAATGCGACCGAAGGGTTCCCGCCACTCAAAGCAAGCACAGCAAAAAGGGCGATCTCAAGTCTTACCTGTCTTGCCTGTTCGGGAAAAAGCTCAATATTGAAAAGGGCTGCGCCAGCATATCTGTGCCGGCGGATGCTCTTTTCCAGCCTGATTCGGCCAGGGTTAAACAAGCCAACTGGGCGGTATCGATCGACACGGTGGCTGCCATATGCAGCAGATACCCCAAGACGAGCGTCATCGTATCGGCGTACACGGACTGCCGGCACGCGGAGGAACAAAACCTGGTGTTATCGGAATTACAGGCCTGGATGGTCAAGAAGGCCCTGGTGGATAAGGGCATAGCTGCCCGCAAGATAAGGGCCGAGGGATGGGGGGAGTCAAAGCCGGTCGCTTCCAATGCGACCAGGGAGGGCAGGAAAGCCAACAGGCGTATAAGGATAACTTTTGCCGTTGGCGGTAGGGGAGGCTAAATGTCTATCAAAAAGCACCTTTTCTGCATAAAACCACCCAGCAGGTTTTAACAAGAATTTTAAGGTCGGTCATAAATCTCCAATTCTCGATGTACTGACAGTCCAACCTGACCACTTCGTCAAAGTCGCTGATCTTGTTGCGGCCAGAGACCTGCCACATGCCGGTGAGTCCGGGTTTGGCGGAAATCCGCTTATAGTGGGTAAGGTCATATCGCTTCACCTCGTTTGGAGTAGGGGGCCTTGTCCCGACAAGGCTCATTTTCCCGGTAAACACGTTAAAGAACTGGGGCAGTTCATCAAGAGAAGTTTTGCGGAGAAATCTACCGACCCGGGTCATTCGTGGATCATCGAGGAGCTTGAATATAGGACCGGTCATCTCGTTTTTGACCAGCAGTTCCCGCTTGCGCTCCTCGGCATCGGTATACATGGACCGGAACTTGTAGAGCTTGAATACTCTTCCGTTCTTGCCCACCCGGTCTTGCGTGAACAGCACGGGACCAGGCGAGTCGAGCCTTATGGCAACGGCAATGAAGGGATAGACAACGGCCAGGACCAAAAGGCCGAAAGAACTGCCGATAAGATCGAGCAACCGCTTGTACACCAACCCGCCGGCGCTGAAACTGCCCGAGTTGATCGTCAAAAACGGCAACCCCTGGCACTGCTCGACTCTCATTTCCGATCTCCCGTCGCCCCAAAGCGCAGGCAGCACACGCGCCGTAATACCCATCCGGGAGCAGAGGTCGATGCATGCCTTAAGGTCTATTTCCTTGTCTTTGGGAACAGCGAATATGACCTCATCAATCTGCTCCTCCTTTAGAAGCCGAGGCAGTTCCGAAAGTCTACGGGAGCACTCCCTGCCATTTCCCTCGACGGCAAGATGCCCAACAACCTTATGCCCCAGGCTAATCTGCCGGTTGAGCGCATCGATGACGCACTTACCGCGCGATTCATCACCAACGATAAGGATTCTTAAAGCATTGAACGCTTGCCTTGAGGCATGATTGACGTAGAGGTCCGCCAGAATCCTGTCTATCAGGAGAAAAAGGAAGGTAAAGAAGGCAAAATAGACCAGGAACGCCCTCGAATAAAAGCGCTGATGGAAAAGAAAAAGAGCCGCGGCCAGGGCGGCAAAATCCATTGCAACCGTGGCAAAAAGCGAGATGCAGAGCTTGCGGTAAAAGACTGTCCTTTTATCTGAATAGAGCCCCGCCCTTGCCATCAGCATGTTGTTTACGAACATGACATACAGGATGGACATCGAAAGGTGATAATCGCTCATGGACCACAGCCAGTAGGACTGGTAGGCCCTTATAAAATGCGCGCAATAGCCCGCGCATATGACACACACCGCGTCCACGACCATCAATACAATATTTAGGATGAACACCTGCTGCTGGAACATGATTTTTTCCGGCGAATAACTCACGTTGTGAGTAACCGGGAAGCCGGCTCGGTTCATTTCATAAGAGAACCATGCGCCCGGGCGGTGCGCGCCAAGATGAGCTCTTTTGTTTCCCTTATGTGCTCGTAGCTCGATGCTCCGAACAATATCGACTCGACTTTGGGAAATCGGCAGACGTACTCTATCGCCTCGTCGGGCTTCAGTGCACCCGCGGCAAGGACCTGCATTGCGATTGGCCTGAATTCCCTCTCACTCAAGGCTCTTTCATACGCCGCCACATCGGGCATGCGAAAACCTATTTTGTTTATGGAGGAACATATTATCGGGTTTCGGATGCCGGACTCTTCCAGGGTATCCAGAAGCAGAGGCATGTTCATGGTGATAAACCCTGCTTCCGCGCAATATTTTTCCCGGATGTACTCGAAAAAAGCCACGAAAAAGTCCTTCATTTTCATCCCGAGCAGCAGGTCGGTGACAATGTTTTGCAGGAACACCACCGGGGTTTTAATCCCTTCAAACATCGACATTTCCGCATCGACAATAAATTCCATCAAAGTGATAAAATCCGATTTCGCCAGCGCCGCGCCGCCTTTAACGACCGCCCCGATCAGGCTTGCCGGCATAAAACGTTTTATAGTCTCGATTGCGCCCAGTTCGGTATACATATTCGCATACTTATGCGCATAGGGCATGCACGGGTAGATCTTGAAATCTGAATATCTGCCCCGGTTGGACTTAAGATGAGCGCAAACTTCAACGATCCTGTCATGTGTCGTGCACATGAAGGTCTTGATATCCAACTCATATGCCCAGTCAAGAACCTTGATTATGGACTCGCAATTTTTGAAACGAATGGACTGGGAACCGGCTTTTTCTTCCGAAAGATGACTGATGCCGAAAAACTGATTGTCGCCAAATAAGATGCGATCCATGGCTTTTGACCTCACAGTATCCTTACGGCAGAAGATAGGAAGCCGTACTGATTGCATTCCCGTCTAAAAGGGCCATAATCTCTTTAGCCAGGATTTTGAGCGAACCTTTTCAGCGTTTGTACAGCGTGTATCTTCTTTTCCGGCGCCCACCGCCGAGCGGTCGCCAAGCAGAAGATCGATGACCTTGTTTGTAACAACCGCGCTCGAAAACGAGTTTACATTTCCGGCCGGCTGGAATTCTTTTACCCGCTTTACAAAATAGTCGACCTGCGCCGAGTATTCCTCGCCCCTCAAGTAGAATTGGACCGGTTCTGTCAGCTCGGTTATGTACCTGACGTTCCAGCCTTTTTGGAGGTTTTCACCGGGGATCTCCCTTTTCAGGTAAATCCTTAGCTCCTGGGCGTCGACGATGAGTTTACCCTCCCTGCCCCAGACCGTTACCCGGGTCGACATTTTCCGGTAGGTCTCTTCACTCCAGTTCACGCACAGCTGGCCACTGGGCCCGTTATCATAGATGATCGTGGAATAGACCGCATCGTCGACACCGGCCGAGAAAATCTTTTTGATCGTCGTGCCGGTCACCCTTGCCGGTTCGCCGAAGTAGAAGCTGATCAAATCGATGACGTGTGACGCATAATCATAGAGGCACCCACCCCCTTCGGTCTTCTTAGCGCGCCAGGTTTGCCCCTTCGCTCTCACAACGACCGGACCGTAAGCCTCACCGAGAAAATGATAGACCTCCCCCAGCACCCCTTGCGAAAGAAGACGCTTTGCCTCGCGAAAAGTACCAATGAACCGGTTGTGGAACCCGACCTGGTTTACGACTCCCCTTGCTTCGGCTCTAGACGTCAATCCTTCCGCTTCCCGCAAGTCGACGCAAAGAGGCTTTTCGACAAACAGGTGGACCCCACGCTCCAACGCATAGAGCGCCGCCTCCCCGTGAAACCTGGTCGGGGTGGCGATAAAGACACAATCCGGCCTGCAAGCCTCGATCATTTCCCTGTAGTCGCTAAAGCATCTGAAAGGGGAATGCTTTTCTAGCGGGATCAAATTGAGCCTGGAGGTGTCGCACACCCCGCACAAATCCACATCCGGGTGCGCCCCAAGGATCGAACAATGCGAGATGCCCATTTTCCCAAGTCCTATCAGCCCGGCTTTGATCATTTTCTGAGCTCCCCGTGCAGTCCAAGAAGAATTTTCCAGATCCTTTGAGAGGCCCTGCCATCCCATTTTGGGGGGATCGATCCGGTCCCGGGCCTCGAAATCGATCGTTTATATGCTTCCAAGATCGTGGTTTTGGTGGTCCCGCCAAGCATGTTCGTACCCATTTCGACAGTGATCGGGCGCTCGGTGTTTTCCCGCAGCGTTACGCAGGGGATGCCAAGGGCGGTGGTTTCCTCCTGGAGGCCGCCGCTGTCCGTCATAACCACAGACGCGTCCTTCCACAGGAAAAGCGCATCTTTAAAACTCAACGGAGGGAGTTGAAATATATTTGAGGATAAAGATATCCGGAACTTATCGAGTCGCTGCCGCGTCCTGGGGTGAACAGGAAAGATTATGCATCGCTCTTTGGAAATCATGTTGAGCGCATCGACAATATCGAGCAGCTTCTCTTTTTGGTCCACATTGGACGGCCGGTGCAAAGTTAAGAAAACGTATCGACCGCTTCGGACCTTTAGACCGGATAAGGCGACGCCGGGGCTGTAGCCGTTTTCCAACCGCTTTAACTGATAAAAGAGGTTATCGATCATCACGTGGCCGACCAAATGAACCCGCTCTTTGGGCTTTCCCTCCCGCAACAGATTTTCGACCCCGCTTTTTTCTGTAACAAAAAAGTGGTCGGAAATAGAGTCTGTCACCATGCGGTTGATCTCTTCGGGCATGGTTAAATCGAAGCTTCGAAGACCAGCCTCGACGTGAGCGACCTCGATGCCCATTTTTTTTGCGACAATGCTGCACGCCAGGGTGGAATTGACATCGCCTACGACCAAGACCAGGCCAGGCTTTTCTTCTTCGCAGACCTTTTCGAATGATATCATTATCTTCGCTGTCTGCACCGCGTGCGATCCGGAACCGGCATCGAGAAAAAAATGCGGCCTCGGAATTTCGAGATCTTCAAAAAAAGCCTGAGACATTTCGTAGTCGTAATGTTGTCCAGTGTGGACAAGCCTGCAATCGAAGGAGGAGTGTTTCATGGCCTCGCGGTAAATTGGCGCGATCTTCATGAAATTGGGCCGGGCCCCGGCAATGAGAAGCACCTTCATCACGGGGAGCCTCCGTTCGAGCGGCGGTTTTTTTGCCTCTCTCCATTTCGAGCATGGGATAAGATCGTGTCCATGACGAGATCGAAGGCCTTTTTCCCCTTCGCCAAAAGCTCCGGGTCCGGGTTCCTCCTTCCCCTTTCGGCAAGAAACCGGGTAAGCGCCCCGGCGTCAGGGCGCCTTACATGGATCATTGCGCCCCTGGCAATGAGGTACCTGTCAACGTCCAACAGTTCATCCTGGTAGATGGAAACCGTTGGAACCCCCAGCACGGCGGCTTCGCGGGTCATCGTGCCGCCCGCCCCCATGAAGAGGTCGCAAGTCTCCATTATCTCCGGTAAACCCATGGGTCTTTCCAGGACGTTTATCCCGGCAAATTTGGGCTGACGATAGTAAGACTCCTGGACCCCGCTTCGCGGCAGGACCACCACGTTAAATCCCTCCGCGAGTTCGATCAGCATATCGTCCATGAAATTCAGGCCCGCCTTGTAGTATTGGGCCGTAAGAGGCTCTGGGCGGACAAAGATGGTTCGCGGGCCGTTTCGCCTTGAAAAGGTACCGCTCGTTGCGGTCGGAGGCCTGTAGTACCATAGATAGATGCCTTCCTTGATTCCGGGGTAGCAGGATACCTTTTCGGGCCTTGCCCAATGCCTTGACACCTTGCCCGGGTCAAGAAATTCCGGGACAAGTATCTTGCCGGCGAAAAGGAATGCCGGACGGTTACCCTCGGCATGCTCGTTATCATTCATGTATATGCTCGGGACTCCAAGAAGGCGTGCAACCAGCGGGGCATAGAACGAGCTGTGTGAAATACCCACATCCACCTGGCGGCCTTTTAAAAAATGGCACAGCTCGGCTGTCTGGATCAGGAACCCCGGGATTTTGACCGCCGCTTTCCGCCCATAGTGCCTGCCTACGACATGATAGGTGAAGCCGGTCTGCTCGAGCAGCCCCAAGGTATTTGCAAGGGGACGGCAGGTAATGAGAACCGAGTGCTCTTTTTGCAGTTCTCTTATCATCCCCGAGAAAAAATTGACATGAGGCGAATTTGAAATGTCGATCCAGATTTTCACTTTAAACCTGACAGGTAAATTGACAGAGCGTAGAACATCCAGGCCTGGGACCATCTTATATAGGATATTTTGTTCGTACAGTATCTGGTCTTTTGATAACAAAAATATCCGCTCTTATCCTGCATATTCGCTAGAACCCAATCCACTACCTTCTTTAAAAGAACTTCGCTTTGTAAATCGTAGCCGGACAGCAATCGAAGGGTTACTATTCCCTGGGCGCAGCAGTGGATGTCAACCGGGTAGAGTGAATCGTGATAGTACTTAGGACAACCGTTATCCAGCCAGAAGTTATCCAGGTAAGCCCGATAAGCTCTTTGCAATTCGGGCTCGAACTGGTGATCGTCAGTATACCTGGACCACCTTGCAAGGGAGACAAGGTTAAAACCGGTATGGAAATTATCGATAAAACCATGATGGCCGCGTTCCCCATATGGCCAGAGATAGTCTTTATTTAAAGCGCTAACGCCATAGACAATCGCTTTCTTCGATTTTTCATAGTACGACTCACTACCGACGATGCTGAAAACTCTTCCAAGAAGCGCCGCTCCGAGCATGCCCGCATTATGAACGACCACGTTTTCGCCTGGTATGTAGCCAAAACCAAGAGTGCTCTTCCGCTCGAACAAGACCAGGTGACGAAGAATAAACCGGCAGGCCTCCTCGCCTGTCCTTAGCGACTCGCAATCCCCCGTGGCCTTAAAATGATCGATAAACGCATTGGCGGCAAATACGGTGGCAACCATGTTGGGTACGCCCAAAGGCACGTAGTAGGCACGCGACTCCCAGGGGAAATTATACCCCCAGCACGCCCCTTCATAGCCGGAACAGCGCGCTGCGTTGATCCGTTCGAGAAGACTCTCGGCTTCATTGACTCTACCCAGCTCGATGAGGCCTGAAGCAAAAAGAGCCAACCCTTTAGGATTTAGCCCCCTCGGGACTTTTGCAATGCGCCTGAGATTTATTGGCGAGCGTTTAAAGAGCTGGATCCAGGCCAGCCTGAGAAAACCTGATCTAAAAGCCGGGGTGTTTATAAAAAACTTCGAGTTCAATCCGTCGAAAAGATCCCATCCGCTATAATCGGCGCGTCTGCAGTAAGCATCGAGGCGGAGGAAGGCATCGGCGGGATCGCGTGTCATACTTCGATCGCCTTGCCGGTCTTGAGTGATTCCAGGACCTTGAACGCGCAATCGGTGGCAGTGAAAATATCTTCCAGAGCAATTGGCGCCGGAGAACCGTTTCTGACAGCCTCGATAAAGGAGCAAACCAGCCCCTTCTGGCCTTTATCCTGGCTAAGCAGACGCTTCCTGGACGTTTTGCCTGTCCCGTAGACTTGCAAGTCGCGAAAATCGTCGATTACCGCGGTCAGCCCGTTTGAATGGATTTCGACTCTTTCTTTCGGCAACTCCTTTGAACCGTTGGCAAAATATTGGATGCTTCCCACCGACCCGTTGACGTATTTCAGGCAAACAGCGACAGTGTCATCGTGATTGTGCGGGTCATCCATGGCTTCGGCATATATTCGCCTGGGGCGGGAGCCGGTTACAAAGTTTAGATAATCTATAAAATGACAGACTTCCCCCAGGATTCTACCGCCGCCAACGTCCTTATCCTGGATCCAGGAATCGGGGGGGATGGCGCCGGCGTTGATGCGGTAGGATACCGAAGCCGCGCCCGCCCCAAATAGTCGCTTCATCTCGAGGCTTAGCGGCGAAAAGCGCCTGTTAAATCCCACCAGCAGTAGCGGGCTCCCGGGCCTGGCACAGATTTCCCTTATCTCACCCAGTTCCTCTTTAACGAGGCACAGGGGCTTTTCAACGAATACATTCCGGCCCGACTCGAGCGCTTTTACGACGTAGCTTCCGTGAGAGTCGTGGCGGGTTGTTATAAAGACGGTGTTGATGTCGGGATTATCGAGGATATCGCTCTCATTTCCCGTACAAAACTGAAAACCGAAACGATCGGCAGCACTTCGGCTTCCAGTCGATGAATTTGTCATAACTCCATGGAGGCAAACATCGGGGGCCCGAGGAATATTTGGAAGCAGGAAACCCTGCGCATACGAGCCGGCGCCTATGAACCCGATGCCCACCCGGCCTCCACACGGCCTTTTAACCGGCAAAACGACCGGCTCCTGCTTCAAGTCTTTCGACACGTCATATTCGATCAACAACCCCACACAGGGCTCCGAGCGCTCCAGGATCATGTCGTAGGCCGAGGGAGCCTCATCCAGCTTGAAGGTATGAGTCGTAAGACATCCCGCGTCGATTATCCGGCGGGCGATGAGGTCCTGGAAAGCCTCCATGTTGCGCTTTTCTGTCCACCGCACGTAGGCCGGCGGGTAATCCAACCCCTTTTCTTCGTAGAGCGGATCGTACCTCCCCGGTCCGTAGGAACATGACATCTTGAGCGTAAGCTCCTTATTGTAGAAATCGGGCTCCCGCGAAAACCCCGTTGGCACAGCGCCGACAACGACAACGGTTCCGCGTTTTCGCAAAATCGCACCGGCGAAGTTGATCGGGTCAACAGAGGTCGATGAAGCGGCAATAATCACGGAATCGCAGCCAACCCCGCCGGAAAAGGCGGCTATCTGCTGCTCGATACCTGCGCAGAACCGGTTAAGGGCCAGGTCGGCCGACCGATCTGCTGCGAGCTTTACGGCAAAATCGTCTATATCCACCCCAACCACACGCACGCCCGCGGCTCGAAGCAGAAGGCAGCTCAACTGCCCGATAAGTCCCAGCCCTATCACCGCGCACGTCTCGCCCAGCCGCAGGTCGGCCTGCCTCAACCCCTGCATGGCTATGGCCCCCAGCGTGTTGTAGGCGCACTGTTTGAGATCGGCATCGCGGCGTATCTTGACGCAAAGGTTGGTGGGTATGCAAACGACCTCGGAGTGCGAGGCCGCCCTGCCGCCCCCGGCGACAAGGTCTCCGACCTTGAACTCGCTAACGGTTTCGCCAACCCCTATGACCTCGCCGACACATGAATACCCAAGAGGCGAATGGGCATCCAATTTTTTCATGACGGCCCGGTAGGTTTGCAAAGGGCCCTTTTCCTTAAAGCTCCGGATGACCTGTTTGACCTGCTCAGGCCTATCCTTTGCCTTTCCGATATAGCCCTTGCGCGCGGCGCCGACCGTGCCGCTCTCCGTTCCCGGGGAGATGAGAGAATAGTGGTTGCGTATCAATACGCAACCTTTTGCCAGGGCAGGAAAAGGCGTCTCGACGATCCGCATCTCTCCGGTTCCAAGTTTTTGGGTCAACTGTTGCATTTTTCACGTCTTCCCGGGCCGGTAAATCAAGCCGCAAGCAGTTAACATTAGAATGTTGGGTCCCATACGTCAGCTACAACCCGTGCCTCCCTGACTCGATGAGATTCATAAAGATTGCCTCGAGTCGCTCCACCGCTTTCTTGGCACTATGTTCCTGCACGGTCTTTGAGACCGCCTGCCGGCTCAGCCCTTTTCCCAATATATTTTCGAGCCCACTGGATATGTTTTCAGGCGAGGCTTCGCCAAGGAGCATGCCGTTAACCCCATCGAAAACCAGGCTTGGAATTCCCCCCGCATTCGAAGCTACGACGGGCGTACCGCAGGCTAGAGATTCCAGCACAACCATGGGGGTTCCTTCGATTTCCGAGGGAAGGATCAACGCATCGGCTGCGTTGTAGAGCCCAGGCAGCCGGGAGCGATCCACATAGCCCAGAAACATCACGCACTTCTCCAAGCCTTTTTGAAGCGTGGCCCTTTCCAGCCGCCTCCTCAAGGTCCCATCACCCGCCACGATCAGGCGATATCCACTCTCCTTTTCCCTTCTCAGAAGCTCCATGGCTCCAATCGCACGATCAACTCTTTTTAAATCCTCCAAACGCCCGACGAACAGTATGGCTTTCTCATCACTTCCAAGGCCCAGCCGAGCTCTTGAGTCTTTTCTCAAAACCTCATCTGTTCTAAAAAGCGAAGTGTCAACCCCGTTCATCAGAAGCGTTACTTTGTCCCCGGCTCCGTTTTCCTTCGCCTGCAAGAGGCAGGGGGCGTCTATGGCTATAATCCAATCGGCTCTTTTGTGGATCCCGGCCAGCAACAGGTCTAAAATAGCCATAAGAAGCGGATTCCTTGCCCATTTGTATTTGGATTTTTCTACGGGATTGATGGATCCGTGATGGTGAAATACAAGGGGGAGCGAGTCTTTCCCATAAAGAAACGGTAAAGCCACCTCGTGCGATTGAGCATACAGAAGGCTGACTCCCGAGTGCAAAATACGGTTTCGAAGACGCGCAAAATGGATCAGCGACTTTAACCGTAAAGGGATCGAAGTGGGATGGCGCAGCGGGGCTATCGGGATGAACCTCGCGCCGGACGCAAGATTTTGACCTTCCCCCAATGGCTTGGCTCCCAGTCCAATACCAAAGACGGTAACCTTCATTCTGAAATAGGGCAGAATGCTTTCAATAAACCCGCTGGTCCCGCCAAAGGGTTTCCGCGCGACCATGTCCACGGGGATGAGAATGCCTATCTCACTTTGGTTTGGCATTTTTTTAAATTCTTGTCGTTTAAAGTTCCAACCCCGGAGCGCACCGCCCTGCTTTTCAGGCCCGACGAAATCCTCTTTATCAACTTCAGGAGGTGAAAACCGCCTTGAAGTCTTGCGCGAAAAAAGGTGGAACTGTCGTCGAGGTACCGACTGACCCCGACACGCGGAATGTGGTAAACGTCGTCCGAACTCGAAACAAACCGGGCTTCGCCGCACAGTCCGCCGAGGTAGCCGCAATCCTCGACGATTTTTCGCGCCTCGAGGCTGCATGAACTCCCTGGAAAAGCAAAATATTTGACCGGGCGGTCTGTTATGTCCTCCAGCCGCCGCTTGGAAGCGGCGATCTCCAGCCGCAGTTCTTTTTCCTCAAGAGAAGGCACAAGCCGGTGAGTGACTGCGTGAGAACCGATAGTCGCCAGGTGGGATTGAGCAATCCGGGAAATATCGCGAACAAGGAGTCCGGCGGGGGACCCAAACCGCTCGGGATACGATTTGACTTTGCCGTCGATAAATGAGGTGGTAACAAAAACAGTGAAAGGAATACCATATTCGGCAAGAATCGGATAGGCATTCAAGTAATTGTCTCTAAATCCATCATCGAAGGTAATCGCTACGGCCTTCCCTGGCAAATGCACCCCGGTTTTGACGTAGTCAATTATCCGATCGAGACTTACCGGGCTGAATTCTTTCCTGATGATCGCCATTTGGCTCTTAAAATAGCCTGTCGGCATCCCTCTCATGAAAGTATCGCTTACCGAATGATACATGAGCACCAGGGGAGCATGGTCCCGTTTGATACTACGCAACACCATCGTTGCTAAACTGAATGGCAGATCACAAAGCGGGTATTTAGGAAACATTGCGGCTTGAAACTCATTTCAAGGATAAAAAATCAAAAGAAAACGACATCAGGCGATGCTTTCATACAGGGCGCCGTATTTATCGAGCATTTTTTGCATGCTGAAGTCCGATATAATTCTCCCGCGGCCTTCCCTCCCCCACTCTCTGGCCTTATCGGGGTTATCCAACAGGAACCCCAGAGCGCTGGCGATCGCTTCCGCGCTCAAAGGCTCGACGAGAAACCCGGTCCTGCCGTGCAGGACTATTTCTCTATTCCCGCCGTGGTCCGTTGCCAAAACCGGCTTTCCCAGCGCCATGTATTCCATTATCGAATTGGAAATCCCCTCCCCGTGATTTATTACGTTTGTGGCGAGAACCCCGATGTCCATGGCATTGATGATCGATTCAACGTCTTTTACACCGCCGACATTTACGACCCTGTCCCTATATTCAGGCCGGGTAAGCGAGATGCACTCGACCGAGTCTGTTTTGGGACCAACCGCCAAAAAGCTCACGTCCCCGCGAGCGGGAAGTATTCGGTCGGCCGCGCTTAAAAAACTTTGGTAATCCTTGTAGGGGGAAAAATCCGCGACCATCCCGATTGCTATTCCGGTCTTTATGCCCAGCTTCCTTTTAACCTCTGAAGGGTCCTTGAGCCGGCCTACCCGTTTCATGTCGAACCCGTTATGGATGCAGATGGATTTATCGCGGGGGGCCCGGTAGGCGGCCAAACCAGCCCTGGAGTTTCCAACTATCACGTCCGAGAGCGGGAAGGTGATTTTGGCTCTAACGGATTGTTTGCCGAAAACGGAAGGCGGCGCGGCATCCCGGATCATCCCGTTTATGAATTCCACCCCGTGCGTCTTGGCGATTATCCCGGAATAAACCGCGGCCATTGAATCCCAGGCATGAATGACGTGGGGCTTGAATGTCAGGCACAATCTGTGGATATCGAGCAGCGGACCGGGATCTCTTCTGAATTTTCGAGAAATTATCGAGACTGGTATACCCGCCTGATACACATGGTCATAGTGGATCTCAGAAGACATGACGACAAGATGACTCGAAATGGAATTGGATCGACCGCGCCGGAGCAGTTCGGCAAGCTGCCGCTCCCTGCCCCCGCACCCAAGACTGCAGGTGATATGCAGGACCTTGATTAACGGCACTTTCGTCCTGGTGAAATCAAACGGGAGAAAGCAGAGTCGATTTTAGCTCCTAGAACTTCGAAGGAGTAATTTTCGCAAAAAAAGGCCCGGCACGCGGATGACATGGATGAAAGGTCCATTGCTCCAAATTGCAGTACCCTTTCGATCAGCTCCTTTTCCGATCTGACGATAGCCCCAAGCGAGTTGCCCTCGATGATACCGTCCGGGTCGACGTAGGAAATAATCGGCACTCCCAGCCGCAAGGCCTCAAGGAAGGTATTGGGGAAGCCTTCGAAGGCCGAAGTATTCACCAGGGCTACCGCCCTGCGAAGGTAACCGTCGATATGCCTATAAGCTACGTAATCCAGGTAATCGAGATTTGGAATTTTTCTCAAAAGCTCCCGAAGCCGGTCGGCCTCTTCGGTACGGTCGTTTGCACCGCCGCAGATCATAACGAATTTGAGGCTCGGACACGCGAGTGCAAGATTTGCGAATATCTCCGGCCTCTTGACGCTTCTTACCCCCCCTACCCACAAAAAATATTTGCCGATTGCCCTACCCGGGCAGAACGCTCCAGCAGGAAGCGCGTTGGGCATGAGCAGGCCCTCGATCCCCCAGTGCTTTTTCAAAAGGGATCGTTGAGTCCTGTTTTGTACGGTTACAAGGTCGGCGCGCCTTATCCCGTACTTGTAACCGATCTTGTCCTGAATCGTTGAAACCCTGAGGTTTTTCGGCATGAAGTCGGTGTCGCTGGCGCCCGCATATATGAAAATACGATTGAAAATGTCACGGAAGGTTGCCACAATCCCCGTTCCCAGTCCGGCGCTGCGCTGATAATAGATACTCGCATTCGCATCGCGCATCGCCCGCCACATACCCGTGAGATACGGGTGCAAAAAACCGATCACCCGTATTCCCTCACCCCGAGGGTGAAACCCGAAATATTTGATGCCGTCGATCGTTTCCGGTCCGCCGCCTTTAAGCCCTGCATCATGGGCAACGAAAGACACGCGCCATCCTTTCGTTTTAAGAAAGTTGGCGATATGAAACTGCTGCACGTCCGCCCCTCCCATGGCCAGCCGGCTACCGTCATGAAAAATGTTTACGACCGTGGGCGCTACAAAGCAAATGCTCTTCTCGAAGACCACAATCATTCCACTGCGGCGCCGGGTTGACACGGCACGGTTAAAAGATGGCGGTTCACCAGGTATGCAAGACCGAAAAGACTCCAGATCACGTTTTGATTGGAGGCCTGTCTTATAAACTCGATCACGAGCTCGTCCACCATGAACAGCACGATGAAGGTTTTGGCAAAAATTCTTAAAAGCCCAACATCATTCATGACGACATGGCGTGGAGACCTGTATACATACACAATGAATACAAGGTACCAGAACAATCCGAAATAGCCTACCCAAAGCAGCAACGCTAAAATGAGATTATGAGGAAACGTATGATAACGTTTGCTGATACTAGATAAGTGTGGACTCCCGGTCCCGAAGAAAACATAAGGGTAATTGCTGGCTATTGTACCAGACAGGCCCCATAGCTCGGCACGAGTATCGAGTTTACCATTTCTTATATTTGATGTAACCTTTATCGACTGCGAAAACAGATCATAGTTTGTAAATTTGGTCGATACGATATAACTCATTCCGATTAGTCCGGCAAGAACACACATGAAACCGATTGGAATAGTCTTAAGCCTTCGGCTGAGATGTATGGTTATTAAATACATTACAGCAGCGCCAAGTGCTATCAGCCCACCTCTGGTCTTGGTCATAATGACCATAAAAAAGCTATAGGCGCAGCACAATGAATAAAATGCCTTGTCGATCAAATGACGCGACGACATGGTGAGATAGATCAGAAATATTACCATAATCGCAGAGTATTCAGAATATAACTCATATTCGCCACTAAAGGTGCCCGATACGCGCATCCCCCTATTTTCAAACGATTCTTTACTCATGTGGCTGAAATACTTCACAATGTACAGATTGCCGGGATCTACCAGTTCAACGATAGAGGCAACTGATGATATAAGGTATGCAATAATAATTATATTCACCGCATTTCGCGCGTCATCGGCGGACTTTAGCCCGCTCACGATTATTATGAAAAGTGCGAAATCAGACGCCAGCCATAAAAAATTGTAGTATTGGATATAGTCGCCATCATACTTTATATCATCGATATTAAGCAATAAAGCCATAACATGGGAAACAAATATCATCATCATCAGGGTGAGAACGCGCTTGTCCGGCAAGGTTGTTTTGATGTCGCCCCAGAAACGCAGCGCGAATAATGAGCCCGATGCCAAAATGACGTATGGATTGACCGCGTTGAATGTTCCATTGAAACTAAACGGCAAAAGAAACAGAAGACTGTGGATAAACTTTTTTCTGGATACTGTGCACGCCAGGCCCAGAAAAAATATCATCACCAGGACTTCAACGAGCTTTTTGATCATCTATGCCAAGCGCTCTCTGCCGGCACGGATACGTGCAAACCGGCCGTCAAGCTTTCGCCGGCCTCGGAAAGAGTGACAGAGCAACCACCGGTATTGCGAACGAACTTAAAAAAACCTTCCAAAAGCTCAAGCAGCGCATTGACGGATACAGCGCTCGGTCTGTAGGGGCTGCCCGCAGGCATCAACTCACTCGAATGGAACATCATGACGCCAAAGGGGGCTCCCAACCGCTCAGCCGCTCTCCAAACCCCGACAAGGTCCTTTAACTCCATCCCTGGAAGGGGCCTTAACCACAAAGGTTGTAGAGGACGAAAAGAAAATCGGTCTACCCTGCCCGCGATGCGAACGCACAGGTTGTGAAGATTTAAAAACCTCGGGTGTTTTTGCAATAGTCCTGATGTGTAAGCGATCGTAACCGGGATCTCGAGGAAGGGAAAACCGTCCGTCAAAGTCCGGTATGGAAAGATGGACTTTTTTGAAAAGTCTGGCCATCCACCTGTTCCAACATCCCTTACCTCCCGCCAGGACACTAGAGGGGTGACCGATGAGTCAACGAGATACCCCAACCGACTGAGCGTTGCCGCGCAGGTGTCGTCGTAGCCAAACCTGCCGGCACGATAAGACCGGGGCATTCTTCCGAGCGCACTGAAAATCTGCCCGGTTAAATTCTCCATCTTCATCCGAAAAAGCTCGCTTCCCAGTTCGGACGGGAAAAGATGCACAGGATCGTTGTAGCGAAGACCCGTAGTGTCGAAAAATGGGGGCGTTGTCCACGGATGCAGGTGAGCCCCGACTTCGGCAAGGTCTTCTTCAACTAGAGGCTTCAAAAATCGCCCCCCCCTGGGATCGAGCGCGATCTCCGAAGTAACGAGGTAGGTCGGACGGACTCCGAACCGAGCGCAAAGTTCCTGAAAAGGGCGCAAGTACAGGATGTTCTCCGTGGTTACATCCTTTGCTCTACGCCACTGGTAGTCGGCCTCGGTGTCTACGGTAACTATTAGTTCCATAGAGTATCTGTTGCGTTCCGGTTACCATGATGGTTTTCGCCGCGGATTTAATCGGCGTCAAAATCCATTTTTCATTTGTGCGCGGTCACTATAAATGTAGGAAGATCTACCGAAACCCCACGAAACCCCGCGTGCTCCAGCATGCGCTTCATGCCGCCACCACTTTGGAAAGATTCATATGTATGGCGGGTTGGGTGACGGTATACCTTTCGAAACTGATTAAAACAGATACCGTTAAATATGACGTATAAATAGTAAAGAGTCGCACCAGGCTTCCTGTTTCCAATCCCATTTATAAGGTAGCGAACCGGAAACCGGATAGATTGCAGGCTTAACCAGATTCTCCCTCCAGCCCTGGCAACTCTATACATTTCCTTTATAGTGACCGGAATATTGGTGTGATGAAGAGACACTCGCGAAATTATGACGTCGAAGGCATCACCTGCAAACGGCAATGCATCGGCGCTTCCGTTTATATATGTTATCGACCCGAATTGCCCGCGGCCAAACGACAGGCTTTCAAAATCAATATCCATGCCCACAAAAAGCCCACCCGCGCCATGGTTACACGCAACGAGTGTCTGGCCGATTCCACAGCCGATATCGAGGACCGTTTTATCGGCTGAAAAAATCGTTGGGAGATGATGCCGGGGATCGGCCGGGTTAAGCGCTATAGCGAGCTCTTTAAGGTGATAGCCGATCTCCAGGTTTTCCGCCATCACCTGCCGCCTCCGTTCATAAGTTCCACATACAGTTTCCTGTAAGAGTCAGCCATGGCGCCCGCACTGAAGCGACTTTCGATTGTCCTTCTTGCAGCCTTCCTGATTATCGTATCAGATTCGAGATTCAGAACACGCACGATCAGTTCCGAGAGCCCCTCAACCGAATCGGGCTCGAATAAATACCCGTTGGAGCCATCTTCAACTATATCGATATTTCCGTCAATATTTGATGCAAGACACACGAGGCCGCAGGCCATACCCTCCAGCAAGGCCAGAGGATGCCCTTCATACCGGGACGGAATGCAAAAAATATCACTGCATTTAACGTATTCTTCCACGTTGACGCTAAAAGGGATAAACTGTACAAAATCTCCCAAGTCCAGAGAAGACGAGAGTTCCAGAAGCTCCCTTTTGTATGAACCATTGCCTGCCACGATGCATTTAAGTTTAATTCCACACTCTTTTACTTTTGCGATCGCCCTGATCAGCAACTGAACATTCTTATGTTTTTCCAGTCTGCCATGGCAGATGATGATTGGACCCGAAAAGGGTAGACCCAACTTTTCGCACAGATCCTTTTTGCCCGCCTCGTCGATCGGACTGAACTGTCCATCGTCTATGTCATTGGGTATAAGTCTTATTTTTTTTGGATATATACCTAGAATTCCACGGCACTCATTGAATATACCATTACTGATTGCGACATAAATGTCGCATGACCGTAAAAGAGGCACCATAAAACATGGATATACGCCATTGGAAACCTCATTTTCAAGTCTTACCAATGTATTGTGACCGGTTACTATGACCTTTTTGCGCAACAGTTTACCTGCTATAACCCCGGCTATGGCAGGCCAGTAATAGGTGTGCGCATGTATTATGTCATACTCGCGGCGCAGCGTCACCAAATTAACTATGTACCTTAATAAATTTATATATCTGGTGTATGGACCGTTCCTTCGCTTTCCGTAAATTGATACCGGCCTGAAGCGGTATATCTTGTAATTGTCATCGGTTTTTTCATATCGGATAAACCTGCCCCCCGAAAGCTCCACAATTCTATCCGAGGCGACTGTAAGCACGTTGTTCACGACTTGAGGGCCATTGGTCAGCCGGACAACTCTTAATGCGATATTCTCCGCACCTCCGACAAACGGCCAGTACTGGTCAATGGTAGACAGAACACGGATTGGGCGGCTCTTATGGTTCATCGAGCATCTTTCGCCTTTGCGGCAATGGCCTTGCTTCCTATCGTGGACAACAGCTCGCGAATCCGGTTTACGCCAAACCGTATCGACCCCGGCAGGAAAGATTCCAGTACAGCCCGGTCGCTGTCGCTGATCGAAAGCGTCAGCAAAACCGCGAACAAAACCGCGCCGGCAAGCATGCACGCGGCGAGTATCGGAATCCTGGCGGTAAGGATTTGCGCTAAAACGACGACGACTGCCGCCGGAAGGAACGCCTTCATCAAGACGAGCCAGTCCTTAAGGACAATTTTTGTCCGAATCAACTTGTTTAAAAGATGCCTTGAGACCAGGAATGCCAGAACGTAGGTTAGAAGCTGCGACCACGCAATGCCCCATCGGCCGAGGGTCCGGATAAGAAGAGCGCTTAAAAAGACGTTGAAAGCCCCAGGTATTCCATCCGCAGCCAAGGTCATTTGAGGCTCCCCCACAGCAAAGAGCATATTGTTGCCGTAAAATTTCGCCATAAAAGAAATGGCGTGGGCGACGGCAAGTGTAGCAAGGATCGGCCAGAACCCATAGTATTTATGGCCGCCGTAAAGACTCATCAGGAAAGGGCCGGCACAGGCGACGGCAAGGCAGGGCGGCACGAGAGTCATTACTCCAAAACGTGCCACACCGGTGAATGCTTCCGATTGCACCGTGGGAGGCTCAAATCGTGTCTGAGCGAGCTTCACCACGCTGGGCCCGGAGACGGATTCTCCCAGCATGTCCAACAGGTCGATGAAATTGCGCGCGATACCGTAGCCGGCGAGCATGGCGGGAGGCATGAGGATACCCGTAATGATCTTGTCGCCTTCCGCCTGGGCAAACCTCAAATACCCGCGAAGACAAAAAGGAAGCGAGTACTTGAAAACCCCGGCAATACCAGGGATGCGCCCCTGCCCGAACACCCAGTTTCTTACCCCGTGGAGGATCATGCAAAATCTTAAAAATGGCCCAAAAGCCATTCCGATGAAATACCAGTTTACACCCAGGACGAGATATAGTCCTATCGACGCAAACGGCATTACCATGCCGCTTACAAGGTCGGAAATGCCAATGAGCCCAAAGCGCCCAACGGATTGCGCGATAAGGCGAAGCGGGTCGGAAACGGCCACAAAAAATGCCCCGGGCAACATAAAAAGAACTGCCGCGGTATACTGATCGGTCTTTAGAAACACCCGGGAAATCCAGGAAGCGCAAATTGCGGCAACCGCCACGCAAATCAAGGCGGAAACCAGCCTGCTGATGAGACCAAGCTTTATGAGGCCGCGCACGCCTTCAACGTCGCCCGCGGCCAGCAGCCCCGGGATCTTCTGATGGCCCGTCGCGGCAATTCCCGGGTCGGAAAAGACCCTGACCAGGTTGCAAACTATCCCGTAGACGACAAACAATGCGAAAACGGTCGTGGAAAGGACTCTCGCAAGGTACATCGTAAAGGCGACCGACATGGCGGTAAGCGCCAGGCGGGCACCCATGACCTGCGCGCCGGAAACGGCGATAAAGCCCGCAGTGGACCGTCCAGACCCGCTTTCCGGTTCTTTTGACGGCATGGACCTATGGTTCCTTTCGGGTGTGCGGCGAAATCAACGCGCAAAGACTCCCCGTGGGCAAGTCATTGCGGGCCGATAGAAACCGACCGGTCGGCAAAATCGATACTAAAACGCATCCTGGAGTCGGCAAAGGAGAACTTGTCTCCGCCCGATAGCAACGCGGCCTTTGGCGAAGACAGCGTTGCCCCAGCCTTAAAAGGCCTTAAGACCCAAACGAGCGTATCGCCACCGGAGCGCGCGTGTTCGACCCGCAGCAGGCTGCCGGTGAAATTTCCGCTGCCGCTGCCGCCCTGCTCGCCCGGGGGGATGCTGAAAGTGGAGGTATGTGTTTGCAGATTATTTATGGAATATACGTCTATACCCAGGCCCACCCCACCGCCTGAAAAGGTAAAGCTTTCACTTCCGGTTTTCTTGACGGCCCCCGTTCCAAGGTGGACCAAATCCACAAGATCGGAGGGTTTTTTAAAGCGGACCCTGTCTCTTACCACGACGTAACCCGAAGGAAACGCTACGAAGGTTCTCCTGTAGCTCCGAAGGCTTGCGCCCGGGCCGTAGATGTCGGTTAAATCCGCGTCGATGTAGCGGCAGCCCGAATGACTTTTTGCGCCGTAAACGGTTACGGGAGTTTTTCCGAGCACTCGCAGGGGCGCCTCATCGAACCACATCCGCCCTTCCCCAAGCTGCCCGGTCCCGTTGAATGTACAGACGTTGTGATTTGAGGTTCTTTTGAGGAAGACATAGCCGTCATCTATCACGAGCCATTTGCCGTCGTTCCATATCAGAAACTGGCCTTCGTCCGGGTGGATGTGAGAACCGGTGAACCGGTGTTTACTCAACGCCCAGTAGCCCTGGGGGGGCGCGGCCTTGAAAAAAACCCAGCACGCATCGTCCGCCCAGCTGGATCTTACGATCAGAATCCCGAGGTTTTTAAAATATGCGCTCGTTGGCATTTTATCCGGGGGTACGGACTTAACGGAAGGGTCATACCAGATCAAATCCAGCCAGGACATGAGCGCGCCCGATCCCCGCGCGCCCTCTATGCGCTCGGCCAGCCATTGGGCCGTTCCGTCGCCAAAAAGCCCGGCCAACTCCCGGAGAATGTATCCGGGCCCCATACCAATCGAATCGTGGCGAATCGGCAAAGTCCACATTGTCCACATAACCGGGGAGCGAGCAATAGAGCCGAAACCTGGCGGTGTTCCGAAAGAAACCGCTGTTTACGATATCGTCCATTCCAAATATCGGCCGCATCGCCTCATAATATTCGAGAATGCCCTGGGTTCCGTATCCCCAGTAGCCTACGCCTTCGTGGGTCGCACCCTCGGGTGAGAGCAGCGGGAGCACCTTTTGGAAGTCCTCTCTTGCCGCGGCGATGTATGATCGGGCAGAAGCGCTTTCTCCATAGAGGGCCAACCCCGCCACTCCAATAGACGCCGAATTTACGTAGTTGTGGTTCTGCAGGTATTCGGTGGCCCACCAGGCTCCCCTGTTGTACAAACAGCGATATAAAATCCCGGCATGGCGCTCGATCGTTTCGCGGTAAGTCCGGAGTTGCCGGGGGGTGAACCTGTCATGGAGCCAATCGTAGGCTATCGACATCCCGAAGAGAAGATGGGCCGCTCCAAGATCCTTATCCCCATCCCAACTTGTATACGAACAGATCGCATTCATCCACCCGATCGCCGCGTCGAGGTATTTCTTATCACCCGTCAATAGATAGGCCATGGAAATATAAGGCAACGTATTGCCGATCCAGCGGATATCCCCGGAAGGCCGGGCGGGAGGGGTAACAGTTGCCCACCGGTCAGCCATTGCCTTCGTGTAGGCCCAGAACTTGGAAAAAGGATACCTGGAAAGGTTTGATTTGATGCTCCGGATCTTTTGGCTGGTGAGATACAGCCGCGGCCGCCGATTCCGGATGGAACCCGGATCGATTCCGGGTCTATCGATGGCTTTGACGCCATAAGCCGGAAAGACCAGGATACAAATGACTATGAGCAGACCAAAAGTTAGAACGAAAGACTCATGAGCAACCCTCGCGCCCCGCCCTGTCCGGCTGAGGCACGGGAAATGGAGTCGAGCTTTTCCTTGACTCTGCTTCAGATGAAACGCCACCATAGCTCCGCCAACTCGATTACACTAAGACCCGACGCTCGGCCACACTCGAAAAGCCCTTGTGGCCAAATCCCGGGTGGGGAAACACTCCCCCGCACGCAAACCGGGTTTTACCGCCATCCGACAAACCTCAGGCAAGCCCCGCAACATGGACTACCGGCGCGGGAAAAGCTCTGAGCAGTAATTTTAGGCAATACAAGCGGCTAAGCTCGGTCCATACCTCTGCCCACAGGAAAACGCTCAAATGAATCAGGAAGTCATGGAATGGACCGCCAAACGACGGCTGCTCACCCTCTATCCGCCCCCGGCATATAAGTCATGACCAAACCAAATTGAAATTCGGCTCTGGTTTTCATCCGTGACCTAATTTGGGGCTGCTATCAGGTAATGCAAAAAGAAACTCGTGACACCGATTATGCACTGCATGAAACGCCGCGATGAAAATCGCGCGTTTCCTTTCAACGGGACATTAACCGGGAACCTGAGGCTGAATAGTATCTATCTGTAAAACTGATGCGGCTGAAGTTGCCGCTTTGTTATAATTGTGGCGATAGTATCATAAATAATATGCGAATCAATATAAAAACTGCTAAGAAACAATTTTACCGACACATTTTTCCTGACGCGTGAAATGATGTAAAATGGAATCCCCTGACCCGGCCAATTTCCACTCTTCAGCGGCAAACCACTTTTTAAGCCAACCCCGCACGACTGTATGCATCATCATGTGGAAAAGACCGGCGCTAAATATCGGCCAGACGCCCCACCGAAGTGATCTCTTTTTACTGAAACCCTTGGTTTTCATGATAAAAATAGAATATAGTACGATATTGCTCAATTTTCTGGTTCGAGCGGTTGGCACCGGCAACAGGGTTGACTAAGCCCCTTCCAAGAGGTTTAATGGCAGTGCAATTCCGAAACAAATGGCGAATATCGCAGAGGGTACGTTTCGATCCGATGCCGTAGCGTAGGGATTTGATGCGCTTTTCGGCCGAATGGATAAGTGCGGGAATGGGTCCGGACAGAAATTCTGGCAAACTGTGGCGAAGATTGGCCACCTCATGCGTGATCGGTGGGGCGGCGATTAGTCCGTGGTCACACTGGATTGCGCTCTCGCTCGCAGGATTCGGGATTGCGATCGGCGTTCCGCACTGGTTTAAACTCTCCTGGGGGGAGTTGCTGGATGCAATCGGCATGACGACTTCGCCGTCGCGCCGCTCAACCGATCAGCACTGTTCCCCGGAGAAGGAAACCGGCAGGGAAAACCCGAGGCTGCGCGAACGGGCGGTTGTGCCCACGCGGGCTCGCGCTCCCCTTCCGCGCACGCGGGAGACTCTGCCGAAAGCTAAATCGAATCCGGAATATCTTTTCGATTCATGGACATTCCGGGCCCATCCCGCGGTTTCCGCGGCACCCGTGTTGATTCCTCAAAATTCCATAAGGTTTGCCGCTGACAGCGAAACGGCATGGTCGGGCTTCAAGAAGCCTGCCCGGGGGATTGTCTCTAAAGAGACGATCGCACCGGAAAAGGTTGAAAACAGGCCTCGAACCGGAAAACTCGGTCCAGCGGCGCAAGCCGCCCGGCAAACGTCCCGCTTCGGTCTCACGAAGGATATGGAGGAAGTCCGCAGGCGTCTTGCAAAAACCGGTGAAGAACGGCTGTCGGGCTCCACCGCCAAACCATCCGCCATTCAGAGTGGGGAGACCGAGAGAACGGTGCCCCGGCAAACTTGCGGCGCTGACTCCCGCGGGTTCCCCGAAGGACTCCTCATACCCGCCTGGTCAACGGTTGGGGAGAAAGAAAGTCCCCGGGAGATAGAACCCGCCTGTCATCTCGATGGTGAGCAGTCGGCAGAAGTGCCGGCTTCCAGCCAAACCCCTGCCGCCGGAGTGATCTTTTGTGAGCCGGAGGTCAAAACGAACGGACTCTGCGATGCGGGTGGCGCGAGCAACCCTTTCAGCTTTGAATTCGGTTATGATTTGTCACTTCCGCCCCCTTCGCTTCTTCACCCCGCCGATTCGGCAATTGCCCCGGTGAGCCAGGACGATTTGATAAACGGAGGCATCCTTATCGAGGAAAAGCTCGCCGAGTTTCGTGTGAAGGTGAACGTACAAGACGCATACGCAGGCCCTGTCATCACGCGCTATGAAGTGCAGCCTGCCGTGGGGGTGCGCGGCGGACAGGTGGTGAGTCTTATGAAGGATCTCGCCCGCGCCTTGGGGGTTGCGTCCATCCGCATGGTGGAAACTATCCCCGGCAAAACGTGCATGGGCTTGGAGCTTCCCAATGAGCGCCGCCAGATGATCCGACTTTCGGAGGTGCTCTCGTCGGAGGTTTTCCGGTCGCATAAATCGAAGCTCGCCATGGCGCTCGGAAAAGACATCACGGGTGAGCCGGTGGTGGCCGATCTGGCCAGAGCGCCCCACATGCTGGTGGCCGGGACGACGGGTTCGGGTAAATCGGTGGGCTTAAACGCCATGATCCTGTCGCTGCTCTACAGGGCGACGCCCGCGGAAGTCCGGTTCGTGATGATCGACCCAAAGATGCTGGAGTTGTCCATCTACGACGGCATTCCCCATTTGCTCGCCCCGGTTGTAACGGATATGAAGCTTGCCGCCAATGCGCTCAACTGGTGCGTGTGGGAAATGGATAAACGATACAGGCTGCTGAACTCTCTTCACGTCCGAAATCTTGCAGGCTACAATCAAAAAGTTCAGGATGCCGCGGCAGCCGGGAAACCACTGGCCGACCCTTCGGGCCGGGAAAACCGGGCGGTGCTTTCTCCGCTCCCATACATAGTGGTTGTGGTCGATGAACTCGCCGATTTGATGATGACGGCCGGAAAAAAAATCGAAGAACTGATCGCCAGGCTTGCGCAAAAAGCGCGGGCCGCCGGCATTCACCTCATCGTGGCCACTCAGCGCCCTTCGGTCGATGTCATTACCGGGCTTATCAAGGCCAATATCCCCACCCGGATCGCCTTTCAGGTTTCCTCCAGGGTCGACAGCCGCACGATTTTAGACCAGATGGGCGCTGAATGTTTGTTGGGGCAAGGCGACATGCTCTATCTGCCGCCCGGATCGGGCTATCCGCAACGGGTGCACGGCGCCTTTGTAGCAGACGAGGAAGTCCAGGCGGTGGCCGAACATCTCAAGCAGTTCGGAGAACCCCGCTATCTGGAAGAAGTGCTCGGGGGACCGGCGGAAGCAGGCGATGATGCTTCCTCCGATGCGGATCGTTTTGCCTGCGACTCCGACCCGCTCTACGAGGATGCGGTCGCCTTCGTCATAAGCTCTCAGCGCGCCTCGATATCGGCCGTTCAACGCCACCTGAGGATCGGCTATAACCGGGCGGCCAGGATCATTGAACAGATGGAAGCCTCCGGCCTGGTCAGCCCGATGGAAAACAACGGCAACCGGACGATTCTGGCATCGACACGGCAAGAGTGATACGCGATGGAGACCCGAGAACATACCCGTTACACTCCGCACGCGCCGCTTATGGTCATTCTCACCTTGCCCGCCGGCGGTATTTACCCGTTGATAGGGCCCCTGGTGGATATTAGCAAGTCGGGGCTGTGCTTTACATTTTTGCCTCTGCAGTCCGACATCGACATTAGCATGGAGGGTCCCTGCGAGGTGGTGATAAAGTATGGCTTCAGGGCCTTTAGCAAATCGATTCCATCACGGATCGTATACGGAAGCGTCACTCCCGCCACCACATCCTTTATGGTGCCGGCCTTGCGCTGCGGAATAGAGTTTTTGACCCCGTTATCCATGCCCGAGATTGAATCCATTTACAGCTGCTCACCCGATTTTTCCGTGGGGCGCCTGTAGCGCCGGCGACAAGCCGGATGGATCAAGAGCAGGTCGATTTCATGATTTTAGTCCATTGTCGGCATTTAGACACCGGGGGACGCTATGAGTTCAGGACACACAGACTTCTATTTATGCGAAGACCTTCTTTCTGAGGATGAAAAGCAAATCCGGGACGAAGTGCGAAACTGGGTCGACAGGCGATACCTTCCCCGGGCGGCCGATTATTTCGAGGAGGGCTCTTTTCCGCTCGAACTGATTCCCGAGATTGCGGCCATGGGATTATTGGGGATCAAGCTAAACGAATACGGCGGGCGGGGAAAGAACAACCTCTCATTCGGCTTGGTTTGCCAGGAGTTGGAACGTGGGGATTCAGCCCTTCGCTCTTTTGTCTCGGTCATGAACTCCCTGGTAATCCACCCCATCTATTCCTTTGGGAGCAGGGAACAGAAGGAACGGTGGCTGCCGGAGCTTGTAAGCGGCAGAAAAATCGGCTGCTTCGGCCTGAGCGAACCCGAAGCCGGCTCAGACCCCCGCGGCATGCGCTCGATGGCGGTAAAGAACCAAGGCAGCTATGTTCTAAATGGCCGCAAGATGTGGATTACAAACGGATCAATCGCCGACGTGGCCGTGGTGTGGGCAAAGACCGAGACCGGACAAATCCGCGGTTTCCTGCTCGAAAAGGGAATGCCTGGATTTACCGCCCGCCCTGTCGAGCGCAAGTTTTCGATGCGCGCATCGGTTACCTCCGTTCTTAATTTCGACAATGTGTCCGTTCCCGAGGAAAATCTCCTGCCGGGTACAGCGGGCCTCAAATCCGCCCTGACCTGCCTTAACGAAGGCCGCTTTGGCATAGCCTGGGGCAGCATAGGCGCGGCCATTGCCTGCTATGAAGCCGCCCTTAACTACGCAAAATCCAGAATCCAGTTTCATGCACCGATTGCGTCCTTCCAACTTGTGCAGCAAAAGCTTGCCCTGATGCTCACCGAGATCACCAAGGCGCAACTCATGTGCATTCGGCTGGGAAGGCTCAAGGACGAAGGCCGTGCGAACCCCGCACACATCTCGATGGCCAAAATGAACAACGCCTTCGAAGCCCTGAAGATCGCCCGGAGCGCCAGAGAGATTCTGGGAGCAAACGGAATCACCCTCGGATATCCACCCATCCGCCACATGCTCAATCTCGAAACCCTGAACACCTACGAAGGCACCAGGGACATCCACATTTTGTCCCTGGGCCGCCACATAACCGGCATGAGCGCCTTTAGCTGCGAACCTGAAGACAAGGGGCCGAGTGAGGCAGGGCCGGCCAAGGGTGGCGTCACTTAAGTTACAAGGTATTCCGAACTCAATACGTGCAAAGACTCTGTGAAAAGGCTGCAGACAGACGCTCCGGATTTCATTCCATAAGCTCATTTGTCGGCCAGGATGCTTTATGAAGCAGCCAAAACCCTCATGAAGCCCTGAACATTCAAGCAATTCGCATATCAGGCGGCCGGGGTTGGACCCGAATAAGCTCAAAGGCGCCGTACAGGCTTTCGAGAATCTACGCCCGGAAATTGAATCCTTTTTAATAGTGAAAGAAAAAGGCCCCTGAGCATGCGGCCTCAGGGGCTTCGGGGCCTTCCCCCCTCGGTGAACCACTGGATCACTATGCCTAAACCCTTGGCAGGCTACTCCCCTGCTCTCACCTGGGGATTTTCAGTGACCCTCGTGGATTTTACTCACGGATTAGGGATTGGCATGAAGAAGGAAGAGCGGATCCATTTATTTTATTGATATGATGGCGAGTACCATCCGAATTTATAAGGAGTAGCGATTTGTTTATTTTCGAGCCAATTAGATTGGACTGCTCAATAAAAGGAGAAAAAAGCATGGGTTTTGATGATTTGGAGAACAATGGAGGCCGCGGTTATATCATACGCGGGGTTCTTACCGTGGCATCCATTATGATTTACGGTTGGATCAACTACCTTCTCAACTCTATGGCCCTTCTGGGTGCGGGTAAGATGGCCGCCAAACAGTTCGAGAACAGCGACATGGCCTATGTCACGTCGCAGTTTGGAATGGATTTCTTCAAACACCTCGGTGTCCCGGCTCTTGTTCTTTTGGCCATCATTGCTCTGATCTGGTGGAAACCGCTGCGGTCTTTCATCAAGTCGGGTCTGGTCCCGCTGGTGCTGCTGACCGTACTCACGGCGAGCACCTCCTGCTATGCCTACTACAACCAGTCCGATTACGCCGAGCCGTTCTTTATTCTTCCGAATGAGTCGGCCTTCTTTATTCCCGATGTGGGGAACAACAAAAACGGCCAGGCCTCGTTCCAATCGGAGGAATATCTGCGGGAACATAAAATCGCGGCCAAGCGATTCGTCATTCCTCACGTCAAACTGGAAAACTCAGCTTTTTGGAAGGACTACTATGTTCCGGGTGGACGTCTGATTATTGTCGACCGCACACCGTATAACCGTGAGTGGGTTACCGAATCAAACCGTGGGACTTCCAGCAGAAACGAAGGTTTTCCCGTGCAGAGCAAAGAGGGGCTAAACATCACAGTCGGCGTTTCCATCGCTGCATCCGTATCGGAAGATAACGCCCCCAAATTTCTGTATCGCTTCGGCATAAAGCCTCCAGTCGGCAACCGTACCAGACCGGAAGTAATCTTTACCTCTGTCTATTACGGCCACAGTCTCACGGAGGTGATGGACGGGGTGGTGAGGGACAAGGTGCAGGCCCTGCTCGGTGAAGAGTTTACCAGCCGCACCTTTGACCAGGACAATGG
Organism: uncultured delta proteobacterium; assembly: GCA_963813125.1. Taxonomy (GTDB): domain Bacteria; phylum Desulfobacterota; class Syntrophobacteria; order Syntrophobacterales; family Syntrophobacteraceae; genus SbD1. Next base: position 24,214 of record CAWEZA010000054.1, on the reverse strand, counting down.
TGCCGCGGGGCAGATTATGGCGGATGTCCAGAAAAAACTGACCGCTTATCTAGATTCGGTCGGCGTTACCCTCGATTACATAGGTTGGGCCGATACCTTTCAATTCGACCCCGAAGTACAGAGCGCCATAAATCGGCGCTACATCGCTTCCCAGGACCAGGCCATTGCTCAGAGTCTCAGCCCTTATACGGGAACCATTCAGGCGCTGGCCGCAGCCGATGCCCTGAGAAATTTCGGACAAAAGACTGACGGCAAGCTGCCAAGCACCTTATCGCTGTGGTGGCTCCCCTCAAGTTTGAATGATTTCGTCAGCGAATGGCTAAAAGGTTCTTCGCCGGCATCAGGGGCCCCTGTAAAACGAAAGTAACTCTCAACTGCCCGCAAAAGTCCCGCGGGAACAAAGGCCCCGTCCTTCCATGATGTGACGGGGCTCGTATTACCAAGCGCTCCCCATAATTCCTCCTTCCGTTCCAGGTTAGAGGTTTATGCTGCGGCCGATGTCAAACTTGTCCGGCAACTCCGCTTAAGCCCCGGTCGGCGAGACGCCAGAGGGCGTCGGAAAGGATCGCCCGGCTCAGGTCGCAGGTGATCCTGCGGCTGTACTCCACCACACGGGCGCTCTTCTCGGCGCCGCCTATGCGCGCAAGATTCATGACCGGGCAGCCGCCGCCGCAAGCATACCGCCAGGCGCAAGTCCGGCAATCTTCGCGGTTATCCACGTGTAAAGCGGTAAACATTTCTTCAAGGGGCCTACGATCCAGCATGCCGGTCACATTTCCGAGCCTGTACTGTTTCTGGCCGACGAGATAGATGCAGGGATAAATGTCGCCGTTGGGCCGCACCACGTAAGTGGCCCCCCGGGGAGCGCCGCAGGCGACTACATATCGGGCGCCGGGGCGTAAATCGGCTGAAAAATCATTGAAGGGAAATAGGTTTGCCTTGCCCGAAGAATCGCCGAGACCGAGTTCGACTGCGGCGCAAATGATTTTTTCCGGGTCGGGCAGGATCTGTTCCGGGAAAAACTCGCTGTCCGAATTAATGGGGCGTACCGGGATAAACAGCGAGGCGGCGGCTCCAAGCAGGGTGTGGTGCGCAGCTACTTCGTGCAACCGGTCATGGTTGGCTGAAGTGATCGTTGCCCTCAAGGTGGGGTGTACTCCGGCCTGCACAAGCCGGCGTATAGTGTCCGCGCTGCGCGCATGAGACGGGGCGCCTCCGCGGTAGACCCGGCATCGGTCGTGAATCTCCGGTGGACCGTCGATCCCGCAGACTATTGTAATCTTGTAGCGTGTCACCCATTCGACCAGGTCTGGTGGACACAGTGTCAGATTGCTGGTAAGGTGATATCGTATTTTTTTATCGGGGTTTGCCGGCCCGATCTCACTTTCGCAACGGCTTATCACCTGCTTGACCACCGGCCAGTGAAGTAAAGGCTCGCCCCCGAAAAAACCGACTTCCACCACGCCTCCGGGAACGAGTTCCTCCAGGCATTTCTCGATGCTTCTCAGGGCAGTCCGCGCGCCCATCCCCTCTGCGTGATTTTTCCGGTATGTCTTGGGTCCGTTCAGGCAGTAGATGCAGTCCAGGTTGCAGGATTCGCCAAGCAGCAGATAAAGCGTGATCCTCTCCCGGGGGCCGGACTGGATCTTTTCCGCCGCGATATCTGCGAGATCGAACCCGTCGGGGTAAAATGACTTGTCGACCAAAATGCGATTATCGCGAAGGAGCTCGATGAGGCCGACATCCCCCGGAAATGCCGCTTCCAACTCTTCTGCCGTGCGTCCGCCGGATGCATGGTCGAGCACGCCCTTTATACGCTCCCTGCCCCGCTTAACATATAGAGGCATCATGTGGAACGAGTTTGCCAGGAGCAACTCGTCGCGGCCCCTTTCCAGGGAGATCAGGTTTTTGGTCAATTCGAGCAACACTTGAGCCCTCATGGGGTACCCCGATGCAGAGTCCGAGAAGGGGAACTCCTCTTTTGTTTCAGCAAAAAAGCGTTGGGTCGAGCGCCGGTCCACGGTGTTGCCCCCGCCCCTCGGCAATGGAGGCCGACACATTGTCCGCCACGTCCCAAAGACACTCGGTCAAAACTGCCCTGCTAAAATCGCAGACGATTCTCCGTCCATATTCCGCGGCCACAGGGTTTTTTTCCACTTCGTAAAACCCCAGTCTCATCACCGGGCATCCACCTCCGCACGCGTATCGCCAGGGACATGCGCTACACCCCGGGAGATTATCGACATGCAGTGAGGCCGACGTTTCTTCGAGCAACCGCCGGTCCCATGCGTTTGACGACGTTCCATAGCGGAACTTCTCCTGGCCGACAAGATAGGCGCACAGGTAAACGTCTCCGTTGGCGTTGATGACCGGAACGGCGCCCGAGGGAGCCGCGCAGCCCACAGTCTGCCGCGAGCCGGGACGCAATTTCAAAACATATTGGTTGAACGGGAAGAGCTTCGTCCTTTCCCATAATCCACTGCGATATACATTCACCACCCCGGCGATAATCCTGTCCGGATCGGGCAGAAGCCACTCAGGCAGGTATTGCCGATCGGAATTGATTTGGCAGACCGGCACAAGGCCGCAATTACCGGCGCCGAGCGCCTTGTGGTGGGCGGCAATATCAGCGACGCAGTCCTGATTGACGGAAGTAAGCGTAGCGCGCAGAGCTACCGGTATTCCGGCGTCTACCAACCTGCGTATAGTTTCCGCACTCCGGGCATAAGAAGCTCCGCCGCGCAGAAAGGGACGGCAACGGTTATGAATTTCCGGGGGCCCGTCGATATCGGATAAGACGGTGATTTTATGCTTTTTTAGCGTTTCGATCAGATCGGGAGGGCATGTGGTCAGATTGCTGGTTATATGATATGCAATCTTCTTGTCGCCATACGTCTGCCCGGGTAATTGCTCGCATTGCTTTATCACCTCTTTTACAAGGGGCCAATTAAGGAGCGGTTCGCCCCCAAAGAAGGTCACTTGAAGGGTGCCGCCGGCGCCAAGTTGATCCAGGCACGCCGTGATGCTGCGCATGGCGACCTGGGGGCTCATGAGCGCGCCCGGGCTTTTGCGATAAGTCCCCGAGCCGTTAAGGCAATATACACAACCAAGGTTGCATGATTCAGTAATCAGGAGGAAAACGGTCATCTTGTTCTTGGGCAGAGGTGGCGCGGCTAAAGCCGCGTCGATGCCCGTGCGCTCACACCGCTCCTTCTCGCGGGAGGAATCGACAAGGATGCGATGGTCCCTGAGCATTCGGATGAGGTCCGTGTCCCCGGAGAATAAGGCCAGGAGCTCTTCAAACGTTTTGCCCCCGACCTGTGAGAGTACGCGCTTCACACCCTTTTTGCCGCGAGCCACGTATAGCGGAAGCATGTGGAAAGAGTTCACAAGCAGCAACTCATCGCCGCCGCGTTCCAACTCTATCAAATTCTTCGTAACCTCGAGGGGGCCGTGAGAATCCGTTTCTTCTTTCCTTTATTCTTATTTACCTGAGGCAGCGGACGGAGAATACGTGGAGATAATCCATCGGAGACGCAAAAAGAGATGGCGTGAGTCCTCCACACTGGAAGGACTCACGCCGACCGTGCACTTACTCAGCTCTGGTAATGAAATATGGCGCCTTGCTCATGCTCGAAGAGCAAACAGCACGGCATCCCAATCCCGCCCTGCCGGAGATCGGTCGGGTACTGCGTTACATGGCGTCAGCAACTGCAGGGAACCGTGATATAGCCTTCACAGGAGAAACAGTTTCCGTCGCCGACCTCAGCAACGGCCAAGCCGGCGCATAGAGACATCACAGTGTAAGACTCGCTTTCGAGGACCATGTTCCCGCCCGCGCTTTCGCTTCTTTCTTTAATCTCCATGAAGTCTCCCTCTTTGTTGTAATTTCCTTAAATAACAGCACACACGCCATACCATAATCGCCTGACAATACTAAAGAAAGCAGGCGCATTAGTCAACATGAAGTTTTACGATGCAACACAGGCTGCGTACCCAGTCCAGGTATACGACGGCGCCCCGTACCCGCTAAAACGAAGAGCACCACGCAAACGCGGTTGGTGCGATATCCGCCCTCCGGCCTGCTCCGGAATCTATTTGCCCGGAACTTCAAATTGGAATAAACTTGTATCGATATAATGAGGCTTTATGGACGATAAACAAAATACCATCGAATCCGTGATCATATGAACCCACCGAAGTTTCTCTCCTTTGATTTTCATCTTAAATTCTTCCCCTCCCTTCTGTGGAGACGCGTAAGGCCGAGCGAGGAAAAATACCGATCGCCTTTTGCCGGCCATCTCCCTTTGGAATTCACGATAGTCACCTTTCTTTCCGTGGGCGCCGCCGTGTGGGGATTTACGGCGGCCTGCGAGAAAGGCTCGATCTCCGGGTGGATATTCGGCATCCTGGGGAGCGCCGTTTTTGTCGCCCTACTTATCAACAGCATCGTATCGTCGGCAGGCACGCCTCCAACGTATGAATCCTTCAGGGTAGAGATATTTCTATTTCTTGTTTTTCTGGGAGTAACCGCCGGTTTGATGCTTGGCAGGCTCGGCTTTTCACACTCCGGGTGGAAGCTGATGCTCTGCGGATTCGCAGGCCTTTTCCCCGGATATGGAGCCGGAATACTCGGCGGGCTTTGGATTCAGCGTTTAGGCTGGATGAGCGCTTTTCTAGATTATTTAGCTCTGGTTGCCATTCCGGGTTTGGTGATCGTCGATATCATCATGCTGATCTGATTTTCGAGGTTCCTGAGCGCCATCTTTCTGCCCCACGCCCCCTATTACGAGTGGTCAGGGTGGCTTTCCCCGGGCAATTTTGAATTGCCGCCCCTGGAAATTTCAGGTACTTGTGAATGGGGAAATTTAGATTACTATCATTATAAATGTCGTAGCCTGGTCGGGACGGACGGTCAGCCCCAGACGTAGAAACGCACGGGGGCGGATCAGGATGGGGGGTTGGATGAAACGGAAAGCTTTCGCCTGGACAGGCGGAATCATCATGTTCTTGAGCTTTTCACTCCTGCTGGTGAGCGCCGGCTGCCAGTACCTGCCTTTTGGGTTCACCAGCGTAAAAGATATCTTGAACAACCCGTCGGCGTATGACGGCAGGCAGGTCAAGGTAAGAGGAACGGTTTCGGGAATCACCAAGATCCCTCTGGTAAACCTGAAGCTCTACTTTTTAAGTGATGACGGCAGTAAGATCGCGGTAGTGACCAGTGGCACGACGCCATCCGCCAACTCAAAAGTTATCGTTGTGGGGCGTGCTGAAAATGTGGCCATTTTGAACAATGAAAGCGTCGGCCTCCATATTCGGGAATTGAAGCGTATCGATAACCCGTTGTTTTAATCCAATCGATCCAATGGGTTGCCAATAGGGATTACTGTATCTCCATCTTGAAGTTCCATCCCTCATATATCATCAGCATTCTCCCGAACTCTTCCCTGGAAACCTGTTTGGAGTCAATCACCAATCGAGGAGTCCTGTCGTCGCTTGCATCATCCCAGCCGACTTTCCACTCGATACACTTCGCGGCGAGGCGGGTCAAGGGGGCGGGCACCCTTACCCGAGGCATGGATCTGCTGCCCGTATAAGATCGGCCCGTCATGGTATTGGAGGCTTCGAGCTTTCGGCCCACAAATAGTCGAGATTTATTTCAATCTCCTGGAACGGCTCTACCCGCGCCTTGTCGTTTTCTGAAAAGCTCGCCAGCAAGAACCATCCGCCCGATTCGAGCCGGAAGGCGTCCATCGTCATGGCGGCGGGATCGATAAGCCAGATATGTCCAACGCCATGGCGGGCATAAACGGGCATTTTTCTTACTTTGTCATTGCGGATGGTCTTTGGCGAGAGGACCTCGCACACCCAATCGGGTGCGACCGAGATGGGATTTCGATCCTCTTCCCATATGAATCTTTGCGCCTTCCATCCCGCCACATCGGGCACCAGGACGTCCTCGCCGAAGATAATCTCGGGTTCTACGATAAAGATCCATCCCCCCGGTCCGCCACGCCCGCGATGATATGGCGGTCCGACCTCTTCAATCAATGTCGTTGCCGCATAACCGTGTTCCCTCGTGGGCCTGTGTGTTACGGTCAACTCCCCGTCAACGATCTCCCCGATCATGTTTTCGGGGATGTCGTAAAGGTCTTCATAGGTTGCAGGCTTTTTTGCGGGATCGCTCACGGCCACCCTCCCCTGTTCGGAATTTCGAGGAATTTCGCCAAACATAATCACGGCGCTTCGACGCTAAGGAGTTTATATATGAGCAACCATCTGCGCACAACATCAAAACGAGTGCTGCCGATGTGGCTGCCGGAACGCTCTGCAGCTATCTGCGATCGCGAAAAAGCTCGGCTGTGAACCGGGGACCCGCTGCCGGATGCCGGGCCGACACATAGGGACGGCCGAGGACCTGGCGGCAATCCTGAGCGTACCGGACAGCTCCGTACTCGAATGATATAGCCGGGGTGTGTTATGGGCGGGGCGGGGAGCATTCTCTATTACAGGCCCGATAAAGCCGGGACGGCACAAAAACAGGACTTCCTTCCGGTGTTTTATCGGAAGGAAGTCCGACGTTTCAATCTGCATTGTCACCCCCCTTCAATTCAGCATCCCACGCCGACTTAGCTGCCACAGACCGGGCAAAAATGCGGCCAGTGCCAGTTGCAGGGAGATAGGGCGGACCAGTTGATGTTGCAAAGTGAACATTTTTCCTGCGTCGGTGGAGTTACTTCCGCAGCAGGAGGCGTGGGCTCCGCGGCCACCGCGTCACAATGGAACGCGCACAGGTTGGGCGCGTGCCAGTTGCAGGGAGACAGGGCGGACCAGTTGATGTTGCAGGAGCCATTCGCCTGTGCGGTCGCAAAGCCGCCGCCGATAAGGAGCAGTGAAACAGCGATCGCGACAACCAATGCTTTTCTCATTTTATCCACTCCTTTCCGGGCAATTCGGTAAACCAGGGACCTGACTATACGGACGGATTCCGTCTTGAACATCTTCATTGGTTCAAGCTTGGTCTCCGACCGCGTTCGAGACCCCATACGCCTTCACTCCAATCGGTCCCTCCTTTCCGGCATAAGGATTCAGGGATAAGGACTTTCGGCTCCTCCAGACGAAGGGTTTATAAAACCAAGTGTAATATAAGACCGATCATGTAGATTGATATGGGTAATGGCCTCATTTGGGGGGATATTTGGCATTATTTTTTAGCCCGCGCGATTACAGTCGGCGAAAGATACATAGCCTGACGCGAAAAGGGAGTGTTTTATCTTTGATTTCAAAATATGAATGGAGAGGACGGGCAAAATCATCGTCCCCGATACTCGCCCATGGAAACTTTTACTCCAGAGGGCACAAGTCGCGTCAGGAAGGCATATTGAGCTTCGCTCGGTCCCGGTTATCCTGAAAAGTCCCCCCCAAAAGAAAAAGGGGTCAAGCTTCTCAGCTTAACCCCTTGATCTTACTAGCGTCCCCAACCGGATTTGAACCGGTGTCGTCGGCGTGAAAGGCCGTGGTGCGGGGGGTATGGCGGGATGCGGGGAGGGGTGGGGAATGGGGGTGGATGGCCGATTCGGGGGTGGTTCGGGGGGATGGGAGTTATTGCGGGATATGGGGAGATATCGCCGGGAGGTTAGCGAGGCGTTAGCAAAAAAGAGTTGATTTCGGAGGCCGGGTGGGGCAGGATCCGAGGTCCCGGCGTTGGAGAATTTTTTTTAAAAGTTCGGGCCGGTGGGGGGAGGCTTTTTTGGGCTCCGGAGGGGGGCGTTGCTTTCGGCTTACCAGGCCGATGACATGGGAGGGCGCAAAGGCAGGCTTCATGCGGGTCGTGCCTTTTGGCGCGGGGGGCTCGGGATATGGGGGGATATGGCAACGTGGGGGAAAAGGTTAGCAAAGGGTTAGCTACTGGGATAAAAATCGAGGTGTAAAAAACGGATTTTCCGCCCCCGCGGGGGCGTTTTTTTCGGGGTTCGGGGGATGTTTTTTTTAGGTCGTGACGGGTGCGATTTTTTTTCGAAGGAAGGGAGCGCCGGTGAAAGAGGCTGGAGAGGTCAAGGCGGCGGGGACGAGGCAAAAGACTCACAGGACCGGGGTGTTTGTCCGGGAGTCGGCGGTGAGGAGGCATTTGGGAAAGCCCGACAAGTGCTACGACATCTGCTACAAGACGCGGGCCGGAAAGCTCAAGTGGGAAAAGATCGGGTGGCAGAGCGAGGGCTATACGCCGCAGATGGCCGGGCACATCCGCGCGGAGAGAATCCGGGCCATGAGGCACGGAGAGGAGCTGCCCGGGGAGAAAAAGGAGCTGCCCTTTTCCGAGGCGTGGGAGAAGTTTTACGAGTGGGCGCAGGTGAACCGGCGCAGCTTCGGGGATGATAAGGTGAGATATGAGAAGCATCTCAAGGACGCCCTGGGGCATCTCGCGCTCTCGGAGATAAGCCCGTTTCACTTCGAGCGGATAAAGAGCGGTCTCACAAAGCAGAAGCTTTCCCCGCAAACGATAAAGCACGTCCTGGGACTTGCCCGCGAAGTGATCAACAAGGCGATCGCGTGGGGTGACTTTCACGGGGAAAACCCTACCCGGGGGATTAAGTTCCCCAGCACCCGGCACACGAACAGGCTGAGATATCTTAGCCGAAGCGAGGCGCACCTTTTGCTGCAGCGCGTCCAGATGTACAGCCAGAGACTTTACGAAATTTGCCTCGTGGGGCTTCACACGGGCATGCGCGCCGGAGAAATCTGGAACCTCCGGTGGGCCGACGTCGATGTCAAAGACAGGACGATCCACATCCTCGGGCCGGACTACTCGCGGGGGCCGAAGGGGGATCTCGCGCGGAAGGCGTACATGACCGACGAGCTGGCCGTTGTCTTCGCCGAGGGCGGCCGCCCGGACGAACACGTCTTCACCGACCGCGGCGGAAAGAAGATAAAAAGCGTTTCCGGGAGTTTTTTCAAAGCCGTCGAGGACCTGGGGCTAAACGCCGGAGTCAGGGACAGGCGGCACAAGCTCGTTTTCCATTCCCTGCGGCACACCTTCGGGAGCTGGCTTGCGATATCGGGAGCTAGCCTTCAGACGATAAAGGAGCTGATGGGGCACGGCAAGATCGAGCAGACGGAGAGATACGCGCATCTTTGCCCGGACCAGAAGCGCAACGCCGCCATGGCCCTGCAGGCCATGCTGTCCACTCCGGAGGGAACGGCGATAGGAGAGATCGCGGAGGGCGCGGGGCAGACTGTGGAGCGTGGGGAGGCGGAGGGGCCGGTTTGAGGAGCCGGGCGATCTAAAAGGGTTTAACGCAAATGCTTCGCCAGTTCATACGCGTCATCGCGGCTGCCCGCTTTGCGTATGCCCAATGCCACAACCCACACTTCGCCTGTTTCGGGAAACACTTCATAGATGATTCGGTAACGCTGCCCGGCGGCTCGCACGCTTCTTAAGCCGGAAAGTTCTCCGCCAAGCGCTTTACCCTGCGTGCGGGGACTTGCGCTCAAACGCAAGGCCCTCGACTTGATGAGCGCCCGAACGCGTCTGTCCTCAATGCGCAGGAGCAATTTGCGGGCTTCTTCCGTGAAGTAAACCGCCCAATCCATCAGACGTCGATTTCTTCAATGCGTCGGCCGATCCTTTGTCTTGCCTGGTCCCTGCCCTCTCGGATCGATTCCATCAGGCCGGCATCCGCCATAATTTCAGAGGTTTCGGCATCATCGTCATTTAGCCGCCTGGTCGCGACGATGATATCCTCCAGGTCCTCCATATACTGCTCGATCGCCTCGCGCAGGCAGTCTTCCCGGTCTCTTTTGACCGCCGCGCAGAGTTGCTCGAATCTTTTTTCGAGGCCTTCATCGAGTTGCACACTAAGCATTGGCAATCCTTCCCTTTGATGGTCCGCCGCGCGTTCCGATCACACTGCAATGTGTATTCAACGGTACACTTTCCGGATGCCGGCGTCAAGGGGGCCGGGGCCGGGGTGCGGATCGCCTGCGGCCGCCCTTCCCTTTCGGGGATTTCATTCATTATCACTGTCAACACGATCTTCGAGTAACTTGAGATCCTCGATCGATACGAGGACTGCGCGCGGCTTGCCTCGCCTTGTCAGGACAATGCGCTCTCGTCCGCAGCCCGCCCGCTCGATAATTTCAGAGAATCGCCTCCTTGCTTTCGCGGCTTGTACATTCACCGAACGCCTGAGATTTATCGGCGAGTCCTTCACGCGATGAGCCTTGGCAGAGGGGGGACAGTAGGGCTTAAATCGGGCGGATCGCTGTGATTGGTAAGCCCTGAGCTTGCAGTAATACTCACATGCCTCCTCGCTTGCCTTGATATCCGAGTCCTTGATCTTGTTCTCCAGTTTTATGCCAGCGAGGGACCTGCAGCGGCTGAGAGCCACATACAATAGACCTTTCTCCGAGATTGCCCTTTCTTGCTCCTTGTCGCCCTTATCCTTTACCTTGCCCAGGTCAATCCCGACGCTGTCTAGCGTAAGGCCTTGGGCCTTATGTATTGTAACGGCCCATGCCAGCATGATTGGATACTGTTTATAGGTATCAAACTTTTCACTGTCTTCGGGTTCAATGGGGGAGTATTCTTTGTCAAACCACCATGTTTCAGGTTCAACCTCTATCTTCACCGTGGGGCGGTCCTTTAGCACTACGACGATCGGAGGGCCAAAGTCGCTTGGGACTGATTCGACCACTCCCAGGGTGCCGTTGACCCATTTTCCGTCTTTATCGTTTAGAATAAACATGATCGGCGCCCCCTTTGCGAGCTTTAGCTCCCTCGGTGCGGGACAATATGGGTGTCTGTTCTCTTCGTCTCCCTCATTGTCGTCCTGCAGCGGGATTTGCCTCCTGTTTGTGCCTGAAATAGCGCCGGTTGTCGGGGCTTGGCCAACTCATGGATTTTATCGTTATTAATTCTCGCGGCATCTTTCCTGGTGTATGTCAGAACGAGAGTGCTTCCGTCCGGGTTGTCCCTTCGGTGGCAACTCGCGTTGATTGTCTCGACTGCCTCGGTGTGGCCTTCCGCGATCCGTATGCTATCAAGGCACTCTCGGAATTTACGGTCTTTCTGTCGTCGATTTTGCTTAAGCTCTATGAAGTAGGGTGTTGGACTCTCCTTTGAACCCTCCAAAAATTTTGCGCCGAAAAAGTACCTGCTGGCGTACACCCCGTTTTTCTTATCAAACTTTTCCTTGTCAAGCTTATTCTTCCATTTTACGACGGGTGGAAGCTGTAAAAGATCGCCGATCAGGACCACCTGAACGCCGCCGAACGAAGCGCCGGGCTGCCTCCCATTGAGTTCGAGGAATTTCACCATAGCGTCCATCAAAGTCCGCTCGCACCATGGAGACTTCATCTACGATGAGCAGATCGAGCTTTTCATATTGTAGCCTTTGTTTTTTGTTCTTGACCGTCTGTATTCTTTTGAGGTCGATATCGCGGCTGAATCGAAAGAAGGAGTGTATCGTGCGCCCGCGGCAAGTTAAGGGCGGCGACTCCGGCTGGCGCAACGATCGCAATGTTTCGTTGGGAGAGTTTTTTCTGAAGAAATTCGATCAAGCACGTCTTGCCCGTTCCAGCCCTTCCCGATACGAATATAATCGGTTCGCCATCATTGATGGCTTTGAGCGCCTCGCGATACTCCCTGCCTGCCCGGATTGGCGGCGGTTTTCCGCTCTTTTTGTTTTTGCGCGCCTCCAGGATGTATTCGATCCACTCAAAAAGCGCTTGCACCTCGTATGACGCATTTTTCATGAGACGGATCATTTTGTCGCCGGCGGGGATTTGCCCCCTCCTCCTTTCATTTGTTTCATTGAGGCGCTGTTTCACGAGTTTGTGTTTTTAAAAGTATTCGCACGCACCTGGCTTCCGAATTTACCGAACGTTGCATAGACTACATTTCCCCTTCTGTACCAGTATTTTGCTTCTTTGGAGCGTCCCCCATCTTTTTTTCCAGGGCTTCGAGGCGGGCGTTTTGGGCCTCGGCGGTGAGGTGCGCGCGCTTCGTGTCCATGATCGCCTTGTGGAAGGCGATGATGTTGGAGCGCAGGGCCGTCGCGATGACGTCGTCATCGGACACCAGGACAGCTTTGGCCCTCGGAGAGGAGATCGGCGAGCGCCCTTTCCTCCTCGGACACCGGGGCGGCCTGCGCCTGGATCGCCGACCTGAGCATTTCCCCCTCGCCTGTCAGCAGCCAGAGTGCATTCAGATCGGTTTTACGAACGAGATCTTGAAGCTTTTGCGCTCCAGGTTCATATTTTTCCGTCTCGATTTCGGAAAGCGTTGAAGCGGCTATCCCAGTTATTTCGCTGAGTCGCCTTATCGAGTAGCTTTTTTCCCTTCTGAAGGCCTGGAGGCGAGCCCCAATTTTTTGTTCGACATTACGACTTTTTCTTGTTGACACTGTTCGGAATCCCGATTTATAATGTCTTCAACACTACACAAAGGAGTTTATAGTATGAGCAACCCCTTGAGCACAACATCAAAACGAGCGTTGCGGATATGGCTGCTGGATAACGACCTGCAGATGTCCACGATGGCGAGAAAGCTCGGCTACGAGCCCGGGACGCTCATCCAGGTGGCTCTCCGGTACCTCGGGACGGATCTTCGAGCCTCGCGGCCAGATTACGATCCAGATCCTGGAGGATCTCGCGGCGATCCTGAGCGTACCGGACAGGTCCGCGCTCGACCGGATCGGGGCTGAGCGGCGCGGTGTGAAACGCAGCATTATACGCGTCGAGGAGGATCAGGCGGGCTATTCGGTATCCGATTCGGATGTGGCTGTAAATGGCGAGTAGCGGCGTCCTTATTCGGGCGGGTTTTGCGGGCACTGGCAGTAAAAGGAGCGGGTGATGGGGCTGCAGAAAAAGTGGCTTACGCCGGTTGAGGTATCGGAGCTGTACGGGGTCGCGACGCAGACGCTTGCCTGCTGGCGGGCTCAGGGAGTGGGCCCGGAGTATGTGAAGATCCCGCACAGCCGGCTGATACGCTACGAGGCGAGCAAGCTGGAGGCGTGGTTCCGGCGGGGAGAAGTGAAGACGGTGAACGGGTAAACAAACCTACAGGGAAGGATCAGCTAATGGACATCAGAAAACTAATGTCGGACAGATTTTATTCAAAACATTACGACCGGATCGAAGGCGCCCTTTGCCGGGTGCGCGAAATCGTCGCATCCCTGCCGCTGACAAATCCCGTCTACTATGACGAGGACGGCCAGGCGAGATGCATCATACACGAGGAACCGGCACAATACTGCGGGTGCCACAAGCTCGGCCGTAAGCCCTTGTTTCGGCGGGGAGAAGTGAAGACGGTGAACGGGTAAAGGGGAATCCGGCCATGGGAATCCGAAGAGAGCAGGCGAAGGCGATTATCTATTCGGCCAGGGCGGACATCACGACCGAGCAAATGCGGCGAAGAGGTTGGCATCAAGCATCACTGGTCCTGGACGAAGCGCCAGCGATCGTCGAAGTAGAAAACCAGCTCGGAGATCCGGACTATGAGGTCGAGGCGAGAAAGACCTGCACGGGATTCCAGGTCTGGACAAGAATCAAAAAGGCCCCCGGCTAAAACCGGATCACCCAAAACGACCAACAAGGAAGGGAAAAGTACGATGCAGGTAATCGGTCAATCAGTTTCGATGAAAGCCGCGGCCGCGCCGGCGTCGGCCGGTCCCCTCTTTGAGCCCTGCGCCCTTTGCGACGGTTATCCGGTTTCAGGGGGCTACATTGTGAACGGGCTTTTTTATACAGACGAGAACGCCGGTTTTTGTGTCGAGCATGAAATGAGCGCGGCCAGGTGAGCGCGATGAGGAAAGATCGATCCAGAACCAGCGCCGAAGGACCGTGCACGGTGTGCGACGGATCGGGGAAATGGCCACCGCCGGGCGCTGCGATCGACATGAGCGAAGCCTTTTCCGGAAAAGAGAGGAGATAGCATTGGAGGCAAACGACAAGATTATCAAAAAGCAGATCGAGACTCTTCTCGCGAAGCTGCTCACGGTGACTTTCGGCTACTGCGGGATGGCTGTGAGTGAAAACAAGACCATTCTTAATTCGGGGGAATCCATCAAGATAACGATCGAGACGAAAAGCGAGGCGGTCACCACAAGCGAGGCGGCGCCCGAGGAGACGGCGGCATGAGGACCACGATCGAAAATACGGATAGGATCACCATGGTCAACGGCGTTCCGGTCAGGATATGGGAGGGCAAAACCGAAACCGGTATCCCGATGATCGCTCTCATAGCGCTTATAGCTGCCAACAAAGACTCGGACTGTAGCCAATTCGAAGAAGAATTAAGTGAGGTTTCCACGGCCAGGGTGGACATGAGCCCTTTGCCACCCGGAATAATCGTCTGGAAGGAGGAGTAAGCCCGTATGAACGGAAATCGAGGATCGTTTGAAAAGCGTTTCGAGGTTGCGGCCGGCGAGGCTGCCGTGCTTGGCTTGGAGGCTCATCTGCCGGCAGCCGTCGCCTTTGCGCGAATGGATGATTTCCGCGGTGCGCAACGCGAGACCCCATCGGGTCGCAGGTGTCATCGCTATGGAAATTAAAGCATGCGATCGAAAGAATCAACAAAATACGGAGGTTTTCCGGCGGCCGGCGGACTGCTCGCACTCGGCGACGCTCATTGGCGTGACTCGGGACGTTTTCGGCAGTGAACGCGTCCACGTCATGTGCCGCTGCGGGATGCTGATAGCGAGCCGCGAGAAGGAGTCCTTTCCCACCCTGGCCGAGCGCGCGGCGCTGTCATCGGGGCGCATGCACCGCTATCTTCAGGCCGGAGCGAAGGGGGCGCGATGAAAACCTCCGAGTCGGTAAAGGAAATCTTCACAGCCCTGGCCGCCGCGCAGGCCGCGTTTCCGGTCATACGCCGGGACTCCGACAATTCGCACCTGGGCAGCAAATACGCCGATCTTGCCGCTATCCTCGAGGCCGTGCGAAAGCCGCTTGCAGATAATGCCCTCGCCCTGGTGCAGACGAGCGAGGCGCGTTGCGAGCTGCTTACCCAGACGAGCGGGGGGCGCTCGCAGCTCGAAGGCGTCGTCGTTATCACGACGCTTATCCATTCGTCGGGTGAATGGATCCGGGGGGAGCTGCTGATGCCCCTGGACGTCAAGGACCCGCGAAAGACCGGCCCGCAGCAGGCAGCGGCCTCCTTTACCTTCGGAAGGCGCCACGCACTCATGGCGATTCTCGGCATCGCGGCCGAGACCGAGGATGAGCCGGCGCCCGGGGCGCTCAGGACAAGCGGGACTTCTACGGGCGAGCCGCTCTCGCTTGCCGCCGCGGCGGTGAGTTTGAAGGGTTTTACGACCGCCAAGGCGTGCATTGACTGGCGCAATAACTTCCGGAGAGAAATCCAGGCTTCGGCCGAGCGCGAAAAAATCCAGGAGGAATTTACGCGCGTTTTAAACGAGCTGAAGAAAAAGGAGGGGACACTGTGAAAGCGCTCTCCCCATCCGAGGCGGCCGAGCGGATAAGACGCATGCGCCGCACGGCCGAGACGCAAAACATCCGGGAGCCGGTGACCGGCGCGACCGCCCCACCGCTTCCGTACCGGCATGCGCTGATCGGAATCTCGAATTTTCAAACTCCGGAGTTGCGGCAGGAAAGGAAAGATATGGCAAGAATGGGAATCTGCGGCCGGAAGGAAGGCTACCCCGGCTGCGGCAGGGAAATGAATATAATGGGACACGGCCTTTGCGCCACCTGCTACAGAAAACTTCCCGAGCAAAAAGAGCGAGTCAAGCGCCAACGGGCGGCAAAAAAAGCCGCTTGCCTTCAGGAAGCACAGGAACTGCCTCAAGTGTCCCCGGCCAGGCTACTTTCCTCCTCGCCGGCGGCGATCCCCGCGATCGCGCCGCCTGAAGCAGCGCCGCAAGTTCTTACCCCCCAGGCGCCCGAATCGGATTCCATGGATACACCGCAGCTTGCGCCCGGAGAGGTCGTGTGTCTGACCCGGGGCCAGATCGATAGCCTTCTTGCTCTTATCCCCACCTGCGAGCTTGGGCGGATCCTAAAAAATGAGTTGTCGCTCGTGGAGGTCTCCGATGCCAAGTAGCGAAGAGATAAGCGCAACCATCGAAGAACTTATAGCTGATCACGCGGAGGGGCGGACTATTTGCCTCGGCATGAGCCGGCTCGAACTTTTTTCGTGATCGCGAACGTGCAGCTCGCGCTGCGACATCCGAGCAATCCCGGGCGGTCCGCACCGATCGCGATGGCGATCGCGCCCAAACTCGAACGCATTCTCGCTCCGGATCCGGAAAGCAGCCTGGCCGCGATCTGCGACGCGGGAGGAACTCCATTGATAATGCTCTGGAATCATCACACGACACATCTTTATGAGGACGGGAAGCGTTGTCTGTGCGGCGCTCGCGCCGTCCAATTGCAGATGAGTCTTATTAACAACGGGACTCCGAGCTGTAGGCGATGCCGGGCCGTTCTCGTCGCACGGAAGCGGCCCTCGCGCGCGAGGCTGCGCTACAGGAGGTTTCTTCTTGTTCGTGACGTCTTTCGCGGGTTGTCTTTTCGCGAATTTCTGACCGATCCTCGGTTCAAGTTTGCGCGTGAGAATGGTGGGGAAGGGTAAGGCGGATTTTAGCGGTGCATCCTACAGGGCCGGTCTAGTCGAAAGACGATCGAGAAGGAATCCATCGTAGCATCGCCCAGGCGAAGATGGAGCCGATCGCGGCGGCACAGGGGCACGGGGGGAGAAAAGACATGGAAACACGCAGCACTGAGACCCAGGGTCCAACCTGCCCATGCTTTTTGCTCTCCGTGTGCTCTGTGCCACTTCGGCCGATCGCGGCGGCACATAAGGAGTAACGGGGGTATGTCCCACACCGCGATCCCCGTGACGGCCGGGAGAGACCGGCATAAACCTGGAGGAGCAAGGAGAAGGACGTGGAGGAAATAGAGCCACCCATCTTTTAGGGGCGTTTTCCGGCCTCGACGCCGCAGCCGGCGGGGCCGGGAGGCGTCCGTTCGAAAAGCAAGGGCAGGTAGGGGGAAACGCCGTTATTCCTGTGAGATAGGAGGACTTATGGCGATGAGCTGCTTGTGTGGAGCGGCGCGATGGAGGACGGCCGATCCGGGAGGATCGAGGGCCGTGGTTTGCGTGCGATGCGGTCGGTCGGGAGTGCCGGATATCTGCCGGGTGAAAGGGGCCGGCAGTCCCCTGGCGGCGCTGATTGCGCCAGGGGCGCCGGCTGGATCGATTGGGTGCTCTGAGTGCGGATCTTACTGTAGAAACACTTCCGAGGCAAGGAAACAGAGAGGAGCGGGCGATGCGTATCGTGGGTAGAAACGTATTGCGGTCTCAGAGGCTTCGGCGGGGATGGACCAGGGCGTACAACGAAGAAAGGTTTGCGCCCTTTTTGTATTGCGGGCAGGCGTGCCTTGGCGCGGGCTTTTATCCGACGAGGAGGTTTTGCCCGGCGGGGTTTTCGTGCGCATCTGAAACGGGGACTATTGCGTCCGGGGCTTACTGGTAGGTGAGGAGGTGGCGCGGGAAACCGCGTCACCTTTTTTTATGGAAAGGGGGGAGGCGTGGCCGGACTATCTGCCGCGTTTTGCAGGGGTTGGCTTTCGAGCCCGTATGCCGCGAGCCTGGAGGCCGATGAGGCGTACTGGCTGCTCAGGTTCCATATGCTCGAGGCGGACGGAGAAGCCGCGGGGATGCCCGAGGAGGTGCTTCGGGTCGCCGTGGGATGTCCGGCCGAGAGGTGGGACGCTGTTACGCGCAAATGGGAGCGTCACCAGGTCGCGGTAAAGCGCGAGGGGTGCTGGTCGCTGCGTGAGTTCAAGAAACGGAGCTACACGCGCGGGGGCTCGACTGAGCGCATGCGGCGAATGCGCGAAAGAAGGCGCATGGAAAAGGCCTCGGCCTCGGGGCGTGACGCTCATGTGACGCCGGTTTCAAGCGTCACCGAGGCGTCACCGAGCGTCACATGCGGGTCGGGCACGGCTTTGTCTTTGAGGCGGGAAGCGCTATCCGCGCGGGTTTCTGGGGATAGGTCAAGGGGGGGCGAGGAGGCTTTTGTGACGCCTCAGCCGAGCGTCACCGAAGCGTCACCGGAACACGTTAACGTTTACGTCGTTTCTAATGCATATAAAAACGACGTAAACGTTAAGGACACGGCGAAGAAAGGCGTCACGGGAGGTTCGCAAGTGAGCTTTATGCCCGGGATTGCCGAACGATCGGGACAGATGTGTATGCCGGGCACGGCGCGGGATCGGCGTGATCCCGCCGGCGTCACGGGGTATTTTGTGGACCTGGTGGGACTCATCCCCGAGAGACACCGTAATGAGGGGGACCTGGCCGTGCTCCTGCGGCGGTTCGAGATGATAAAAAATTACGAGTTTGTGCGCTCAAATGTCGTTTATTCGGTGCGCGAGCATGTCAATAGCGCCGCGCGGCACGGGCAGGACCCCGACGACATTTTCTGGAAGTTTCTCATGGGGTCGCTCCTGAAAGATTATGCAAGGAAGGAGCGGGCTGCCGCAAGGGCCGCGTCCGAGGCGGGAAGACTGGCGGCGGAGAAAAGGAAAAAGGCCGAGGCGCCCGTGGAGGAACCCGCGAGCGGCGAGGATTTGGAGGACGTGGATGTCCAGTTGTCGAAATTTCTGGTCAAGTTTGGTGTTGTCGGCGGGGTAAAACAAAAAAACGGGGCTGGAAATATTCCTGAAAATAATTCCAAAGAGGGGGATGGGATTGAAAAAACGGAAGGCGGTCAGGGGTGAGTGCCCTTGGTGTCAGGAAGCGAAGAGTCTGGAGGATTACCCGTTTTGCTCGGGAAACTGCCGGGATTGGCAGACGCTCTACAACACGTGGGCTTGGCTTCGGAGCGCGGGCGCAATCGGGGGGCAAATATTGGCATGAGGCGCCGGAATTTGTCGACCATTACGCGCGCGCGAGGACGCGATCTCACATAACACGCGGAGCATGTCACATAACACGACCATTGGAGTAAGTGGTGATGATCCTCAGGCGTTCTCATTGCAAGACGGCGGCTCCGGTGATCCGGTTTTTGACCATTTCCTAAGATCCGTTTTCCATGCGCACACCGCACGTTTGCCCGTTTGGGTCCTGCGGTAGAAAATAATAGAGGCGGAGAGGAGCTCGTGCTTTCGATTTTGCATGGTCCTTTCCGAACACCGTAGAAAACCTGCGATTTCATTCCAGCCGATTAAAAGACTCTTATCATCCATCGAGCACCCCTATCCTTGCGAGACGATGAGTGCTGCGCACGCAAAATTAATCGCCATATAGACGTGCTCGCGTGGACAGCGATTTGTGCGGACGGCCTCGGCCGCCTGGTAGATCGCCTCGATCGCCATTCCGAACTCATAGTCTGGCGACAAGTTGCGGCCTATTTCGCATGGGCGCTGCGCCTCCCAGTCCAGGCCGGATTGTCCTTGGGCTTTGGCGTGGGTGAGCGCCTGGTGCAGGATTTCCTCAAGGCCTACGTAGTGGTTTTCGCTTGGAGCTTCCATAGATGTTTGGTTTTGCACGGATCCCTCCTTTTTCCGCTTGTATTGCCATTACTAGATGCCACATCTATTGCCGCTTTTATTGCCATTTGCGCCATGCCGCGCGGTGGGACATATCCTTTATCCTTCGAGTATCGCACCATCCGGGTGAATCTGTCAATGTTTTGACGCGCTGGGGTGAGATATGGCCGAAGCGCACGTAGCGACGTTACTGCCAAGCGAGCTAGCCGGATGGACGAGACGGCCCGCGCTCTTCTATTGCGAGAGGTGCGGCAAGGTCATAGACGATTCGGCTGTGAGCCTCGACCAGGTTCACGACCCGCGCTGGGGCGGCTGCGGTGCGTTTGTGAGGCGCTCGGCGACCGCGGCAGCGGCCACCAGCTCCCCCTCCGTTTTAGAACGAACATTTCTCGCAAATCCTCTTTTTTAAGACAAACCCCAATATTTGGAGGCACCCATGCCGATCTGCTTAATGCCGAAGACCCGAGATGAGGTTTCGGCCGTGATCGAACATATTGCCGCTCTGCAGGGAAAAGAAGCGGGATCGAAGCGCTAGTGGCCGACAAGATCGCGGCGCTTCGGGCTATTCACGACCCGGTTGTAAACGAGATTACCGAGCACATAGAGGTTCTTGCGGCCGCGGTCCTGGGGTTTTGCGAAGTGCACAAGGAAGAGCTTACCGCAAGTGGCAAGACGACATCTTTTGGCACGGGTGAAGTGTGCTGGAGACAGCGTCCGTGGAGCGTTTCGTTCGGCGACCTGGAGGCGGGCGCGGTCGTCGACATGCTGCTCGCGAGGAAGCTCAAGCGGTTTGTGCGGATAAAAAAGGAGATCGATAAGCGCGCGATCCTCGCCGAGCGCGAGAAGATCGCTGAAATAATTGGTGATATCGCCCGGTTCGAGCGCGGGGAAAATTTTGTCATAAAGCCCTTTGGCGGGGCGAAAGAGGACCTGGTGCTGCAGGCGGCAAAGAGCGCCTGAGGGAGCAAATATGGAATCGATGAAAGCCGAGGGAGAGACAAGCCCGATCCGGGGCGAGTTGGAGCTTTGGGGCGCGGTTTTACTGCAGGCGATCGAGGACTTGCGCCGCAAGGGCTCGGGCTACGAGGTCGCGGTCAACGGGGTGAGGGTTCGCGGGTGGTACTTCAATCAGGAACTACGCCGCGAGAAGCGTAAGGCGCAGGACTGGTTTAAATCGAAGATAGTTGAGGTCGGCAGCTATCTTTGGATCTGCGATCTTTTGGGACTTGATCCCGAACGTGTGTGGGACCGGATAAGGCAGCCGGGATTTATCCTGACGCCGCTAACGAGCTCCTGATATGGGCGCGACCAAGCCGCCGCGGGGGCGGCCTCCCAAACTTACGGCCGCGATGAAGGGACAGATATGTCGACGGATCGCCGAAGGCGAAAGCCTGCGGTCGATTTGCCGGGCGAAGGATATGCCGGACAAGTCGGCGGTTTTAAGAGCGCTTGGTAAGGACGAAAAGTTCCGCACTCAGTACGCGGCCGCGCGAGAGATACAGGCCGAAGGGTATGCCGACGAGATAATCGAGATCGCCGACAAGAGCCGGATCGAGAAGAAGACGAAGGATGTCGACGGGAAAAAAGAAGTTACGACCGGCGACATGGTCGAGCGCAGTAAGCTGCAAGTCGACGCAAGGAAGTGGTTACTCGGAAAACTACTTCCTAAAAAATACGGAGACCGGCTCGAGGTGGAGACACCGGGGTTGACGGATTTCGCAAAAGAACTCATGGAGGCGATCAAGCGCGATGGATAAGGAGTCGAAAACTCTTATCGCCAAACTTGGACGCTATTCGAAAAACCCGCTCGGGTGGGTGCGGTTTTCGTTCAAATGGGGCGAAGGGGAGCTTGAGGAGTGCGAGGGAGCCGATGACTGGCAGCGCGATACCCTCAAGGATATTGGCGCAAAGCTTCGCGCCGGCGGAGACGCGGGAGCGATCATTCGCGAAGCGATCGCGTCCGGGCATGGAATCGGAAAATCATGTCTTGTCTCGTGGCTCATCCTTTGGGCCATCTCGACGTTTCCGGACACCCGGGGCGTTGTGAGCGCCAACACCGAAAAGCAGCTCAAAACTAAAACATGGCCCGAGGTTTCGACCTGGTATCGGAGATGCTGGTATATGTCCCGCCTTTTCGACCTCGGGACCAACGCCATCGTTTCGCGTGAGGCCGGGCACAAGACGACCTGGCGAATCGACCAGGTGCCCTGGAACGAAAGGAATACCGAAGCCTTCGCCGGCCTTCACAACAAAGGAAGACGCATATTGCTCGTCTTCGATGAGGCCAGCGCCATTCCGGACGTGATCTGGGAGGTGAGCGAAGGAGCGCTGACCGACGAGGGGACTGAAATCCTGTGGTGTGTCTTTGGAAACCCGACGCGAAACAGCGGCAGGTTCAAGGATTGTTTTACGGGCAGCATTCGGCGAGGTGGAACTCGCGCCAGATCGACTCGAGGACATGCGCGCTGACCAATAAAAAACAAATCGAGCAGTGGGTGGACGATTACGGCGAGGATTCCGACTTTTTCAAGGTCAGGTGAGGGGGGTATTTCCGTCAATGTCAGCCAAGCAGTTTATTTCCGTTGCGGATGTCGATGCGGCATTTGGTCGGCATTTGAGGGTCGATCAATATGATTTCGCGCCCAAGATACTATCGGTTGACCCCGCGTGGGAGGGTGACGATGAACTGGTGATAGGCCTGCGGCAGGGGCTGGCGTTTTCCATCCTGAGGGTGATTGCCAAAAACGACAACGACATAGAGATTGCCAACATTATCGGCAGGCTGGAAGACGAGGAAAAGGCAGACGCCGTATTTATCGATGCCGGCTACGGGACGGGAATCGTTTCCGCCGGACGGACCTTTGGGAGGAACTGGCAACTTGTATGGTTTGCCGGGGCGTCTGCGGATCTGGGATGCTCGAACAAGCGGGCCGAGATGTGGAAGCTCATGCGCGACTGGTTGAAAGCGGGCGGCGCGATCCCGAAGGATACCGCTCTCTATAACGATCTGATCGGGCCGGAGACTGTGCCAAGTCGACGGGAAGATTCAGATCGAGCCCAAAAACGCGATGAAGAAGCGCGGGCTTAGATCGCCAAACCGGGCCGATTGCCTTGCCATCAGCTTTGCTTACCCGGTGAGCGCCAAACTGCGCCCGGTCTCGTAAAGCCGGCATTTGCCTTGACCAAATACTCCTCTGGCTGAACGACAGGGAGTATCGAAACTAGATGGCCGAGAATCGACCTTCGCAGACTCCAACGATATTTGCCCAGGGCGGGAGCCCCAAAGTAAGGCAGCTTCGGCAATATGTCGATCAACGGCTTGTTGCTATGAGGGTTGACCGCTGGAGCTGGTGGCAGCACTGGAGGCAATTGTCCGACTTCATCCTGCCAAGGCGCGGACGATATCTCATGACTCCGAACCAGGCGACAAGGGGAGATCCCGTAGGGTCGCCGGATCATCAACGAGACTCCGATTTTTGCGCTTCAGGACGCTTTCCGCGGGGCTCATGGCGGGACTTACCAGCCCGGCGCGGCCCTGGTTTCGGCTATCGGTCCGGGACATGGACGTGTCACGATAATACCCCGGTGAGACTGTGGCTCGATGAGGTCACAAAGCGCATCCTGGCCGTGCTCTCGCAGAGCAACGCCTATAACTCCCTGCACGTCATCTACGAGGAGTTGGGCTGCTTCGGGACGGGGTGATGATGATCGAGGACGATTTCGAGGACGTCATCCGGTGCCAGACCTTACGGCCGGCGAATACTATTTGAGCAGTTCGGGGCGAAACGAGATCGATACTCTTACGGGAATATGTGCTGACAACCGGCCAGGTCGTGCGAGAGGTTCGGACTCGAGAACTGCAGTCCACAGGTCCAGTCCCTTTAGGCTCAGGACAGCTCGATAAAGAGGTGAGGGTCGCGCAGGCGATAGAGCCAAACGACGACCGCGCTCCGCAGGTCCCGGGACTTAAAGGTCGGAAGTTTCGATCGGTCATTTGGGAGTGGGGGCAGAACCAGGGCTTGTGCTCGATCTTCGGGGATATTACGAGCTGCCCTTTGTCGCGCCCAGGTGGTCGTGTGCTCATGAACGACTCCTACGGCAGAAGCTCCGGGGATGGACGCGCTGGCGAGTTCCAAGATGCTCCAGCAGCTCGAAATGCGCACTGCCCAGGCTATCGACAAGGTATTGAATCCTCCGATGGTCGCCGACGTTTCGATGAAAAACGAGCCGGCGTCTTTGCTGCCGGGTGGCGTGACATACGTGGCCAACATGGCCCAAAGCGGCTTTAAACCCGCATACCAAGTGCCTCCGAATATCCAGGGGGCCGAGGAAAAGATAGCCAAATGCGAGGATGAGGATCAATACAGGCGTTTTTCGCCGATCTATTCCTCATGATCGCGCAACTGGACACCGTTCGAACGGCAACCGAAATCATCGAGCGAAAGCAGGAGAAGATGCTGATGCTCGGGCCGTTTTTGGAGCGCTCCAGCGGGATTCACAAGATGGAAGGCGCGGACCTCGCGGCTGGCCGCCATTCGATTGCCGGCCGGCAAAGGCTCAAGCGTAAGGCCCTCGGGCAGCGCCGCCTTCAATCCGTCGAGCGGCTGACCGGGCCGCGAGGCTACGATGAGCGACGCCGCGTAGGGAATCTCCGCAGCACGATGCCAGTTCCGCAGTCCGAAGAAGGAGAGCAGTG
>CAWEZA010000053.1:0-7663 GCA_963813125.1 uncultured delta proteobacterium | reverse complement strand
AAAAACTCCCCGACTCGATCGCTCATTGGGCTTCACTCCATAATTTTATGGAATCGGAAAACGTCCCGGTCTGCTCCTTGATCGTCTGGAACTGGCCGGTATTCTCGGAGAATTGAAATTGCGTGTAGTTGATTCCCAGCCGGTCGAGCGCTTCCTGGTAGAACGGAAGATCGAGCAGCGCGGGGTCGCAGAAGCTTGGGGCGGCGAAGATCACCCCTTCGGCATTTCGGTCGCGAATCCGCTCCACGAGATCCTCG
This sequence comes from uncultured delta proteobacterium, assembly GCA_963813125.1. Classification (GTDB taxonomy): domain Bacteria; phylum Desulfobacterota; class Syntrophobacteria; order Syntrophobacterales; family Syntrophobacteraceae; genus SbD1. The sequence continues at coordinate 7,406 of CAWEZA010000053.1, read as the reverse complement.
CTCTTGGGCTTTTCACCTTCATACACCGAAGACGACGGGCGGCTGGCGGTAAGGAAAGCATCGGAAATGGCGCTGTAACCGTCGCCGTCAACGGCCACGGGCCGCTTGTACCAGCGGGCGATCTGTATGAAGTCGTCGTCGACAATGTAGCATCCCGCCTTTTCGAGGGTTTTTATCAAATTCAGGGGCGGCTGTTCGCAAAAGGAGCCAACCACCACCACCCGAACGTTGTCGAGCGGCTTGACATCACGTGTTTTTACGGCCTCAAGGTATCCGGCCAGAGTCCCGTTGGATTTTTCCACCGGCAGCAAAAGACTTGCCCGCAACACCACGTAGAGTTCCGCGGTCGGCACCTTGTGCGGCGCTTCGGCGCGGTAATCGTAGAGGGCGTCGACCAAGCGGCGGTTTTCGTTGTAGAGAGCTATCGACTGCAGCAGCAGCTCGTTTGTAACGGACCGGCAACCGAGGGATTCCAGCAGATGGCCAAGCTCCTTCATCGTGGAAATGAAAAAGCGCCCCCCGACCTCCCGATCGAAGTTTTGGGGCATGTCGATGTATTTGGTTTTCACATTTGGAAACTGGAGCTGCCAGACACCCGACAGGTTTCGGATCACGTCGCAAAGCGAGGGCGAAAGAAGAACATCCATAAAATCCAGCCTGCCGCTAAGGCCCAGTTCCAGGGTCGATCGCGGCATATGGCAGATGTAGGATTGGTAAAAGGCATCACCCTTTATGATCTCCAACTTGTCGCCGCCCCCGAATATCGCCACAGGCAGGGCTCCGGCGGCATGAATCACCTCCGCGGGACATAGGTGGGCAGGTAGCCTACGACGACTCCCCCCGTGCGGGCCTTCCACTCCCGGGCCGCGGTAAAATCCAGGTCGTCGAACAGTTTCTCACACTCTTGGGCAATTCCGCGCGCTTCCATATAGGCAAAATCCTTCTTTCGCATGACACCACTGCACAGAAAATCTCGATCAACGGAGTTACAATACAGCTACAAAATAGCTAATTGCAATCGTTATGTCAACAATAACATAACGACTCCTCAATAACATAACGACTCTTTTTTTTGCTTGACCCGTGAGTGGGTTCATGGAAGCCTGATCCCCTCACCCGGAATTCTTAATTTCGAAAGAGACGTCGATCGGACCTATAGAAACCTCAATTGGGAAAGGGCGAAATGAATAGTTCGATAGAGAGTTTGAATGCGCTTTTCTATCCCCGTTCGATCGCGGTGGTCGGTGCGACGCGCGACGAAACGAAGGCCGGGTTCAACATGCTGCATGCTCTAAAAACCTATCCCGGCGAGTTGTATCCCATAAACCCCAGGGGAGGTGAGATCGACGGTCTCGAGGCATATCCGAATCTGAAATCGATTGGCCGCCCGGTCGATCTTGTCGCCCTTTGCATTCCGGCCGGGTCCTGCCTGAACGCCATCAAAGAAGCCGGGGAAATTGGCGCGCGCGCGGCGATCATATCCGGCGGAGGTTTCGGGGAGACCGGACGAGATGGGCGGGAACTTCAGGAAGAGATCCTTTCGGTTTGCCGCAAGCACTCGATTCGGCTCCTGGGCCCAACACCGCGGGGTTTGTCAACCCGGGGGCCGGTTTGGCCGTTCATTTCAACCCGCTGGTCACAAAGTTTAAACCCGGTCATATCGGCCTTGTTACCCAGAGCGGCGCAATGAACGTCGTCCTCGGATCGATCCTGCAAAACGAAGGCGTGGGAATCAGCATCGGCGCGGGGACTGGAAACGCTTTGGATATAGGTATTCCCGAGGTGATCGGCTACCTTTCGATGCATCAGGACACCCGGTGCATTGCCGTCTACCTGGAAGGGGTCGAAGACGGGCGCGAACTCTACGATGCGGTCTGCGAGGCATCGAGAAAGAAGCCGGTTGTGGTTTTCCCGGTAGGAAAAGCGGATGTTGGAGAATTTGCCGCCTCACACACCGGCAAGATGATCGGCTCGTTCGCATTGAAGAAAGCCGCGTTGATTCAGGCCGGGGCGGTGGTCGTTTCTTCGAGCCGCGATCTGGTCGATGCGGCCAATGTGCTTTCCAGGATCCGCCTTGCCCCAAAAGAAAATCCCGGCGTAGGCGTTCTGACCGGCCAGGCCGGTCCGGCCATGGTTATTTCCGATTACCTCCAAAGCAGGTCTGTCCAAATGCCGCCATTGGGCGAAAGCACCACGGAGCAAATTGCCGGTCTCCTTCCAATCAAAACCTATGTCAAAAACCCGGTGGACACCGCCCGTCCCTCGCCCGACTTATTTTTGGAAGTGCTTTCCATGATCGCCGAGGATGAGCGAATCGATATCCTGATCACCTTCGCCCTTCATGTGGCAATCGAAGTCGAACCCGTCGAACTTTTCCATGCTGCGAGGAAAAGGACCTCCAAACCGCTAATATTTGGCACCGCGGGCATCGCCGAAGAGGCTACCCCCACCATAAGGGAACTGGCCGCGATGGGCATCCCCGCCTTTATGTCGCCGGATCAGGCCGCCCTGGCCGCTTGGGCGCTGGCGGAGGATTCCAGGGCATCGTGGCGCAGGAAGGGCCAAAATTTGAGCGGTGGATCAAATATTGGGGTCGAGACGCTTGGCCGGTCGCCGGACGAAGCCCTGGCCAAGTCGATCCTGAGGGAGATCGGAATCGGCACGCCGGTTTTTGCGGTTTGCGAGTCCTATGAAGAGGCGGTTTCGAGCTTTCGAAAGATGAAAAAGCCGTGTGTCGCCAAAGTCCTTTCCGCCGAGATAATTCACAAGACGGAGGTTGGTGGCGTCCACCTCGATATCCAGACAGAAGAGCAGTTGATCGATGCGCTTGGAAAGATCGACGCTATCGAGACGCCGGGCCTGAAAAGATACCTGCTCGAAGAGATGGCCCCGGTCGGCCTCGAGATCATCGTCGGCGCCAAAAACGACCCGAGCTTCGGGCCGTCGGTTATGGCGGGCCTTGGGGGTACGGCCGCCGAGGCGCTCGGGGATAAAAGCATACGCATAGCGCCCCTGGATTTGCCCGACGGTCTCGAGATGCTTTCCGAACTGAAATCTGCGCGCCTTTTCGACGGGTGGCGGGGCGGCCCATGGTACGACAAAAAAGCCGTTGCCGAACTGTTGGTCAAGATCGGCGACTTCATGACCCAACATCCGGAAATAATGGAAATGGATCTCAACCCCGTACGGGTTTACGAAAAGGGAGCAATAGTTCTCGACGCGCTTATCGTGTGCAACCGGTAGACGGAAACCGGCCGACTTTATCCCGCTGAGCGTCTTATATTTCCCCGTCAGGGATGCTCTCCTCTAATCCACCAAAAAAATGATCGGGATCGATGCCGACATGCACTTTGCTCTATTAAATGGAGAAGTGAATGCCGGTCCGCGGTTCATCCCGGTCGTCGGCGAATTTAGATCGGGACTCCAGCCATTCATTGACAGCAAAGTCCATTTTTCGCTCCTGGAGGATGCTTACCGGCGCACGCCCGCTTATATCAAGCCTGTGCATCGGAACATGAGCCTTCTCTACACCTGTGCACAACGGCAAACTCCGCTTGAAGAGGCGATCTTCATCGACTTCCATGAGCGCTTTCGGGAATCTGAACCCGAGCCGGCGCTTTTTTTCGATATCTGTCATCCGTTGCCCGAGGGCAACCGTCGTATTGCAGAAGCCTATGCGGATGCGCTGTGGACCCGGTATGGTGAAACCTGGATTCAGCAAAACCTGAGGAGAATCTATGACGACTGACACTCACCCCCCCGATCTTCGACGACGATGACATCTGGGCCCAGGACCTGATCCAACGCGCCCGGGCCGAGGGTCTGGATTACCTGGCCGCATTCTTCGAATCGCGGCAGGCGACCTTGGTTGCACTCAGGCGCAAGGCACGGCTCAAGACTTCCGTGCCCGTCCGAACGCCCTTTCTGTACACGCTGCGATAGCAAACGAGATGCTAATGCAATCGGACACAAACCCTTACTATGGCAAAGTTCATTCTTGCTGAAATCGAGGATGAAAAGCTCCGGGATGAGACCTTTGCAGGTTCACAGGACAAACCAGCCGATATGGCTGCTGAGGCCATTGCTGAGCACAAGACCGGGAAGTTTTTTCTCTGACCGCTCCTTTTTAATGGGTGGCCCCTTTTTTTTCCTGCACGCCTGTCTCGGAATCCGCGCCCAACGGCAACCGGCGGTCTCTCACACAGCAGTTGCCGGAAACGGATTTGGCGTACTTCTTGACTTCGGCCACACGGTGACCTAATTCTTCCATTCGAATTGAATTTTTGAATTCACATTCGACAATCCCGATCGAAACCGACAGCAGGGGAAAACGGTTTTCGGTTCCATCGCGGCCCATTCCGACTATATAGCCCCGATCACTGTCCTGTTGGCTATAGTAGCCTGGCGCGCCCTCACCGAACAATCCAATAATCTTGGAACATAACGCTTCTGCCGAGGCCGGCTCGCAGATGATTACAAAATCATCTCCACCTATATGTCCCACAAAGTCGTCGCCCCTTCCCATCGTGTTGACGGCTTCGGTCAGTACTTTCGATGTAAACAACAGGACTCTATCCCCTTTTTCGAACCCGTAGGCATCGTTAAAGACCTTGAAATTGTCGAGATCGACATAGATCAGGCTGGAGGCCAGCTTCGCGTTTGCACGCCGGTTTATTTCCTTTTCTATGGCGACGTTGCCGGGCAATCCGGTAAGAGGGTTCGCTCCCTTGGCCATTTCCACCTGCACTCGGGCGAGCGCATCGAGCATTTTCTGCACCGACACGGTCCCGATGAATTTGCCTTTCTCCGTAATGACTATATCATCGTAAACCCTGTGAGCGTCTCTATTCATGGCGGCTTGCGCCACTTGCTCGACAGGAGTCCCGGCTTCCACAATAAGCGGGTTCCCGTCCATGAGAGACGACACGCTGCGGTGGTAATAGAGAGAAACCCCATATTGGGTCCCCAGGTTGCGGTCCAGATTGTAGTTCATGAGAAGGCCGGCAGGGCTCCCCTCTTTCACGATGGCCACGCTGCTCATGGGCGGCTGGTTCTCCATCATCTTTTTTACCTCTTGCACCAATGTCTCCGGAGGCACATGGAGGGTCTCCCGGACCAGTTCCTTCACGGGAGCGAGGCATTTTAAACCCTGCCTCTCCACTGCGTCGAAGGAAGCCGCGACGGGAATTTCGATGGAAGAAAGGGCGGATTTTGGGAATGCCGGGAGGCCCAGGTACTTGCCCTGCCCCATATGGATCCCCATAGAGACTACGGAGCTCAGTTCGCTCTCCGTTTCTATCCCCTGCGCTATGACCTGGCAACCGACCTTCTCCGCCATAACAATGAGGGTCTCGATCATCACCCTTTTGAAAGGGTTGCAATCGACCCCTTTTATGAGCGTATCGTCGATCTTTATGAAATCGGGCCTGATCTGCGAAATGGAGTGCAAGGTTGCACGGCCCGCGCCGACCCCATCGATCGAGATTCTGAACCCCCTGTTCCTTAACTGCTCGACGGCCTGAAGAAGATGGCTGGAAACCTCGAACCCATCTTTCTCGCTCAATTCGAGTACGGTGTTTTCAGGCGAAAGACCGGCCTCCCGGACAAGCTGCATTAAGGAATCGCAAGTGAATTCAGGGTCGCTTAGAGCGCGGCGGTGAACGTTTAAAAACAGGCCCTTCCCAGGGGGAACATCGCCCAGGCCCCTGATCGCCTTTTCCCGGCTTTTCTTCTCCAGATCGAAGACTTTGGCTGTTTCAGCGACTTTGTCGAGCATCTGCGACATATCGTGTAAACGGCTCCCCCGCGGACCCTGAACGAAGGCTTCCCAGCCCCGGATTTCACCGGATCGGAAGTCCAAAACGGGCTGGTAGAGGCACTCGATAGAACCGGAGTCCGAAATTTCGATAAATTCCCGGTATAGTTCCAGCATGGCGGGATCGATTTTCCAGCTCGCGGTCTCTTGCGCAGTGTAGAATGCATTGAATAACGACCAGCTGAAATCGCCATTGCCTCCTTTTTCGATCCCTGAGCAGCCGGCAAGGACCTCGGCTTTGCGGTCCCCGAAATAGTGTGTCAAACCACTGAGGCTCTTTCGCAGGTTCAACCTGAAAGAAAGCGCTGGACTCAGAAGATCTCGCCCGTATTTGCCGGAAAACTCGAAGCAGACGATCCTGCCGTTGATCTTGGGTTTCTCGACGCAGAGAAGGCCGCAGTCTTCAAAAAACGAGGCAAAATTGCCCTCGATTTCGTTATCGAACCGCTCAATGAGGCTAAATCCGATTTCCTCGCCGCACTCTTTCATGAGCGGAAAATATCCGTCGATCTCAACGGCAAGAATACCGACATTTTGATTTTGTATCGAATACCGCAGCCTCTTCAAACAATCATTTGAAAACAGCTTGGGAACGTAGTCTTCCCAGGAACCCGAACTGCCAAAAATATCGTAAGGCCGCATAGACAAATCCTCGTATTGCTATTGTCTTCCATTCAGCAATAAATAACATTTACCTAAAACGCATAGTCGGCAAAAAACAAAATATCTTGATGTCACGCCTGTTACGTTCGCATTACATTTCATACAGGGAAGACATGCCCAACACCGCTTTTCTCAACTGCCGGCAAGTGCGGCTGATCAGTTGGAAGCGAGGATGCCGCATCGAAAGCTTTCTGCAATAGCGAAGAATGAAATTCAAAAGGCAGGCGTGGCCCCGGGGCGATTGCCGCACACCAGGAACCGGAGCTGCTGTACAGCGAAATTGGCAAGCTAAAGGTGGTGCGCCAAGCTCTGGAGAACGGCCGCACCAAAAGGGAAACAATGAAACTGGAGCCGGTAGGTGAAGACAATTTGAAAAGGGCAGCACACATGTTGCAAACGGCGGATCAAGGAGGGTCATTGCCATGCCTTAATGCCGCCGGGCGCTCCTTTTCATGAAACTTCCAAATTCCTATTGTCGGGTAGACGAGGGCTCAAGGGTTCAATCCCGTGGGCTCCTTTCCCTATGTCTCCTTGTTGGATGCGTTCTTTTCTGTTTACGGTACATCTATGTGAAAGACAGCTTTCTTGCCGTTCGCCACAACCGTTACTGCATAGGTCCCGTGGGGCAGCACCACATTGTTTCCATAATGCGTCGTTTCTGAACCTTCCCCGATGACTTGCATAATGACGACGGGAACTTGCTTTGCAATGGACCGCAACTTTCCCCGCTTGACAGGCTGGTAGCTCATAATGACTTTGGCATCGGTGAGAGGTTTGCCGGTTTTTGCGTCTAATACATGCGCAATAAGATGGCAGTTGGGGCGCGGCTGCGCATCCGGAGCTAACGGTTTTTCTCCGCCAACGATCAACATGCCTTCCAAGGCATGATTGGCTCTGACCTGATCGGCCGTATAAAACGGCTCAGCCG
>CAWEZA010000052.1:0-31593 GCA_963813125.1 uncultured delta proteobacterium | reverse complement strand
AAAGGCCTTTACCGCCGCCGTCGAAACCCAACCTGGCTTTGCCGGTAAAATCCCCCTTGTCCGTTCTGAGGTCCAGTTGCTTTATCTCGAATTCCGGGCGGGCTGCGAGCAGGTCGGCCGCCAACTTGGCGATCAGCACCCTGATTTGGGCCTTTGCAGCCTCGTCGTTGCTCATTTCTTCCCGCTGCAAAACCGGAGCGAGTTTTTGGAACCTGGCAAGAACAGCCGCATCGAGGTTTCGGGCATCGAACTGCATCGAGAAGGCCCAAGCCCCAGGAGGCCCGCATTGAGCCTGGCAAAATCGAGATGGATGGAGCCGTTGATTTTGTCTCCCTCAACGGTGGACTGGGTCTTGAGGCCCAGCGAATCAAGGGCGAAGTCGCTGTGGCCGTTTTCGACGGCCTCGACATCGCTTATCGTAAAATCACTCGACCCTACGGATACTCCCTTTATTCCGGCGTGAGAATCAAAACGTGCCCGCACGCCCACAATTCGCAACTGACGCCCCTGTTGCTTGACAAGCAGCGAAGGGCTGCTGAAAAAGCACTCGGATTTTCCGAGCCGCGCGTCGAAGTTGAATTTACCGGAGAGCCCGCCCCATTTCACCTCCATTTGTCCGCCCTTGTCGTCCGGGAACCCATGCTTGAAAGGGGGTATATCGAAATATGAGTGGGCGCTGCCGTTTATCGAAAGAACGGTCAGCACCTCCGACGATGCAAGCTCGGGCACTTTATCCAGCGCCTTTTCCAGGCCGGAGCCGGAGCCGGACGCAAGCCGGGTTCGGATAACCGCCATGACCGGCCGCAGGCCGCTTTCCAAATGCTGGTCATGCAGGAAGACAAAAGGCCCGTGGTAGATCGTGTCGACCAGTTCGAAACTGACCGAACGACCTTTGCGGGGAAGGAGCAAAGTGAGCCTGGTAAGCGCCGTGGACTTGAAAAGACCGCGTTGGTAGCTCACAACCGAAGCCTTAAGCCCTTTTGAACCGTTGATTCGCGCAATACTCTGGTCATGGAGCTTTAGCGCCCGCCCCCCTACCCAGTAGCTGGCGCCTCCATAGGCGAGAGCCAGTATTAAAAGACGGACAACAAAAATGACCACGATTTTCTTCATGGAATTCCTTTCCGATCGAAAAGTCCCTCCGGGCGGGGCCAAAGGTCCCGCGCACATGTGAAGGGCTGTTTGGAATCATATCCAATAGCCCAAATCGGGGCGGAAGGAAATCAAAATGATAGCGGGGCCGGAGACAGGATTGACGGAAAAAGATTTTGAGTGGCTCTTAATCCTGTTAATCCTGTCGTATAAAATAAGGCGAGTCCACCTGTTGCGATCACTCGATCGATTCGTCTTGACGGAGTAGGAAAGCAAAAATGAAAAGAGCCGCTCCGAGCGAGGCCAACACGAGATAAGACGACAACGGGGGTGTTTGTCCGAAGGCGGCCGCCCTGATCGCTTTGGAGGCATGGGTTAGAGGAAGGAAAAAGAGGAAGTGCTGCACCCAGACCGGCATTTTGGCGACGGGAAAGAAGGTTCCGCCAAGAAAGGCCATCGGGTGTGATAAAAAAGTTCGAAAGAAGCGCCTGGTCAGAATGGGACTTTACGAGCATCGCCAGGCCGACGGCAAGTGAAGCGAAAAAAAGCTGTTAAGTCTGACGGAAACCCAGAAATTCAGGTTGTAGGAGAGGGTCACGCCGGACAGGGCCGCGATCAAAACAATCAGGACAACCGAAAAAAGCGCCCGGGTGATTCCCGCAAGCACTTCCCCGGTCACATAAGAAAGTCTCAGATCGGAGCTGCCTGAAACTCCTCGAAGATATGCCAATAGAACCGGGCAATGTTTATTTCGCTCCCTATGGCGAAAGCCTGGATCATGCAGTTCATTGCAACGAGTCCCGGAACCAGGAATTCGAGGTAGGGGCGCGAGCCGACTTTTAGATCCCGTCCCATGCCAAACCCGAAGGCGACCAGGTAGAGCAGCGGACTTACCGACATGGAAGCCAGCTGCCTGAAGAGCCTTTTGCGAAGGATCAGAAGCTCCCTCAGGTAGATTGCGAACATGGCGTTCATTCCATGACCTTTTTGCCGGTACGGGAAATGAAAACATCTTCGAGGTTTACGCGCCTCAGGGAAAAGCCCGCATTTGACTCGGCCATATGGTTATTGGCCTCTTCCCTATCCCCGAAATATAGGGTTTCCATGCTGCCTCCAACGATCCTGTCCAAGGCCCACACGCCCATCGATTTCATCAGATTTTGAGGAGTATCGAGGGCCACAATTTTGCCTTCGTCCAGGAATGCGACGCGGTCCGCCAAAAATTCGGCCTCCTCGATGTAATGGGTGGTCAGAAAGATTGTCGCCCCGCTCATCTGGATATTTTTGACAAGAGACCATATGCGGCGCCTTATGGCCGGATCGAGCCCCACAGTCGGTTCGTCGAGAAAGAGCACCCGGGGTGAGTGCATGAGGGCTCTTGCGATCATGACCCTTCTTTTGAGTCCCCCGGAAAGAGACTTGACCGGGCTGTCGATCCTTTCCGAGAGTTCGACGTATTCGAGAATTTCTTCTATGCGGCGGGCACGGTCCCTGCGCGCCATGTTGAAGAGCCTGCCGTGAAGGTTCAGGTTCTCGCGGACCGTGAGTTCATTATCGAGATTGACATTTTGGGGGACGAGTCCGCATTGACGCTTTGCCTGAAGGCTTTCTTCGCGTATGTGAAACCCGTTTAGCCATGCGTTGCCGGCCGAAGGCGCCGCAAGGCCGGTCAGTATCTTTATGGTCGTCGTCTTACCCGAGCCGTTTGGCCCCAGATAAGCAAACAGCTCCCCCCTTGCGACCTCGAGGCTTACGCCTTTAAGCGCCTCGATGCGGTTATAGTTCTTGTATAAATTCTCAAATCGAATCATAGGGGGCAAAGGAGGCGGGAAACCGTCGATCCGTCGGGAGCCCGTGTGTTTTAATCTTTTTTCCTGCTTTCTTCGAAGCGGCGGACCGCGTCGAGAATATCGCCCAGCTTGAAGGGCTTGGCTACAAAATCGAAGGCCCCCTTTCTGAACGATTCCTTGGCTGTCTCCGAGGTGGCAAAACCGGTTATGACAATTATTCCCGTGTCGGGATAAAGCTCTTTGACCCGTGCGAGGAAGTGCATTCCATCGGTGCCTTCCATCTTGAGGTCGGTAATCACGACATCGAAGCGCTTTTCTTCTATCCGGGCGAGGGCGGAACCGCTGTCGGTGAAAGTTTCGACTTCGTAGCCCGCCTTCTGGAAGGCCGGCTTCAGCCTTTTGCAAACTATAGGCTCATCATCCAGAATTAAAATCTGTGTCTCTTGGGCGCAATTCGCACATGGGGGCATCTTCGCTTACCTCCTTAAGAACCTGAATCTTCTGCATGAAATCGGCTAAGTGAAAATCGACCATGTCATCGCCGGTCATGTTGACATCGAGTTGGCGCGTATAGCCGACCAGACCGCCAAGGACTTTCATCCTGCCGACCATTCTGTCCCTGGACAATTTTTTGAGCCTGCCGACAACCAAATCTCCGTGAATTTCGACACGAAAATCGAATCCCTCCATTACGTCGGCGATAAACTTCGCCCGGCGGGAGCGGCGTTCGATGTTGGAGACACCTCCGAGAAAGCGAAAATAAATATAGTTATCGTTAAGCTCCTCAGAAATGTAGGCGTCCAGGATATTGAAGTGGTAGCCCAATCTGAGGTGCAGATTCATATAGCTGTCGGAAAGCACCGCCAAGTTGCGGCCAACATCCTCCGGGCGGGCCATCGAGGAACTGAACGTGCGCGTAAAGCTCGACATGAAGCTACCAAGATCGACCGCGACCGGCGCCGTCTCCCACATAGAGCTTCCCACAAGTCCTTCCAGGAGCGCTTTCATAGGTACCGACTCTACCTGATCGAGCGTAAGAGACGGGGCATCGGGCTCCGAGCTCGTTCCCTTGCCGATGTCAATGATCATAAGATCGAGCGGAATCGAAAATTTTAACCGCTTGGACCTCTTGTCATGATAGCGCTGGTAATTCTCGCTCAAATTTATAAGACTCTCAACCGCTTTTTCATGCACGAAGCGGGTGATGTCGTGAAAAGTTTGGCAGCGAGCGGCTCTAAACATTTCGCTGTTGGGGTCCACGAGGTTTAGCGGGGTCACTTTTTTCATCACCCTTTTGAGCATTCGGTATTCGTAGGTTTCCTCGAAGACCTCCTCCTGGGTGATCTCGAACTGGCTCAATTCCTTGACCGTGCCCGCATAGACCACATTCCGGATAGCGTCCAGGGTCACTTCGTCTCCCGTCTTGAGCAGCTTGGTACCCACCCCGGTATCCACCACCGTGGGGACGCGGTATTCCCTGGCCAGGGTGGCCATGTGCCCGGTGGCCGAACCTATATCGGTGATTATGGCCTGCGCCTTGCGCATGATGCGCGAATACTTGGGCGAGGTGTGGCGGGCGACGAGGATGGCCCCGACGGGGAAATCCTTCAAATCGTCGTCGTTTAAGACAACCTGGACTTTCCCGGAGGCCACCCCCCCCTGAACGACGGTGCCCTTTCCCGAGAAAAGCACCTGCGCGGACAGGGCGGCATAGTCGATATGCACCATGTGGCGTTCGGGCTGGGTGGGCTTCACATTGAGAGGTCTTGACTGCAGGATGAAGAGATTTCCCAGACTGTCAAAGGCCCACTCCACATCCTGCGGGCGCCGGTAGTATCTTTCGATCATTGCCGCAGTCTCGGCGAGCCTGCGGATAAAGTCGGGGGAGAGGCACGGCGCATCCTGGAGCTCTTTGGGGACGTCGACCCAGGAGGTCCCCCCGTTTCGATCCCCGATCAGCTTAGTTGTCTTGTGCCCCGACTCGATAGAGAGGACGTTGTGGGGCGGGAGCCTTTCGAGAAAAATGGTGTCCGATTCGGCAATGCCGCTCACAACGGCAACGCCAAGGCCCCAGGCGGCGCTGATCACCATGGCGTCCTGTTCGGCGGCGACCGGCGCGTACGAGTACATCGCCCCGCTCACCTCGGATTCAACCATCAACTGGCAGCCGACAGCCATGGCCATCTCGCTTTCGTGGTACCCCCTGTGAAGCCTGTAGCGCACAGCCTCAGGGGTGTAGGCGCTCGCCGCCACCTCCCGCCAGGCGTCGGCAATTCCCTTCCTTTGCACATTGAGAACGCTTTCATACTGACCGGCAAAACTGAATTCGGAATCCTCGCCCCAGGCGCTGCTGCGCACCGCAAAACCGAGGGTGTTCCCCCGGTTCCTGGAGCATACGATTTCAAGGGCCGCATTGATGGCCGAGGTTATCTGCCGGGGCATGGTCCCGGTCAAAATCCGCCGGCGCACGTCATCACAGAAAGCCTCAAGAGCCGACTCGTCATCCAAATCAAACCCGGCGAGGTTTTTTTCTATCAGCTTAAAGAGACCATTGGCCTGCATGAAATCGAAAAAAGACCTGGTAGTTACTACGAAACCGTCCATGGTGGGAAGCCCCAGAGTGTTTCGGATATCCCCCAGGTTGGCGAACTTGTTGCCGGCCTCCTCGCTGAAGTCACCAGAGAGTTCGTCGAGCAGCAGCACGGGCTTGGTCACCGGAACCGCCCGCCTTCCGGCGAGCTCTTCCTGTATTTCAAACTGAATTCGTTCGAAGGCGACAAAAAGGTCCACTATCTCGCTCTGCGTCATGACGCACAGGTCGGAGATCAGCTTGAAGACCAGGTCGCTGACTCTGCCGGTGATGTCAATGACAAACTGGCTGTCGAAAATATACTCCCCCCCCAGCTTGTCGCCCATGTCGGCCATGAGTTCCAGGATGAGGTTATTTCGCTCCAGGACGCTCCTGAATTTTTTAAATAGCACGGTGAAAGGCAAAACCGTTTTCGAGGAGGACCCGAAGGAGAAGCATTTTTTTAGCCGGTAGACGATATCCATTTGTCCTCACACTCCGCAAGGGCGGAAGATCTTTTTAGAGCGCCATTGACTGTGGTGCCTTCAATGGGCGCCTTTGCTCTGGAAAACCAGCCCTATCCCAAGACCGGCAAACACGGCGATGAGCGAAGCAAAGACCCCGTAGAGGATTGCATGATTGAAAGCCAGCGCGGCGATAAAGGCCGGCAGTCCCTCATGAGTTTGGCCTCGAGCCTCTGTTCGCCCCGGGCGACGATCTGGCCGTTTTTTATTGCGGCGACCTCGACCGTATAAACGCCGGGTTTAAGGCGGGAAGGAATAGGAATAGCCGCCCGAAAAGTTTTTAGCCCGTTTGAAGCCTTGGCATACGAGATGTTTCCGCTGAGCTCGCGGTAGAGCCCTTCCTTTTCTTTCAGTTTCAGGAATTCAGCGAAAACATCAAAGTCTTTTTTTCCCTCGGCCTTTATCAGGATGGAATGCTTCAAGCCGGCGAGCCCCAGATCATCGACTTCCCCGCCCGCAGCCCCCAGACGTTGGAAATCCACCGCCGAAGAGACAATGCACACGGAGGGAGCTTTTTCGAAAGTGACCGAACCCAGGTTCATCCACATAACGTCCCCGACTTTTCCTTTTTGCTTCAAGTGCACATCGGAGGTAGCGCCCATGAAGCGGACAAGAGCTTCGCTGTCGGCGGGGATCGATCCCGTCGCCGTAACCGTGGTTCCGTTGTAGAGTGTGCCAATGGAGACGGTCTGGGGCTTTAGCGTCAGGCGGACGTCGTCTTTCGCCGAGGCGGTGGATGCCAATACCAGACAGAGGACCGCGAGTAACACGAAGTGTTTGATTTTCATTTTAGTGCCCCTTTACATAGGCCAGCAGGATGTCAGGCCGCGCGACAAGACCGTAGAGCATCTGGAACCAGACGAGGAGTACGATGCAAGCCAAAAGAATTTTCAACTGATCGCCGCGCAGCTTCTTGCCGAGCTTTGCTCCGATCTGCGCGCCGATCGAGGAGCCAATCAGCAGTATCAGTGCGAGGACAAAGTCGACCGTGTGGTTCTGCCAGGACTGCATGATGGTGACGTCGGCGCAGGTGAAAAGAATCTGGAAAAGACTGGTTCCCACGACGACATGCATGGGCATGCGCAACAGGTAGACCATTATGGGCACCATGATAAAGCCGCCCCCAACGCCCATTATCGCCGCCAGGATTCCGACAAAGGTCCCCAGTATGAACGGCAGCAGCGCGGACAGGCGCAGACCGGAGCGCTCGAAATCGGTCTGAAAGGGCAGCTTGTTCACGACGCGCGAGTAGAGGGACTCCTTTTTGGCCTCCTGCGGGGCCGTATCCTTGCGTGTCTTGCGCATGGACTGCAGACTCTCGGCGAACATGTACGCCCCGATAACCCCGAGCATGACCACGTAGCAGATTTGGATCAGAAAATTGGCGTTGCCCATCGCCCGGAGGATCTTTATGATTTGGACTCCCACCGTGCCGCCGACGATACCTCCGATCAGAAGCAGGAACCCCATTTTAAAGTCGACGTTTCCCAGGCGAAAATGGGCAAGGGTGCCCGAGGCCGAAGCCCCGACGATCTGGTTGGAATCGGTTGCCGCCGCGACAGTCGGCGGAATACCGACCATTATCAGCAGCGGGGTCATAAGGAACCCGCCGCCAACGCCGAAGAGACCGGACAGAAGACCTACTGCCAGCCCCAGGCACAGGATCAGTAGAATGTTGACGGAGTTTCCCGCGATTGGAAGGTACATGTGGAATAGGCTCATGACGGTTGATTTCTCCTTTGTTCCGGATGGTGTTTGCGCGGGCTGACCAGCTCGACCCGGCAGGATATGCGATGCTGAATTGCGCGGATCTGGACCAGTTTCCGCTCAGAAACAGGGTCTTTTTCATCGGGCCACTCGACTATTACCAGTGTTACCCGCTTACGTTCCACGAACCGGATGACTTCTTCCTCGTAATCCCCCTCGGAGACGAAGCACTCAATCTGAACGCCGTCCGATCTAGCCGCTTGGACGAGATGTTCAAGCCGCTCCAGCATGGCCTCGCAGGACGGACCGGATTTATCGGCGCCGGCAACAATTACCGGCGGGGGCGTTA
The DNA here is from genome assembly GCA_963813125.1 of uncultured delta proteobacterium. Taxonomy (GTDB): domain Bacteria; phylum Desulfobacterota; class Syntrophobacteria; order Syntrophobacterales; family Syntrophobacteraceae; genus SbD1. The sequence goes on along the minus strand of CAWEZA010000052.1, from coordinate 23,562 downwards.
CCAGCAGAGCATAGACTTTGGCCTCTATCCTGCCGGACAAAGAAACGGCCCTTGACAGCGCCCCCCAGCACCCGCTCCGACAATCCATGCTAACGAGAATTTTTTCCATTGGCATTTTTCCCTCTTGCCCGGAGGCTATAGGCAAACTGCGTGCCATGCGGGAAAAAGCCTTGAACGATGTTAGTTTACTTGAAGCCACGGACGTCATATAATTGTGCGGCCAAAGGTTGGTTGTTTCACTTTGGGACGACCCATTGTGCCGGGCCGCACTTGCGTCTCAATTTGAAACACTGTCTTCGGATACGGTTTTTATCGCACACTCACAGTGTGCATAACGACTTCGCGTTGCGGGGAGAAGTTCATGAGCGAACCACGCCAATTTCGACATCTTCCGCGTCTTCTTCAAGCTCAGCCTCTCAGGTGGCTGCTGGGTTCCATAAAGGGACAAATATTCGTCCTTTTCCTGGTGACCTTGATATCGGTTTGCGTGATGACGCTGATGGACTTTCGCGACCTTGCGACGCTAAAGCGCCACCTTCTCCTGGAAGATCGCTATCACGACCTTCTTGACAATGTACTAGAAGTGCGCAGATACGAAAAGAACTACCTTCTCTACAAGGATAGTTCGAGCCTTGTGGAGGGGGCAGGCTATCTCGAAAAGATCGATCCCCTTGTAACAGGCCTGTCCGATGATATGGTCGAAATTACCAACCGTAAGACTTTCGAGCAGTTCCATGACGTTTTGGGCGGTTACGCAACCACCTACAAGATGTCCCTGGATCACGGGGAAAAGGGAGGAAACGGGGCGCTAATGCGCCGCCAGGGCAGGGAGTTGACCGATTTTGCGACGATGTTTTTGAAAGCAAAAAAGAAGGAAACCCGAAAGGCCATAGAAAACATCCTGCTGCTGCCCTTTGCCTTCCTGGGGGCTTTCTTCCTTCTCATGCTCCTGGTGATAAGGCTGGTATCCCTCGGTTTGCTGCGCCCCTTGAAGGAGCTCCAATCCACGATACGAAGCGTTGCCACAGGCGACTACAGCCCCGACAGCTACGAGGGTTTTCAGACAGAAGAGATGCACGGGCTGATAGATGCCTTCGACAAGATGGCCAAGGAATTGGCAGCCAACCAGGAGCACCTGCTGCAGGCAAGAAAGATGGGTGCCCTGGGCACGTTTACCGCGGGTATCGCCCACGAAATCAACAACCCTCTAAACAATATCTCGCTGACCGCCGAGACCTACCTCGAACTGTACGGCGACCAGATGGATGAGGAGGGCAGGGAGTTGATCGGGGATGTTCTCGCACAGTCGGAGAGGGCGTGCGATATCGTTAAAAACCTTCTGGACTTCTCGCGTTCAGACCAGATACGAAGGTCGAGCATCGACCCCGCGGAAATCGTGCGCAGCACGGTTACGCTTGTCAAAAACCAGGTCGGGCTCTCGGGAGTAAAGGTTGACCTGCGAATCCCGGAAGTGTCGCCGCCGGTTCGAGGAAACCTGAGAAGTCTGCAGCAGGTCTTCTCCAACCTTTTGTTAAACGGTTTGCATGCAATGCCCAACGGGGGGACGATAACGATCGAGGTGCAAGCCGAGCCCCCCGGTTTTGTGCGTTTCGATATCCGGGATACCGGGACGGGAATTGACCCCGAGACACTGGAACACATCTTCGAGCCCTTTTTTACCACAAAGGACCCGGGCCAGGGGACAGGTCTTGGGCTGGCCGTGGTCTATTCCATCGTAAAAAGGCACGGAGGCCGGATCGAGGCAAAGAGCGAAATCGGCGTAGGGACTGTTTTTACGGTTCGGCTGCCGGTTGCCGAAACGGAAAAGACACCGGCGGGGCCGGAACAGGAAAGTAGCACAAATGCAGCACGCGCGGGTGGCAATAATTGACGACGAGGTTGTCGTTTGCCGCAGGCTGAGCCTGGCACTTTCAAAGGACGGCCTGGAAGTCGAAGCTTTTACGAACGGGCACCCTTATCTGGAGCGGATGCGTGAAGCCCCGTTCGACCTGGTGTTCTGCGACCTGAACCTGCCGGACACAAACGGCATGGATATTCTTGCCCAGAGCAAGGCGTTTCGAAATGAAACAGAAGTTATCATCATAACGGGCCAGGGGAGCATAGACACCGCGGTGGAGGCCATAAAGGAAGGCGCCTACCATTATGTTTCCAAGCCTGTGAAACTAAATGAAATCCGGTCGCTTTGCCGAAGCGCGCTCGCCAGGGCCGGCATGTGCAGGGAAAACCCCGCGCTTTGCGGACCGCTCAAGGGATCGGACGACCTGGGGGCGATCGGGCTCAGCACGATCGTCGGGACAAGCCCCGCGGTAAGGAAGATATTCTCGTTGGTGCAAAAGATCGCCCCGGTCGACTGCAACATCCTGGTGCAGGGCTCAAGCGGCACGGGCAAAGCATTGGTGGCAAGGGCGATCCACCAGATGAGCCCCAGGAAAAACCATCCTTTCGTATGCTTCAACTGCGGGGGCTTCACAGACGAGCTGATCGCAAGCGAGCTTTTCGGCTACGAAAAGGGGGCGTTCACGGGCGCCACGGCGGCCAAGATCGGTTTGCTCGAATCGGCGGCGAAGGGTACGGTGTTTCTCGACGAGGTCGGAGAGATGCCGCCGGCCATGCAGGTGAAGCTTCTGCACGTCATTCAGGACAGGCGCATACTTCGCGTGGGCTCGGTTCGCCCCATAGATCTCGACATACGCATCATCGCGGCCACAAACAGGGACTTAAAACATGAAGTGGCTCTTGGCAACTTCCGTGAGGACCTTTTCTACCGGCTAAACGTTGTCAGCATCACTCTTCCGGCGCTAAGCGAGCGCAGCAAAGACATTCCGCTTCTGGTCGACCATTTTATCGAAAAATACAGCCTGGCTTTTCGCAAAAAAGTGAAAGCAATAGACCCGCAAGCTCTTAATATTCTAATGAGCTACACTTTTCCGGGCAATATCAGAGAGCTTGAAAACATCATCGAGAGGGCCGTAGCCCTGACCGACTGCGACCTGATACGGCAGGGCGATCTGCCCCGGGACATCCAGAGCCTCGAGTTCAACACCGTCGAGGGCGAAGGACTGCTCCCGCTCGCCGAGTTCGAAAAGCGCTACATCGGCAAAGTGCTCGAAAGGACCGGTTACAACAAGGGCATGGCGGCCAAGCTGCTCGATATTCCGCGCACGACCCTGTGGCGAAAGCTTAAAGAATACAACCTGTGACAGGCTCCATAGCAGAGGGGGGTGACTACAGATGTTCAAGATTCTTATCTGCGACGGGTTCGATGAAAGCGGTCTAAAAATTTTGCGCTCAGCCGGAGGAATCGAGGCGGACATGCCCGATGGTCTGGATGCGGCAGGGATCAAGGCCGCCCTTCCCGGCTACGACGCCATGATAGTGCGCAGCAGGACCAAGGTCACCGCCGATTTGATCGAGGGGGCCAATCGGCTGAAGGTTATCGGCCGGGCCGGAACCGGGGTGGACAACATCGATGTGGAAGCCGCGGCCGAACGCGGCATCCTGGTCATGAACACGCCCGGGGCCAACGCCATGGCGGCGGCCGAACACACGCTGGCGATGATGCTGGCTCTCGCGCGCCACGTCCCGCAGGCTACGGATTCTGTGCGCCGCGGGCTTTGGGAAAAGAAAAAGTTCCTCGGCACCGAACTCTATCACCAGACGCTGGGAATTGCCGGGCTTGGAAGAATAGGCGCGATTGTCGCCGAACGCGCTCTTGCGATGAAAATGAGAGTGCTTGCCTTCGACCCGCATATCGCACCGGAAGCGGCGGCGGCGCTCGGCGTCGAGTATGCCACCTTAGACGAGCTTCTTGCCGCGTCGGACTTCATTACCCTGCACACGCCGCTAACCGACGAAACACGCCGGCTTATAAACCGGGAGACACTAGCGAAAACCAAGCCCGGCGTGCGGATCATAAACTGCGCCCGAGGCGGTCTGATAGATGAGGAAGCCCTGTGCGAATCTCTTGCAAAAGGGCATGCGGCAGGCGCGGCGCTCGATGTTTTCGAAAAAGAACCCCCGACTGGAAGTCCACTGCTCGAAATGAGCAACGTGATTTTCACCCCTCACCTGGGGGCATCGAGCCTGCAGGCGCAGGAAAACGTTTCTCTGGCCATCGCCTCCCAGATCCTTGACTACCTCCAGCGGGGACTGATACGAAACGCGGTGAACTTTCCGTCGATAAGCCTCAAGGACTACGAGCGGCTAAAACCTTACATGCTTCTTGCCGAGCGGCTCGGCAGCCTCCAGGGGCAGCTTTGCAGACCCGTGCAGGAACTGCGTGTGACCTACGGGGGGGCCGACCTTGTCGATATTTCGACTCAACCGCTTACTCAGAGCGTAATAAAGGGGCTGCTCGACCCGATCATGTCCGAAAAGGTAAACCTCATAAACGCGCCGGTATTGCTAAAACAGCGCCAGATAGAGCTTATCTCATCGACAACCTCCCAGTCCAGGGGCTATACGGGGGAGATCACGGTGACGGCGGTAGGGCCCGGAAAAATGCAATTTACAGCCACGGGAGCTGTTTTCTTCGGGCGGGAAGTCCGGTTGGTACGCCTTAACGACTACATGCTGGAGGCCGAACTGGAGGGCATAAACCTCATCGTCCAAAACCACGATAAACCGGGGACCATCGGCCATATAGGCATGACGCTCGGCAAATTCGACGTAAATATCGCCGACATGCACCTGGCCAGAAGCCGTGGGGAGGACAGGGCCATAGCCATAATCAGGCTGGACTGTGAAGCCCCCCAGGAGGCGCTGGACGCCCTGCGGTCCAACCCGAACATTATTTCCGCGCAGCAGGTGAGGCTTTAGCGTCTCGCAAAGGTAACCTATCAATCAGAAATCGAGAGTGGACGGTGAGCGGTCGGTGAACGTAAAACGAGAAGAGTCCGCAGGCAGGCGTGCCGAAGCTGCGCGCCCCGCGCAGGCCGGCCCGGGTGGCTCGGCGATGGATAAATATTTCGGCCCGGAAGGAATTCTGGCTTCGAAGGTAGAGGGCTTCGAGTCCCGCCCCGGCCAGATAGATATGGCGCAGGCGGTTTTCGAGGCCTTTCGTTCAAGCGGTACACTCATGGCGGAGGCCGGCACGGGCACGGGTAAAACATGGGCATATCTTGTCCCGGCAATGCTAAGCCGCAAGAAAGTAGTGGTGTCTACAGGCACCAAGACTCTCCAGGACCAGATTCTCGATCACGACATCCCGTTTCTCAGAAAGAACATCGACTCCAAACTCAAGGTCGTCTGCCTCAAGGGGCGCAGGAATTATCTTTGCAGGCGCCGTTTCCTCGAGTTCTGCTATCAGCCGACGCTTTGGGGCAGGGAGGAAGCCACACTTTTTAGACGCTTTCAGAAATGGGCGGCGACATCGGATTCGGGGGACCGTTCGGACATACAATGGCTGCCCGACAATTTCCGGGCCTGGAACGACGTGTGTTCGAGCTCGGAATACTGTCTCGGGCGTCAGTGCCCCGAGTTTTCGCGCTGCCACCTGACCAGGTTGAGAAACGAGGCGGCCCGCGCAGACATTGTGGTCGTAAACCACCACCTGTTTTTCGCCGACATGGCGCTCCGCCTGAAAGGCTCCGACGGAGTCATCCCGGAATTCGAGGCGGTGGTCTTCGACGAAGCCCACCAGCTGGAGGATGTGGCGGGGGAATATTTTGGCCTCCATTTCAGCAGCTTCGCCCTGGCCCAGCTTTCAAGAGACATTTTGAAGGGTTGCGGAACCGGGGGCAAGCAGGATTTAAGCGCAGTCCAGGCCGTGGGGAGGCAACTCGACGTACTTAGCCGTCTTTTTGCGCACGGCCTCACCCAGCAAGGTAAAGGGGCCGGGCGCTACCGGTTCGAACCCGAAAAAACGGAAAGTGATTTCGGTTCCACGTGCCACCAGATCGTCCACGCCCTGGGCGAGCTTCCCGCCATTGTCAAGCCTTTCGAGGAAAAGGCCGAGAGCCTGTCATGCACCGGTCGGCGGGCGGCCGAGTTGTCTTCGGCCCTGACATCTCTTCTCGAGCAAAAGGACCAGTCACTTGTCTATTGGCAGGAGGTAACCCAGCAGGGAGTTTTCCTTAAAGCGACGCCGGTCGAAATCGGGCCCGATCTTAAACGAGCGTCTCTTCTCCTCGGTTTCCGGGGTTGTGATGACTTCGGCCACGCTGTCGGTGGCCGGGGCTTTTGACTTTGTGCGAAAGGCGCTCGGGGTTCCGGCCGGGGGGCGCGAGTTATTGGTGCCTTCGCCTTTCCAGTATGAGCGGCAGGCCATAGCATACATACCATCGCGCTTCCCGGCGCCAAACGAAGGGTCCTTTTGCACCCGGATGGCCGGCGAGGCGGCTGAAATAATTGAAAAGACCCGCGGGCGCACGCTCCTGCTTTTTACCAGCTACAAAAACATGCACGAGGTTCACAAAATACTGGAGGACAGGATTTCTTTTCCGCTTCTTGTCCAGGGTCAGAAGACCAAACGCGCTCTTCTCCAGGAATTCAAAGAAAAGGTGGAGTCGGTCCTTTTTGCCACCAGTTCTTTCTGGCAGGGCATCGATGTGCCGGGGGAAGCGCTCAGCTGTGTGATAATCGACAAATTGCCGTTCGAAGTTCCAGACGACCCGGTCACGGCCTCCAGGCTCGACCGCATCGCGAGGCAGGGAGGCAACGGTTTCTATGATTACCAGGTGCCGAGGGCCGCAATCCAGTTAAAACAGGGAATAGGGCGGCTCATCCGCTCTTCGGGGGACCGCGGGGTGATAGCCGTCTTCGACATCCGGATGCTCACGAAAGGCTACGGACAGGTTTTCATAAAGAGCCTGCCGCCCTGCCGGATCGTCCACTCCCTGGCCCAAATCGACACCTTTTTGAGTGGCTTTTAGCTTCTTAGATTGAGAAGTGAGCCAAACGTTGGCTGTTCATCTTGAATTAAAGGGGGAAGGCTATGCAGAAAGTACTTGTGGCGGCGGACGGTACCCGGAAGGGACTCGAAATGGTGTCGGTGCTGGGCAGCCTGCTAAAGGGAAGGAACGATATAAAAGTGGTGCTCTTTCACTGCGTCCTGGAGATCGCGGCTCTTCTTCCGCAAGACCTCTGCATGGACGTGGCGGAGAGCTGCAAGCTTCCCTGCGATACGCAGGAAAGACTGGGAAAGTCCGTACTGGATGCATCTTCTGCCAAGTTGACCGAGGCGGGTTTCCTTGAGGCCAACGTAGAGCTTCGCCTCAAAATCGACAGCGTCGATCCTGCGCGGGACATAATCGAGCAGGCAAATATCGAGGGAATCCGCACGATAGCCGTAGGCAGACGGGGAAGAAGCCAGGTCGAGGCGCTGCTGCTGGGAAGCGTTTCGGCGAAGGTGGCGCAATATGCCGGCGACAAGGTCGTTTGGGTGGTGGACGCACCGCTAAATGATTCGATGAGCGTGCTCATCGCAATGGAAGGAACTCCGAACTGCGGCGCGCTCACCGAATACACGGCGGAGTTTTTCGTGGACAGCCCCGGGCTGAGCTATTCCCTGATGCACGTTATCCCGCCCCTGCCTCCCGAATTCTGGGACGACGGGCACATACTAAGCGATTCCGAACAGCGGGAGAGGCAAACCCGGATCGAAAAATGGAGGGCGGACTGGACCGGCGCTGTCGAGCGTTGCATGGCACGGGGACGCGATATACTGGCTGAGCGCGGCGCCGACCCGCACAAGGTAAAGACCACGGTTTTGCGGACACGCGAAGGCATAGCGCGCGATCTGCTCAGTGAAATCGATGCGCACAAATTCCGCATAGTGGTAATGGGCAGGAAGAGCACCCGGGAAAAAAAGCCCTTCCACCTTGGGAGCCATGCTTCCAAGATACTCCAGAATTCCAGGGGTGTCATTCTCTGCCTGGTAGGTTAGTTGAAGCATTCCATGAGAAGGGTTGATGATCGGGGAGCAGCGGTGCAACCCCGGCGAAATAAAACGGGCGGGGATAAACCCCGCCCCTACGGGACCCAAACCTGGTCGCCGAGCGACGATGAAGATTAAATTCGGAATACTGGTCAAACTTTTTACCTGGTATCTTTTGGCATGCCTTGTCTTTTACGCGACCATTCTTCTTCTTTTCGCCAATATCAAAAGTCTGGGCAAGATAACCGAGAATATCGTAAACCGTAACTATCTCATTTCGACTTCCTCCAAGCTGATGATAGACGCTCTCTGGTCCATGGCGGAAAACCAGAAAAAATACGAGCTGATGCACGAGGAGCAGTACAGGAAGTATTTTGGAGACGGCCTGAAACAGTACGAAACAGGCCTGTTCAACATACTGTGGCTCAGTGCGTCCAACAACGGCAAAAACCCCTGGGACGCCCTCTACAGGGAATTCGAGACGCAGTTTGGCTCCAGCAAGCAGGAAGCGGCCTACGTTCATTCGAACGCTCCGTGGCTAACCGACGAGATGATAGGCCAATGGGCCGACCAAATCCAGAAAGCCCGTGGGACCAACGAGCAGCAGATCGAGGAAATGGTCCGAAGCTTAAACGACCGCGGCCGAAGGGCCGATGAGTACGGGATCGTCGGCGTGCTGGCCTCCCTGGTGATCGGACTTCTCGGGATCATCGGATTTAGCTTCGGCATGATCCGCCCGATGCGCGAGTTGAGGCGTGGAATCAAGTCCCTGTCGAGCTCAGGCATTACCGCCCCGATTCGGATTTATTCGAGCGACGAATTTGGCGATCTTGCGGGCGCATTCAACGACATGGCGGCGCGGCTCACGGAAGAAGAACGCATGAGGTCGGATTTCATCTCGATGCTCAGCCACGAAATCCGGACGCCTCTTACCTCCATCCGCGAATCGGTAAACCTTATTTGCGAAGAGGTAATGGGAGGCATAAACGAAAAACAAAGGCGTTTCCTGCTCATTGCAAGCCGTGAACTGGAGCGCATAACGACGCTTCTAAACCACCTCATGCAGATATCCCGGCTGGAGGCCGGAGCGGTTGAAATCCATCCAAGACCCATCGAGATGGGTGCATTCGTTCATGGCGCCATATCCAGGATGGTTCCCGCCGCGGAGGCGAAGGAGATTTCCATAAATTCGGATGTTTGCGGAGAAATATCCGAATTTTGCTGCGATCCGGAAAATTTGCAGCAGGTTTTGCTCAATCTGATCGGAAATGCTATAAAGTTTTCGCCCGGCGGGAGTGAAATTCTGGTCTCGGTCAGGCAGGATGAGTCGGCGAAAGAGCCTCTTCTGGTATTTGCCGTCACCGACAAGGGTCCCGGCATACCCGATTCGGAACAGGCCCTGGTTTTCAACAAGTACTACAGGGCCTCGGGGGTCCGGGAAGAAGTTGACGGGGTCGGCCTTGGACTGAGTATCTCCAAGTACATCGTCGAGGCGCACGGAGGCCGGATCGGCCTTCAAAGCAAACCGGGGGGGGGCAGCACTTTCAGCTTCACTCTGCCTTTGCATGGGAAAGATTGAAATATGGGTTTTAAGACGCATACGCGGCGCAAATTCCTCATCTTCGCACCTGTATTATTCCTTATGGTCAGCGCTTCGCCTGCATTTTGCCCGGCCGCCGAAACCAAGCAGGCCATGGCGCAGTCAATTCGGCGCGAGGTCGAACTCGAAGCGCTCCAAAACGCGGTGAAGGCTTTCGACTCGGGCGACTACGAGAAGGCGCAAACCACCTTCGATATGTTGAGCGGCGTGGCGAAAAACGGTGATATCAGACGGGAGGCCCTCTTCGGGCTGGCATCGACCAGGCTGGTTTTGGCCGACAGCGAAGATGAATACAACAGTGCGGTCGAAACGTGGAAAAGATGGGCCGGCGAGGCCAGGCCATCGAAATGTACGGAAGACCCGAGGATGCTCACCCCTTTCCTGCTCAAACTCCAGGCCGCCATTAAGAAAGGGGCCGGAGGCCCGCTAGGCCAAAGAGCCACACATGACGATTCACCCAGGCTCGTGATCACGAGGGAACGGGTGGTCCAGGCCCTTCGGGCGCAACTCAAGCTTGCCCGGCGCCAAATCAGCCGACTGCGCCACGATCTTAAATCCCTTGACGAAATACACCGCAAATACGAGGAGAAAAAGCAGGAAATGACGCCGTGATTTCCTGCATGCCCGGATGAATCCGCCCGCCAAACCGACAATACTTGTAGTTGATGATGACAGGGATATCCTGGCTGTCCTGGAGGCCAGGCTCTCGTCGATCGACTATCGGGTCCTGACCGCCTCAGGAGGCGAGGAGGCTTTGAGCCTCCTTAAAGCCGGTCCGGTGGACCTGATGATTACCGACGTGAAGATGCCCGGCCTGGGAGGCATGGACCTTTTTTCCGCCACCCAGCAGATCTATCCGGGGTTGCCCGTCATGTTCCTTACCGCCTATGGGACGATTCCCGGTGCCGTTAAGGCGATGAAGGCCGGAGCGGTCGAATACCTCACAAAACCGTTCAATGGCCGGGAGCTGGTCTCGAAAGTCCAGGAGGTGCTGAGGAAACACACGTCCAGGCAACAGCTCGATTCGCTCCCGCCCTTAAGCGAATCGCTATGGGGCGTCAAGAGCCCGGCCATGCGCGAATTGTACGATTTGGTCGACCGCATCGCCAGAAGTGACGTTAACGTTCTGCTCCTCGGCGAAAGTGGTGTGGGCAAGGAGAGGATAGCCCATCTGCTCCACCAGAGGGGGCCGCGCCGCGAGCAGCCCTTCGTTGTAGTGGACTGCGGCTCAACGCCAAGCGGGCTGCTGGAAAGCGAGCTTTTCGGCCATGTCCGCGGGGCATTTACGCACGCCATCAAAGACAAGAAGGGGTTGATAGAGGCCGCAGACAAGGGCACCCTTTTTCTCGACGAGATCGGCAATATTTCCCATGACATGCAGGTGAGGCTGCTGAGATTTTTGGAAGACAAGAAGATCAGGAAGATAGGAGACCTCAAAGAGATCTCGGTCAACTGCAGGGTTATCTCGGCCACAAACGTCGACCTCCGCGAGGAAGTCATCTCGGGCACTTTTCGCGAGGACCTCTATTACAGGCTCCGCGTGGTGACTTTGAAGATTCCGCCTCTAAGGGATCGGCGCGAGGATATCCCGGGCCTTGCGCAGTATTTTGTGGAAAACTTCTGCAAGACTCACGACCTGCCGCAGGTCAAGCTGCCGGCGGAAACCACCAGGTACCTTTCCGAATACCCCTGGCCGGGGAACGTGAGGGAACTAAAAAATGCACTGGAAGGGGGCGTAGTCCTGTGCCGCGACAGCGTGTTGCACAAAAGCGACCTGTGCCTCTCGGGGCTTCCCGAAGAGCCGCTGAAAAATCATGCGCACGCGGGCGACACCTCGGCACTCTCGCTTGAGGAAAGCGAGCGAAATGCGATTTTACGCGCCCTGCAGCAGGCAGGCTTCGTGCAAAAGGACGCGGCCAATCTTCTGGGAATAAGCCGCCGGGCCATCCACTACAAGGTCAAAAAATACGGGATCGACTGCGGAAAACGTTCGAATAAAAGCGATGAGGATGAGTGATAAAATGGAATGCAAAAAAGAACAAAACAGCACGAGATGCGCGTGCACCTACTCGGGATGCCCCAAAAACGGCATCTGCTGCGAGTGCATCGAGTATCACCTGAAGATGAGGCAGCTGCCCGGGTGCTGCTTTCCCCCCGTCGCCGAGAAGAGCTATGACCGCTCGTTCGAGCATTTCGCACGGCTCGTAGAGGCGAAAAAAGTTTGAGCGTACCGGGTTTGATGGCGGGTTGAGCCAAAAGAGGAAAGACAAATTCGCGGGGAGCTGTGCCCCCCGCACCCCCACAGGATTCGGATCGCGGGACGTCCACGCCTGAGACGTGGGCGTCCCGCGATCCGAAACGCTCGCCAAAAGAGTTTGAACAGGATGATACAAATGGAATCGGTCAGTCAGTTGGCTAAGAAGGCTATCGAGCTCGAACCCGTTGAGCGAATCCAACTGGTCGAGGCGATTCTGCGCAGCCTCGACAAACCGGATAATGATATTGAGCAAAGTTGGGTTGCCGAATCGGAAGCACGATATGCGGCTTACAGGATGGGGGAGATCGCTGCAACGGACTGGGAAGAAATCAAGAAAAAATACGAGCCGTGAGAATCAGCTTCATGTCCCATTGGCAACTATTATTTATCCGGACTTCTCGGGAATCGACCTTTTGGAGCGGCTTCCAGCCGCGACAAGAGCCATGGTCGCGGCTGGAAGCCGCTCCAAAAGCCCATCCTTCCACCGCTTGGCCTTAAGTCAAGCGCCTATGGGAGTGGCTGGGCCGCTTTTTCAACCTTGTACATCTTGAAGTTGTAGCTGTCGGCCAGAGCCTGCCAGCTAGCCTCGATAATGTCGTGGGAAACGCCGACCGTGCTCCAAAGTTCAGAGCCGTCGGTAGATTCGATCAGGACCCTCACCTTTGCGCCCGTGCCCGGCTGTTCGGGCAGCACGCGCACCTTGTAGTCGCTTAGTTCCACGTTTTTTAACTCGGGATAGAATTTTTCGAGCGATTTGCGCAGCGCCTTGTCCAGCGCGTTCACCGGCCCTTTGCCAAGCGCCGCGGTGTGTTCGAGCTGCCCCCCGACGCGGATCTGGATGGTCGCCTCGGCTACCGGCTCCTTGTTTTCACTATACTTCTGATCGATCACCCGGAAGCCGACGAGTTCGAAGTATTTCTTGCTCTTACCCATGGCCTTGTTTAGAAGGAGCTCGAAACTCGCCTCCGCCGCCTCGAACTGAAAGCCCTGGTTTTCGAGTTCCTTTATTTCTTCGAGCACCTGCATCGCCACGGGATCGGCCTTGGAGAGCTCGAAGCCGAATTCTTCGGCTTTTTGCTTTATCGTGGCGCGCCCGGAAAGGTCGGATATGAGAAACCTCCGGCTGTTGCCCACCACGGCCGGGTCGATATGCTCGTAGGTCTTAGGGTTTTTGGCCACCGCGCTTATGTGCACGCCTCCCTTGTGGGTGAAGGCGCTTCGGCCCACAAAGGGCTGATACCGGTTGGGCGTTACGTTAGCCACTTCCAGTATGAACCGGCTCACCTGCCTCAGTTTTCTTACGTTGTCCTCGGTAAGGCACGCATGTCCCATTTTGAGGCAAAGGTTGGCCATGATGGAACACAGGTCGGCGTTGCCGCACCGCTCCCCCATCCCGTTTATCGTCCCCTGGACCTGGACCGCGCCCATCTCCACGGCGGTAAGAGAGTTGGCAACCGCAAGATCGGAGTCATTGTGCGCGTGGATTCCAAACTGGATGCCGGGGAAATTTTCCTTGACCGCCTTTATGGCGCTCTGGATAAAGCTCGGCAGGCTCCCGCCGTTGGTGTCGCAAAGGATGACGCACTCGGCGCCCCCCTCTATCGCCATTCCAACGGTGGCCAGAGCATATTCCGGATCATCCTGGAACCCGTCGAAAAAATGTTCGGCGTCGTAGAAGACGGTCTTGCCCTTCTGCCGGAGATAGGCGACGGATTCGGAAATGAGCTGAAGGTTTCGCTCCGGGGTCGTGTGGAGCGCATCCTTTACGTGCACCGTCCAGCTTTTCCCGAAGATGGTGACCAGTTCGGTGTTGGCATCGAGCAGCGCCTTGAGGTTCAGGTCGGAGGCAGCGGTCGAACTGGGGTGGTAGGTCGACCCAAAGGCGGCAACCCTGGCCTGCTTGAGCTGATAGTTGCAGATCTCGCGGAAAAACCCCACGTCTTTGGGGTTCGATCCCGGCCAGCCTCCCTCGATGTAGTGAATGCCGATGTCATCGAGCTTTAGGGCTATACGAACCTTATCCTCCACCGAATAGCTAAAGTCCTCTGCCTGCGTGCCGTCCCGGAGCGTTGTATCGTAGATCTTGACCTGCATGACGTATCTTTCCGATTGTAATGTCGATCAGTTTGCATTCAACTTATTCACTGTCAAACCGGTTTTTTGTCCAGTTCGAAAGCGTCGTGAAGGGTCCTCACCGCCAATTCGCAGTACATTTCGTCGATTATGCAGGAGACCTTTATCTCGGAGGTGGCGATCATTTTGATATTGATGCTTTCCGCGGCCAGCGCTTGAAACATCTTGGTCGCAACGCCACTGTGGCTCCTCATCCCGACGCCGATGATCGAGACCTTGGCTATTAACGGGTCGCCCACCACCTGGCAGTCGCCAAGCTCGGCCGCTAAGGACTCAAGGATGCGGATGGTCTCGTCGTAGGACCCCCTGGGGACGGTAAAGGAAATGTGCGCCCTGCCGGGGACGCCGCTTGCGCCCTGGACAATGAGGTCGACGTTTATTTTTGCGGCCGAGATGGGCCGGAAGACTTTCGCGGCTATTCCCGGCTGGTCGGGAATATTGGTGATCGTAACCCGGCTTTCGTTTTTATTGCAGGTAACTCCGGAAACCACCACCTTTTCCATGGTTTCATCCTCCCGTGAGACAAGGGTGCCCGGGGCGTCCGTAAACGAAGAAAGCACCATTATGGGCACATTGTAGTTGAGGCCGAATTCGACCGACCGAAGGTGCAGGACTTTTGCCCCCATGCTCGCCATCTCCAGCATCTCTTCGTAGCTTACCCTGTCGAGCTTGCGCGCATTGGGGCATATATTGGGATCCGCGGTGTAGACCCCCTCGACGTCGGTGTATATCTCGCACACGCTCGCCTCGAGCGCCGCGGCCAGGGCCACCGCCGTGGTATCCGACCCGCCTCTGCCAAGAGTTGTAATGTTGCCTTCGTCGTCATATCCCTGAAACCCGGCCACAACCACGATTTTACCTTCACGCAGTTGATCGAGCATGAGCTGGGGCTGTATCCAGCTTATACGCGCCTGGCCGAATTGGCCGTCGGTCATTATCCCCGCCTGGTATCCGGTCATGGACACGGCCTCGGCCCCCATCGCCTTAACGGCGATGCAAAAAAGCGCTATGGTCGTCTGCTCGCCCGTGGAGAGCAGAACGTCCATTTCGCGGGGGTCGGGGGAAGCGCAGATCTCTTTTCCCAGCCTGATCAGCCGGTCGGTTTCACCGGCGCGGGCAGAAAGGACCACAACGATCTGGTCGCCGGCATTTTTCCTCGCCAGCACCCGCCGGGCCACAGCATTTATTCTTTCGGCGTTTGCGACCGAAGTCCCGCCATACTTTTGCACAACAAGAGCCATCAGCTCGAAATCCTCCGTGGCGATAGGTTTGCGGTACATGAAGATCTTGCAAGTAACCAAAATGAGACGAGTTGTCCACAAGAAAACAAAAATCCGGGGCCATAAATTGTGAGTTCGGAGCATGGCCGTTGACCGCGGGCTTTTGCGGCTATAAACTCCACTATAGTGAATTCGCTACAGTTCCCGCTTGCCATAGAGGTGACCGAATGAAGATTTTATTCGTGTATCCGATGGTTTCCGAGACGTTCTGGCGTTTCAAACACGCTTTGAGGCTGGTGCGAAAAAAGGCGGCTTTCCCGCCGCTCGGAGCCTTGACGGTGGCCGCGATGCTGCCCGGTTCGTGGGAAAAAAGGCTGGTAGATCTAAACGTGAGACAACTGCGGGATGAAGACCTGCTGTGGGCGGACTACGTGTTCATAAGCGCCATGATCGCCCAAAAGGACTCCACCGGGGAGGTGGCGCAGCGCTGCCGCCGGCTCGGGGTAAGGGTTGTGGGAGGCGGACCTCTTTTCAAGGCCTACCCGGACGACTTCGCGGGTTTGGACTCCATGGTTTTCGGGGAGGCCGAGGCGGTTTATCCCCAGGCTGGCAAAAGACATCGAGGAGGGTCGGCTTAAGAGGTCTTACGCCGCCTCGGGGTTCCCCGAGCTCGACGTTGTGCCCATACCCATGTGGGAACTCATAAATCTCAACGACTATGTCTCAATGTCCGTCCAGTATTCCAGGGGGTGTCCGTTCAACTGCGAATTCTGCGACGTGATCGTGATGAACGGGCGTGTGCCCAGGCTCAAACGAAACGAACAGGTGGCGGCCGAACTCGATGCGCTCTATGGACGGGGCTGGCGCGGATCGGTCTTTATCGTCGATGACAACTTCATCGGCAATAAAGAGAAGGTGAAAAGCCTTCTCAAGGTCATCATTTCATGGCAGAGGCAGAAGCCGCACCGCCTCAACTGCTATACGGAAGCATCGGTGAACCTGGCCGACGACCCGGAGCTGATGAGCCTGATGGTGCAAGCCGGCTTCAATAGAGTCTTTCTCGGCCTCGAAACTCCTATCGAGGACGCCCTGAGGGAATGCGGCAAAGCGCAGAATCTGAGGCGCAGCCTCTCGGAATCGGTCTGTGCGATTCAGGGGAGCGGACTGGCCGTAATGGGCAGTTTTATAATCGGCTTCGACAGCGATCCGCCCGACGTCTTCCAGCGGCAGGTGAACTTCATCCAGAAAAATGGAATCGTAACCGCCATGATCGGGTTGCTGACGGCGATCCCCGGCACGCGGCTCCACACCCGCCTCGAAGAAGAGGGAAGAATGCTCTTCAAGTCTTCCGGCGACAATGCAGACGTGCAAGGCTCTCTTAATTTCATCACCAGGATGGATCGCGCCAGGATAATCGAGGGCTACCGGTGGGTCATGAACAGCGTATATTCCCCGGAAATGTATTACAACCGGATGCTTGCTTTTCTTCGCACCTATCACCCGAGGGCCAGGACCTACCTTCAGAACAATGACCTGATGACCTTCGCCCGCTCGCTCTGGTACCTGGGGATTGTCGATAACAAGTCCAGGAATTATTACTGGAAACTCTTGCGAAAAGCTTTCGCCAACTACAATGACGCCTTCGGCGAGATAATCACCATGGAGATATACGGCTATCATTTCCAGAAGCTGTTCTGGTCGTCAAAGCTTCCTGTGAAACTGGAAGAGTGGCTTAGCGGGATAACGGTGTAGGTCTGAACAGCAGGCCAGGGGACACTGGGAGCCGGAAACAGGACATCGGTTCTGCGGTCTTCCATGCGCGTTGCAGGCCGAGCTTGGCTATGTGACCTGCCTGGACTGGAACATAATCCCCAGGTGGCGCGAAGGAAATGCATATGACGTCGAGATCGCGGATTATCATTAGAAAGAGAGAGGAAATCATGATCGAAGAGAAAATGGCGCCTGTCCATCCAGGCGAAATTTTAAAAGAAGACTTCCTGATCCCTATGGGAATAAGCCAATACCTTCTAGCCAGGGATATTGGAGTCGATCCTCGGCGGATTAATGCGATCGTTCATGGACAACGCGCTATTACAGCCGATACCGCCCTGCGCCTTGGGCGCTATTTTGGAATCGAGCCGGAGTTCTGGATGAACCTTCAGACCCATTACGATCTTGAGGTGCAGTCCGACCGCCTGGCCGGGAAATTGGAACTGGAAGTCAAAATACATTCGGTGGCCCAGCTGCACAGATAAGGGGCAAGATCCGCACCCTTGGGTTTAGCCCAAGCCCCTTCATGCATGGGAGCAAGATCATCTCGCCGAGGCGAGTTCTTCCCTTACCGCCAACCCCAGATTCTCCAACACATAGGGCTTTTTGAGGTAGCTTCCCACTCCCAGTTCCTGCGCTTTTTGTACACGTCCTGTTTCGGCAAAACCAGTCACAATGATCGCCTTCTGACGGGGATGGATTTTGAGTATTTTGGCGTAGGTATCCAGTCCGTCCATACCGGGGTCCATAATCATATCCAAAACAATCAAATCGACCGCATGTGTTTTCAGGTACTCAATCGCATTCTCGCCGCCGGCCGCGGTTTGCACGCGGTAATTGAGCTTTGTCAGCATTTGACTCGCCAGCTCACGCTGACCTTCCACATCATCGACCACCAGTATGGTTTGACCGTTGCCCATGTATTCAAGAGCGGCTGCGGAAACATGCTTCTCAGACACCTCCTTCCGTGTAATCGGGAAATAAAGGCTAAAGGTAGTCCCTTTGCCTTCCTCGCTCTCCACGTTAACATAGCCATGGTGATCTTTCACCGTACCCCAAACCACAGACAGTCCCAGCCCGGTTCCGCTTCTCCCCATAATCTTCCTTGTATAAAACGGTTCGAAGATGTGCGTCAGATCGGCGGGGGATATTCCGTCACCCGTGTCGGAGACCGATAAAACAACGTAGTCTCCTTCCCGGACCTCATCGTATCCCGCGACCGGCAGGTCCAGATAGCGGTTCTCAGTTCCGATGGTCAAAACCCCACCACCGGGCATCGCTTCAGCAGCGTTGGAAACCAGGTTCATGAGCGTCTGGCCCAGGTGAACGGGAGAACCTTGGATATTTAAAAGATCCGGATCGAGACAAGTCTCCACCCTGACACCGGGATAGGATAATCGAAGCTTTTCAGACACCAGTGTCCTATGATAGTCCTCAACTACCTTGTTCAGGTTGAACACCTCGACAACAGGGACCCCCCTTCTTGCCAGGGTAAGAAGGTCCTGAACGATTTCGGCGGCTCTTTCACCGGCCTGTTTAATACGCAGGAGATGAGACCGGGCCGGATTTGATTCATCAATCCGCTCAAAAAGCAGTTCCGAGTAACCGATCAGGATGCCAAGGACATTGTTGAGATCATGGGCCACACCACCCGCCAGCATGCCAAGGGCCTCCATCTTCTCCGCGCGGAACAAACGCTCCTGGAGCATCCTTTCTTTCGTTACATCCTTGACTACTCCCTGATAACCAATTATCGTCCCATATTCGTCTTTTCTTGGAACCGAGGTGATGAGAGCATTGATGATGCTGCCGTCCTTCTTTCGCAGATTCACTCTATAGTCCTGACTAAACCCTTTTTCCCTTATTGCAGCGAGGTGCTTCTCCCTATCAAGTTCGCTTTCATACAGGCTTAATATTGGAGTGTTTCGCAGTTCGCCTCCATCGTTGTACCCGAAGAGCTTTACAGCAGCTTCGTTAAAATCGATCCATCGGCCATCCGTGGAAGTGATGAAAACACAATCTCTCGATGTTTCAAAAAATGCCTTGTACTTTTCCCGGCTCTTCTCCACTTCTTCTTCCGCCTGCTTACGTTCGGTGATATCGCGGTTAGTGCCGCGATAGCCCGCGACCTCTCCTTGAGTATCCAACAAAGGAGAGCCGGTGCATTCGATAAAGACGTGATGCCCACTGCGATGCACGTGCTTGCAGACGACACGAAAAAATATCTCCTTCCTGTCGAAGTAACCTCTAAACCCTTGCGCGAGTTCGTCTTTGTCTTCAGGAACCAGGAAATCCCTGCAGAGTCTCCCGATTAATTCCTCCGGTTCATAACCCAGGATGCTTTTTACGGCGTGACTTGAATAGATATACTTACCCTCCCGGTCCACCTCCCATATCCACTCCTGGGAGCTTTGCGCCACCTGCTCAAACCGTTCCTCGGTCTTGCGCAGAGCCCCGGCGGATTTAATGGTCTGATAAGTCAAGCTGAGGGGTATCATAAGCAAAAGCAAGACAACTACCGTCAAAATAGCGCCAATCGACTTATAGATCACGATCCTCTCAAGCGGAGCCAGGGTCACAATCGACCATCCATACCGGCCGACGAACTTGCGTGAAGCCAGATAATCTTTCCCCAGCAGACGCACTTCCATCCCCCCCCTGACTTCCTTTGGCAGGAGAGCCTCGAACGGCCCGCTGCCAAACTGCCTGGAGGCAACCAACTCACTCTCGACACCGGGTTGTAAGGGCCAGAGGCTTTTCAAAAGCGTATCGGCTTTGCTGGAAAGAAAAACGATGCCCTGGGGACTAACGAAAAAACAATAACGCTCATGGCTAAATTGTGCTTCAAGTCTATCGAGATTTGTTTTAATCACGACAACTCCCAGGACGGAGTTATCGCGACCGGTCACAGGGAAACTCGCGTAAAACCCTCTTTTTAAAGAGGTAACCCCAAGGGCAAAATAGTGTCCTGAATGTCCTCTTACAGCCTCTGTGAAATAAGAACGAAAGCGATAGGATTGGCCGACAAAACTGTCCGGAGCCTTACGATTGGAAGATGCAACAGTCAGCCCGGTCTTATCCATGAGATAACTCACGGAGGCATTGAGAGCCGCATTGTATCTGTCCAGGGTCGAATTTGCGCGCCCGAGGTTTTCCACCGTAGGCGCAACCAGTGCCGGAACGATCCATGCCGAACCGGCAAGGGATTTTACGATTCCTTCTATTTTGCCGAGCTCATTGTGCGTTTTCCGGGAAGCTTGGGTAGATGGAGATTTTTTGACCCTGAGGATTTTTTAAATGTCAGGGGAAAAAGAGACGGAAGTCGGTGTTGGCCGGCAATGCAGGCAGGGGATCGGTTGGATTTTTATGACGGGCGCCGGAGGCAGGCCTCATGGAGGCATTTCCGATAGTGTCTGTTTATAGTTCCACGGCATCCACCGGCCTGGATCGGCTGCAAGGTTATCGGCATTGCGCAAAAGAACTGTTATATATTCAAAAGCATTGACACCCATGAGGCCACAGGTGTGAATGAAACTCATAAAGAGGTCTCCTACCCATGCACCTCTCTGGGTCCGATAATACAGCGAGTTCTTCCGGTGGCGGATTGCCACCTTTATTGCCCTTTCGCAGATATTGTTATCGAGGGGAGCACCTGGGACCATCAGAAAACGCGTCAACTTTTCCCATCGCTTCAACATGTATTCGAAGGCCTTCCCCATACCTGAGTTCGGCTCGATTCTTTTCTCACGCAGCTCTGCTTCCATCCAGTTTTTCAATCCGTCCATCAAAGGCCCGCTCTTTTCCCGGTGGAACCCGAGTCTGTCATCGGGTGACATGCACTGCTCTTTGGCGATGGCGTCATGATGGTAGACCTTGGCAAGGGCCTCGATCACGTGTCGGGCATGTTCCGGGAAGGCATTTATCTCGGCGACGAAGTTTCTGCGGCCATGTGTCAGGCAGTTGCAAATAATGGTTTTGAGGTTTTCAGGCATGTTTCTGGACAGAGCGTCGCACATTTGGATCGGGGTAGAGAGTTCCGAGACCCTCTGTTTGAGAAGATCGCTCAGGTTTTCACCAGCGTGTTTGTGTCCTGTATAGAAGCAGGCTATCGTTTTGTCTTCGGACTCACACACGATCCCCGTTGTAAAAATGCCTTTTCTCTCTTTCGGTCTGCCCTCCGTTGCGCCGCCCTTGTTCAAGGAAAGGACTCTGTTGGTCGTGTCGTCATGAAAGAAGATGTCAGACTGGGCGGCTTGCAGCACAAGTTCCGCATAGGCCGGCTTGAGCTTCTCGGCGCTCTCGCTTACCATATCCCACTGGGTGGATGCGGGAAGTGGAATGCCGCAGTTGTCCTGGAGCTTTTCCAGGCGGTTGAAGGGTAGTCCTCCGCCATACTTTGTGACCGCTATCATGGCGGCTGCCGTCTCATCATATTTTTGCTCGCCGGCTTCGGCAGGCCTTTCCGCAGTGAAGATTTGACCGCAAAGGTTGCACCGCAGTTTCTCGAAGAAGATAGACCGCTGCCTGGATGGGAGCGGTCCCGAAGAAGCGCATAAGAGTCTCCGGGCTGATCGGATAGAGCTTCCCCTTTAAACACTCGGGACACCGGTCTCCCTTCTTGTGATCTTCATTTGGTACAGGGATATGCATCGCTGCTGGATAGGCTTGTGCCCCGTTTCTGCCGTGTCCTTTGGCGGGGAGCCGTTCAGACCGGGGGATATCCGCTGGTCCTTCCTTCAATATTTGCCTGGAACTCTCCGTCTTGAAACCGAAGACCAATCGCAACAGCCGCGCAATGGCGCTTGACTTCTTTTCGACCAAGCCACCCAGAAAGACTATGCTCCCCACAAGGGCCGAGACGAAGGCAAAATCCTCAGGATTAAGGCTCTTTTCGGCCCTCTGGAGAAAACCTTCTATCCGTTGCCTGTCCATCTCTACTCTGGGAGGTTTTAACGGCATAGCTTCTCCCGGAATTTTGCATCGAGACAAAAGCCCCAAACGTCCTTGATCGAGCGGTTTTTCTTATGGGTTTTATCCTTTATGCCCCGTCCCGTGGTCTGTCCCAGGTGTATCCAGTTGGAAGCCCGGTAGCAGGTCCCTTTGAAGCGTTCGGTATCAACGAAGGTCTCCAATAGATAGAGGGGATGGCCATAGACCTCCTGCCAATCCCGGGATATCCTTCTTGCAATTTTGCCCAAAAGATGTGAGGCAAGATGCGGGATTCGCACCCAGGGCAAAAGGAGAAACCTGGAGTTATAGGCTATGAGATGGATGTTCTTCTTGCGCATTTCGGGCGACCACCCGATGAAACGGTCCCGGCACCCGATGTGACGAGGCGCCGATGACCAGCTAAAGCAGGCGATGGGACGATCATCCATTGTTATGAGATATTTGAGATGTTCTCCGACTGGTTGGCAGTAACCCAGGTAGTGATGTTGTTCAATAAGGCCGCCGAACAGCTTCTCGAAAGGGCCCCGGCGTACCTGGCGGATAACCGGTCCGGGAAGCCCGTGTAGAGTTCCCTCTATGGTGCTTTGATCGATAAGGGCCGGGTCGGGTTTTCTGCGAACGACCAGTGGGTTGGGGGGATTGAATTTTTTGGGTGGAAGCTCGATAAGTCCCGCCCGTTCCAACTCAAGCATGAGAGAGCGGCAAACCATGTCGCGCGGTTCTCCGTTGGCCTGCACCCAGTTCCATGCCTCGCACAGCTTCACGGAGAGCTTGCGACGAGTGTCGCCGGGGTTTTCAGCAATAAGGGATCGGATGAAGTCCACATCTCCCCGCGAGACACTCTTTCCTCTATAGCTCAGAACCTTTTCCATGCGGCGTTTCCTACCACCAAAAGGAATGGAACGCACGCATTTTTCGCTGGATCAGGATAATTTTTTAAAAAATTTAACAGAACCCTCCGGGGGCTTAAAGTTCCAAATCAAAGACTGCAACTCGAATGCGTCGATGCGGGGGCTGTTGGGCCATTGATTGATTCGTCCGTTCGACAGCCTTTTATGGCACATCCAGAACCCCTGGCCGTCATAGGCAAGAATACGCAGGGCGGTCTTTGTTTTGTTACGAAAAACGAAAAGGGCGCCACAAAACGGATCGGTATTGAGCGCCCTACGGCACACACTGCACAATCCATCAATACCCTTACGAAAGTCGATAGGCTCCACGCAAACGAGGATGCGCATTTGGGGAGTTATCTGGATCATCGACCATGGTCCAGAAAAAAGCTTAGCAACTGCATACACTCGGGCGGCAGTGCGGCCGCGGTTTGGATTTTGAGTTCATATCCCGCAGGGGATCGGGCCTCGATGAGGCATTGGCCCGTGGAGAACAGTCTCTCGACTTTCAACTCCACAAACTCCGGGGGCGCCGCCCTGTGCGAGCGACCATGAATCCGCCGTTTGAGTTCATTGAAGTCTAACCTGAGTGCTTTTGAGATCTGACAGGTGGAATAGGATGTGGACAGCTCTACCGCGGCTTCCCATAAGCTTTCCGGAATGCGGTCTCTTTTCTTGCGAGTACTCCTCCATTGATCAAATAAGACAGTGACCGCCAGCATCTTGGCTTGTGATTCGGAATTTTTCTCGGGTTTCATCGGCCTTTTTCCCTTCCTCGTGGAATTTTCAACCGATCATAGACCCTTTTCTATATCCTTTCACGCAGGCCTGCCGGAAACTCACGA
>CAWEZA010000051.1:0-58061 GCA_963813125.1 uncultured delta proteobacterium | reverse complement strand
GCCGCCGCGGGGTCGCCGGCGCGGGTTACAGGATCACGCCCGAGGGGAAGTCCACGGTGATTTTTGAGCCGCAGGAATTGCAGGTGCAGGCGTTGGCAGTGGACAAGAGCGGGGCCATTTTCACCGCTACCAATCCGGATGCGCAAGATTTACAACTTGAGCGTCGCGCTGGGCAGAAAGAAAAGGCGGCAGCGGAGTGGAGTTCGTAGGTTTATATATCATCCGGCACCAAATATATTTGAAGGTCTGATTTTTGATGAGGCCGGCAATTTGTATGCGGCCACCGGGAGAGCCGGGGCAGATCTTCCGCGTGACTGCCAAGGGCGAGCATTCGGGGTCTTTTTTAAGAGTGATGAATCCCACATCCGCGTCCTGGCTTTCGACAAGAAGGGAAATCTGGCTTTGCGGGGGCGGACAGCAGCGGCCTGGTGTATAGGATTTCGCCGAACGAGCAGGTGTCTCTTACAGCGCACTCCGAAGAAAGGAGGATGCCTACGTCGCCATCGATCAGGATGGGAATATTTATGCGGCCGGGGTGGGAGAGAAACGGGGTTCAGGCTCAAGTTTTGGGGGTGCGCGATCGCCCGTCCGGCAGACTCCAGGCGGCGGAGCGCCGACCAGGAGGCCGGGGCGAATGTGAGGCAGGCGACCCCGCCCATGGTGATTAACATTCCCAGCCCGGGGGGCTGGAGTGGGCGGGTCGGAAATTTATCGAATTGCGCCCGATGGCTCGCCGGCACGGATTTGGGGACTCGCATGAGGATTTGGTGTATGGGCTAGCCTTTGACGGCGGGGCGGTTGCTGCTGGCGGGGACGGGCAACCGTGGGACACATCTTCGCCATTGACGGAGGCGATGTCACCGCTGACCTGCTGAAGGCGGCGCTACGCAGGTGACGGCGTTCCATCGTTGCCAACGGGCTCTGCGCGTCTACCAGCAATTTGGGGAAAGTATCTTTGCTGGGTGGGTAGGTACTTTTACGGCAATTGATGGTTTTGTCTGTCATCTACTGGTTCAGTTGTTACGTATTGTTATGCAGGGCGAAAAAACGGGAACTCGGAAGTCGGCTAATAATTTTGACCCATCATTACCAGAGCAAAGAGATTGTCGCGCTGGGAGATTTTGTGGGAGACTCTTTCGAGCTTTCAAGGAAAGCCTCCCAATATCGGGAATGCCGCTACATTGTGTTCTGCGGCGTGCACTTCATGGCGGAAAGCGCTGCGATTCTCGCCCAGCCCGACCAGGTAGTACAGATTCCCGACGAGCAGGCCGGGTGCCCGATGGCGGAGATGGCTCAAACAAAAACGGTGAAATCGGCCTATGAGCAGCTCGAATCGATTTCCGGAAAGGGTTCCATAACCCCCGTGGTCTACATGAACTCGGATGCGGGGCTCAAAGCCTTTTGCGGGGATAACGGGGGGCTCGTGTGCACTTCGTCCAACGCGGTCAAAGCGCTCCAGTGGGCGTTTTCGCAAAGGGAAAAGATCCTCTTTTTTCCCGACACCCACCTTGGTCACAACACCGGCCACGATCTCGGGCTGACTGAGGACCAGATGGTTATCTGGTCGCCGGACAAGCCTTTTGGCGGAAACGACCCGGACGCTCTAAGGCGCGCCAGGCTGGTTTTGTGGGACGGCTACTGCCTGGTTCACGCCAGGTTCACCTGCGACCATATCCGGGAAAAACGTGCACAGTTTCCCGATGCCAGGATAATCGTGCATCCCGAATGCCGGCGGGAAGTGGTGGCGCTGGCCGACGCCTGCGGGTCGACCAGCCGCATGGAAAAATACGTAAAAGAGGCGCCGGCCGGGTCGACAATAGTCATCGGGACGGAAATAAACCTGATCGATCGGCTTGCCTCGGAATATCGGGACAGACAAGTTATCGCTTTGCACCGATCGCTGTGCACCAGCATGTCCAGGATAAATCTTGAAAATCTGCTCGAAACACTCGAAAACCCGGGTGTCCTGAACGTGGTGCGGGTGGCCGACGAGATAAAGGCGGGCGCAAAAGTTGCCCTCGACCGCATGCTGGCCCTGGCATAGTCCATGTTCAGGATGCTTCAGCCGCTCATTCTGGCTTCGGAATCCCCGAGAAGAAAGATTTTGCTGCAGTCGGCCGGTCTTTTTTTTCGGGCGTGTCCCAGCGGGATAGACGAGCCTGGCCCCCGGGACGGGCGGTTTGGCCCGGAAGGTCCGGCGCCGGTCGCCGAAAAATGCGCGCACCTGAAGGCCCAAGTCCTTTCTGCCTCTCACCCCACCGCCTTTGTCCTTGGCGCCGACACCATAGTCGTAAGCGAAGGCCAAATCTTCGGGAAGCCCTCGGATGGCGCGGGCGCGGTCCGCATGCTCGAGCTTTTGAGCAACAGGGATCACGAGGTGATTACGGGCGTGTGCCTTATCGGGCCGGGCGGCAAGGCCCGCAGGACCGGGTCTTTTGTAACGCGCGTAAGCTTTAAGCCCCTTTCCAGGCGTGAAATCGAGGCATACGTGAAAACGGGCGAGCCGATGGACAAGGCGGGGGGCTACGGCATCCAGGGTGCGGGTGCGTTCCTGGTGCGCGCGGTCGAAGGCTCCTACACCAACGTGGTCGGTCTGCCCCTGTGCGAAGTCATCGACTGGCTCATGGACGAAAATGTTATCGAGCCGGCGTAATAAGCGGGGCCTTGTCCGCGTTTTTCTGAGCAGCAAACAGTTGATCTAACTCCTGAAACGGAGTATAGAAATCTGAAGGCGGCTCATGCCGTGTGGACCGGCGCATTGGTGCGAGGTTTTTGGCTTTGCGTTTGTTCATCTCGGCCTCATTTTCCTGTTCCAAGATTAACATAGGAGAAAAAGGCGGAAAACCTGCATCATGGAATTGAACAGCGTAGTTCTGATCAAAGACCGGAGTGATTTCTCAAAATTCCTGCAGGAACTCGAAAAATCAACTCACGTCGCAGTCGATACGGAGTCAAACAGTTTCCACGCCTACTTCAACCGTATCTGCCTGATACAGGTGTCGACCAGTGAAGAAGATTATATCATAGACCCTCTTTCGGTCGGCGATATACAGGGTTTCGGGGAAGTACTCTCAAACCCCGACGTGGAAAAAATCTTCCATGCGGCTCCAAATGACATCGCGGGACTCAAGCGGGATTTCAAATTCGTGATGCGAAATGTCTTCGACACTTCGATCGCCGCGAAAATCCTGGGGTATAAGCAACTCGGGCTTGCACCGATTATTTTCGAGCACTTTGGCATAAGTCTTGACAAAAAATGGCAGCGCTACGACTGGGCAAAGCGCCCTCTTCAAGTCGAGCAGATCGAATATGCCCGCTTCGACACGCACTTTCTCATTCCGCTCAGGCACCGGCTGGTTGAGGAACTCGAAAAAAAAGAGCTTCTCGGCCCGGCCCGCGAGGCATTCGAAAAGCTCTGCCTGCAGGAGATATCGAAGAAAAATTTCCGTCCCGGCGACTTTTTACACATCTACGGAGCGCAATCCCTGGACGTTGCCGGAAAGCGCATTCTGAAAGCACTCTACCTGTTCAGGGAAAAAGAGGCCCGGCGCCGTGACCGCGCCCCCTTCAGGATCCTTACCAACGAGACACTTATCAGGATCGCTCTCCAGCGCCCGAAAAGCGTTCAGGATTTCAATAAAATAAAGGGCATGCCCCGTATCTACCTTTCATCCCACGCCGCTTTCCAGCTCCTTGACCTGATTCGCAAAAGCGAAGAGCAGGAAGACGAAGCGGCTGTCAAGTGAGCGGAGTCGATAGTGACCCTTTTGAATTCAAATATCGAGATAAAAGACAGTCTTAAACAGTACAGCCACGACCAGGACAAGACCAGGACGCCCGGTGAGACGATTCTATGGGTGCGGGAGCGTTTGTCCCGGCTGGATATGGATGTTCTCGCAAAGACGGTAAGAATAGATACCGGCAGGCTTGGCATACCCGTGTTTATAAGCCTTTGCGGCGAAGACGCGACCCGGCTTATCGGGACGAAAAAGCAGATGGGCAAAGGCGCCACTCCCGAGCAATCCGAAGCCAGCGCGCTTATGGAACTCATGGAGCGTTTCAGTTTTTTTTCGTTCATCGAGCAGTTTCCCTTTCCAACTTTGAAGTACAGGGAACTCGACGACTTCGCGGTTTCGGTGGAGGACCTGAAAAAATCGGTCTATGACACCGGGACCGACCCGGAATTGTGCCTCCGGTTCCTGGAGGATTTGCCGCTTCGGTGGGTTAAGGCCAGAAACCTCACCCTCGGGCGCGAGCAGTGGGTTCCGATCGATTGGTTCTACACGATAAACGAATATAACGGGCCGGCCAGCGGAAACACCCTCGAGGAAGCGATCCTCCAGGGGCTGTGCGAAGTGGTTGAAAGGCATGTCGGCTCGATTGTCAGCAACGACATGACGATCACCCCGGAAATCGATATCGATTCCCTTCGGGACCCGGCGGCGATAGAACTCGTGGACAAGTTCCGGGCAAATGGAATCGAGTTGTTCCTGCGCGACATCTCGCTTGACACCGGGGTGCCGACGGTTGCCGCCCTGGCCTACGATCCGTCCACTTTTCCGGAAAGCAGCGAAATCGTCTTTACCGCCGGGACCACCTCGAACCCCGAAAAATCTCTTTGCCGCGCGCTGACCGAGACGGCGCAGCTTGCGGGCGATTTCCAGAGCCGCACCTCCTACAGACCCACGCTGCCCAAGTATGCGAGCCTCGAAGAAGCAGCATACATGATGAAAAGCGACGGAAAAAGACCGGTTCGGGATCTGCCAAATCTTGACGACAACAATATGCGGGTGGAAATCGAGAGGTGTGTGGCCGCTCTTTCCAAAACAGGCCTCGAGGTCCTGGCGGTAAACGTCACTCATCCCCGGCTGCAGGTCCCGGCCGTCTACACGATCGTCCCCGGTGCTCACTTCCTGGACCACACCCGCAATACCGATTTTGCCCAGCACGCCGCGCGAACCATGTTGAGGTCTCTTGAGGGCGATGAGCTGGTCCGGCAGATGGACCGGCTTCTTTCAACCTTTGGCCCCCGTTACGACCTGAGTTTCTTTTCTGCCCACACCCTCGAGTTAAGAGGAGACGTGGAGGCTGCCCTCGCCCTTTTTACCCGCGCCCTGGACCAATCCCCGGAACCCGGGGAAATCGGGAGCATCCATGTCCACATAGGTTCGTGCCTCAAGGATTTGGGAAGGTACGAAGAGGCCCTGGAGGCGCTGGCCCTGGCGGAGAAGGCAAACCCGGAACTCAAGGAAATCTTTAACCTGCAGGGGTTTTGTTATTTTAAGCTCAAAAGACACGAAGAATCGATGGCTTCTTTTGAAAAGGCAATCGATTTGGATCCAGGCTCTGCGATAGACTATGCAAACATAGGGTCCAATCTAAGAGAGCTTGGCCATAAACGTGAAGCCATCCGGCTCTACTCCATAGCGCTGGAACTCGATCCGGACATCGATTTCGCCAGGGCAAACATTGAAAAACTCAAGGCGGAGATTGGCGAATAGGCCTCGACGATTAGTCCTCACTGGGCGGGAAAGGGCGCTTTCCGGCGAAACTTCATGGTGGGCAACGCTATGCTTTTGCCCACCCTACTCGGACTTCGCAGGGGCCGATGCGGGCGGGGATAAACCCCGCCCCTACTTGTTTCTGCGCCATCTGTTGTGGGTTATACCGTGCTTTTTAATCATGTAGTTGAGCTTGCGCGCGGTGACCCCAAGGCGAGCGGCGGCGTCTTTCTGGACCCAGTCGCTTAATCCGAGGGCATTGAGGAGCAGGTCTTTCTCGCTTGTTTCGAGGTCTTTTATTGGTTTGGTGGGAATTTCAGCTTTATGCGAGAAGCCTGAAAGAGTGATGCTGTCCGTGGTTATGCGGTTGCTTTCTTCGAGCAGGACCGCCCTTTCGATAGTGTTTGAAAGTTCACGTACGTTGCCCGGCCAGGGATGCCGCCTGAAAAGATCCATTACCCCGGGCTCAAATGCTGGAAAATTCCTTTTGAGATCGCGGCAGATCTTTTCAAGCAGGAAATTGGAGATGGGTTCGATGCACTCCGACCTCTCTCTTAAAGGCGGAAGATGAACTCTTAATACGTTTATCCTGTAGTAGAGATCTTCTCTGAAAGTGCCCGCTTCGACATTGGCCTCGAGGTTTTTGTGAGTGGCCGCTATGATGCGGATGTCCGTCCGGATGGTCTGGTTTCCGCCGAGCCGCTCGAAGGATTTTTCCTCGAGCACCCTCAGAAGTTTCGCCTGCAGGGCGGGGGTGAGCTCTCCTATTTCGTCGAGGAAAACCGAGCCGCCGTTTGCCTGTTCGAGGCGTCCGGTCCGGGTTTTTGCCGCCCCCGTGAAAGCACCTCTTTCATGGCCGAAAAGTTCGCTTTCGAGCAGGGTCTCGGGAATGTTGGCGCAGTTGATTTTGACAAAAGGCTTTGTTCGTCTGCGGCTGTTGAAATGGACCGTTCCGGAGAGCATGCTTTTGCCGGTGCCGGTTTCCCCCGTGACGAGGATCGTTGCTTCCGAATCGGCAATCCTTTTGAGGGTGGAGATGACTTTGCCCATCGCCGGGCTTTGGGCTATTATCCTGTCGAAATCGTAGGTTACATCCTGGTTGCGCCGCAGATAGTCGATTTCGTTTCTGAGGGCTCTATTTTCGATAGCCTGTTCCACGGCAAGACTGATCCTGGCGGGGGAGTAGGGCTTGGCGATGAAGTCGAAGGCGCCGGCCTTTATGGCCTGGACCACGTTTTCGGTTTTTGTCTGCTCACTGGCCACCAGCACCGCTGTATGGGGCGGGAGCTTGCTCTTGAGGTTTTTAATATGATCCGCGTAGTTAGTCTCTATGCTCACCAGGATCGCGTCGAATGCTTCGGTTTCCAGCCGTTTGTAAGCGTCGGTCAATGCCCCGCAACATTCAATTTTGTGAGCGCTCAGGCCTTGGATGGCAATATCCTGCCAGGCCTGATCATATTCGACGAGGAGCACTTTTGCCATTTCAGCTAAACACCATATCGCAAGTGAGCGAAAAGAACTGAATACAGGGTCTTAAAATCTTGTTCACAAATCTTGTTCACTATGTATCGGCTTTATGGAATCGAAACTTGACCGGCGCCGAAAAAATACCAGTCTGACAGCGCGCAGGCATTATATGGTATTTCCTATTAAATGGCTAATTTATTGCGTTTAGTTCGAATTTTTGGTAACTAGAGTACCCGGGTGTAGAATAAAGGTGGTAAGTGATCATCGAGGGCTCTTTCCTAACCAAAAGTGTTTGCCGTGTTTTGATCTTCTGGATATTCGTCGCTCCCAAGGAGACGATTGAAAGTGGACGTGATGGAAGCTTTCAGCAATTCCAAGGTCATAGTGGTCGATGACGACCAGTTGATCTGCGAGACCCTATCCGAGATGATTCAAAGCTGGGGACTCCAGGGGGAGGCGTTTTCGTCTGCTGAGGCTGCCCTGGAAGGTTTCGAGCGCAACAGGTGCGACGTAATCCTTCTGGATATCTTTATACTGGATGTCTGCGGTCTGGACCTCATTTCGCAGTTCGGCCCCGATGTTAAAATCATCATCATAACGGGCTATGCCGACAAGGAGATCGCCATTCGGGCATTGAAACTCGGGGCGTTCGATCTGCTGGAGAAGCCTTTCCAAAATGAGCTGCTCTACCACTCGGTGGTGAGGGCCCTCAAAGCACTGGAAAATGAAAGGGAATCCAAAAGGTTGATAGATGACCTAAAGCAAAGCCGCTCTGATCTGCTCACCCAGCAGCAGCGGCTCGAAAGCCTCAACACTCAGCTTCTCGACACAAACAGGGCCCTGTCGATTTTTGCCCAAAATATCGAACGTGAAAGAGAAGAAATTGAGAAGAGGATCGCAATGAAACTGAGAAGCCTGATAATTCCAATGGTTGTAAAGCTCAAAAACGATCCCAGCCTTCAGACTTATTCCCTGCAGCTCGATATGCTTACCAAGCAGGTCGAGGATCTCACCACCGGGTTCGCTATCGATTCCCGCGTAGCCATGTCCCTTTCATTTACGGAATTGCAGATCGCCTCCCTTATCAAAAACGGCGTGACCACTGACGAAATAGCCAGGCAACTTCACATTGCGGAAAGCACCGTGCGCACGCACAGGAAAAATATTCGCAAGAAACTAAAAATTAACAATGCACAATTCAGTCTGAGGAACTACCTCAACGTGAGAGGCTGATTTTCGGCGGTTTAATAATGATTTCATGTCTTGATCTGGCAAAAGATTTGATCCACAGGCAAATATGCGCTCTTGAATCCCTTCGCGACAGGCTGGGAAGTGAATTCGAAAAGGCGGCCCTGTTCCTTAGTGAAACAAAAGGGAAGGTGATCATAACCGGTTTGGGGAAGTCGGGCGTCGTTGCGAAAAAGATCTCGGCTACCCTTTCGAGCACCGGTACGCCCTCCATTTTTATCCACCCGGTCGAAGCGATGCATGGAGACCTGGGGATAATTCAGCGGGGCGATATCGGCCTTTTCCTGAGCAACAGCGGTGAGACGGCGGAGGTGTTGCAGTTTCTGCAAATGTTCAAGCTCCTGGGCCTGAAGACAATAGCGATGGTCGGCAAAAAGCAATCCACCCTGGCCAGGGATTGCGACATCTGCCTGGACGCATCGGTGGAGTCCGAGGCGTGCCCGCTAAATCTTGCCCCAACCAGCAGCACGACCGCAGCGATGGTCCTGGGAGACGCTCTTGCGGGTTGCATACTGACTCTCAAGGGGTTTTCCAGCGAGGATTACAGCAGGCTCCACCCTTCGGGCGCCCTAGGCCGCCGGTTGCTTTTCCGGGTAAAGGACCTCATGCATTCGGGAGAGGTTCTGCCCATGGCGCAAAGCGGAACACTCATGCGGGATGCCCTCCTGACACTCACCGGCAAGGCTATGGGAGCCGTCCTGGTAGTTTCGGCCTCCGGGGAGCTTTTGGGGATTTTTACCGACGGGGACCTGCGCAGGGCCGTGCAGCGCCATGAAAACCTTCTCGATATGGAAATCGACAAACTCATGACCGCAAATCCAATCGTCATCCATGAGAGCCGGATGGCTGCCGAAGCCCTGAGCCTGATGGAAAACCGCCCCTCGCAAATATCGGTGCTTCCGGTAATGGACGGCGAAAACAGGGTGGCCGGAATCATCCGGGTGCACGATCTGGTGCGGGCAGGCCTTTAGGAGCTCAATTGGCCTGCGGCGAGCTGCCCCCTTTTTTGTAGAAAGACGTTAGGAATTCAGCGTCCCTGGGCGAGAGGTCGAACCTGGCAACTGCTTCGTTTACCAATTTTTGCAAGGGCTTATCGGGGTGATCCCCGATCTCTGCCGAGATCCATTTTACAGCCTTGCGCAGCGCTTCGCCTTCCGGCATCACGGTAGTCATGGTTTTTACCCTCCGAGGATAGATTCGATACGGTCCAGAGAATAGATTATAGCAGGGTTTTATCGATTGAGGGAATCTCGGAATTTAGTGGTCGAGGGTGGGGCGGGGAGTTTCCTCGCCCGGTGGCGGAAACAGGTGGCTTTCGGCCTTGACATTGGATCGATGGTCGTCTATTCTGCCGAATCGTTGGGGGATCGTCCAGTGGAAGGACTGCAGACTCTGGATCTGCCTACCTAGGTTCGAATCCTAGTCCCCCAGCCATTGTTACTTCATGGTCCCATCGTCTAGTGGCCTAGGATATCGGCCTCTCACGCCGGAGACACGGGTTCGAACCCCGTTGGGACTATTCACCGTGCGGGCTCCCTTGTGGAGCCCGTGGTGTTTTGGGAGCATCTTTTTTTACGGGTGGCTGAACTATCGGGTCTCCTGTCCAAGCTGTTTTTGCGGCTTTTCCGGCCCCAAGCTCTTTAGTGTTCATCCGGAAACCCGCGTTGTGAATGCGGTGGGCACGAGGGCGCCTGTTTCCACCCCACACCAGGTGCGGATCTTGTGGGGGGTTGGCAAAAGCGGTAGCGTTGCCCACCATGCAGTACTATTTCATCCTCCTCAGGCTCCCCGCCCGCGTCTTTCTTGATTATCCCTGAGATAACACCGTAACAGCCGGCGTGCATAATCCCGTAAAGGTAGGTGAGGTATCGCGTACGGTATTTCTTGTCTTGGGGGGGGCGAGGGGCTGGCAGCTCAGTCTGCGTCCCTGCGGAAACGGATGGGTCAACCTCTTCTCGATCAGGAATTTTCGGTCTTAAGGAAGAACCATCGTCCTGAAAGCCAGAAGTCAATACGTTCAGAGGTGATAAAGAACCAATTTCTTGAAGAATTAAGAAAATCGTCATACTGTGTTGTAAACCTTGATGACATCGACCAGCAAGAGCTTTACACTATAATGAATGAAACGGAGTGTGTATCTTTCGACAAGTTAAATGGCAATCCTATCAGATTGAATATTGTAGTAGGTGACTACGTTCCGAACAGCATCGTAATTTTACCTCTGAAATACCAGCAACAAAATGTTGGAATCGCTGTGCTTCTTGCAAGAAATGCATTTTCCAATGCATTTGATACCATTGAAACGAATAACTTTATCAAGCAGGCTACCCCTTTTCTTTATAATAGCAGCTTGATACGCAGGTTGGAAGTCCTTGCCGCCGTTGATGAACTGACGGGGGTGTTGAATCGTCGTTTCGGTATGCAAAGGTTACAGGAAGAATTCAGCAGAGCCCATCGGTACGCGACGTCCCTTTCTGTGTGCATGCTCGATATGGACAAGTTCAAGAAGACGAACGACACTTATGGCCACCAGGCGGGCGACGAGGTGCTCCGAAGACTGGCCGAACAGCTTCGAGAGGGGCTGCGCGCATCGGACCCCGGGAAGAACTACCAGGAACTCTTCGCCACTATAGCGAATCACACAAACATTTACTTTGCTATTAGTCATTGCATATGGTAACCTTGATAGCTTCAGGGGCGCTTTTCTATCGTTTTGATTCTGATTTTTCTTGATTTGGAATGTTTTGACTGAGGCCTTTTTATGGCTGGAATTGCGGTTTCGTATTGTCGCATTCTCGTTGCCGTCATTGTGGGCTCCATTATCCTTGCTCCCGCCATGGCAAAAGAAGCCTTGTCTAAAGACCAGAGACTTCTCTTGAGCCTTGTATCCACCGCGCAAGTCTCTACGACCGTGCGGCAGGCGCGCGAGGCGGTCGATCAAGAGGTCGGCGGCAGCCGGGTGGTGCTGAAAAAATTCTACTCCTGCTACTGCTGCAAGGAAATGGATTATTATGCCTTCGTCCCCGTTGTCCCCGCCTGTTCTAAAACCGCAAAGCTCTATCCGGTGCTTTTTCTGCTTCACGGCGCCTACGGGAGCTATAGAGATTGGAAATTGCACGCGGAAAAAGAGCTCTGCAAACTTGTAGCGAAGTACCGGATAATCATAATAACCCCGGAAGGCGGAAGCTTCGGGTGGTATGCGGACAGCACGGTTTTGAAAAATAACCAGATCGAAAGCTACTTTTTTAAAGAACTGATCCCCGATGTCGAGCAAACCTTTCCGACTAACGGACTCAAAAGTATAGCGGGCTTGTCGATGGGCGGTCATGGAGCATTCGAGCTGAGCTTGAGGCATCCCGGAGAATTCGTATCGGTCAGTTCGATGAGTGGTATTCTCGATATTACTCGTCATAAAAATAACTGGCGGTTGCCAAAGGTATTCGGGCCTTACGGTAAGAATGCGCCGGTCTGGGACGACCATTCGGTCCTGAAGCTCCTTGAAAGACCCGGGGAGCGGCGCTATGTGCGCGGTTTGCCGATGTTGATAACGGTCTCGACTGAAGACCCTTATGCGTTGGAGGATAACAGGCTCGTTAACGAACAACTCGACAGGATGAACATTGCCCACGGGTATCATGAGTCTCCCGGGGGACACGACTGGACTTATTGGCTCTCCCAGTTGCCTGTACATGTGGCTTTTCATGCAAAGGAACTGGAAAAAGCCGACAACAAATATTGCCTCCCCGCGCGGACCAGGTAAAATGTTTCTGATAAGTTTTGAGTTTTCCCTCTTTTTGCTGGCCGTTCTTTGGCTCAATTGGGCGCTTCGGGGCAGAAAGCGCGCCTACAGGTACTTTTTGCTTGCGGCAAGCTTCTTTTTTTACGCGACCCAGAAAACCGGCCTCATTTTCCTGCCGATAATGGTTGGAGTTTCAAATTATGTTTTCGCGCTCCTGATCTCCCGCACCGAAAATAAATCCAGAGGGAAAGTCCTGCTCTGGGCCGATATCATCCTAAACCTGGGCTTTCTCGCTTTTTTCAAATATTTTGAATTCCTGTACAACTGCCTGGATTCAGTGCTTCTGCCCCTCAATTTCCAGTTGCCTCCCCCGTTTTTCGATATCTTGTTCCCTATCGGAATTTCGTTTTTTACTTTTCAGGGCATCTCGTACTGCATCGATGTCTACCGGGACCGCTCACAGGTCGTTAAAAATCCTCTGGACGTGCTGCTGTTCGTGTCATTTTTCCCGACGATCCTGTCGGGCCCCATAATGCGGGCCAAACAGTTCATACCCCAGATAGATCATCCCGACTATGACTCCCGTTTGCTCCAGGAAGCGTTCGCGCTCATACTGAGCGGGTTATTCAAAAAGCTGGTGATATCGAGCTATCTTTCAGAACATATCGTGAATGACGTCTTCCAGGTACCCGCGGGATATTCTTCCTTAACTGTGCTCATTGCCGTATACGCCTATTCAGTACAGATTTACTGCGACTTTTCCGGGTACACCGATATCGCGATAGGCGTTGCCCAGCTCATGGGGTACCGGTTGCCGCAAAATTTCGGCATGCCTTACGGCGTCACCAATGCCATGGAATTCTGGCGGCATTGGCATATATCGCTTTCCACCTGGCTGAGGGATTATCTGTATATCCCGCTTGGCGGGTCGAGGAAGGGGAAAGCGCGCAAATACCTGAACCTCATGATCACGATGGTGCTGGGGGGGTTGTGGCATGGGCCCGCGAGCCGCTTCGTGCTGTGGGGGGCGCTTCACGGGATATTTTTATCTGTCACTCACATGGTGAAAGATCTTCGCGAGTCCAGGTTTGGGGCCAAAGCCGCCCAGGAGGGCCCTTCGAGTTCTTCGGTGTTGGCGCCGTTATTTAAAATCGGGCGATGTTTTTTTACCTTCAGCGTGGTTTCGTTTTTGTGGGTCTTCTTTCAGGCGGAAAGCACCGCAAGGGCTTTTGAGATTTTTCGGACAATTTTCTCCTTTAATGCCAAAGGCGCGGGCTTTGAGTTCTGGGTTTTACCGGCGATCGCCGGCGGTCTTGCCATTCAGTTGGTGGGGCCTAAACTCTTCGATCTCTATTCGAGGTTGCAGGAGCGTTTGCCTGTCTACCTGCAGGGGGCGATAGCGGCCTCGATTTGTGCTGTCATCATAAAGCTTGGGCCTGCGGGCATACCACCTTTTATTTACTTCCAATTTTAACGACGACAAAGGACGCGAGGGTCGGGCGGAAATGAAGAAACCTAAAGAATTGACTCCGTTTAGGGCTGTACTCGTATACACCGTTGCCATGGCTCTCGTGGTCTGCTTTGAATTCCCGCGGGTGTCCTCCTGGGCGCGGGATACCTGGTGGAATCTCACCTCCGGGGAGACCTCGGGTAGTATTGCGGAAAATATTCCCGCAGCTGTTTCCGGAAATAGCCAACCGACGGAAAAAGCACAAAAAACCTGCTCGACTCCAGCGCCGCCGGCCAATACTCCGGGGCCTGTGGCCGCACCGGCCCAAAAACCCCTGGAAAATAAAACGGTCGATGGGCAAAACGGCGTAAAAAAGGACGGTTCAGTAAACTCTCACAGGCTCACCGCTCATAAAGTGCTGCTCGTTGGTGATTCGGAGATAGCTGAAGGGTTTGGGCCGGCCCTGCAGCGTAAACTGGGCAAATACTCCTCGCTTGAAGTCGTTAGAAAGGGCTTCTATTCGACCGGGTTCGTCCATCAGGAAACTTTCAGCTGGGTTGCCACTATAAGCGCCCTGGTCGATAAATACCATCCGGACATGATCGTGATGCACATGGGCGCCAACGACCCCATAGATATAGTGCCAAAAACGGGCAGACGTCTTTATTTCGGCAACGACAAATGGAAAGAGGTTTATAGCTCGCGGGTGGCCGAGTTCCTCAAAACCGTTTCGCAAAAGAAGATTTTGTTGTTCTGGGTGGGATTGCCCATAATGGGTTCTCAGAAGTACTGCGAAAAGATCCAGGTCCTCAATTCCGTATTCAGGCAGGAGTGCGGCAAAGCTTCCGGGTGCTTGTATGTGGACACCTGGTCTGCTCTGACCGGCTCAAACGGTAAATACACCGCATATATAAGAGGGCCTGGTGGAAAATTCACCCGCATTCGCGCCAAGGACAATGTGCATCTAACGGGAGACGGCGGGAAACTTCTATCGGATTTTTTCTTGAAAGTCGCATCCGAGCGCGTCAAGTTCTCAAATGGAGATAAAGTCTCGTCATCGAAGTAAACCGGTTTTTCCGGCCGGAAGACAGTTGCCTTCGATAAAGTCGATGACCTTTGCTCGCGCCGGAGTGTTTGATTCCGCGTAGCTGAGCCTGCCAAAGCGGCTGTCTTCGCACAGGAGCAATGGAAAAAGGCCGTTTTCGGTCCGGACGGTGCAGGCCGCCCCTACGCCGAAGTCCCTGGAGCCATCCGGGGCGACCCTGGTAACGTTCATGCACCCCACTATGCCTGCCTTGGGGTCCAGGGGAAGAAGCCCTTTCCTGAAGAGGTTCACTACATAATCGACCTGCTTTTGATTGACCACATAACTGATTTTATAATTATGGGACTCAATGAATTGAGATTTGACGGGGGAGGCGATGGAGCAAAATAAGGCCGCCGCGACGGTCAAACCAGCAGCAAAACCCAAGCGGCTTCTCATCAGCACCCTTTCTTGCCGTTAAGGGGCCGGCACGCCCTCGGCACAAACGAAATAATCGCTGCCGCGTTTACATTCGGACTTCGAACTCCTAACTATAATAGCATGAATCGCCCCATAGTCCAGACTTGGAGCCGTTATGCCGACAGACGACGGGAAAATGAACGTAACTGTACGCGCGGCAACCCTGATCATCTCTTTTGTGTGCCTTATCGTGCTGTCCGCTTTGGCGGCCTACCTGGTTGCCCGTTTCGAATACAAAAGACAACTTACCGCGAGAGACCCGCGGGTAGGGACCATGCGGGAAGGCGAGAAGGCCCTGACGGGCCGAAACGTTGAACTGCTGAGTTCGCCGCGGAAGTTGAAAAATGGGACAGGTGGGCCGGGGCCGGCTGAAACCTCGGCCGTAAAAACCGGTGCGAAACAGGAGCACCCAGTGTTGGGGAAACAAAAGGAGAGCGCGGGAGCGGTCCTCGAACCCACATGGGTGAGCGCCGGGAAAGCCATTTTGCTTTTCGACGGGAACCTGCGCATCGTGCTGCGTCAGGCCTTGGCCGGGGACATGTGCCGGAAAGGCTCGACAGTCGCCTGCCACATCAGCAGTGGAGCGGGCGGGGAGAACCTGTGCCTGAGGACCGGGGCGCCGGCAAGGTTCGCATACCGGGGCAGGAGCTACATGATAAATCTGTCCGGGATAGCGGGCAGAGACAGTGTATATCATTATTACATAAGTATAAACCCACCAAAGCAAGTCCAGTAAACGTTTTATGGCACTGTTCAAAGGCTGCGGGCAACGCTCGACCGGGGACACTTCCAAAAGTCTCCGGGGCACTTCGAAGTGGTTCTCTGCCTCAAGGAAAATTAGCGATGGAAAAAGCCCTTGTCTCGCCATCTCCGGGTGACTCTATAAGCCCGGGGTAAGGAGCCGCCTCTCTTACCCGGCGCTTTGCCTTGACAAGTTCTAGCGTAAATGTTTCTCTAGCACATTATTAAATTGTCGTGTTCGGGCGAACGCTCGCAGGGCGTCTTTTTTTCGGTGGGACAGTGCATGCGGTCGGAAAAACATAGTTGCAAGGATGGAATGCGGCGGTTTTTCGGCCTTTTTTTGTCCACTTTTATTCTTCTTTTGACTTCCGTCATGCCCCTTTGCCACACCTGTCATCCGCACTGCGTGTGGCATGCCGGTCGGGCGGTCTCCGGTGTCTTCCACATTGCCCGGATCCATGCGGGCGGCTTTTTAATTATTACCCTCCGCGCCTCCGCGCCTCTGCGTGATCCTTTTTCTTTAAGAGCTTTTTTCTCACGCAGAGGCGCAGAGGCGCAGAGAGGTAGACACAAAATAGCCATCGACCGCGTGTTCGGACATCAATCCGGTGCAGGGTGGGCACGATGATGCCTACCCCGCTTCGCTCCCCTACCCTAAGGAATCTCTATGAATAAGGATGTGCAAATATTTATGTCAACGGTTGTCGCGGTGTTCCTCGGGGCGGCGCCGTTTTTGCTTTTGGGGGCGATGATCTCGTCCGTTTTCGAGATTTATATGCCGCAAGATTTCCTGGAACTCCATTTGCCTAAAGGGCGATTGACCGGACTTCTTTTCGGGGTGAGCGCCGGGATGCTGGTTCCAACATGCGAGTGCGGGGTGGTTTCCATTGTCAGGCGGCTTTTGAAAAAAAACGTTCCGTCGCACGTGGCGATAGCCTACATGTTCTCCGCTCCGGTCATAAATCCCCTGGTGCTCGTAGCTACTTACGTGGCCTTTCGCGGAAATATGCGGATAGTGGCGGCAAGAGTTATTGTCGTGGCCGTATGCGCATGTTGCATGGGCTGGGCGGCTGCCGGAATCGATCCCGCCTCGCTGCTTCGCGAGGAGAAAAGTCCGCTCGACCCTTGCGGCGGCAATCGCTGTGGCCATGAGGTTCACGACCATATCTTTTCCGCGTCCCACCTCCTGCCGGCATTGCCCGAAGGCGGCCAGGTCCGCGGGTGTGCATGCGAAATCGACGCAACGGCGGGCAGGGTGGCCTCGGTACTGTCTCATACCGCCACAGAGTTCCTCGACATGGGAAAGTACCTCGTTTTGGGTTCGATTGCCGTGGGTTTTTTCAAGCTCCTGATGGTGGAAGATTTTCTTCTTCCCATTCAGAACAATGTTTTTCTATCTGTGGGGGCCATGATGCTCCTGGCGATTTTTCTATCCGTCTGCTCTGAAGCCGACGCGTTTGTGGCGGCTTCCTTTTCGTCTTTTCCCGGCGCGGCGCAACTCTCCTTTATGACACTTGGCCCCATGGTCGATCTTAAACTGATCTTCATGTACGGTTCGGTATTCCGCAAGCGAGTAACCCTGCTTCTAATCCTTATGCCGACCGTTCTCATTTTCGTGCTCTCGCTCCTTGTGGGGCTGGTAATCAGGTGATTCGATGAAAAAAATAGGCGGGGTTTTGGAGGGATTGATCCTGCTGGCAATAGGCTGTTATGCGGGCCTGCTCGTTTGTTTCGGGGAATACTGGCGGTTTCTGAATCCGAAATTCAAATGGCTGACCGCGGCGACCGCCCTGGCGCTGATCGTTGTGGGTGTCGCGGCCACGATTCACCCCAATAAACGGCCGAAGGTTTCCAGGATTATTATTTTCCTTATCCTGATGAGGGTCTTCTGGGTGGCCCACGCCGGATTTTCCCCGGGCAACCGTGGGGTGGCGGAAAGCCCCGAGAAAGAACAGCCCCGCGTCACGGTTAAAGGCATCCAGTATATCAAAATAAACCTGGCCGAACTCTATTCCCTGTGCCAGGAGGGCAAGCAAGAGAAGCTCGCCTTGCATTACGCCGTGCAGGGCATAGTCAAGCGCGACAGGCAACTGGACCGGTTGGGGCAATTCGCGCTCGTCAGGAGCACGGTGTTTTGCTGCCTGGCCGATGCGGTAGGCATGGGTTTCAGGGTCAAGTACGACCACGTCGACAAGCTTGCCGACGGGCAATGGGTTGAGGTCTTCGGGACTCTGGACGATCTTTCGGAGAAATTGCCGGACCCCGTCCTTCGTATTGCGGGAATGAACATAACCGTTTTGAATGATTCTTACATGTTGTTCCCGAGCAAGGTGTCGGATATAAAAGTTCCAGAGATTCCATTCATTTTGGATATAAGACAAGCCGAGCCGTACGCCTATTGAGCAATATGGAAACTATGGGTTTCCGGAGATTTAAATTGAAAAAGTATCGCAAATCCGCAGTCGTTTTAGCTTTTGGGCTGGTAGTGCTCACCGTTTTGGCCTGTCTTCCGTATGCTCCGCAGGGTCCTTTTGACGCCAGGAACTATACGCGCCTTTCGGGAATGAGGCTGGAGCAGCACCCCTGGACAGCGTTGATCGTACCGTTTTTCGCCCCTCTCCAGATAATCGCCGGGGCGCCGAATTTCAAAATCGCGGCCATCGTCACCCTTATATGGGTGTTTTTGGGGGCGGCGCTTTGGGGGATGTTCGCCGAATTTCGCTCCCAAAAGGTTACAAGGCCTCTTTCCATATTGGGAAGAGGGGCGATTAGCGCACTTATCGCCTCTTCGACCCTGTTGATCGTGACGTTTTTTTTCGTAATGGCCCGCGTGCCGGGCTGGCGGCTGGTGGTTCGCGACCCCGGCCTGATCGTAGCCGATCTCCACTGCCACACCATAAAGTCCCATGACGGCCTCGTGTCCACGCTCACAAACCTCAACTGGCACGCTTCATGCGGGTATGACATGGAAGCGATGACGGAACACTCCTTCCTGGTCGACCATAAAGTTCACGGGCTTGCGCCCTCGGCTCTCGCCCGGTTGCCGGCCATCCTTTCCGGCGTCGAGGTGCATGCGGGACAGAGGGCCATTGTTATCGGCATTTGCAAAAAGCCCGACGCTAAGCTTGAGAAATCATTGATCTTGCTCTTGCTCTTTCCCGAGTCTGCGAACCTTACGGGCACAAACGGTGCGGCGCCCGTCCATATGGACCGCGTAGCCCTATTTGCGAAAAAGATCCATGAGGAAGGCAAGGGGGCCGTTCTGGTCGTCACCCTGAAAAATCTTGAAACGAGCGATATTGGACGTCTGGCCGATGACGGCGTGGACGCGTTCGAGATCGCAAATTGCGGCCACCCCGATCTTCCTGAGGCCTTGAGGCGGCAGGTGCTTTCTATCTGCCGGTCCCGAGGCCTTGTCCTTTTGGCCGATACGGACTGGCATGGCTGGACTGGGCTAACGAGGACATGGAATGTTTTAAGGACGCCGGGCGGGGTGGTTCTTCCCCGTTCCAAGAGGGCGGACTTCGTGCTTCAAAAACTAAGGGAGCACGACAGCGCGGACATCATCCCCGTGGCCGCGGGGTACATGGGGGAGCCTTCGCCCGCCAGGGCCGTTTTCTCCCCGTTTGTGGAGACGGCAAGGTATGCGATGGAGCTTTCCCCGGCAAGAGTCATATCCTGGTGGCTCTGGGCCTGGGGCGTGTTTTTCCTGTGGGCGTTCATCGAAAAGAAAGGTTTTAGCCCCGGCGACATCCTGCCTGCCTTGCTGGTCTTTGTCACGAGCATCGGCGTGATCCTTGCCGGTGTTTCCGTAATAATGCAGGGAACCGGGAGAACCGACTTCGGGCTCCGGGTCGGTCTCATTACGGTGGCCGTGGGGGCGGTGGCTCTGGCGATATCAACGTTTCGCGGGGTGGGTTTTTTGAGGAAACGCACGCACACCCGCGGGCGGCTCTGAGAAGGTTTGCATTGCCCGGTCCTTTCCCGCCTGATATTTGCGAAAATGTCAACTCCGGTTGGAGGAATTTAGAGTGTTTCGCGCTCAATCATGGCTGTGGTAGTGGCGGTGGTCGCCTTCGTGTCGATGTTTGTGAAAGTGTGGATCGACCAGGTTGGCCTTCACCAGGAGAGCGGTTTCGCTCAAGACCTGCTCGCTGGGCCCTTCGGCTACGAGGTGATGGTCCTCGCTGAAGACTATCGCGCGGTCGGCGATCTCTTCGACTATGTCGAGGTTGTGAGTGGTGACGATGATCGTCTTTCCCGCCCTGTTGAGTTGCTGGATCAAGTGGATCAGCTTGCGCTGCGTCCGGGGGTCGAGACCGCTCGTGGGTTCATCCAGCAGCAGCACATCCGGGTTAAGCGAGAGCACCGAGCCCAGCGCCACGAGCCTCTTTTCACCCCCTGAAAGTCTGAACGGCGGCCGCTCGCGAAAACGCTCCAGGTTCAACATGGAGATCACGTCCTCCACCACGCGGGTTACCTCGGCCGCCGACCAGCCCAGTTGCACCGGCCCGAACGCGATTTCTTCCCAGACGTTGGAGTTGAACAACTGGGCGTCGGCTTTCTGAAACACAAATCCCACACGACGGCGAAAAGCGAAGGAAAATTCCTCGTTGGCCATGGTCTCCTCGCTTAGCGCCCGCCCCAGCACCCCGATGGTCCCCTCCCTGGTGAACAACAGGCCGTTCAGCAGCTTGAGCAGGGTGGACTTCCCACTCCCGTTAGCCCCCAGAAGTGCCACCTTCTCGCCCCTGCGGATGTCCAGGTTGATCCCTTCAAGCGCTTTTTCCCCGCTAGGGTAGCTAAATCCCACATTTTTTAATTCAAAGACGACCTCGTCACCAAACAAACCGATCACCTCCAATAAGAATTATCGAGATCAATACGATAAAGACCGTCCATACCCAGTCCAGGCCACGGATCCCGACAGTGTTCAGGGTGCGCGGCGTACCGGTGTACCCCCGGGACAGCATGGCCGCATGGACCTCGTCGCTGAGCGCGAGCGCTATCATCCACAGGGAACCCATGGTGTTGCCCACAAACCGCTGCTGCTCTTTGGTGCTCGTGCGGCCAACGGTGCGGCTCAGCCGGGACTCGAACATGTCTGTGGCGCTATGGAGCAGGACGTAGATATAGCGGTAGGTCATCTCCAGGATCCTGGTGAATATGGTCGGCACCCCGATCATGCTGAACCCCCTCAGGAGGTAGGCCCAGCGCGTGGTCAAGGTCAACAGGACGGCGACCGAGACACAGGCGGCCACCCGCAGGACGAACAGGACGGCGGCTTGCACCCCCTGGCGCGTGATCGCCAATTGGTGATGGCCTCCATAATGGAACAGCACCACTAACGGATCCCCGGGGCGGACGACGTTGAAGAGCGTAGGCAGAACGATGATGACGGTAAAGATCGGTATGAACACCCATACCCGCTTGAGAAATTTGGACAGCGGCACGGCCGACAAATAGGCCAGCAGCAGCATGTACAAGTTGATCAGAAGCAGCGACACCCAACTGTGCATACAAGAGGCCACAAAAATCAGGAGCAGGCTCGTAACCACCTTGACGCCGGGATGGAGTCCCTGCATAAGGCCCTTTCGGGCCGCAATCCGTTCGGCATAGAAGTCGTCCATCAGGAAGCCCGAGAAGGTATGGATGCTCTTCTCGGCAAAGCTGCGCCGGGCTTTTTTGCCGCTTGTCGGTTGGGGGAGCGGCCCCTGGGGTTGCAGGAGCCACTCCGGTATCTGAAAATCCAC
Source organism: uncultured delta proteobacterium (assembly GCA_963813125.1). Lineage (GTDB taxonomy): Bacteria > Desulfobacterota > Syntrophobacteria > Syntrophobacterales > Syntrophobacteraceae > SbD1. Next base: position 36,658 of record CAWEZA010000051.1, on the reverse strand, counting down.
CATGGCTAAATCGGGTTCCTTCTAGAGTCGCCGTGCATCTAACCAGTTCCCATCCGGAAACCAGTGTCATGCGGGTGGTGGGCACGATGGCGCCTGTGCCCACCCTACGCCGGGTGCGGATCTTGTAGGGTGGGCAAAAGCGTAGCGTTGCCCACCATCAAGTTTCCGGATGGACACTGACTAATGATTTTTTTGCCTGGCGGCAACGAGCCTGCCGACCACCAGGGTTATGCCGGCAATGATGGCGATCCCCGCCACCGCCGCCACGTAATAGCCTACGCTCTGGTGAAGAAGGTCCCTGGCATCGGCGGAAAAAGGCGAGTTGGGGATACCGTAATCGTGCAGCAAGGCGTGAAAGCGGCCCCCAAGGGATTCCAAGCCCGACGGCACATAACCTAACGCCTTCTTGATATCCTCGGCGGAGTCCTCGCCGAAAGCTCCTCCTGAAGCCAACAGCCCGAGCGGAACAAGCAGGATAAGGCCAATAACTCCCAACCACATTTTGTTGAATGCCGCCTTGACCGGTTCGAGCCTGGCGGCAATCTGGTCCGCGATCACCGACGGGTTGGTCGCCTGAAAGTAGCGAGTGACCAGGCCCGTGACAACAGCTTCGACGGGGCCTGCCACCAGGGTATGGGCCAACAGCATGGCAGGCACCGAGACCGAGATCGAATAGGGGCAATATTGAGGCACGCCTTGGGCGGTGTGAAACAGGAGCGGCTGCAGCCCCAACTCGACACCGTTGCACACAGCGGCCGCGTTGATGCCGATGTAGCTGCCGATGGCGCCCCAGATCCAGCGCCTGGATGACGCGGGCTCCGTTTTGCCGGCCATCCCCTGGTAGACAAGACAGGTCACAAAAGGGATCACCACGGCCATGTTGAAGCAGTTGAAGGCAAAAGTAAAGAGTCCTCCGTCACCGAACATCAGCGCCTGGATGGCCAGGGCTATCGAGATACAGATCGCCGCCGCCCAGGGGCCAAGGATGACGGCCAGGATGCCGCCGCCCACGGCGTGAGCCGTTGTGCCGCCCGGTATAGGCACATTGAACATCATAAGGACGAAGGAAAAGGCCGCCCCGATCACCATCAAAGGGACCAGCCGGGTATTGAGGGCCTTTTTCACCTTTTTGACTGCAACCGCCCAAATAGGCAACATACCGATATAGCCTACTGCGCAAGTCGATGGACTCAAATAACCGTCGGGAATGTGCATTGCAAATCCTCCTAAACAGCCGCGGCAAGAATACGACGAATTCAGCATAAAAAAGGCCACGAAAGACCTCTGCTTCACCTTCAGGAAGACAAAAGACCTTCATGGCCCTAAATATTCGCCTGTAGATTTCAGGAACGGCGGAAAACAGCGTGCACGTTCACGGAAAACGGCTATCAAATAGCATCACGGAACGAAGTCGTCAATGCAAAAATCGTCTATCCTTCTACGCTCTTTCCAACGTAATGGCGAATCCCATGCCGCCGCCGATGCACAGGGTTGCAAGGCCTCTTTTCAAATTACGGCGGTTCATTTCCATCGCCAGGCCATAGGTGATTCTCGCGCCGCTGCAGCCGACGGGATGGCCGATCGAAATCGCGCCTCCGTTGACGTTGACTTTTTCCCAATCCGCGTTCAATTCCCTTATGCAGGCGAGGGCCTGAGAGGCGAAGGCCTCATTGAGTTCGATGAGTTCAACCTGGTCCATGGTCCAACCGGCTTTTTTCAAAGCCAGACGGGTGGCCGGAATGACTCCGAGGCCCATGTAAGCCGGGTCGATAGCGCCAGCCGCGTATGATTTAATGCGGGCCAGGGGCTTTAGCCCCAGTTTGTCCGCCTTGTCCCTGGACATTATCAACAGCGCCGCGGCGGCGTCATTTATCCCGGAGGCGTTTCCGGCCGTAACCGTGCCGCCTTCTTTGAAAAACGCTTTGAGTTTGGCCATTTTCTCAAGGCTCGTATCCATGGGGCGTTCGTCGACTTCGAATACGGCCGGGCCGCTCTTTGACTTCGGCAAGGCGACCGGTACGATTTCATCTACCAGCTTGCCCGAGGCGATTGCCGCTCTCGCGCGCTGGTGGCTCTCAAAGCCGAGTTTGTCCTGGTCTTCACGGCTTATCCCATATTTTTCAGCGATATTTTCAGCGGTTACGCCCATGTGGTAGCCGTAAAAAAGCTCCCACAGGCCGTCATGGACCAGAAGGTCCACCGCTTCGGTGTTGAACATGCGCGCGCCGTCCCGCAAGGCGGGCAGGGCATACGGGATCTTGCTCATGTTTTCCATTCCGCCCGCCACCATGATATCGGCCTCGCCCGCTCCAATGGCCTGCGCGGCGAGCGCTACCGCTTTCATGCCGGAGGCGCAGACCTTGTTTACCGTAAAGGCCGGGACTTCCTTGACCATTCCGGCATAAATGCTTGCCTGCCTGGCAGTGTTCTGGCCCTGGCCGGCCTGGACCACGTTGCCCATTATGACCTCATCGACCTCGATTTCTCTGTGTGATGGGTCCCACTGACCGTATTTCTTTTCCAGCTCGATCAGGCCTGTCCCCTTGAGCCTGTCGGGGGCAAAAGACATCATATCTTCACCGGCACGGGGTCTTAGGCCCGCGCGCTTTAAACTCTCACGAATGCAGATTGCTCCAAGCTGGGCCGCCGGGACGTCTTTTAGCGATCCCATGAAATTTCCAACGGCGGTCCTGGCGCCACTTACGATTACTACTTCTCTCATTTTGTCTCCTTTACAGCTACGGCGTCTGGGGGAAGTGAAAAGGTGCTCCAAATCGAAACACCGAATAAACGGTGTTATTCATTCTGTCTATCAGTTTATCAGATTGAACGCACCTGATTCAAGGTTTTCAAAACCCGGAGAATAATGTATCGTCCGGCAACTACATCTATGGGAGCATAACATATGAGCATTTTTATCTCCGGTTCTCTGGCTTATGACCGCATCATGGATTTTCCGGGCCGCTTTGCCGACCACATCCTTCCCGACAAGATCCACGTGCTGAACGTTTGTTTCAATATAAGCGGGCTAGTGGAAAAATTCGGAGGCACCGCGGGCAATATTGCCTACAGCCTTTCGGTTTTGGGAGAGTCCCCATCGATTGTGGCCACCTGCGGCGACGACTTCTCCCGTTATGAAAGATGGCTGGTCGAAAACCGCTTGCCATTATCTTACATAAGGCCGGTTTCGGGAGTCCTGACTGCCGGCGCATACATTACCACCGACCTCGACGACAACCAGATAACGGCCTTTAATCCCGGCGCCATGGCTTTCGAGGCCGACCTCCCCGCGCTCGACTCATCGAGTGTGGTTTTCATCGGCCCGGGCAACAAGACCGACATGATGAATCTCGCGAAAAACGCGAGGATTGCCGGTGCGCCCTTCTTCTTTGACCCCGGGCAAAGCCTCAATATCTGGAACGGAGAGGAGCTGCGGGAAGCTGTTTCGGGGGCGCTCTGCTTCATTTCAAACGATTATGAACTCTCGCTGTTTCTCCGGATGACCGGCTGGCAGATGAGCGATCTTCAAAAGGCCGTAAAAGTGGTAATCACAACAAAGGGATCGGAAGGGGCCGAATGGGTCGATGGGAGCAAAACGGATCCGATACCGGCAGTTCCCGCCGTCAAGGTCCTCGATCCGACCGGGGCTGGCGACGCGTTTCGCGCAGGGGTTCTAAAGGCTGTGGCAATGGGGCGTCCCTGGGATATCGCATGCCGGATGGGCGCAACGGCGGCCTCATTTTCCGTCGAACATTACGGGACCCAGGAACACGGTTTTACTTGGGACGAATTTCGAAAAAGGTATGAAAAAGCCTACGGTCCTTTGGGAGAATAGATTTTGGCGGCTCCAGGCGGTTAGCGGCGCCGTGCGGACAGGATGAAAACCGGGTTTAGCGCCTCGAGCCTCAAGTCTTTTCCCGTTGGAACCGAGCGGTTCACCTGGAGTTGAACGATTGCGACCCCGAAGCCGCGGCTTTCCCAGAAGGCCGCGGCCTTCTTGAGAGTCTGAAAGAGGACCGCTGTCTGGACTACTATTCCGCCCGGAAGGAGCCTTTGTGACACAGCCTCGAGTATCTCGCCAAGGTCTTTGCCGCTTCCTCCGATAAACACGCGGTCGGGGGCGGGGAGGGCGGAGAGGGCGCCCAAAGCTTCCCCGCATATGGCCTTGACCGGGAGTGGGCCGAACTTTTCGAGGTTTCGAACAAGCATACCATGTCTTGCCGGATCCTTTTCGATCGCGAAGACCTGCTTGAGGCCCGCTATTCTTGCCGCTTCGATGGAAACCGAGCCCGTTGCCGCCCCAAGGTCCCAGAGCACCTGCCCATGTTCGAGGGAAAGCGTGGCAAGTGCGACCGCGCGCACTTCCATCTTCGTGATCATTCCGGCATCCCGCTCGAACGCCTCTTCTGCGAAGCCGAAAATTCGATGCCGCGCGCCGCTCTTCTCACTCCCGGCGACAACTGGTCCAGGTTGTACGAGCATGACGTTTAAGGGTGAAAAATCCTGGCAGGCGGCCTCCGGGGGGGAAAAAGAACGTACCCTCTCCGACTCGGTCCCGAGGTCTTCACCGATAACGAGCCGGCATTCGTCCATCCCCAAGCGGATCAACTCGCGTGCGACCCACTGCGGGGTGTGTCGGGGATCGGTGATCACGGCGGCCTTGCGGCCTTTTTGAAGAATTTCGACTACGCGCTCCATGGAACCATCCCCCTTTAGACCATGGAAGCTTACCGCGTCCGCCGAGTCCCAGGACTCGCAGATTCGTGCGCAAAGCGTCTGAACGCTGGTTACATTGGGGATTACGAAGAGCCGCTCTCTTCCGAACCTGTCGGCAAGTGTTTTGCCGATGCCAAAAAAAAGCGGGTCGCCCGAACAGATGACAGCAACCCGCGTGTTTTCCGAGACCCTGCCTATTTCTTCGACGCTTTCGAAAAAAGGGGACTTGAAAGGGAGTTTTTCGCCCGGATGGTCTTTAAAGGATTCCAGGTGTTTTGCACTGCCGACCAGGACCCGGGCCGAGCCTATCCACTCCTTGGCCTGGGCTCCCAGGCATTGGGGACCAGCGCCAAGTCCTATCACGGCAATGAGAGGCGGTTTCCAGTCGGCGGGTTTCAAAAGAGCTCCGTCCCATTCACATCGGCAAGCAGCTTGCCGTCGTAGCCGTAAAGAATCAGCCTTACCCGCAGTGCCCCGCCGCCAAGTTGGGCGGACTTTTCCGCAGCCTTTCGGGCAATCGATTCGACTATGTCATAGGAACCCTTTTCCCCGATGATATCGAGAGCATGCATGGCGGTGTTGGCCAAAGCCAGTTTTTGGCAAAAATCCTCGTCATGGCCAAGGCCGCGGGCGGTGGCTGTGAGCAGTTCAAGGTCCATGGGCGCTGCGTGCGCATGCGTGTAAGGATGTCCAAGGGCCATCTTTATGGCTTTGCCGAAAAATATACTGTGGATAACGCTGGTGAAACCAAACTTTACAGCCTCCCGGACAGCAAAGGAGAAAAAATCGGCAATCTGGACGAAAGCCTCGGGAGGAAGGTGAGGGAGCTTAAGCCTTGCGAATCGCTCGCTTTTACCCCCGGTGCTAAGCACCACGGAATCGGAAGAGTTTGAGGCGGCCACGGAAAATGCGGCCTGGATAGTCTGCTCGTAAGCCTCATGAGAAAATGGTCTGACGATGCCGGTCGTGCCGAGAATGGAGATCCCGCCTAATATCCCAAGCCTTGGGTTCAAGGTGCGAAGGGCCAGTTCCCGCCCTTTGGGAGCCTCGATTTCAATAATTACCGAGAACCTGACGGGCAAACTCAAAAGGGGGGCCGGGTTGGCGTCTGCGTAGAAAGGAAGCCGCAGGGCCGGTTTTTCGCCGGTTGGCCAAGTTCTCGCGGGGTCCGGGGAAAGCTTTCGCAAAAACTCTTCGAGCTGGATATCCGAGCGCAGCAGTTCGAGAGTGATATTTTCGGAAATCATCCGCCTCGGAACGGGGTTTATGGCCGGCTCGCCGGGAAGCACCGGAAGGCCCGGCTTGGTGACCGTGCCGATTCCCCTGCCTGCAAAAACGACAATTTCAGGCCGGTCGGGTTCTTGGCCGGAAATGTCTTCGGGGGCATGGCGGACGATTGTGACGCTAGCCCTGATCTCCGCCCCGTTTGTAACATCCGGGTCGTCTCCGCCGTCCTTTATTATCGTGGCGCATGCAGTCCGGCCAAGATTTAAGACTTGCGCCACGGGCACCGCGAGGTAGATGGACGAAGGCAGCCGGACCGACGGCCGTATCGGCCAGAGTCCCGGTGATCAGGCATCGCAGAGCCGCGATGGCCGCGGCGGTAGCAGCGGTTCCCGAACTAAAGCCCGATCGCAGGACGGGAGGCCTGTGTGTGGTTTTAGCTGTGCATTTGGATGCATTACCTGGCATCAGTATTTTCAGCGAGTTCCAGAAGGGCGTGTATTATGGCCACGGCGACCGAACTGCCGCCTTTTCTGCCCATAACGGTTATTGAAGGTTGTTGCGCAACTTCCATGAGAGCGTTCTTGGACTCTTCGGCCTGAACGAACCCGACCGGGACGCCGATGACCAAACCCGGCCGTACGCCGTCTTCATTGATAAGTCGTATCACTTCAAGAAGCCCGGTCGGCGCGTTTCCGACAGCCACCACGGCCCCGTCAAGACCATGCCCGCAATTTCTGAATGCCGCAAGCGTGCGGGTGACCCCGCTTTTTTCAGCGAGTTCCAGGCTTTGCCTGTCAGAAGCCGGGCATATCACCTCGTTGCCGTGCCATTCGAGGCGCGCCGGGGAAAGCCCCGCCTGGATCATCCTGGTGTCGGCATATATGGAGGACCCTTTGCTCAGGGCTTCGATACCTTTAGCGACCGCATCCGGTGTGAAATGGACCCTCTGAGCATAGTCGAAATCCCCGGTCGTGTGGATAACTCTTCGAATTATCTGCCACTGATCGGTTGGGAAAGAATGTTGGCCCATCTCTTCATCGATGATCCGAAAACTTTCCTGCTCTATTTCCCGCCCGGCTTTGACCACACCGGAGCTGCGCCCGCGACCGTTTGGTGGAAATTGCAATATCACCTTTTTCACCTCGAATTTGCTTTTTGCGAAAACTACACTATCCTGCCCGGAAGATCAATGATCATGAACCGGGAACCTTCCAGCCGCGACCTGTCTTGATCGCGGCTGGAAGCCGCTCCTACAAAGACGGGAATTCCCGTGCAGAACCAATTTACCGTAAAGACGAGGAATTCCCGGCAGAACCCATTTACCGTGACCGGGATACCGCTACTGGCGCGTAAGACCCGCCCGCATCACAGTCCGCATCTTCGGCCGCGGGAAGTGTGAAGAAAAAGGTCGATCCCGAAGAAGTGTCTTTGCGGGGGCTTTCAACCCAGATCGCACCGCCATGGTTTCTAAGGATGTGCCGGCAGATTGCAAGCCCGAGCCCGGTGCTGCCGGCCTCTTTGCCCCGGTGCCTCTCGACGCGGAAAAATCTCTCGAATATCCTCTGCTGGTCCTTTCGCGGGATTCCCGGCCCTGAGTCGCCGACTCCTATTGTCACCCTGCCGTCCTGTTCCTGCGAAAAAACCTCAACGTTGCCTCCGGGCTGACTATACTTCACCGCATTTTCCAGCAGGTTGCGAAACACCTGCACGAGCTGATCGAAATCCGCCTTAACCAACGGGCCTTCGGGCGGAAGATCGCCGCGCATGATCACGTTTTTTAGCTCGGCAAGCGGTGCGCAGGCTTTCATTGCTTCGCTCAAGGCTTCGCACGCCCTGACCGGCCTGATGTCGGTGGTGCTGTCGAAGTCTTCGACTTTGGCAAGCTGCAGGAGGTCATTTACGATTTTGATCATATTGTCGGCGTTTTTGAGCACCACTTCGAGACAGGACTTGCGTACGTCCGGGTCGTTTTCATCTAAGAGGAGCATCTCGGTGTAGCCCTTGATCGAAGTAAGAGGAGTGCGCAGTTCGTGGGAGGCGTTGGCGACGAAGTCGCGCCTTACTTTTTCCAGCCTTTTTAGCTCCGAGATGTCATGGAGGGCAATAATGGCGCCGTGTTTGTCCGTCGATTGCTCCACCCGGACGATGTGAACATGGTAGAACCGGTCTATTCCAATGGTTACCTCGCTGTGAAAGGAATGAATTTCGTTTGCGAGAACCCGGTTGCAGGCCGCCTGGAGTTCCGGAACCCTGATTACCTCAAGGGGCCTTCGCCCCTTTAGTTCGGCTATCGAGGAAAACATGTTCCTGGCCGCGCGGTTCGACGAATTTATCCTACCGGCGGAATTTAGCAGCAGGATTCCTTCCTCCACGCCGTCGAGAATGGATTCGAGCTGGGATTTTTGTTCGGTGATCTTTTCAATGTAGGACTCGACGCGCTCGGCGTTTTCCCTGATTGATTTTGCCAGGGGATAGAGGTATTGGCCGGGGTAGAACTGCGTAAGGGCCTTCACCTTGCCCTGCCCGATCGAATCGGCCGCCGTCAAAAGGATGTCTACCGAGTGGTTTGTCCTTACTATGAAAATAAAATTTATCAGCGCCAGGAAAAATCCCGCGACGATGACGACGTATTCGACCACGGCAAAGCCGCTTGGCGTGCATTGGTTGCGGTAGAGGGCGGACACGAGGAGGGCGGTGAAGAAAAAAATCCACGCCGAAACCAAAAGTCCGATTCTAAGCCTGAATTCAGGGCGCATGTCAGTTCCGAAATCTATACCCCACACCGCGCACTGTCTCTATCCAGTCGGCGCAGGAGAGCAGTTTTTGCCTCAACCGGCGGATATGAGTGTCCACTGTGCGGGCATACCCTTCGAAATGATACCCCCACACCCTGTCGAGGAGTTGTTCGCGGTTTAGAACCTTTCCCCTGGTTGTTTATCAACTCGGAGAGCAATTTGAACTCCGTTGCGGTAAGAACGATTTCCTCGCCTTCGATACTGAGGCGGTGGCCTTCGAAATCTATTTCCATCCCCGACTCATTGAAAACCAGCCTTGGGCTGGTAATCATGGCCGGAGCGGCGTAGAATTGCCCGCACGCGCAAAAGGAGTTCCCTCGGGCTGAAGGGTTTTACGACGTAATCATCCGCCCCGAGTTCAAGGCCTATAATGCGGTCTATTTCCTCCCCCCGGGCGGTCAGGATCAGCACCGGCAACGCTCGCTGTGCGAGGTTCACGCTTGATTTCCCGGCAGACTTCAAAACCGTCGATCCCAGGAATCATCAAGTCCAGGATGAGTAGATCGGGCGGATGCCTGCGAATCAGCGTTAAGGGCATCATAGCCGTTTTCCGATACCGCGACCTCGAAACCGGCTTTTTTCATCGTGATGGCCAAAAGCTGCGCTATATCGTGATCGTCTTCCACAACCAGAATTTTCGACCGGTTCATCTGTACCTCGCTGGAGTGTGCGCCTGCAGGCCGGCAATATAACATGGTTAGTCGATGGCCAGTGAAATCTTAGATTACGAATATTCGACAATTAAAACACAAAGCGTCCCTGTTTTTTTGCCGGCCCGTGAGATGCCGGGAGGCAAGCGGCGAGCAATTCTACAACCGACATTGTTACGGTTGTGTGACGCGCATGTTACGTAATGGCTCAATCTCGGTCAAACCATTTACGGCAAAGACCGGGCGCACCCGCCCACGGAAAATAGGGATGCCTAAACAGGACTCCCGGCCTGCTCTCTTACCCCTCGTGTATTGATGATGGTTTTACTCTGCTGTTTTGAAATCATCTTCCGGAAGAATAACCCATAACGATTATCCTTTTGGAATTCTGCGAATCACTTGATCGCATTTCTCCAAACTATAAGTGACACTGTCCGGATTATTTGTTCTATGATTTTTTTAACGATTGCTGTTGACTTGAGGTTTAATTTTGCCTATAGGATGATATGCAAATAAAAAGCGATATATTATACTTTCAAGTGATATCGTGAGATCGGGCTTTTTTGTCGGGAGGGGAAAATGAAAAAACTTCTGGACATTGCGGCGGAGATTGTTCATGCGCAGGCGTCGGTCGCACAGATGTCGGCTGAACAGATCGAACAGTCTCTGATCAAGACTTTCTCGACTCTTCAACGAATGCAGAAGGCCGAAGAGAAGGGGCTGTTCCTGGACGGCGGCGCGACTGAGGAAATTGATGTTGAAGAGAGCGGGTCTGCAAAGAAAGACCCACGGGAATCCATTCAGGACGACAAGATCGTTTGCCTTGAGTGCGGAACGGAGATGAGGCAGCTTACGACCAAACACCTCAGTGTGCACAATCTTACGCCTAAAGACTACAAGCACAAATGGGGGTTTTCCCTAAAGCAGCCCCTTTCGGCAAAATCTTTGACCAAAGCCCGAAGCAAAGCCGCCAAGAAACGAGGTCTTCCTGAAAACCTCGTCAAGTTCCTGGAGAAAAGAAAGCAAAAAAAGGTCGAGACGGCCGCCGCGGTCGATTTCAAAGCGTGCAGGCAGACTGCGAGGCCTGTTGTGAAAAGAAGGCCTAAAGCGCGAAAGAGCGCATAGTCTGCGGCACTGCTAATAGTAAAATGTCGGGGACTTACAATCCCCGTATATCTTCTGTGTTTTTCCGAAAACGATGGGAATGGCTCCGCCGCTTTTGGTAAGGTTTTAGCTTTAGTTGACGGGATGCGGCGGCGGGGCGGAATCGATTGTTTTTGGAAAGGCCGCAGTGAGCTAAAAAATTTAGATTCCGGCCTAAAAATCTTATTCTCAAGTTCAGTTTACCTGATATAATGAAAGTCTCTCCTGGGAGGATTTCTCTTTTACAGGAAAACCGTTTTTAAATCGTTTTGGATTACCTCCTTGACAACGTGAATGAGGCTATTTAGGGTTTATCCAGGTTCCCCAGAGAATTTGTTGCCGTGAGAATGAATTGGGCCTTCGAGTCTGGTTCGGCTGGTTTAAAAAACCCGTAATACAAATTTTCTTCGGTCTGGAGAAGTGAGGTTGTTTGCCTCCTGTCCGGGGATTGCTGTTAATTTTTATTCTGCGCAAGTGTGTGCGAAAAGGGAAAGGTATGCAGATCGAGTACAAGAATATCGATGCGAAACTCGTGGTAAACGAGATCAGAAACGGCAGATCGCTCGAATCGGTCCAGAAAGTCTTCGGGCTGAGATTCAAAAGCGAGGTCCAGGATCTCTATCTCAAAGGACTGATGGAACTTGGGGAAATTCCGCAGGTGGAGTTCAACAAGACGGTGGCCCAAACCCCCGTTGTCCCTGTCGCGCAACCTCAGGACAGAACTCCTTTCCGCAAGCGGGAACGACTAAGGCCCCAGGTGTCCAATCCCACCGTGGTGATCAAAACCGGCAATTTCCGAACGATCGGTCAAAGCGGAAGCGTCACGCTCAACAAGGCGCTTTTGATCGAAATGCTGGGGTTCAAGGTGGGCGATTCTTTCGAGATTTACAGAGAAGACGACATGGTAGTGTTAAAGAAGGCCCCCAACCCTATTTGAGTCTTGCTGTTTCATTTCCCTTCCCAACGCTCGCAGAGGATGATCGTTAGATTTTCTTTCTGAGCTTATTCAGGACATGCATGAAGCGCCACATGGCGGTCAGGTTGGTGCCGAACGCCAGGACTATGAGCACGCCTTTTAGAGCCAAATCCAGCAGCCCAGGCAGCGGCGGGGCCGGAAGCGACGAGGTTTACGAGGGGATTGAGGATTCCTGCGACTCCAAGCAGTATGATCCGCTCTCCTCTCTGGAATGCTCCGCCCGGGCATCTTTCACCCAGTCCTTCGGCGCGGGCCCTCGTGTAGCTGACCATGAGCGAGCCGAAAAGAATGAGCAGGATGAGCAGCAAGTAAGGCGTGCGGGCGTCTGCTACGGTAGAAATAGAACCAGATGCCGAGGTAGATTATGAATTCGGTGTACCTGTCCAGTGACCGAATCGAGGAAGGCGCCGAATTTTTTGCTCTGGCCGGTGGCTCTTGCCAGCGAACCGTCCAGAGTATCCAGCAGGCCGGCCAAAAGCGTTAAGAGTCCTCCGGCAAACGGCAGATAAGCGAAGGAAAGTCCTGCGAGCATGCTGACCAGGAACCCCCCGTACGTGAGGTGATTGGGCGTGAGGTTCCAGTCTATCAGCCTGGGAACTATGCGTGTTTCGAGAATTTTATAATAACCGGATTCAATTATTGTTCCCTTGAGCATAATGGCCTTTGGCTTCTGTCAATTGCGAAAGTTTTCGATGCCGCGGATGCAAATGTCGGGTGGGCCCGTTTTTTGCCCGATCTTTATACCGGCACTGGATACCAGATCCCGGCCTTCAGATCAAACTTAAACAGGATTTGAATCAAAGCGCATTCCCCTCAGCCGAATTTGCCGAAATCAATATAGCCCAGCTCGCAAGCGCAAGGTCGGGAATTTTTACCCGCACCCTTTCGCCTTCGGCCACCATCGAGTTGCCGGGCGGAAGGAGGGCATAGGCGGGATCGCTCCTGAGAATTGAAAGCCTGTTTGGGCGAAGGGCCCCTTCGGGCCGAGAGGGCGAGAAAGCGCAAAACGAATCCCGCATTTCAAGGGCGCCTTCCACTGCCCGGTAGAAGCCCTGCATTTTTTTACATGGGGCTCATGGCCCGGGCTTCCAGCGCGAAATCCGGAGGTATTTTGAGGCCCAGAAAGCTCCGAATCACCACCGCCCCGATTTCTTCATAAATTATCCTGACAGCCGCGGGATTGCCGGGCAATCCGAGGAAAATGGCTCCATTGCCCGTTGCAAGCGCGCTGCCTTTTCCCGGAACAAGATTTAGCCGATCGAAGCAGATTTCAAGGCCCAGCCTTCTCCATATCTCGGATATGAAATCTTTGCTCCCCCGGCCCATTCCTCCGGTCGTAATGACCAGGTCCGCCTCTGTTTTTTCCAGGCGGGAGGATATCACCCCGGGGTCGTCGGGCGCCACTCCCAGTTCGACGGGCTCAGCCCCGGCCTCCCTTACCAGGCATGCAAGAAGAGGGGTGTTGTTGCAGAAGATGGAGACCGATTCGTCACCGCGGCCCGAGCCCCTTAGTTCGTCGCCGGTTGCAAGGACCGCCACCCTCGGGCGGCGGACCACGCGAAGTGTTTGCCTGCCCGCGGCCGCGGCGAGCGCGATGCGGCCAGGGGTAAGCACATCGCCTTCCCGCAAGAAGATATCGTTTCGCCGGGCGTGGCTTCCGGGTTGGATTACCCCCGCACCCGGCCCTGGAGGTTTAGTGAAAACAAGGCCTCTTTCGCCCTCCTTTGCCTCCTCGAAGGGAACAACCGCGTCCATGCCGGCGGGAAGCACGCCTCCGGTCATAATCCGAACGCACGTTCCGCTTTCGGCCCTTTCGGGAATCCTGCCGGCCACCACCTCGCCACGGGCGATGGGTAGAATCACCGGCTCCCACGGGCGCGCTTTTGCGCACTCGGCGCTCATCAGGGCAAAACCGTCCCACTTTGAAACAGGGTGCCCCGGCATGTCGCGGCCCGCAAAAACCTGCTCGGCAAGCACCCGTCCTGCGGCTGAGCCGAGTTTTACCGTCTCGGGTGCGAGCCTTCCGGCCAGCCCCGCAGCCATTGCCTTAGCTTCATTCAAGTCCATCTATTTCGGCCAGGTCGGACATGGTGTTCACGTTTTTGAAGCTGAGCCCCTCGGGGTCCACTTTGCGCCATTCGGCCTCGGTTATGGTCCTTAGCCTTATCTTGCGATAGAAGGCGACAACCTGGCGCATGTCGGGCGCCATCAACTGGCGCGCGATCACAGGCAGACATCTGCGGTTGTATAGCGCCAGCAGGGGATCGAAGAATTCACCCACCATGGGAACCACGGCGTCGAACTCCCCTTTTGCGGCTTGGGTAATGAGAGAGGCCATCTCTGGAATCAGGAAGGGCATATCTGTGGCTTTTACAAAAACCCACTCGCAGGGGCTGAAGACAAGTGCGGTGTAGATGCCCCCAAGCGGCCCCTGGTGCGCCATTATATCCTGCACAAGCATCGCCCCCGTATCGATGTAGGGTTCGATCTCATTTACGACGGCCATTACCGGGTCGCAAAACCGGTGCAGCGATTCGACGGCAAGATCGATGAATCGTTTGCCCCTAAAGGTCTGAAACGCCTTGTTTTTGCCGAACCGGAGGCTTTTGCCTCCCGCAAGCACAGCCCCTGCTATCAATCGCCTTCTCCCGTCCGGATGTGTTTGGAAATGGGGTCGAGGTCCATCCCATCATTTCGACGAGTCGATAATTTGGGTTATCCTGATGAATTTTTCATTCTGCGCGATAATATCGGAGGCTATATCTTCCAGGATCGCGCCCGGCTCCATGTGGCCCGCATCTTTCGCCCGGCTTGCCCAAAGCCTGTACGCCCCGGCGTGATCCTCATTGTGAGCTATCCAGTGTTGGACCATTTTGCGCAGCTTTTCAGTCTCGGTGACCTCGCCAGCGTTACGTGGCGCCTCATGCTCGCCGCAATGGTGCTCATGATGATGTTCGTGCCCCTCATGATGATGCTCGTGGTGTTTATCGTGACTGTCGTGCATGAATGAATCCTTTTCCGTTTTTCTCCCGGGGCCTCCCGGCCTCAAGGGACTATTTCAGGTTTGGCAGGTACGGTATAATGGCTCCACCACCCGCGCACCACGGGTTTTTTGATGGACACTCTCCAGCCTGCGATCAAGAGTCTTCATTACCGCGGCCTGCGGCTGATTGACCCCGATCTCCGTGTATGATAGCCTTCCGCGTTGTGGAGGTTAACAAATGATTCCTTATCCGAACATAGATCCTGTAATATTCTCGATTGGTCCGGTCCACGTGAGGTGGTACGGAGTTATGTACGTTCTGGGTTTTATCGCCGCCTATTTTCTGATCCAGAAACAGAAGCGGTCCAGGCAGATAGGATTGGTGGGGGCGACGGCCCAGGATCTCGTCTTCTATCTTGCCATGGGTGTGATCGCCGGGGGGCGGCTCGGCTTTATCCTCTTCTACGAATACCTTAACCTCGGGTTTTATCTCAGGCACCCGCTGGAAATAATAGCAACCTGGCACGGGGGGATGTCTTTTCACGGAGGTCTCATCGGATGCGTTATTGCCGGGTGGCTGTTTTCCAGGCGAAAGGAAATGTCCTTTGCCGTCATTGCCGACGCGGCGATTGTCACCGCTCCGATCGGGCTGGGGCTCGGGCGGATCGGTAATTTCATAAACGGCGAACTTGTCGGCCTCCCCAGCCATGTTCCCTGGGCGATGATCTTCCCGGACGCGCCCGCATGGGCGGGAGGGGCGGTTCCGCGGCATCCCACGCAACTCTATGAAGCACTCGCCGAAGGACTGCTCCTTTTCATCATAATGTGGCAACTGCGAAAAAGACAGTTTAAAGACGGCATGATGGTCGCTTTTTTCATGCTACTTTACGCCGTGTTCAGGTTCATAATCGAGTGCTTCAAAGAACCGGACCCTCCACCGCTTGGCTACGTGTTTCACTATCTTACAATGGGGCAGGTGTTGTGCATTGCGATGGTCCCCGCGGCCCTGGGCCTGATCTTTTTTTTGAACAGAAAGAAGGTCGGGCAAGCCGGCGGGGCAATTGGGGCCGGGGCGGAAAACCGCGCCGGCAGATAAGGAGCGACTATGGCGTTCAATCAGGCTTCGGCTTCCGCGCGGGCGGATTCACACTTCGCTCGCGACTGGCGTTCGCTCTATCAAGAGAGAAAAAAAGACATCCGCGGCGCGATCGATGTAATTCGCAGCGGGTACAGAGTTTTTCTGGGGTCTGGATGCGGAGAGCCTCAGTACCTGGCCCAGGCCCTCGAGGAAAGGCTCCACAGGCTCTCGGACCTCGAAATACTGCACATCTTGAGCGTGGGAAAGCCGAGGTTTACCGAAGCCGGCACTGACCAGTGCCGGCTTAAGTCGTTTTTTGTCGCCTCGGCAAACCGCGAAGCGGTTGCCGAGGGCCGTGCGGACTACACGCCTATCAACCTGGTGGATATCCCGGGGCTTTTTCGCTCCGGCGCAATGCCGATCGACGTTGCTTTGATCCAGGTATCGCCCCCCGACGACCACGGCTTTTGTTCGTTCGGTATATCGGTGGATATTGCAAACGCGGCCGCAGAGACCGCAAGGCATGTAATTGCCCAGGTCAATCCGCGGATGCCCCGGACCCTTGGGAATTCCTTCATCCACGTAAGCCATATCGACGTGTTCGTCGAGCACGAGGAACCGCTTCTCGAAGTAAAGCTTCCGATGATGAACCAGATCGCCGTGGATATTGGCAGGCACGTGGCCGGACTGGTCGAAGACGGCTCGACGATACGCGCAGGGGTGGGAAGTATCTCGGTTGCCGCGCTCTACGCCCTGGAAGACAAAAAGGACTTGGGCGTCCACACCGACGTGCTTACCGATGTGTACCTTCACCTGGTGAAAAAGGGCGCAATAACCAACGCAAGGAAAACCCTCCACCCGGGTAAAATAGTTGCGAGTTTCTGCCTGGGATCGCAGGAACTCTACAAATTCGTGGATAACAACCCCATGGTGGCCCTTCACCCAATCGACTACACCAACGATTACGCCGTTATCTGGGAAAACGACCGGATGGTGACCATCAATTCGGCCCTGGAGGTCGATTTGTCGGGCCAGGTTTGCGCGGATTCGCTCGGCTATGAAATATACAGCGGCGTTGGCGGAACGATTGACTTTGTGAGGGGCGCGAAGGGGTCCCGGTTCGGTAAATCGATAATGGTGATGCCGTCTACGACATTTGACTTGTCGAGGTCGAGAATCGTTCCCGCCCTCACCGAAGGCGCCGGAGTGGTCACCACGCGGGGCGGTGTGGAATACGTCGTAACCGAGTACGGGGTAGCCTCGCTGCAGGGAAAGAGCCTAAGGGAGCGCGCGCTTGCGCTCATTTCCATAGCGCACCCCGACTTCAGGGACCAGCTCATGGAAGACGCCCGCCGGATCAATTACGTGGAAAAGGATGCGGGGGGCTGGGCTGGAACCAGGGCCCTCTATCCCCACGATTGTGAACATTGCGGGGAGTTCCCGCGAGTGGGAAAGGTGTTGTTCCGGCCGTCGAAACCCATTGATGAGCGTGCCGTGAAGGAGTTTTTCTATTCACTTCCGCGCAGCGAGGCTTACCTCAGGTTTCCGATGCTGCTCAAGGCCTTCCCGCACTATGACGTCAAGGCGATAGTAAATACCGATTATCACCGGACGATGTGCATCCTTGGGTTTACCGGGGAAAAAGGCACCGGCGGGATTATTGCCCTCGCGCACTACCGATTGGATGACGATATGGTTACCGCTGAGCTCGATTTTGCCGTGCACCCCGACTTCGGGCGCGGGGGGGTTGCCACTTCGATGATCCGCCACATCGCACAAAAAGGCGCCCAAAGAGGCATTAAGACCCTGGTTTCATACTTCTCCGTCGGAAACGAGCAGGCGTACGGGGTTTTTAAAAAACTGGGCTTCGCGGTGGACCGGGAGCTTTCGGGCGGCGCTTATGAAATAAGGGTCCACCTCGATGCGCCTGTAGCGCCTCCGGCGCCCTGAAAAAGTCAAATGGACCGGCAGGAGTTTTTCGAAAGACGGCTCACCGAACTAGGCGAAAGAATCGATGCCCTGGAGCATAGCGTCGAAGAGCTCTCCTCGCTGACAAGGCATCCGGTCGAAAAGCTCCTGTGGCAGATCGGGTTTCCGGTGCTGAGCCACGGGGAGGCGGCTCAGCTGCTCTTTGCCCCCGGAACCCTAAACTCGTCTCTTTCCAGGTTCTATAGCCTGATGAAGAGGTACTCGTTCAGGCTTTTTTTAAGGGATCTTATCCAAATCCCCGAGGGAAACGATATTGACGCCCTCACGCGCTACTGTTCCCGGGGGACCGTCAGGTCCTACCTGAAAACGCTCTCCGGCTTGGGGATCGTCTCTTTTACCGGTAACGGCTATCGGCTCCTGAGGAAAGTCCCAAGCTTTGGCCGCACGCTCGAGTGGTATGTCTGCGAGATTTTCGGGCGGGAGTTTCTAGCGCCGGCTCTTTTTAACGTGAAGCTCGCCAATACGACGTCTGGCGGGGACTACGACGTCGTTTCGGCCGTGTCGGGACGTCTGGTCTACGTGGAAGTCAAGTCTTCGCCTCCGCGGGGCGTCGAACAGGAGGCCGTGGGAGCGTTTTTGGGAAGGCTTCGGGAGCTTGGGCCGGCCATGGCGGTTTTGCTTGTCGATACCGAACTGCGCATGAACGACAAACTTGTCCCGCTGCTGGCAAGGGGGCTCGAGCGCGAAGGGTGGGTCGGTGCGGATTGGGCGGTCGAGAGGCTTGTAGACGAGGTTTTTCATGTGCGCCATTGCATTTACGTGACAAACAGCCGAAAAGGGATCTACAGCAATCTGCGGACCTGCTTTCGCGATTTTCTGTCAAGGGAAGGGCGGGGCTGAGGAGGGATTCGTGCGGCTGTGATTTGTGCGGCTTGACATTAATTTGAAAAGGTATACAATTGAAATCTGGGAAGTTTTTACATGTGAAAGGGGGCGAAACGGGTTCGACGGAGGTAAAGAAGCTTAAGTTGCATGCCGAGGTCCTTGCTGCTCGTAAAACAGCGGGGAAAAAAATAAACGCAGACGATTACGCGTACGCTGTAGCCGCTTAACCGCGGCTACCGTCTCCAGGTCCTACTCCCGCGGGGGCCAATGGGGGCGTCGACTAAGCGGGATGGCTTGCCGTTATGACGCCTGCAGTGACGGTCGGCGAGATTTAGTGGGCTAGCGTCGGCGAAATCCGGTCCGCAGGAGGTCGCCGAAGCGAGAATCAAAGAGCGGAATAAGCATGTAGAAGCTTTGGCGGAATGCTTTCGGACGCGGGTTCAACTCCCGCCGCCTCCACCAATTTTTATGCAATAAAATAAAATACATGGCAATTCTGAGCCTTCGACTTTCACCGAAGCGTGAGTGAAAGCGGAGGCTTTCTTTTTCATAAGGTAATGAAGTCATTGCCAAAATACTCCAAAATCTTGCCCGCGTCCTTCTAAAGACCCTCGACGTAATTTCCATACACCTTGCAAGGCGGTAGCACGAGTGGTAACAATTTGATCGAAAATCCCACCGCTACTCGTTGTCCTTGTCAAGCCTGTGTTATTCGTGTACGAGTTTCCATGGGAAATCGACGGAGAAAAGAACTTAATTTCAAAAGGGAATGAAGTGGTCTTAAAATACCCTAACCGCATCGTCGTCGCGCATTCTAATCGGCTCCTGAGTTACAGCCAACAGGCTAGAGACACCCGCGACGAGGAGGTCATTTTCGATCTTACCGGAACCACCTTCCTGACTCCGTTCGGAATCGTTCTCTTGGCAGGAACTATTTCCGAATGTCTCAGCCAAGGGAAAAAAGTTGGATATCGGAAACCCCGAAGGCGGATAACACGGAAATTTCTTTCTGGAATAGGATTCAATGAATTTTTCCGACTTTCCTGATGTAGAGCACAAGATTGAAAGCTCACATGTTCAGTTGCGGAGGCTTGATTCGATAAACCCTTTGCTCACCGATCAGATTATCGAGGTCTTTGATTATGCCATTAGGATGACAGAGGGATTGCAGGGATCGTTGAGGCTTGCAATCACCCAACTCATGACCAACGCTTTCGACCATAGCAGTTCTGAAAGAGGCTGTTACGTCTGTGCGCAAACCTACGAAAAAATCATCCGACTGTGTGTAGCTGATTTTGGTGTCGGTCTTTTGGCAAAACTTGCTTCCAAATACAATTTGGAAGATTCCTTCCGCTATCAAACTTGCGGTACAGGAAGGAATCACTACCCGATCAGAACAGGCTGGGGGGTTGGGGCTTTGGCACATACAACGGTTCATAAGGGTTAACGAAGGCAAAATGTGCGTTCTTTCGGGAGATGGCAAGGCTCTATGGGATTTCAAAGGGACAAGATCAAGGCTGAGAAAGCAGACCATGCACCTTCCATTCAGTGGGACGATAATTAACTTAGAAATAAACGTTGACCGGGAAAGCGTCTACTTTTTGACTGGTGAAGAGGACCAGTTCTTCTGAGGTTAAAATGAAAATCGATATAATGCTTATTTGCGGAAAAAAGACCGTCACGCGTACTGATGGGCGTGTGATCAACCAAATGTTACTGGAAAATTGGGACCGAGATGACCAGATTCAAATTGATTTCGGAAATCTGATGATCGCTTCTGTTTCCTTCATTGACGAGGCGTTTGGGAGACTTGCCCAATGTTACACGGGAGCAGAACTGAAACGGAAACTCGTCTTCGAAAATATGGTCCAATATGATCGCAAGCTACTCAATGATGTCATTACCTCAAGGCTGCAGCAGCAAACAATTCAGAGTAGAGAGGCATGCCGTGTTGCTTCCGGTGCCAAAAGTGCATGAGTTTGGAAGCCATCTAAATCAACTGACTTCAATCAAGAATAGATCGTTAAAATCTTCGCACCCTTACAGTGATTACATGGTAGGGTCAGCCAATTTGAGGGTACAGCATTGGACTGGCTATTTGCAGAAAGATTGCCCAACGGCGCTGAGTGCGTATGAGGCGGGTCCATAAATCCCGCCCAGCAGTAGCGACGAGGTAAAAAACCTAAAATACTTCTACCTCATCTCCACTAAGAGATAGGCAAGCGCGTAGCCCGACGCTATCGCCAGAGCAAATGTTGCTCCCGCCGCAAGGAAAGCAGTCTTTCTACGATGATTTATCGATAATACTCCCGCCCCTATAGGCAGAATGGTCAGAAACATCAAAAATTCCCCGAAGGGAATGTACAGGGCAAAGGAATCTCCAAGCATAAACCTGGCTTCCTCATACCTCCACAAGTTCGCTCTGCAGGCAAGGTATTCGTAGAATCCCACCGTTACCGAGGCGGCCAGTCCGGTCAGAAGTGAGGCGATGATCGCCGCTTGATTCGTGGTCATGGATGCTTTTAGCCATCCGAACAACCGTATCGCCAGATAGCCAAGCTCGGCAATCGAGCAGGCCCAGGCCGCGGGCATCCACAGCGGCGAGGCAAGAAGAAAGACGTTGTCGCCGGTAAGGTAGACCAGGCGACCGTTGGAAATCCAGTGGATGAGTCCCCAGTCCACGAGAATCTCAAAAAGGCCCGCCGCGAGACCAAGATTGAAGAGGTCGGATAAAATCTCACCACCGCAACCCTCAAGGATTGCCCCGGCCCTGAAGTAGAGGATCGCGCGAATGCTAAGTCCGGTGTATGCCAAGAATTTTCCCGCTGGGGAAAAGACCAAAAGATAGGCGGCAATCATCGTAGAACCGAGCCCGACACTCAGGGCCGAAAGCCAGACACGGTCCGATTTTACCGAAAGCTCACCGATGCGGCGGAGAAACTCTGTGTCCTTAAGTCCGCCTTTGTGCTGATAATGTAACATATCCAATAATTTGTCCGATCGATTCGCACCAATCCCGCTCAGAATTGTTTCGTCTGTAAATATACAATTTTCGCCACTTTTATTTACATCAAATTTGAAACCAGGATGCCGACTGCAAGTCGGGCATAGATATAGTAATAGACGTTTCAATTCACATGGGCAAAATGATTGGATCTTAGACTTGGCCGATGCCGCCGTCGTCGATCAGATCCGCACCCGACATGTAAGAACCCTGGTCTGACGCCAGGAAGAGTGGTGCGCCGGCAATCTCCTCGTCCCGAGCGAGTCGACCGATGTGGATCATGCTCATTTGCCACGTTTCGGTCTCCGGAACCGAGAAGAATCGCGTTCTTTGGAGCTGGGTGAGCAGCAGGGATATCGGCATGTTCGGTCAGGTGGGATTTACCTGTGAGGAAATTATACTCTCTTCGTTAGTGCTCTTAGAAAACGAAAAAGAACCCGTGATGCTTTCGGAGGTTTTTGCCCTTCTCGTTCTTTCCTGGCGTTTAGTACCAGTTGACGCAGGGTTTGTCGGTCAGTTCCCGGGAATTGGCTCAGGATTTCCCCTATGAGGTCATCGTTTCCGTCTATCAAGTTATCACGCCATTGTTCGAGTTTTTTAAATTGTAGTTCATCCTGAAGGTTTCCACTGTCTATGGCGTCCAAGGCTTTTTGAATGGGTTCCGGATCGGCCTCGCGCATGAGCGCCCCGATATATTGAAGTTGCCGCCGCCTGGCCTCGCCAATGCGAATGGTCTTGCAAACAAGCAATGCGTCCCGCAGTTCCAACGGTAGTTCGATCTTCTTTATCTGGTCCGAACTGAGTTCCGCAAGCCTCTCACCAATAGCCTGCAGAGCGAGCATGTCTCTTTTTATCTGTGATTTGCTTTTTCGCTCCGTTTCAGCCAACATATCCTCCTGCATTTTGAAAAGTCTGCCGAACGGCTTGGGGAATCCGGCTCACACTCGTTGCGTCAGTCCTACACCACTTCGATGATACTGCCCTGGAACTTCACTTTTTGTCCCCGTGTTATCTTTCGACCCTTACGGAGCTCGACCACTCCATCCACCAGGACTTTTCCTTCGCTGATGGCGAACTTTGCCGTCCCGCCGCTCGAGCATGTACCTGTTGCCTTAAGGAGCTTCGCTAGTTCAATGTGCCCGACTTCGAGCAATTCGAGTGAAAATTTTATTAGCACCGTTTTTTATCTTTCCTTTTCGGCCTGATAAGGCCTCGTTTAAATCCTGGCCCCAAATGGACTCTGGCGGCCATGATTTTCTGATCCGAAGAGAATGTGGCCGGATATAAAGAAGAAAATTCAACAACACAGCCTAACCGGTATGCTGAAATCTGACGAGCACAATTTTGGATGCTTCACTGAAACCGTTCCTCCATGTCCCTGTCTGCGTGCGATTCCGACTCAACCTCCATACATGGAAAAGCAGATCGCCACGAAATGCGGAATCTTCGCCTGCCATGGTTCGGAAGCTGCGAACAAGTTCAGTAAGCCCATTTGAATGTATCACTTCCGTACCTGCCGCAGGAAAGATTCAAACCCACCACTGGAGATATATCATCCTTCACCCAACCTCGCCATGGTCCCTGTGGTTTCCAAGTCAATATTTCTTGCCGAGAACCGAAAACTATCTTAAAGACGAAAGTTTGTTGAAAAATGATCCGAAAGCGGAAAAGTCCTGGACAGAGAGCCCCCGGTCAAAAAGGAGGAGAGGTACTCCACCCATTCTCGATGGAATATGATCAAATGACCGAACCGGGTGGGTTTTCGCCGGACTTTACCGCGTTTGTTCCGTTACCCGGCACCTGGTTGATTGCTCTTGCAGTCTGATGCCCCCCTCTGCTTCAGTTCGAACCAGGTTTCAGCCCGGATTATTTGTTCTAATGTGATCATACATATATTCCGAATTCCCCTTTTGAAGCCATCTCTGAGCGTTTGCATTCTGAGCTTGGCAAATAGCGTCTGTTTAGGGCGGCGATCCGGTTGCAGATTCATTGTTTTTTCGAAAGGACATTTTAAAGTGCTCAAAGAACACGAGTATATTCGGCAGACTTTAGAACGATACACCAATTGCCCGCTCGAAAGCTTCTGCGATCATCTTCTCATAACCAATTTCAAGCAATACGTAAGGAGCTTTCAGGAGAAAACCGGTGGCGAATTCCATGAGGGCAATTTTCAGGTCGTTAACGCTCCGGACTATAACTGCACTTTGATCGACTTCGGCATTGGTTCCCCCCAAGCTGCCCTGCTCATGAACTGTCTTGCTTATCTGGACAACCTCAAATCGGTCATCATGTTGGGGATGTGTGGGGGAATCGATGACCGCCTGGAAATAGGAGATTTCATCGTGCCCTCAGCCTCAATCAGGGGTGAGGGAACCAGCAGGCACTACCTGCCACCGGAGTTCCCCTCCATGCCGGCTTCTCTTGTGAACCTTTTTTGTATAGGGGCTCTGAAAAAGATGAATCTGTTCCCGAAATGCGGCATCGTTTACACGACGGACAGGCGGTTGTGGGAATTCGATGAAAAGTTTGTGGCTTATTTGCGGGAGCAAAGAATCATGGCTATAGACATGGAGCTTGCCACTTTGTTTGCTGTGGCTTATCGATACGAAATCCCAATTGGGTCCATCATGCTTATCTCGGATATGCCCTTGCAGAAAACGGGTCTCAAAGGGAAGAAACTGCATAATGAAATCTACGAAAAGTTCATGCCTTTTCATTTGGACATCGCCCTTGATGCAGTTAAGACTATGAATTCCAAGTGGGGTGAAGTGGAAAGAAAATTAGAAAGTGAATGGTGAGAGGTTTTTACAGTAAGTCCATGATCTCCTTTTTAGAATACATTTGCCCCCCTATATCTTTCACACCAGCTTGTTTCCAATTTTAGAAAACGCAAAATTTCGTATTTTCCGAGGTCGACGTCTCCTCTAGATACGCACGGGAGGGGAATCGCCAGCCACATTTTCTTCGAGGAAGCGAAAAAAATATTTGACACCGGCATAAACTTTCACCTAATATTCACCTTGCCGGGGAAATGGCACTCTCCCGATCCCCTTTTTGAAAAAGGACAGGTACCGGCTGATTTTGAACGTAATCAGAAATGGCTGCGGAGTGAAAGATGAGCGTTGACCTTTACGTATTGAAAAGAAAGTCTGTGAAAGTACTGGGACGAAAGGGGACAGGTAAAACCGTCTGCTTTCTCGAACTTGCGGTTGAAGGCGCCCTCAAGCAGGATTCACAAAGGATGGTGGACTCCGCCGTCAAATCCGCCCGCAAGCAGTGGGAGGGAAATGGCGAGCTTCCGGAGTTTGTCGTCCAGGTTGGCAGTGATGGTCTTCCCCGGCCGGGATCGCCGATTTTCAGGTGGTCCTTTTTCAAACGGTCATACTGCTTCGATCATGAACTTCCCGCTCCCTTTGGTTATCTCGGGGAAAGGGAACTCTGGGGCTATCGCTTCCGAACGGTAAGAGAACAAGCCTGCCTCAATATTGCCGAGACGGCGCGGCGCATTGATGAAGGCTCAACAAGAGTCTATAAGGACTTCTGGCAAGGCGAAGTCTTTGAGTCCGGCGAAGAGTTTCTGCGATCCCGGGGGCCCCACATGCAATCTGGAGACGGGAATGGAAAATCCATGGGAAGCGGCCGGGACGACGTGTCTCCAAGGGTTTCAAAAATCCTTGGACTGATCAGGTTCATCCAGAATAAAGGAGAGAATGCATCGCCGGCAGACATTAATTTCCTGGGCTCCTTGCGGGAAAAAGCGGTGCAACTAGGCTGCTCATGCTGACTCAGCCGGTCAGGAGGGATATCCTATGGCAGGACTCACCCCGGCCCAGGATCGGGTGTATCGGTTTGTAAAAGCGTATATCGATGGGCACGGCCATGCGCCTTCCTATGAAGAGATTAGAACCAATCTCGGATTTCGATCGCTAAACGCGGTCTTTAAGCATCTTAAGCAGATAGAGGATAGAGGCTATCTCAGGATGCCCTGGAAAAACAGGAAGCGCGCCATGGAACTGGTTCCTGTTCGAGCCGGGAGCGAATCGATTCCATTTCTTGGAGTTGTCGCGGCCGGCACTCCCATTGAGGCCGTCGAGATCCCTGAATCCATCGAGGTGCCGGATAATTTCCTCGGGAAGGGAACCAATTTTGCCCTGCGGGTCAAAGGAGATTCCATGGTCGACGATGGAATCCGGGATGGCGACATACTGATAATCACCAGGCAGTCTCAGGCGGAAAACGGGCAAACCGCGGTGGCCCTCGTCAATGGTGAGTCGACAGTCAAAAAGTTCTACCGCCATGGAGATGAAATCGAACTTCGCCCTGCAAATGAAAGCATGAAGCCTATCCGGGTAGCCGCTCACGAGGTTGAGGTCGTTGGAGTGGTGATGGGACTTTTAAGAAACTACCGTAAGAGATAGCACGCATGACATGCCTGGCCCAATCTTTTTGCGGAGGCTTTCGCCAGGGACCTCAAATGAAGAGCGGATGAAACGATGAACGATCCATCTTTTCCCATGCGAGGCCCATTTTGTTGGAAATAGTTCCCGGCAGGTCTTTTTTAGGTCGAAACCCTGTTTCGCCCAGCCTTTTTTGCCCGATAAAGAGCCTTGTCCGCCGCCTTTATCACCTCATGGGGACTCGAGTGTTTAGTGTCTCTTTCGGCCACGCCTATGCTGATTGTAACCGCCACTTTCTTCTGGGGGGCTTTTGAGGGTTTTTGGGTGTCGGGTTTTTTTCTCGGACGGTTGCGAGCACGGATCACAAAGCCGGCCGACTGGATTACGCTTCTTAATTGTTCAAGATGTGGGATCGCATCCTGCCTGGATTTTCCGGGAAAAACCACGGTGAACTCCTCTCCCCCGTATCGAAACGGTTTTCCCCCACCGTCTACTCCGGATATTTTCGAGGCCACCATCCTGAGCACCTCGTCACCAATGTCGTGGCCATAGCGATCGTTGAATTTTTTGAAAAAATCGATATCCAACATGGCAACGGTATATTTGCTGCCCATTCTGAGCATAAACTCATTGAGGCTCCGGCGGGCGGGAAGACCGGTCAATTCATCGTGAAAGGCCATTACATAGGAGGCCTCGATGACCGAGGCGATGAGGATAAGTCCGGCAGTGGAGAAGTAAAACGTCGAGAGGGTGGAGGGTCCCTTCATAAAGAGGCCGCAATAGACAGCGGTTAGCGCCCACAAAAAGCCGCTCTCGATAGGGCCCCTGACCCGATGGTATCGAAAGGCAAGCGTGAGAAAGCCCAGAATTCCGGCCAGCGCTGTTATCTGAGGTAAATGATGCGCCGGTAGATATTTGAGAAATGATGCCTTGATAATCGGATGTTCAAGGTAGCAAACAGATGTCTCATGGAATTGATGCCATAACATAAATACGGCGGCAGGCTGCGCAATGATGAGGCAGATACGCCGGATACCGCTTGGGCTGGTTATTCCGCGCTCCTTGATGATGGAAAGTATTGCGAAGTTTAGAGGAAGTAAAATTGCCGCGGCGTAAAAGGTAAGTTTTCCCGGATCGGTTGAAGATAGAGTGTTATTTTGAAAATGCACAAGGAGTCTATCGGCTGTCCCCAGTATCAGGAGTGCAAAAACCAACCTGCTCCTGTTGAAGCGCCACCCGAGGAGCAGTCCGGCAACCAGGACCAGGAGAGGGAAGGCTGCCGACACAATGGGCATCCAGGCAGCGAGCAAACCTTTTTGGATGATGGCCGCCGCTAAAAGGAGAATTATTCCGCCTGGTATAAAAAAAGAAAAAAGCGACTTCAAATATCCAAACCTCCAAAATGCACTGCTGTTATCGCTCAGTGGCAGGTCGCCGGGACTTTTTTAAAATTCATCGCTAAAGCTTGAACTGGTTATTGACGATAGTATCCTAAAAACATCCGGCCGGGGAGAAAGACATCAAACTGATGACTGAGTTGGTGGCTTTTTGGCTGGGTAGCGGTAAAAGGGTCCACCCGTAATCAATGTGGAGGGAAAAAGTGCGGAAGTACGGCGGCTTTTGGATACGCTTCGGTGCAGCCTGCATCGATACCGTTGTGATGATCATTCCGATGTTGATTGTCAAACGCTTAATATTTGCCACGTTGCCGGCGAACATGCCGTATGCGGTCGCCAATCTCATTGGCGATATCAATCAAACCATGGTCTGGTGGGTGTATTTCGCGGCTTTGGAATCCTCGGAGTGGCAAGCGACTATTGGAAAAATGGTCTGCGGTCTGGTGGTTGTTGACGAATATGGTAACAGGATATCGTTTGCCAGAGCCACCGGGCGATATTTCGCGAAGACCCTTTCCGCTTTGATCCTCGGGATTGGATTCATCATGATTGGCTTCACCCGGCGTAAGCAGGGATTGCACGATATGCTTGCGGGGACACTGGTCATCAGGAAACAAACTGCGTCCTCGACGGAGTTTAGCGGCAACGGGGGCTTCCCGCCATACGACATGCCACCTGATACCAAAAAATGCCCCGCCTGTGCTGAGACGATAAAGCGGGAGGCGAAGAAGTGCAGGTTCTGCGGTGAAGTGTTTGCTTCCGGTATGACCTGGCCCAATGCCGATACAACCTCTCGCAAACAGCGGGTATGTCCGAACTGCAATTACGAGAGAGACCCGAAGGACGATGAATTCACGCCGAAAACCGAGTGCCCGAAATGTGGCGTGGTCTATGAGAAGTTCACCGGGGGGCGTTGATGACAAGCACCGTCGATCAAAAACGATAGTTTGAAGCCATTCTCTGTAGGGGATAGAGGCATGGGGCTTATGCGATGGTTTCTGGATCTGCTTTACGGTTCAACTCCTGTGGAGTTCGAAAGTTCCTTTGAAGTGGAGGAATCGATAGCACGGCTCAAGGCGGCAAGTGGACGTACTTTTTTGTCTGCGCTGACGCGACAAAGAGCGGTCGGAACCGTTGAAGAATCTCGCGTCTGTCTTCGCCGGGAAATACCGATGTGCCATAATTCTTTCAAGCCATTCTTTATCGGCAGTTTCGGCGAAAGGAATGGACGTGTAATCCTTGTCGGTAGATTCACGATGCTGTGGTTCGTCAAGGTTTTTATGTCCTTCTGGTTTGGTTTTTGTGCCCTCTGGACAACTATGGCGCTTTTTTCGCTAACGTTTCTTGCGTTTGCCAGGTTACCGAATACCCAACCCAACAAATGGTGGTTTCCGCTCTTCGGGATTTTAATGTTTTGTGCTGGGACCGCGCTGCTAAGGTTCGGTAAATGGTTTTCCCGAAACGACGCGGTCTGGCTTTCGGAGGTTATAAAGAAGGCGCTTTCGGATAAGATTTCAGAGCTATGACTCGTATTTAATTACATCCTGCACAAAAGAGATCTGACACAGTGTGTGACATGGGACGCTATTTCACGTTTTCTCTCTTTTGCCTTTTGTACCTGCCTGTTCCGGGAAAAACGCCCAGATAAGAGAAAACAGCGGTTAGAAGAATTTCGCCGATAAGTACAAGTCGCCCATATTTTTGAAAGAAGGCGACACTGGCGGCATACCCGGACGCATAACCCGCGTCAAAACCGCCTGTCGAGTAGCCGGCGCTCGCCCCCACAATCGAACCGACGATCATGTTGGTCAATAAATAAACTGGAATTAACCCTGAATCCGTGAAGTTACAAATATCAAATTCTCGCCATTACTGCGGTAACTATTTGCAATAACTAGTCATTTGTGGTACAAACTCACCTCACACGAATTCACTCGGGAGGTGAACATGAAGCGCATTATTATTGAGCAGTCCGACAAAGAATTTTATACCTCCAACTCCGGACTCGTGCTCGTCGGACACTGTATCAATGATTTGTGCGGACTTCCGGTCAAGGCCAAGAAAAGCTTTCCAGTGGGCCCGGGTGGCATTGGCATGGACGATATCCTGCGTAGTTATCTCGGACTCCTTTCAATTGGGCAAAGTGATTTTGAGGCCGTCACCAACCGAAGGGAAGACGAGTATTTCAGGGAAGCCTTGGGAATCTCCAAGGTTCCTTCGACTGAAACTCTGCGACAGCGACTGGACGAGGTTGCACCCGATCTCTTTGCTCTTGCCGATACCTGTTCGGTGGAATTCCTCAAGAAAGCCCGTGTACCCATCACTCCCTTGAAGACCGGACATGTCCCTCTGGACTGCGATGTCTTCGGTATGGACAACTCCAAGACCAAAAAAGAAGGAGTCTCCCGCATCTACAATGGCCGGGACGGCTATGCGCCCATGGCTGCTTATTTGGGGACCGAGGGGTGGTGCCTGGAGTTCGAGTTGAGGCAAGGCAGCCAGCATAGCCAGGAGGGATTCATCCCTCTCATTGAGCGGGTTATTCAGAAAGCCCGCGGTCTTACTTCCCGAAAAATCCTGATTCGTCTGGATTCTGCCCACGATGCATTGGATACTCGCGTTAGCTTGGCAGGCCAAAGGAATGTAAGCTATATCATAAAGTGGAATCCCCGGCGGGAAGACAAAATCGAATGGGCCATGCGAATTTTCAAAGAAGGTGAGGTCGTCATGCCGCGCCCGGGGAAAAGAGTCGGGCTGCTCACCGTCCATATCCGCCAGGTCCATAAAGGGAAGACCTATCAATTCAAAAGGGTGATGCGTGCGGTGGAGCGTACCGTCGACCGCTCTGGACAAAGGCTCCTCGTCCCGGAAATTGAGATCGAAGGGTGGTGGACCACTTTGGATCTGCCGATGAAGCAGGTAATCGGGCTCTATGAAGACCACGGAACAAGCGAACAGTTCCATAGTGAAATCAAGACTGATATGGATCTGGAAAGGCTTCCTTCGGGTAAATTCGCCACCAACGCCCTGATCTTGACCCTGGGGGGACTGTCTTACAATATCTTGCGATTCATCGGCCAGCTCGGACTTGTCGATGGAGAGACTCCGGTGCGCCATCCCGCCAAACGGCGTCGGATCAAAACCGTGATGCAAGAACTTATGTATATGGCCGCACGACTGGTGAAGACGGGCCGCCGTCTGAAACTGGTCTTCAGCCGCCATTGCCCGGCCTTTCAGGCTTTCCGAACCATTGAAATGCGCCTGTCTAGTGCATAAAGGCCGAGAGGGCGGGCTGCAATGCGGATATTTATCTAGAGCGAGTGGTTCGCCAGGGAGAACTATTGTCCAATCGTCCCTAATGTCGTGATTTTGTGTCGGAGGGCATAGAAAAATGTAGCCAACCCAATTTTTTTCATAGCAATTTATTGATTTTGGCATGAGGCTTTTTCCGAAATTGGACCAAAAAACTCATTGCAGCATTGCCTTCAATTTAGGCTCACGGATTCAGGACTTTGTGTGAATGAACATCAAGTAATCAAGACTCTCGTTATGGAGGACGAGCACAAAAATGCTTTCATCATTCTCATGCATGGCGACAGGGAAGTATCGACTAAGGCATTGGCCCGCGCCCTTGGCGCAAAGACGGTCACGCCCTGCGATGCGGCTATGGCGGAAAAGCATACCGGGTACATGGTGGGAGGGATTTCTCCTTTTGGCACGCGTAAACCAATCCCCGTTTATGTCGAGGAATCCATTCTAAACCTGCCGAAAATCTATATCAATGCAGGCAAAAGAGGCTTGCTTGTCGAGCTGTCACCCAAAGATCTCAGTGAGGCTTTTAAATATCTGACCCCCGTGAATGTTTCACGCACAAGCTGACCATGTGCAGTGTTGCCTTCCGCTTCGCTTAACAGGTTGAGATCCGAGTTCAATGTGGCCCAATCCCTCGGCGTCTCGCGGCGAACGCTTTACAGAGCGTTAAAATCAAAAGATAGACAAATGGCAGCCTTGGGAAGAATGTGTTACTACCTTACGAGCCAACCCTCCGCCAGTGATTTCATCATCTCGATCCACTCTTCAAATTCAGCCGGTTTGGTAATGAGACAATTCGCTCCCATCTCACGGCTGAAAGCGATGTCCTTCTCCTCGCTGGTCGTGGTTAAGACCACGATAGGTATATTTTGAAGGGCGGGAATGGATTTGATCTCCCGTAGAGCCTGACGTCCATCTTTGCGCGGCATGTTGAGGTCAAGTATGATCAGGGTGGGAAGAGGGGCCTGGGCCCTTTCCCCATACTTGCCGGAGCACAAAAGATAGTTCAGAAGTTCAGTCCCGTCCTGGACGCAGAAAATTCTCCAGGCGCCTGACTTTCTTCAAAAGCGTCTCTGGCAAGCATGCAATCATCGTCATCATCGTCGGCCATCAAGACAAGCGGTTTTTTATAATTTTTCAAACCATGTTCTCCAGCTTTGATTGTCTCTCGGGCAGGCTCACTACGAATACCGCCCCCCTGCCCGGCACGCCGCTGGCTGTAATGCTCCCCCCGTGATGTTCAACGATTCTTCGGCATATGGCCAGGCCCATGCCGGTGCCTTTATAGGGTGAATTCCTGCCATGGAGTCTTTGGAAGGGTTTAAAGATCTTGTCGAGATAACACTGTTCGAACCCGATGCCGTTATCCTCTACCCTTATTTCATGGAACTCACTAAACCTGGACTTGTCTGAATAGATTTTCACGACAGGTTTATCTTTCCCTCGATACTTGATGGAATTTCCTATGAGATTCTGAAATAGCCGACGCATCTGAACACCATTGGCCTCGATGATGGGAAGCGCACCGACTTCAATGCGCGCTTCCGTTTCTTCAATGAGAACTTCCAGGTCCGCAACGGTCTCCTCGACTATACAAACCAAATCGATCGCCGTGAAAGGCTCCGGATTGGAGGAGATCTCTGAGTATTTGAGACAGTCCAGGATCAGGGCCTGCATTCTTCGGGCGGATCCAAGCATTCTTTCCAGGCAATCACGTCCCTTGTCGTCGAGCAAATGATTGCAGTCCGTATGGAGACGTCCCGCAAATGTTTGAATCTTTCTAACCGGTTCCTGAAGATCATGGGACGACACATGAACAAAATCCTGCAACTCGCGGTTGCTTTGCTCAAGCATCCTGGTGTAGATTTTCTGTTCGGCATAGGCCTGCCGAAGATCCTCCTCC
Source organism: uncultured delta proteobacterium (assembly GCA_963813125.1). Taxonomy (GTDB): domain Bacteria; phylum Desulfobacterota; class Syntrophobacteria; order Syntrophobacterales; family Syntrophobacteraceae; genus SbD1. The sequence goes on along the minus strand of CAWEZA010000051.1, from coordinate 4,263 downwards.
GCCTGCCGCCGCCACCTCTTCTCTTCAACCTCCTCAAGCGCCCGTCTGACGCAAAGAGGAAGGCGCCGAAGATGGTCCTTCAGGACAAAATCCGTGGCGCCGCTCTTCATGAGATCGACAGCGCGCTCCTCCCCCAATGCACCCGTAACAAAAATGAAGGGTACGCTCGGGGTTTTTTCCCGGGCTATCCGGAGAGCTAACTCCCCATCGAAGCCTGGCAACGAGTAATCGGAGATAATTACTTCGGGCGAGAAACGGTCCAAAGCTTCACGAAAGGAATCCTGGTTATCAACCCGTTCGGATAATAGTTCGATCCCCGCGGAGCGAAGCTCGTGTTCCGCCAGTTCCGCATCGGTGGGGACGTCCTCCAAAATGAGGACTCGGAGGCATTTGTCAGGCTCATCGTGCCGCATCGGCAATTTCTCCCGGAAACCTAATAGGGGGGCTTATTCAGGAGGACCCAGTAAAACCCGATTTCGGATACCACACTGGCAAAGCTCTCGAACTCGACAGGCTTCACAATATAGCTGTTGACGCCGAGTTTATAGCTCTCCACCCTGTCTTTTTCTTCCTCCGAGGAGGTCAGGACGACGACAGGGATCATCTTCGTGTGTTCATTGGCTCGGATCGCCTCCAGCACCTCCAGCCCGCTGACCTTCGGAAGCTTCAGATCCAGCATGATGAGATGAGGACATTCCGTCGCGTCCGGAATGGAGCAAACATTGGAGATGTAATCGAGCGCCTCTTGGCCGTCGGTAAGAATTTTCACGTTGTTTGCCAGATTTCTTTTCCGCAGGGCATGGAGCGTAAGCTCCAAATCCGCCGGGTTGTCTTCGATGAGTAATATTTCGACTTTTCCCTCGTTCATCCCTGCTCCCTCGGTGCTAAAGTAAAATAAAAAGTCGCCCCCTCCTCAAGCTTACCCTCGGCCCACACGCGGCCACCATGCCGTTGGACGATTCGCTCAACTATGGCAAGTCCAACGCCGGTTCCCTCGAATTGGCTATCGTTCACCAATCGCTGGAAAACCCCGAATAGCTTATTATAATACTTCATGTCGAAACCGGCGCCATTGTCTTTAACGTAGTAAATCCTTTCCCCTGACCTCTCGAAGCTGTCCACTTCGATTTGAGCGCCCTCTTTATTCCGCGTGAACTTTACCGCATTCGACAGCAGGTTGACAAGGAGTTGCCGTATCATGGCAATGTCCGCATGAGCTGCCGGGAGGTCGCCGATTTCAGAGACAAATTCTCGATCTGGTTCCGCCATCTGTATCCCGGCCAAAGCCTCACGCACAAGGCTGCCCATATCGAGCTTCGACCGGTTCATTCCAGTCCGGCCCAAACGGGATAACCTGAGCAGGTCATCGATGAGCCTACCCATCTTTTGGGCATTATCTTGAATAATGCCGAACTTGCGTCGGGTCTCCGGGTTAAACACCTTTTCATTCTCATCGAGAATCATTTGAGTAAAGCCGGCAATTGCCCGCAGGGGTGAGCGGAGATCATGAGAGACGGAATAGCCGAAATCTTCGAGTTCCTTGTTCGCCGCCCCCAATCTGTCCGCATGTTCTTCAAGCTCCACGTGGGCTTTCTTGAGCGCCTCCTCTGCCTGCTTGCGCTCAGTGATATCACGGAACACCATGACCGCTCCAAGCACCTTTTCCTCTTCAATGATGGAGGTAATAGTGAGATCCACGGGAAAGAGAGCGCCACTCTTCCGAACGAATTCCTCGTTCATGACTGATTCCGTTCTTGCGCATTGTTGCGTCCTTTCGCCGCTCATAGCCGAATGAACCGGGCACTGCTCCACCGGATAGGGGCTCCCATCCGGCTTCTTGTGGTGCATTGCGGCGTGTGCGTTCCTGCCGGTGAGTTCGTCTGGCTCCCATCCCAATAATCGTGCGGCGGACGGATTGATAAACGTTATGTCCCCATCGAGGTCCAAGCCGCAAATGCCCTCTCCTACGAAGTGCAGCAGGAGTTCATTCTGTCGTTTGGCCTTCGCCAATTCAGCCGTCCGTTCATTCACCAGTATCTCCAGGTGGGCACGGTGTTTCTTCAACTCGACTTCATTTTTCAAGCGCTCGGAGGTCGCGCCGGCAATGCCCGCAATGGCAAGATAGATGTTCAGCAACTCCCTGGAAACAGGATCCTCGGATTTGTGGCCCATAAGCATGACCATCGCGGGTTGGGCTTGCTCCACGATGGAAGGAAAACGGTCATGGAAGGTGTGGGGGAGGGGATGATATGTGATGCCGGGAATCCACTGTCCAGCACGTCCAAGATGATAGTCCGGACCTCCTTTGCGAGGATGGTTCGAGTGATGATCTCCTCGGTTGTCGTACAGTGGTGAATGCGGATTCCAACCTCGGTGTCCCGTTGGACGAAAGCGGTCCAACCGACCGGAAAGTAGGTAACGATGAATTTGCCAAGGTGGCTCCAGATGTCCTGTTGCGTTTTCAGACGGACGATATACTGAGTCGACTTTATGAAAGCCTCGAAAAAACCTGTTCTGTCGAACGGAAACTCGTTCATAATTTAATCCCTTCTCAGCGGCTGAAGGTAGAGGCTTTCAAAGTCGGATGACTGGGAAAGATTGACTATGGTCGCTCGCCTGCGCAACGCTTCCAAAGCGACTGCTCCCGCCGGCGACAAAAGCAACTGCTCGCATCCAGAAAGCGCCGTGTTGCCGCACAGTTCTATTTGCTCGGGCGATGTGGTCGGCAGAAGTCCTATCGTCTGGGCGTTGCATGCATTTGAGTGCTCGCCGAAAGCCCCGCACACGCAGACACGATCCGGTTCCTCCGCGCTCATACGAGCCTTGGCGAGCAGTGTTTTGATTCCGACTCCGATCGTTGCTTTTGCACGCTGAAACATATCCACATCCCTGTGGGTCAACCGAATCAACGGTTCCCGTTGAACAACGAATCCGTCCTTGGAAAGTGGTGAGCTAAGTTTTCCGGTGGGCATCAATGCACCGGAGTTGCGCAGGAAGGCGATCAAATCGACGAGGCCTGAGCCACAGACTTCCTTGGCGTTTCCAAAAACTTAAAACAATTTGCCAAACACGATATGGGAGCTAGGGCCATGCCTAGCCGGGCTCTATACCACATGGATTGGCTAGAAGGAAAAGCCCGGCTAAATAGCGTCAACATGTCGTGCCCACCGTGGTCATCCCATTCTGTTCCTTTCGATTTGGTTTTGGAATTGTTTCCTCGCGTGGTCGATGGCTTTGTGAAGCTTGCCGACCAAAACTTCGCGGGGGGAGTTCGGTCAGATATTCGGCAACCCGAATGCTACTCCTTTCCAACTCCAAGAGCTCCACGGTTTCCCTTTTTTTGCCCGCACACAACACAAGCCCAATGGGTGGATTCTCATCACCCTGGCGTTCGTACTTGTCCAACCATCGCAGGTAGAGTTCCATTTGCCCTTTGTAGGCGGGCTTGAAGTCCCCCAATTTGAGCTCAACGGCTACAAGCCGTCTCAACTTGCGATTGAAAAAAAGGAGATCGAGGTAATAATCGTCGCTATCGACTTGTATCCGTTTTTGCCGCGCGATGAATGAAAACCCTGTTCCCAGTTCCAGGAGGAATTGCTCCAGCTGCCGCAGAATGGCATCCTCCAGGTCCTTTTCAAGATAACGATCCCGCAAGCCAAGGAAATCAAGAATATAGGGATCCTTGAAGACCAAGTCGGGAGTCAGGCGATCCTCGCTACGAAGGGAGTCGAGTTCGTGGCGGATAAGCTCCTCAGGCTTACCGGAAATAGCAGTACGCTCATAAAGCATGGAATCGATCTTTTGTCGTAGAGTTCGCACACTCCAGCGTTCGAGCCGGCACATCTCAGCGTAAAATTCCCTCTGCAGCGGTTCCTTGAGTGGAATCAAAGCAACGAAATGGGTCCAGCTCAATTGTCGTATCAATGATACGACAATTTGCTCGTCCGCAAATACTTCCGCGAATTGGACCATCCTTCTCAGGTTCTTTTCGGAAAAACCGCCCCCGTGTTCCAGAATCAATTGTCGTGACAGCGACGCGACAATCTCGGCCCCGTATTCAGCTCGCCTTTCTTTAAGAATATTCTGACGGATGCGCTGCCCGATCCGCCAGTAGAGCAGGGTCAACGCAGCATTGACCGAGACGGCAACAGAGGCGCGCGTTTCATCGATCATCCGGCGGATGTCGCCAATCAACGCCTCTTCGGCTGGCAAGAGGTCTTTTGAACTCATTTGCACGTCAGTCCTTGAGTAAATAAATATTTA
>CAWEZA010000050.1:0-17787 GCA_963813125.1 uncultured delta proteobacterium | reverse complement strand
CGTGGCGTTGGCCGGGGTCTTCCTCGCCTGGCAGAACAACCCGGTGGTAAAGTCGGCAATGGAGGGGCTGACCGCGGGAGTGGTGGGGCTGTTGATCTCAGTCGTATGGGATATGTCAAAGCGGATTCCCGGGCACTGGTGCTGTTTTGCCGTCGGTATGGCCGCCCTTTTGCTGGGACTCTTTTTTTCCATAAACCCGATCTGGCTTGTGCTGCTGGGAGGGCTGGCCGGGGCGGCCAAGGTTTTGGTGACGACAAGATTGGGCAAAAAATCGGCCAAAAGCAGTCTTGATTTATAGGAATGTTCGATGATGAAATTATTCTGCGAGCTTGCGTTTTCGTTTCTGAAAATTGGGTTTTTCGGGTTTGGCGGCGGGTTCGCCATGATCCCGCTGATGCAGAGCGCGGCGGTGTACCAGACGGGCTGGTTGAGCGCTTCGCAATTCGGGGCGGCCATCGCGCTGGGGCAGGTGACCCCCGGGCCGGTTGCCATCAGCGCAACCTTCATCGGGTATAAGGTGGCGGGATTTCCCGGAGCGATTATAGCTACCGGGGCAATTTTTGCCCCATCGCTTTTGTGCATGTATCTGCTCGAAAAATTCTATCTCAGGGTCCGGGGAAAAGAGATCACGCAGGGCATCATGCACGGGGTCCTGCCCGTGGTTGCTGCGATCATCCTGACAGCGGCAATTTCTCTTGGCAGGCAGTCCATGCACTCCCTGTGGCAGTCGGCCGTGATTGTGGCGGTGGCTGCGCTGGCCATAACGCGCAAAGCGAGCTTCGGATTGCTCGTGGCCGCGTCCATGACGGTTGGGGTTTTAATGGCATTGGTCTTCAAGTGAGAAGGGGGGAAAGAAGGGGCGTGGGTGAATGGGTGAATGGGTGAGTGGGTGAATGGGTGAATGGGTGAGTGGGTGAGTGGGTGAATGGCGAGTTTGCTTGCGGGTTCCCGATTGGCAGCTGTCGATTGGACATTTCAGAGGCGACCAGGTGGATTGAGAATCTATACGGGTAAAATTTCGAAAATGGCGGGGATATCAAAATCTACCCGTCGAAAAGTCCAAAGTTGCAACATTATCCGGAAATGGAAAGAATTGTCGTCGCCTCATTTGTTACCGCTGAGAGATATGTTGAACCAACGGATGCACGAATATGAACGATATAGAGCAGAGGATCTTCAAATTGGAGTTGCCTCCCTGAGCACTCTATCCCTGATGGAGTAGTGAAGGGCTTTCTCGTTGACAACGTCCACCTTCCGCGAAAGCATATCTTCCAGGTCCTGGAGCAGTGCTACATGGTCTAGGAGGCTCCTTTCGGGCTCCAACTCAACGAGCAAATCCACATCGCTCTCCGGTCCTGCCTCCCCCCGCGCCACTGAGCCGAACACACGCACGTTGCTTGCTCCGTATTTTGCAGCAATACGAAGGATTTCATCGCGTTTGGACGCTAGAAGCTCTTCCACTGCCTTTCCCATATCTCGCGCTGCCTCCTGCCTCATCTCGGAATCCATCACAACAGCGATTTTATTTTACCACAATTTAAAACTTGGTGAAACATTCGGAATGTATTGGCATCGGTTATGAACTAAGAGAAGGGCCCGTTTCGTCATAAGACCCCGTGGGAGACCGCCACGCTCTTGATTACGGCGAAAACCCGCCGGCCGGGCTTCAAGTCAAGTGTTGTCAGCGCCAGGGGAGTTATTCTCGCCAGGAGGGGGCAGCCGATATCAAGCATTACGTCCACAAGAGGTCCGTTCCCGTCGGTAATTTCAAGAACGGTTCCGGGCAGGATGTTCTGCACGCTGATTTGCTCGGGGGGAACCAGGGCTATGGCTACGTGTCTCGCCTCTATGCGCACCCTCACTCTGCTCCCGATGGAGACATCGAGTCGCGGAACTTTCAAAACACCTCCCTGGAAACGTAGATAGCTCAAACCTTCAGCTTCATTGTGCAATTCGACAACGGTCGATATCACGGCGCCGCAATCGGTATACCCGGTCAAGCTCTGGAGATCGCGTCGGCTCATGAGGTCCTCGATCGGGCCCGAGGCGACCGCGCGACCCGAATCGAGCACCACCATGACTTCGGCAAGGTTTAGAATCTCTTCGAGCGAATGGCTGACATAGAGTATGGGGATGGAAAACTCACCGGCCAAACGGGCGATGAAGGGCAGCACCTCGGCTTTTCTGGCAAAATCAAGAGAAGCCAGCGGTTCGTCCATCAGAAGGACCGAAGGGCTCGTGAGCAGCGCACGACCGATGGCCACGCGCTGTTTTTCCCCGCCCGAGAGTTTTGCGGGCCGGCGGTCGACGAGGTGTTCGATACCGAGCAAATTTACGACCTGATCGAACTCCACGTAGCGCTCCGGCTTCGGAGTCAGGTGCATTCCGTAAGCGAGGTTTGACCGCACGGAAAGATGGGGAAACAGCCGCCCTTCCTGAAAGATATAGCCCACGCGCCGCTTTTCGGGAGGAAGGTCGACCGACATTTTTCGAATCAAACAGGCAACGGCCGCCTACGATAATGTGGCCCTCGTCCGGGCGAACGAGTCCCGCGACCATGTTGATGATCGATGTCTTGCCGGCCCCGGAGCGGCCAAACAGTGCGGTCACCCCCGCCGCCTCCGACCGGAACACGGCATCGACCGAGAAATTACCTTGCCGCCTTCTGAGGCAAACATCGATCACGAAATAAACCCTCAGCCTTCCATACGGGCCGCATAGCGCCTGGCCAAAAGCTCCGAGGCCACCAAAGCAGCCATTCCCAGGACTACCGCGATAACGCACAGCCGCATCGCCGCCCATTCCCCACCGGGAATCTGGGTGAGTGTGTAGAGAGCCAGGGGCAGGGTCTGAGTCTGTCCCTGGATATTGGAGACGAAGGTGATGGTCGCGCCGAATTCGCCAAGGCTTCGGGCGAAGGCTAAAATGGCCCCCGCGATCACACCCGGGATTACAAGGGGCAGGGTCACCGTGAAAAAGACTCTCAGCGGCCCGGCTCCAAGCGTTCGGGCCGCGTCCTCAAGCCCTCGGTCCACGGATTCGATCGAAAGTCTCATGGCGCGCACCAGCAGCGGGAAAGCCATGACGGCAGAGGCCAGCGCCGCTCCCTTCCACGTAAAGATAATCGTGATTCCCAACGTTTCATGAAGCCATGCGCCAAGGAACCCCCTGCTCCCGAGCAGTACGAGCAACAGGTAGCCCACCACCACTGGGGGCAGGACCAGCGGCAGATGAATAAGGCCGTCGAGCAGGGATTTTCCGGGAAACTTCAGCCGCGCCAGGACCCAGGCCACCAATATGCCGAACGGAAGGCTCACGGCCACGGCCCAGCCCGATACCCACAGGCTCAGCTTCAAGGCGTCTATTTCTACGGGAGTAAGACTAAACCAACTCATTTCATGATTACGCTGAAGCCGTATTTTTCAAAAATCGCGCGAGCTTGAGGCGTCTTTAGAAATTCGAGAAAACTTCTGGCGGCGGGAGTTTCATGTCCGGCAACCAACGCCGCCGGGTAGACGATCGGCGGGTGGGTGTTTTCCGGAAACACTCCGACAACCTTGACCTTTTTGGTGATGGCGGCATCGGTGGCATAAACGATCCCTAGAGGCGCCTCGCCACGTTCGACCAAAACCAGCGCGAGGCGGACATCCGAGCCCCTCGCCAGGCTGCCTTTGACGGAGTCCCAGACGCCCAGCGCTTCGAGGGCCTGCTGTGAGTAAATGCCTGCAGGCACATGCGCCGGGTCGCCCACTGAAAGCTTTCCGCCGGCAAGGAGCCCTGAGAGGTTGAAGCCGCGAGTTATATTGACCTTGTTGATCTTGCTCCCCACGGGGGCGATCAGCACGAGCTGGTTGCCAAGCAGATCGGAACGGGTGGAGGGAACTATCAGTTTTTTCTTTGCCAGATAGTCCATCCATTTTTCATCCGCCGATATGAACATGTTGGCAGGCGCGCCGTTTTCGATCTGTTTGGCAAGGGTCGAAGAGGAGAGATAGGAGGGCGTAAACGCGCACTTGTCCTTTTCGGTGAATAATTTACCGACATCGTTCAAACAGTTCGTAAGAGAGGCGGCCGCAAATACGGTCACATTGTCGCCGGCGCGTGCCGGAGCGCTCAAACCAGCAAGAAAAGTCATCCCCAAAAGCGTGGCAAATACACCTCGAGCTATCCGATTCATAATCATCTCCGATTCCGATCAATGTAAATGCAATTTTTCAAATTAATGACTCATGACACTGGAACTGTCAATCCCGGTCGTGCTGTTCAAGGTCATGAGGACCTTGCGGCTGAACTGGTGAATTACGGGAGTTCCCGCGCCGTGCCGGACCGCCCTCAACACGGCATCGGTGTCCACCGGGACCGTCCCGGCCAAAACGCGAACGGGCAGCCCCGCAAAGGCCTCCGGGACCATCGGGGTGCTCGGCCCCAGCATGATCGCTTTGACCCCCGGGCCGATGTGGGACAGCACTTCTTCGGTGGTACCGTTTAAAATCGAGGTCGAGGTCAGAATGAGCACTTGCGCCCAATCGGCCAGTTTTTCGTAAAAAAGGGACTCCTGCCCGCCATGCAGGATGCTGCCGAACCCGAAATCCCCGCCGGCAACGTGGCCGGCATCGCGATCGATCACTTCCACCGCCGCGCCCCTGAGTTTTAAAACCTTCATGAGCGGCCGGAACAGCCCGACCATCGCCACGCGGCTCCCCGGGCCAATGCGGAAAAGATCCATCCAGGCAGCGTCCGAGGGTTCATCGGGAAGGTCGCAAACACTCTCATAGTTAAGAGCGTTTATAAGCGCCAGGGCCATGCCGCGGTCGAGCGGAGACGGACTTTTGATCAATTCCAGAAGCTCGGCGGCTCTTTGGCCTTCGAAGTCCCGATAGCTTTCGGGCTTTGGGCAGCACCCCCCGCCCTCGGTGTAAGTGAACGCGATGCCCGTTGCGCCCGTGTCGGTAACCACGGCGGTGTAGCGCAAGCCCGTGCAAAGGTGGACAACCTTTGCGGCGAGCGCCTTCGCACGAAAAAGGTCGTAGAGATTTTCGACCAGTCCCATTTAAGTGCTCTCCAGCAGGTGAAGCGGGAAGAAAATCGATGTAGTGTTTAAAAAGAGATTGACATTTAAAAACTACATCTATAGCCTCATTACCGTATGAAACGACGTGTTTAGACCTATACCAAGTACTCCTTTTAACAGCCTTAATCAAGGCGAAAAGTGAGAGGCCGGAAAGCCCGCGGAAGCGGTTCTTTTCATCCGGAAAAGGTGGGGTATTCGTTCTATCGGCGTTCGTCTGCTTAAAAACCGGGGGCTTATTTCGACTTCCAAGCAAAAGGGGAGAGGCAGGGTTTTTCTCAAAAGAGGAGGAGATGGTATGGGAGGGTTAGTCAGGGGTAGTTTTGCGCTCGCGCTGGCGGCGGGGCTTTGTTTTTCCGGGATTTCGGGGGCGTATGCCGAGCAGGAGCAGGCTGCTCCGCAGGCGACGAACGATCAAAGTTCGCCGCAGACCGCAAGTGCGACGGATAATGGCGCCGAAAAGAAGGCGAAAGAGAGCGAAGCGAAGAAAAGCCAGGTATTCCAACTGGGCGAGGTCGAAGTGGTCGGAAAAGAGGACGAGACCAAAAACACGACGGTGGATAGAATTTATTCCGAGGAGATGCTGCTTTTAGACGCGAACAACGTGGCGACGGCCGCAAATCTCGAGCCGGGTGTCACGCTGACCAACGTCGGTCCGAGGAACGAATCGGAAGTCTATATTCGAGGTTTCGGGCCGAGGCAGGTCCCGATCTACCTGGATGGTGTGCCGATATACGATACGTATTTCGGCTACCCGCCACTGGCCGAGTTCACAACTTACGGTCTTTCGGAAATGACGATTTCCAAGGGGTTCACCTCGGTCCTCTACGGCCCGAACACGATGGGTGGCGCCATCAACCTGATCAGCATGAAGCCTGAGAAGGAATTCGAGGTAAACGGCGGCTCCGGGTACGGCTCGGGCAACAGCTATCACGGCTTCATGAACTTTGGGAGCAACCAGGGCAAGTGGTACTTTGAAGGCGGTGGTTCCTACGAAAACCAGGATTACTTCAACGTCTCGGACAGTTTCGCGCCGACCACGATCTATGGGCCCGGAAAAACCCTCGGGTATCAAGGGGATGGCGCAAGAGACAATTCCTACTTCAACGAATGGATAGCGCACGCGAAAATTGGGTTTACGCCAAACGACACCGACGAGTATGCCCTGTCCTTCATGAGGCTCGAAGAGCAAAAGGGTGTTGCACCCTATGTGGGGGATGACCCTAACGATTCCGCCCGCTGGTGGCAATGGCCCTATTGGAATTTCCAGGACGTCCATTTCAATTCGAAGACGGCTATCTGTGGGGACAGCTACGTTAAAACGACCGCTTTCTACGATACCTACGACAATAACATAGATAGCTTTACCAACAGTAACTACAATGTGATCCAATCGCCTCCCGGATATGCATTCCAGAGCTACTATGGCGACTACTCTTACGGCGCATCGATGGAGGCCGGGACAAAACTCGTTCCTTATAACAACATCAAGTTCGCCTTCCATTTCAAGGACGACGTTCACACGGCGTGGGAGACCATCCCGGTTGAGCCGAAAACTCGTGATGAAGATCGAAACTATTCTTTTGGGGTCGAAGATACGATCGACTTCACCAAAAAACTCTATGCGATCGTCGGGGTAAGCTACGACTGGCTGAGCACGATCGAAGCCCAAGATGTCCCGACCGCTCCGCTTCTTTCGTTTAACACCTGGAACCCCCAGATCGGTCTTTTCTACAAACTCACCGATACCGGGACGATCCACATAAGCGCCGAGGATAAATCGAGGCTTCCTACTCTGTGGGAGAGGTATTCCTACAGTCTAAAGCCGGGGTTGCCAAACCCGTTCCTAAAACCTGAGAAAGCGACCAACTATGAAGTCGGCTACAAGGACCTCATAGCCGGAAAGCTGCAAGTCGAAGCCACCGCATTCTACGATGTGGTAAAAGACTATGTGCTGGACGTCTCGACGGGCATACCCGTACCAGGCGGCGGGGTGTACTACGAGAACGAAAATGTCGGTCACGTCGACTTTTCCGGCATAGAACTGGGAGTTAGCGGGGAAATACTGCCATGCCTAAAAGGCGGTATGAACTACACGTATCTTCAATACGTCAATGTCCAGAATCCTTTGCTGTTGACCGACCTTCCGCATAACAAGTTTTACGCATATCTCCAGTACTTCATGCCGGTAAAGGGGTGGAGCATGCTCGGGTCGGTCGAATATGACACCGACCGGTACAGTGACGCGTCATACGCGCCGGCCGTGGCGGCTGCATATACCCTGGTAAATTTCAAGGAAATCTATGAGATTTATCCCGGCGTGACGCTCGAAGGCGGCATCAACAACATATTCGATGAGAACTGGGAACTCGAAGAAGGCTACCCTCAAGCGGGGCGCACATTTTTCGTGCAGATGAGGTTTAAGTACTAAAGGTTTTGCGGGCGCGAGGCCGCAGCCCAGCGGTCTTACGCCCGCAAGGGATCGGCTGAGGTCGGCCCCACCGCACCCGATCCGTAAGCGCGCGTTATCCCCCGGCCGCGTCGGGCAGGGCGCCGTTACCCGTTGCCTGCGGCGCGCCCGAAACGGCCCCGGATAACACGTTTTGGAGGGTGATCAATGAATGAAGATTTCAAGGCGCTGCTCGATGAAGCCGTAAGGCTGCACGGCCACCTCTGCGGAGGCCAGGTAATAGGCGTAAGAATGGCCATCGCGGGACTTAGGGAACTTGGCATAAAAGAGCCCAAAGGCAAGGAGGGCAGGGACCTGGTGATATTTGTCGAAATCGACCGGTGCCCTGTCGACGCGATCATCGCCGTGACCGGGAGGACGCCCGGCAGGCGAAGCATCAAGATGATGGATTACGGAAAGCAGGCGGCGACCTTTGTGGACGCGCGGACATCGAGGGCTGTCAGGGTCAGCGTAAAGACTGACTGTTTTGAGAAAGCCGGGCTTATCGCCCAATCCCTCGGTATTCAAGATGAAAAGCATGCGCAGTGCGAAGCTCTGGCCGCAATGGACGAAGAGGACCTTCTCAGCATCCGCAGGGTAAGTGTGGAGATAAAGCCCCAGGACCTTCCCGGGGAAACGCTCGGGATGGTGGTCTGCCGAAAGTGCGGAGAAACGGTAAAGGATATGCGCCAGGCCGACAGGAATGGGGATATTCTTTGCAGACCCTGCGCTACGGGCGACTGCTATTACAGGGAAATCCAAAGTGATACCGACGTTTGACTGGAACGAGATATGGCGAAAGACGCAGATCGGAAGGCATGGCTTCCTGCGCGACCCGGCGTTTTGGGACAAGCGGGCGCCCGAATTTACCCGTCATGCGACGGCAAGTGATTACATAGGCCAGTTTCTAAAGATCATGGAACCCGAGCCGGACTGGAGCGTGCTCGACATCGGGTGCGCGGCCGGGACCCTTGCTGTTCCCCTTGCGCCGGCGGTTAAGACAATTACAGCGCTCGACCCTTCCGGCGTGATGCTCTCACTTCTCGAAGAACGCTGCGGCAATCAGAACATCGGAAATATCAGGGCGGTGAGGGGCCGGTGGCAAGACGACTGGGACGAACTGGGCATCGGGGTCCACGATGTTGCCATAGCGTCGAGGTCGCTCATGGTGGACGATCTGCGCCAGGCCGTCCTGAAGCTTGCGGGCAGGGCGCGCAAGCGTGTTTACATAACAGCCCTGGTAGAAGACGGCCCTTATGACCGAAGGATTGTGGAGGCCGCAGGCAGGAAGTGTTCTCCGGGGGCCGATTACATTATTGTATACAATCTTTTGCGCGAGATGGGAATCTATGCCAACATCAATATTACCGTAACCTGCAACGACGAGAGCTATGGAAGTATTGACGAGGCGCTCGATTCGGTGCGCTGGATGATCTACGAGATGACCGCCGAGGAAGAGGAAAATGTTAGAAGCTACCTCAGGGGCTGCCTTGTCCCGGAGGAGGGGCGATTGAAGTTTCCCTATTCACGGATCGAGCGCTGGGCGGTTATGTGGTGGAACAAAAATCAGGACAAAGGGAGCTGTCTGCCCCGTGTCCGCCTTGAACCGCGGGGCCGTAAAATCGCCGCGCCGGGGCGCCGACCCGTCGGTATGCCAGGGGAGTTCAACCCCCGGGATGATCGTTGGAAGCGGCCATGGGCGGAAGTGATGAAGCAGGGGCTGTTTCGGCCTATGATGAAGAGGGGCAGCGTGGGGAAGCAAACCCGGTTGAGGACATCGAGGTTTCCGAGTTGGTGTTGGGATGCTTTCGGCCCAGTCGGAGGCATCGACGTGAGACCGCCCTGGGATTGGGACTCGCTGTTTGCCTTCATGCCGCCCTACCTGCCCTTGTAGCGCTTTTGGGACTTCTGTTTGCCGCGCGGTCCATATCCGAACCGGTTTTTGTAACGGTCAGCCTGGTAAGGTTGGAAGGCACCGGCACGGGCTTTGACGGCTCTGCCGGTGGTTCCGGTTCGCCGGGTGCGGCGGGTCTAGAGGGAAAAAAGGCTTTGCCGAAGCCGCCCGGGACGACTGTTGCGGTACAAAGAAATCGAATGGAACCGCGGAAAATTACCGCGCCAACAGAAAAGCAGGCTGTGCAACTGTCGAGAAGGAGGCCTGTTTCCCGCCGGCCCAGGGAAAAGGCCGTTCGGGAGGAGGAGCCTTCCGCGGAGCATTCTTCTAAACCAGTGCGTCAGCCGGATACTTTTTCCAGCAAAGCGGTTGACGGGCCTGCTTCCTCTTCAGGCGTGGGGAAGGGTTTGAGCGGCAATGGGGCGGGCGGCGGTTCGTTTCCCGGCGCGGGGAGCGAGGGGGGCGGAGGAGTTTCAGGCTCAGGAACCGGATCCGGGGGGCTCGATTTAAAACAGGTTGACACACCGCCGGTTCCGATTAAAAGAGTGGAACCGGAATTTCCCGAGGCGGCCAGGCAAATGGGCCTTACGGGGAAAGTGGTGCTAAGATTTCGGGTAGAAGCGGATGGAAGCGTTGCCAAGGCCTCGGTGATCGCGGCGCAGCCGGAGGGAGTTTTCAATCGAAGCGCACTGGAAGCGATCGACGAGTGGAAATTCAAGCCCGGCCGTTACAAGGGAAAGCCGGTGGCCGTTTGGGTCGAACTGCCGGTCGTTTTCCGGCTCTCCAGGTAGACAGAGGAGATTTCCATGAATGGCGAGGTAAAGAATTTAGAGGACAACGGGGCAAACGATCTTCCCGGACCGGCGGGCGGCGCCACCTTCTCCGGGGCTTTGCGGATAACGGGGCGAGTGAAGGAGGAACTTGTCCTTTCGATCGAAGAGCTGTGCGGGATGGAAACTGAGGAGGCAAAGGACATTGCGGTCAATTGCGGTGAGGGAACCCCGGTGGGAAGAATCGAGAGCTGCCGGGGAGTGCTTCTTGAGAATGTGATCGGAAAGGCCGCGGTACTGAAGGAAGATCACAACGACACGAAGAAGATGTTCATCGTGGCTTCGGCCTCGGATGGATACAAAGCGGTATTTTCCTGGCAGGAGATATTCAATACTCCGATAGGTGGCGGCGTCATGGTCCTGATCGAAAGGGACGGGAAGTCTTTTTGCGCCGGCGGCCTCGCCCTTATTTCTCTCCAGGATTATTTTAGCGGACCGAGGTATGTGAGAAGCCTGGAAACCATCGAGGTGCTGATGGTCGGATGACCTTTCGATCGAGAAGTCCGGGGCCCCTTTTTGGCCGAGGGCTGGAAAGCCCGCCTGCCGCCCCCGAACGCGACCCGGGACAGCAGGCGGTTTTTTCAGCCATTCGATGGCCTACCTGGCAAGCATTACACTGGTGGCCTTGATGACAATATTGATGTCCTCGCCAACCTTAACGCCCAATTCCTTGACCGCCTCGACGCTGATGAGAGAGGAGACTACATTGCCACCCCCGAGGTCGACTTTTACCTTCGCCATTATCGTGCCTTCCTTTACGTCGATCACCTTCCCTTTTAATACGTTTCTCGCGCTGATTTGCATCCCAGATCTCCCGTGTGTGAAGTTTCAAGAACATGCCCCGCAAGCAACAAGTGAAAGCGCCTGACATTACCAATTCTTTGGCTTCACCCGGAGGATGTCAAGGTGTATATTGATATTTACATGTTTTGCGCCAAAAACTACATGGCCGCTTCTGCCTGGGAGGTCGGCGGTAATTCTATCGAAGGATAAGCCATGAAGACCGAAAAGGATCATGTGGTTTGTAACCTCAGGCCGGTTCGCCAGGCCAAGGGGCTTTCCCAGAGCGAACTGGCCGCCAGAGTCGGCGTCAAGCGCCAAGCCATCTATGACATGGAGACCGGGCGGTATGTGCCCAACACCGCCCTCGCGCTCAGGATCGCAAGAGAATTGGACTGCAGGGTAGAGACCCTCTTTGCCCTGGACGATTCGGAGGAAGAAAAGCCGATAACGCTGATCGAGACCGCTGCGCCAAATGCCAGGGTCTCGGTAGCCAATGTGCGGGATCGACTCGTCGCGTACCCGCTTGACGGCAAGTGGCTTTTAAACGACGGTTTTCAGGCAGCAGACGGCGTGCTTTCGTCTGACAGCGGCCGCGTGCAGCTCCTTCTTCAGGGAGGGCGGATCGAAAAGAAGGTTTTGCTGCTTGGATGCGACCCGGCCTTCGCGATTCTTGGTGCTCGCGCATCCCTGCGGTCGGCGGACGTAGCGGTCCAGTGCAGGTTCGCATCCAGCCGGCTTGCCCTGGAAAGGGTTGCGTCGGGCTGCGCACATATCGCCGGCACGCACCTCCACAACGTGCCATCGGTTGAATCCAACCTGTCCTTCGCCCGGACGATGATGCCAGGCACCAGCGCGACTGTGGTCGCCTTCTCGTTTTTCGAGGAAGGTCTCATGGTAGCACCCGGAAATCCCCGCCGGATACGTTCGGTGGCAGACCTTGCCAGGGAAGGCACAAGGTTTGTGAACCGCGAACCCGGCGCCGCCCTGCGCGGCCTTCTCGATGAACGTCTGGCACAGGAGGGGATTTCGGGCGATTCGATCGAAGGATACGACAGACTCGTTTCGAGCCACAACCTGTGCGCGCAGATGGTCGCCTTCCATTTGGCCGACGCGGCCCTGGGGCTTCGCGCCGTAGCCGTCGCCTACGGACTGGATTTCGTCCCCATGGAGGCCGTGCGTTGCGATCTGGTGATCCCGTCCGACTTTCTGGACCTTCCAGCCGTCAAGGTGCTCCTCGATGTCCTGCAGACCCGAGCGCTGCGCGACGAACTCTCGGCCCTGCCCGGCTACGAGTCTTCCTGCACCGGCAAGGTGATCGGCGAGCTGTCCTGAATCGAATTAAATCAAAAGAGCGGGGAACTGTGCCCCCCGCACCCCCACGGGAGAGGGAGCATTATCCCATGTCTTTTCTTTTCGAAAAAACAGCCATAAAGTCTCTGGAACTTGAAAACAGGTCGATGCGGAGCGCCACCTGGTCGGGGGTGGCCGACGACAGAGGCCGTGTCACCGACCTGGCTAAAAGCTTCTACGGTCGTCTTGCCGAAGGGGGCGTAGGTCTTATCGTAACGGGGTTTCAGTTCGTCATGCCAAACGGGATCGCCATCGGGTGGCAGCTCGGCAACTATTGCGACGAGATGGTGGAAGGACTCAGCGGGCTTGCGGAATCGATTCATGCCCGCGGCGGCAGGGTGGCTGCGCAAATCGCTCACGCCGGGGCCAGGGCCAACCCGAAGCTGTTTTTCGAGGAAGGAGAGCTGTGGGGGCCGTCCGCTTTGCCCGACCCTTTAACGGGAAACACCCCGAAGGAGATGACAAGAGATGATGTGCGAGAGGCCGTGCTCGCCTATGGGGCAGCGGCCCTTCGGGCCAAAAGGGCAGGGTTCGACGCGGTCCAGCTCCACGCCGCTCACGGCTATGGCATCAATCAGTTCCTTTCCGGCGCGTCCAACCGAAGGTCCGATGCGTATGGGGGGGACATAAGGGGGCGCTACCGTTTTTTTGGTGAAGTCATGGAATCAGTAACGGGGGCAGTGGGGAAAGACTACCCGGTGTTTGTCAAATTGAGCGGGAACGACTACATCGAAGGAGGGTTTACGACCGGGGAAGCTCTCTATGTTGCGCAACGGCTGGTCCAAGACGGGATCGATTGCATCGAAGTGAGCGCGGGGAGCAGGGCGTCGGCCGGCGGCATGATCCCGTCCCGAACGAATATAGCGAGGGAAGGCGAGGAAGGATATCTCGCCGAACTTGCCGGTCTTTTCAAGGAGAAAGTCTCGGTGCCGGTTGTCACGGTGGGCGGGATAAGGTCACTTCCGGTGATATCGCGAATTCTCGAAGGCGGTCTGGCTGACTATGTGGCTTTAAGCCGTCCTCTGATCCGGGAGCCCGATCTTATAGACCGATGGAAGAGCGGCGGCCGCGAAAAATCGAAGTGCGTTTCCTGCAACGGCTGCTATGACACCGGTCTTCAAGGTCTGGGGATATCCTGCAAGGTTGAAAGAAAAGAAAAAGAACGCAGCGACCGCACGAAACCCTGACCGTTTGGCGGGAAAAAAAGCCAACCAGTGGGGCAGACCGGTCGGCTTCGAGGAGGAAAGAGTTGGTTTCGCTTATTGACGAGAGCAACTTTAGTGCCAAATATGATAAAAGTAGAATTAGTCACGTATGTACCGGCACTTATGCGGTATTGGCATGTGATTGCCTTTAAGTTAATCCCGCCAGAATTCAGCCGTTTTCCGGCTAATTACGCCATAATCGCGCCATCGGCATGGCTGGATTAATGGCGTGAAAAAAAAGTTGAATTGTCCGGCGTGGGGCGATCGAATATACTAGCGAAAAATTCCATGGAGCCGGAGGGAAGTGATGAATCTCGATTTTGTATGCAGTCTTTTGGTTGAGGCGGGAAGGGCTGTCCTCGATACCGACGGGACATCGAGCGATGGAAAAGAGGAGCACTCAGCCCTCGATCTGGCATCCGACCGGGCTAACCGCGTGATTTCGCAGGGGCTTACATCCTGCTGCCCGGACACACCTGTGTTTTCGAGAGAGGATAAAGATGCGGCGCGCCCGACCGGAGTGGATTTGGAGCGGTTCTGGCTTGTCGACCCGCTTGACGGCATCGCTGAAGGCAAAACAGAAAACGGCGAGTTAACGGTCAA
The DNA here is from genome assembly GCA_963813125.1 of uncultured delta proteobacterium. Lineage (GTDB taxonomy): Bacteria > Desulfobacterota > Syntrophobacteria > Syntrophobacterales > Syntrophobacteraceae > SbD1. The sequence goes on along the minus strand of CAWEZA010000050.1, from coordinate 3,605 downwards.
TATCGCTTTGGTTGAACGGGACATACCTGTTTTGGGAGCGGTTTACGTTCCGGCCCGGCATACCCTCTATTGTGCCGCAAAGGGCGAGGGGAGCTGGAAAATAGAGGACGGCCAGCGCCGGCAGCTCAAAGTGAGTTCCCCATCGAAGGGGGTTGCGACACGAGTGGTGGTAAACCGCTCGCAGATATCGCCGGATACCGTGTTGATCATCGATTTGCTGCCCAGCAGTGTGACCGTGGGAAGGGACAGCGCCCTGAAATTCTGCGCGATAGCCGAAGGAGAGGCCGATTTCTATCCTCGACTCGATGCCACACGCGAATGGGAAACGGCCGCCGGCCAGATAATCGTGACGGAAGCCGGGGGGGTGATGACGGATTTGGAGGGGCGAGCCTTCACATACAACAAAGCGGGTCTTGTGAACGGTCCGTTTCTCGTTGCGCCGAGCCTTGACTGGTTGAAAGAGATGGGTCTTCTCGATTGCCGGAAAAAGCTTGCTGACTGGGAGTTTGACTATTGCGCCATATCATGCAGGTGAGCGGGCTTAGGGGGGAGACCTTAGATGAGAAAGACTATCACGCCTTCGGTTCTAGTGGTCCTTCTGGGACTCTTTGCGATCGCCCATGCGGGGACGATCACCCCGGAAGAAGCGGGAAAGCACACGGGAAATAACGAGACGGTTTGCGGTGATGTTGTCAGGGCTTTTTACGCTACCAGCTCCAAGGGGCAGCCCACCTTAATTGACCTTGGCGGTTTTTTTCTGAGCCGGGTTTTCACCGTGGTGATCTGGGGGGAGGACAGGAATAAATTCGAAAAACCTCCTGAAACCCTTTATGGCGGGAAAAAGATTTGTGTTACCGGCACGATAAAGAGCTATCGAGGCCGCCCCGAGATCATCGTGAGGGACCCGTCACAGATAGAGGTGGAAGGGGAATCCGAGGCCCACCCGCCCAAATAGGCCGATCCGTTTGACGAAGAGTCCTTTTTGCCCGGTGATATTGTCTTGCCAAAGCTCCCTCGAATGCTCTATTTGTCCGAGGCTCAGCCATCGTTTGCTTTTTTGTCGTTCATCACAGCAGCAGGGAGTTTCACTCTAATGATGTTTCTCAAAATCATGATACTGGCGATCCTCCAGGGGGCATGCGAACTTTTGCCCGTATCGAGCTCCGCCCATGTGATAATCGCCGAAAAACTCATGGGCATAAACCCGGTTACTCCCGCAATGACGCTTTTGCTCGTCATGCTTCACACAGGGACCATGTTTGCCGTGATAATATACTTCCGCAGGGCTTGGAAAGAGAGCTATTTCAAGTCGACCGCGGCTTTCCGAAGCTTTGCATTGCTCGTTGTCGTAGCCACTTTTTTAACCGGCACGGTTGCCCTGGTTCTTAAAGAAATAATCGAGAAAGTTTTCCTGCGCGGCACGCCACACGCCCAAATCGAGATGATATTTGGAAACCTGGGTCTAATCGCCATTTCACTGGCGGTTGTGGGCATCTTCATAATCTTTGCGGGCCGCATGGAAAAAGGCCTCCGTCTGACAAGCGACGTCGGCTTGAGGGAATCGGCATGGATTGGGGTCGTGCAGGCGCTTTGCCTGCCCTTCAGGGGGTTTTCACGCTCGGGCGCCACTATCTCGACCGGCCTGCTGACGGGAGTATCGAAAAAGGAAGCCGAGGAGTTCAGCTTCGCGCTGGTAGTCGTACTTACCCCTCCGGTCATAATAAGGGAGGTGTATCGTATGCTCCAGGCACACGGTTCGGTCTCCCTCGGGGCTTCGGGGCTCTTTGACCTTTTCGTCCCGAGCATTTTCGGAATGGCTACGAGCTTTGTGGCAGGGCTTCTGGCGCTAAGATGGCTATCCAACTGGCTCGAGGCCGGAAGGTGGAAGTATTTCGGCTACTGGTGCCTGACGGTAGCGGCCGTAGCACTTTATCTATATCATACCGGTCTTTAGCTGGTTTCGATCCGGAAATGAAGACCGGCCTACCTGGTAGGTAGTATTTTCCCCCGGCACCAGTCTGTATTGTTCTTGGAGGTAGTTTGACGCTTGCGGGTTCGCGAGAAGCCGGTGATGGAGCCGTGGCCGCTTGATGCTGCTTTTTTGGGGTTTTCCCGTCGGGCTTGCCGCTTACTTCAAAGCTGAAGGGGGAGTCCTGTCCCTTCTTGTTATAGGCGGTGATAGAGAAATAATAGGTTTTTCCCTCTTTTAAGCCTTTGATCAGCACCTTGGTCGTAAGCCTGCCTTTCACCTGGACAACGTGTGTATATTTGCCGTGTTTAAGGCCGAAGTGGATCTTGTAGCCAGCTATCGAGCGGCCCGGACTTGGGTCCCATGCCAGTCGTACCGATGCCGCCCTTGCGGGCAGGGCCGTACAGAAATCAGAATGGACGCGGCCAGCAGGAGTTTGAGCTTCATGTTTGCTTCCTTTCCCTCCAATCCCTCAATTTTGATAATTAACAAGTGGGGACGATGGCGTCAAGAAGTCATTCCCGACCTCCCATTTGATGATTGAGATTAAAGGAATTGTCGGGGGGGGCAGACTCCTGTCTGCCTTTAAAGTCGGGAGTTGGGCTAAACGGGCCAAAGGCGCGTGCCGATGTTATCGAGGTTAAAAACGTCAGATGGTTATCTGCGCGCTAAGGCGGGGGTCTGACACGTTTTCTGGCTGCCTGCATCCGCTTCCAGAATTGTCCATTCTCCAGGTCTGCCAACATCTGCTCGGTTATCGGGGTCTCATCGGCATGGTCTTTTAAGCTCAGTTGCCTGCGTTCACTCAACAGTGCGGCAAAGTCTTCATTGTCGATGCCCCCTGCGGGTCCAGGGATTGCCAGGGCCCGCGTTTGCCCTTCGATTTACGAGGATTTCCCAAGGGAGCGGCGCCGATTATGCTTTTCAGCCCGGAGATTCTTTTCTCAATGGAATCCATTCTTTTTGCCTTCGGGATTTAAGCTTGTCTTTTTGACCATTCCCTCAAATCTCCCGACCAGGCGCAGACCGATCTTTTTCCAAATCTTCTGCGCCGGTAGAAGATATGGCCGCCGTTTAAGCTCGGCCCTCTTGTAGCCGCGTATCGATCGTTCGGATACTCCCAGAAACTGCGCAATTTGTTTCCACCCTATCAGCAGATCGCTTGTTACCATCGCTCGTCCTCCATTCCAATCTGTTTTGGGTTTAATAAATGACTCAAATTTTGCAGAATTATGCCGCGTCGGTGAACTCGGCGGTCACGGCATGGGTAAGGGATAACTCATTGAGAAGTCAGTTAGAACATCTCGCGGAGGGGAGATTCCTCCGAGTTGGATCTTTCAAATCCTGGTTTTAAAAATACATCGTTTTTTGTTGCAAAGCGAGCCGATACCATTTATAAGAACCCTTAATGTTCTTTAGTGGGGCAGCCGGAAAGTATCGGAATTGAATTGTCCTCTTTTGGCTGTGGATTGAAAGGTGATTCCCAGTGGCAGACAATACATCGCACAATGAAGTAATGTCAATTCAAAAATGGAAGCATAAGGGCGGTTCTTCCCCCTATGCACAAAGGATGAAGCTGGCCCGCGAGACTGCCGCCGGGAAAAGGGGGCTGACAAAGCTAAGCCAGGTCATGTTT
>CAWEZA010000049.1:0-10115 GCA_963813125.1 uncultured delta proteobacterium | reverse complement strand
ACGAAGACGGGTTGGCCCAACGCGATGAAAATGCTTGCCTTGGCTGCGGGTCTGTGCCCGATTCTGCCCGGAATCCGCCATATCCTTAAAAGAAGGGCTGCGCAGGGTCTTCGTCATGCCGCCCAGACTGCGCAACGGTTGATCCTGACAAAGAGTTTCTAATGGACCTCCGTTCCCGGCTTGGACTTGATCCTGTGCCATAAGGCAAAGGACGCTTCCTTTATGGCTTCGAGCACTACACGCACGGCTCCGGCCAGTTCCTCCTCGTTTGCGCCCTTGACCATCTGGTGTTCGGCTATCTTGAGGGACCTGTTTTGCGCAATCCCCTCCAGGATGCTGCCGCAGTCGCGGTCCCGGGTTACATCGACACCCTCCGAAAAAAGAAAATTTACCAGCTCCCCTCCATCGGTAACTATGAATAGGTCATCTCTTTCTCCGACCCTGCGGACGTGAATCTCGATCCTTTCATTGTTGGGAAACACCCAGTCGGTTGTGATCAAAAATCCCCCACCGGTTGGCGCAACGTCCCAGCCTCGGAAAAAATCCTCGGCGAGCCCCTCTAATATTTCATTTTCGTCCATTTGCATTCTCCTTAGCGGCAAAAAGTGTTAACTGACGTTTTCGTCAAGATTTGCGACAATTTTGCCTCATTTTCCAGACATAACACATTTTCGTACCAATCCGGCGCAGGCCCTTTCGCCGCACCATATAAACACAAAAGACCTCCGACCATCAATCATGTTGCAATAAAAACCGTTAATTCAGTATATTATCCCCCATCAGTTAGAATCGTTTCTAAGATCTTGCTCCGATCCGGCTCGTTTGGCTCGAAATCTGCTCTTAGAAAGCTTGAGCGATGCCGGAGGGCAATTCCTGTTAAGCACGATAAGAGCCCGAGGAAAGACCGCGCACGGTTTTTGAGTGAGGGGGACTCTTCACCATGGCGGCCACGGCAAAGCAAAAGATCGGTTAAGTTACTTTACAGCTTGCATTATGAAATGGGCAAATCTTGCATTATGAAAGGGGCAAACCAATGAACTCGATTCGATCCACCAAAAAGCGGCTATCTCTGTTTATGCTTCTGTTACCCTTTGTCTGTCTGAGCGCTGCGATTCCTTTGACGGCCGCGCGCGCCGACGACCCCAACGCACCGTCCTTTACCGCGTCCACCGATATTTTGAACCAGTACATATTCCGCGGTCTGGCCAACAGCGACGCCAGCGCAGTCATCGAGCCTTCATTTACGGCCGCATGGAACGGCTTTTCTGCGAATATCTGGGGCAATTTCGACACCACCCGGCACAGCGACAACCCTGGTTTGCCCATGGGAGATCAGGCGGGCAACTCGAAATGGAGTGAGACGGATTTCACCGTTTCCTATACCAAGGAGCTGTGCAAAAATTTCTCAATTCTGGTTGGAAACGTGTACTACGGCCTCCAAAGCCCATTGGGATATGGTCCTAATTTAGACCAGGACGAAGACGAACTCTTTGGCGGGGTGAGCTACAACTTCCCTTGGTTTACAGCGGCGTTTACAACTTACGGCGAAGTGACGCATTCGGCGGATGAGTATTTCGAACTCGACCTCAGCAAGTCCATTCCGATCCCCATGCTGGATTGTGTCTGCAAGGGAACAGCCCTCAACCTTGGAGCGAGCTTCGGATATCTTATCTTAAATCACGACACTAACTTACTGTCCTTGAACGGGACTACGGGGAGCTTCTCTGGTTTCGATACCTGCCTTTTGGACGCCTCCCTCGCTTTCCCGATCAATAAAAATTGGACGATTTCCCCCAAAGTCGGTGTTTGGCTGCCGCTTACAAACAAGGCGTCAGATTTCCTGGAAGCCAACTCGCTGGATGAAAAATCCACCCACTTTTACGGGGGCGTAAACGTAACCGCCACGTACTGATAACCCCAAATAACGGCGCCTCCGAAGGCCGACTGCAGCCGAACTGCTCGGCCGGCCCCGGAGGCCGCGCAAATCCTGCCCGTGACCGTCCCGTGATAGTGGTTATCCGGCCTCAGGATGATTGGCGCACAGAACGGACCGGGCCGCTTAAGCTCGCCTGCGCGAGCCTAAGCGGCCCGGTCTACCTTCTCTATGCAAACTTCAGTTCTTCACCAAAGATCAGTAAAGATCAGGTTTTCTTTTTGGAACTAAGCTCAGGAAAATCCTGGTAGAAGTATTCTTGTGAGCCTTTTTCCCGCTTCTCCTTCTTTTCCTGCTCCGTCGCTCTGAGCTGAACTCGCCTGATTTTTCCGCTGATCGTCTTCGGAAGCTCGGTCACGAATTCGATAATCCGGGGGATTTTGAACTTGGCAAGAACTTCTATGCAATGCTGGAATACTTCCAGGGCAAGCTCGCGGGAAGGTTCGATGCCGGCTCTTAGCACAACGAAGCCCTTGACCAGCTGCCATCTTTGCGGGTCGGGACTGCCAACGACCGCGGCCTCGACAATCGCATGGTGCTCGATGAGAGCGCTTTCCACCTCGAAGGGACCGACACGGTAATCCGATGACTTTATCACGTCGTCGGCGCGGCCCACGAACCACCAGTACCCTCTTTCGTCGAAAGACGCCCTGTCGCCGGTGTAGTAGAAGTTATTGACGAAAACGGACTTCATCTTTTCCTCATCGCCCACATACCGGTCGAACAGCCCCAGCGCACGCCATTTATCGAGTTTTACCACGATGTGTCCGACCTCGTCGGCCTTCGTGATCTCATTGCCCTGGTCATCGGCCAGCCCTATGTCATAAAGAAAGGCAGGTCGCCCGAAGGAGCCGGGAACAACTTTTCCCTTGTACCATGGGGGGTTTCCTATCATTGCCGTGGATTCGGTTTGTCCGTAGAAATCCCTGATTTCGTTCCCCGTATATTTTTTCCATCTCTGGATAATCTCGGGGTTGAGCGGTTCGCCGGCGCTGAGGGATTCTCTTAGGGCCCCGAAGTCAAACGGCTCGAGCTCGAGCTGCATGAAGGCCCTCCAGGCCGTTGGCGGAGCGCAGAAAACGTTTACCTTGTACTTGGCTATGGCGCCCAGATATTTGCCCGTGTCGAACTTGCTCCCATAGAAGAACCCCGTGGAGGTCGCTCCCATGTTGAGGGGGGAAAATAGACAGCTCCACGCCCACTTGGCCCATCCGGGCTGGCTCAGGTTGTTGTGACGGTCGCCTGGCCTTACGCCTATGATGTTTGCTGTCGAAAGATGACCGACCGGGTAGGACGCCGCCGTGTGGGCGACCCGTTTGGCAAGCCCGGTGGTGCCTGAAGTGAAAAAGCAAAGGATGATGTCGCTGCTTTTCGTATCGGCCGCGTCGGCTGTGGGCTTTTCTTTGCTGATTTCACTGTAGCTTTTCCACCCCTCGGCGTCACCGAGCACGATCTTGACCTTGGGGGTCGCTCCAATGTTTTTTAGCGCCTCGTCAATCAACTTGGCCGAATTTACGTCCGCAAAGATTGCCTGCGGGGGGTAGCTCTCAAAGCGGTATTCGAGTTCCCGGACGGTCATCGTATCGGCTGTGGGAACGGCCACCATACCGCCCTTTATGCTCGCTATGCTGGAAAACCAGGTTTCCGGGACAGACGGGACCATCATGTACACGCTCTCTCCGTGGGCCACCCCGTGCGCCCGGAGAAAATTGAGGCACCGGTTGCCCTCCGCTGCGAGTTCCGTATACGTATAGCGCCGTTCGACACCGGTGTTCAAATCCACCCACAAGAGCGCCGGCTGGTCTCCCCGCTCCTTTACGTGTATCCCTTCGAGGATTTCAGAAGCCCAGTTGAAACGAGTTGGTATTTCCATCTGGTTCAGTTTCGTAAATACAGCCTCGGATGCCTCAGCCTTTTTTTCATCGTCGGCCATGACGCTTATGGTCATAAGCTCTTTGTAAATGCTGTCCAGGCCCATAAAAACCCCTCCTGTGCCGGTTAACGTTGGGATATTTCCAAAATTGTTCCACTCCGCCGCAATTTCCTCGAATCCTTTGTCCGGTTCTACCACGGAAAAGATGCCCGTCAAGAAATTTTTCCCATGACCCTCTCCCGAATAGATATCGCCACGCCCGGTCCGGTTTGTTTTTCCCGCCGCTCGTCTTTGGCCTTGCCTGTCTTTGCCGTTTTCACTTTTACGCTTTTGCTGATAAAATCCGTTCGGTAAGTGTGTGCACTCCGATGAGAAAGGACAAGCGACGATTGCTGACCAGTCTGGCCATCCATAATTACGCAATAATCCGCGACCTCGAAATAGGCTTCCAACCGGGCTTCAATGTCTTGTCGGGCGAGACGGGGGCGGGCAAGTCCATCCTGGTGGGCGCGGTCAACCTGATCCTCGGTGCGCGCGCATCGAGCGAGATGATCCGAACGGGCGCCCCCGAAGCAGGCGTTGAGGCGGTGATGCGGCCCCCGGCCGGAGACTTTTGCGCAAAGCTTCTCGAAGACTGGGGAATCGAGTGCGGCGGGGAACTGGTCATTCGCAGATCCATTGCCAGGAGCGGCAGAAACAGGGTTTTCATAAACGACCAGGCCGCCTCCGTGCAGCAACTCCAGCAGCTATCGCCCCTTCTCATCTCCATCTCCGGGCAGCACGAACATCAGTTTCTCTTAGACCCTGAAACCCATCTGGGTCTTCTCGACGCCTTCGCAAATTTTGATGGGGATTGCTCCGAGGTGCGCGCCGTTTACGACTCATGGCGAGAAAGCCGCGAAAAGCTTGCGCAGATGAGGCGGGCAAGCGAACAGAGGGCCTCCCGGATGGATTTTCTTAAATTCCAGATCCAGGAACTCGAATCGGCAAAAATTCTGCCAAACGAAGACGCCGAACTCCAAAGGGAGCGCGACGTCCTCAAAAACGCCGCCGCCCTTACACACGCGTCCCAAAGGGCCATAAGCACCCTCTATGCCGAAAAGGGCGCCGTTTTGGAACGGTTCTCGGAGGTGGAAAAAGACCTGGGTTCGATCTTTTCTTTCGATCCCTCCCAAACCGGCCTGTCCGAATACCTCCGCCAGGCCCGCATCAACCTCGAAGAATTGGTGCATGCGCTAAGACTCTATGCCGACCGGGTGGTCTTCGACCCCTCGAAGCTCGCAGCGGTGGAAGAGCGGCTTGCCCTTCTCGCACGGCTCGGCAAAAAATACGGCTCGAGCGCAAACGAAATGCTCGAAAGGCTCGCCGAGTTCCGTAAAGCGGCCGGAGAAGGCGAAGAGTCGACTCTCCACGAAGAATCGCTCCAAAAAAAGATCGACGCGCTTCGCACCGACTACCTCGAAAAAGCGGCTGCTCTTTCGCAAAAAAGGATCGAGGCGGCAAAGACCCTTTCTGCGGAAGTCTCCTCTAATCTTGCCGATCTCGACATGGACCGCGCGCGCTTTTGCGCCTCCGTTTCGGCCGCGGGAACGGGTGAGCCGCTCTTTTCTCCTTCAGGCATCGACAGGGTGGAGTTTTTGCTCTCGGCAAATCCGGGGGAGGACTTAAAGCCGCTTGTCAGGGTTGCCTCGGGGGGGAACTCTTGAGGGTCCTTCTGGCGTTAAAGAGCCTTCTTGGCAGAAAAGGGGAGGCGGAAACCCTCATTTTCGATGAGGTTGACGCCGGCATCGGCGGCAGGGTCGCGGAACTGGTCGGAATTCAGCTAAATAAGCTCTCTTCGCGCCACCAGGTCATCTGCATCACCCACTTGCCTCAAATCGCCTGTTACGGCAAATACCACTTTGTGGTCCAAAAGCAGGCCGAAGGAAACGAAACCCGCTCCTCCATCCGCATGCTGGCCGAATCGGAGCGCACAGACGAACTCGCCCGCATGCTCGGGGGCGTTTCGATATCCCCTAAAGTGCGCGAGCACGCAAATGAGCTTCTCCAGCGAGGCAGCCGTGCATGATCTTTTGGCTATTCTTCAACAATATAAGTCGCGCATGCGTCTTCGGATTCCCACGCGGTTATGCTGCACAGCTTCCTGTCGCCGGTAGCCAATTTCGCGGACAGGTTTTCATAAAGAAAACGGGCGATGTTTTCTGAAGACGGGTTGTTCGTGGAAAAGAAGGGCAGATCGTTTAAGTACTTGTGATCCATTTCCTCCAGGGCTTCTCTTATTTCCGCTTTCATTTCCCCGAAGTCGACCAGGATGCCGTTTGATTGCAGCGACCTTCCTCGAAGGACCACCTCAATTTTCCAGTTATGTCCATGAAGGTTCTCGCACTTTCCTCGAAACTCCCTGAGGTTGTGTGCGGCGGCAAAACTGCTGATCACTTTTAGCTCGAAAAAACCCTTCTCCAAGGAAAATCTCCCTTCTGCACGACCTCTTTTATTCCCGCAGCCATGGCGGAAAAATTCACCCTTTCCGCCCCAAGCGTGCTCATAACCAAAGGGACCGTTTTTGTCAAGCGTCTGCGCCGCAGGCGAGTGTAGCGGCTGCGCCGCGGGCGGGCGTGGCACACCCGCCGCGGCGCAGCCGCCGGTTTTCATTGTGGGCAACCCCCACTCCTGATATTGTCTGCCGTTCTGGAGGATGCTTCGTGAAAATGGATCTTGAGGTGTCTCGGGCCTCGCAGGATTTGAGGGCCGCCAACCTCGGTCGCTTCGCAACGATTCTGGCCGACCCGCCCTGGCGATTTGCAAACCGGACCGGGAAAATGGCGCCCGAACACAAGCGGTTATCCCGCTACGGGACCCTGGGACAAGAAGAAATCGTCGATTTGCCTGTTAGCGAGTTGGTGCTTCCGCAGAGCCATCTTTATCTCTGGGTCCCCAACGCCCTGGTGCGGGAGGGGTTGGAGGTGATGAAAGCGTGGGGTTTTACATACAAAACCAATATTGTCTGGTGCAAGGTCCGAAAAGACGGGGGGCCTGACGGCAGGGGCGTTGGCTTTTACTTCCGAAACGTTACCGAGCTGATTTTGTTTGGCGTGAGGGGGAGTCTCAGGACCTTTAAGCCCGGCCGAACTCAAGTAAACATCATCACAACGAGAAAACGGGAACACTCGCGAAAACCCGATGAACTCTACGACATAATTGAGAGCTGCAGTCCCGGGCCCTACCTGGAGCTGTTCGCCAGGCAAAAAAGGCCGGGCTGGATGCAGTGGGGCGATGAGACCGATAAAAACCCGACGACCGCCCCCGGCAATTCTGTTGACTCCAAATCCGATTTCAGTTAAATATCACTTCTTCAGGCGGTGTAGCTCAGGTGGTAGAGCATACGGCTCATATCCGTAGCGTCCGGGGTTCGAAACCCTGCACCGCCATTTCAGTTCTAGTTCCAACCACTTACCGATTCTAAGCCTTTGCGTTGACCTCACAGTAAAACTTTTAGGTAACACCGTGGGGTCATCGCATGGCAACTTACCGCCGATATAAGAATCCTTCTTATCTTGTCCGTGGGCAGTATTCCTCCTTTTTCCGCATCAAAATCCCATCGGAATTTATCCCTCTTGCCTTTCATCCCTGATTTATGACACCCGGCCGCTTATAGGCGAACCCGGAAAAGAAAAAACTGGACACTTGACCCAACTACGGCTAAGCAGTACACTCGATGAATGATGAAACCTTCTAATGGGACGACACCAAAGCCGTCGAGAATTTCGTCGCGCATGGCGTCAGCTTTGAGGCGGCGCGGGACGTGTTCAAAGACGCCTTTGCCGTCGATTGGCTCGATGAGCGTGTGCCGTATGGCGAAGACAGGTATGCCGTATTGGCACGGTTGAAAACCGCCTGTTGTATGGCGCCTACACCATGCGAGGAGAAAGAATCCGAACTATCTCGGCCAGAGGAGCCTTACCCTATGAAAAACGCAGATACCACGAAGAAAACGCCTACTAAACAGGACTGGGGCCGCTTCGATGCCATGACGGAAGAGCAGCGTCATGTCGCCGCGTCGAGCGATCCCGACGCGCAACCTATTCCACCTGACAACGAAAAGCGCATGAAGCGCACGCCGCAGGTGACGGTTATTCGCCGTGCGCTTGGTCTTAGCCAGGAAGGGTTTGCAACGCGGTTTCATATTCCGCTCGGTACGTTGCGCGATTGGGAACAAAGCCGCAAAGAGCCTGACGCGGCAGCACGGGCTTACCTCGTCGTTATTGCCCGCAACCCCAAAGCCGTTAGCGACGCTCTACAATCCCAACCCTCATAGAAATCTTGATTTATGGCACTTTGGCCGCTTATGGGCAAACCAGCCAAGTGGCGGGCCGGGTGCTATTCGCCCCTCTCTTCGATAGCCCATCGCCACAGGGTATTCTGTTCTCGAAAGAACCCGCTATAAGGTTGGTCGGTTAGGGTTTATCCCGATCACTTATGTTACCTCTGAACACCCGGATCAATGGTTTACAGGATTTTATAAAGGCGTACTCAGCAGGCGAATTCCGGATCGGTTTTTAGCCGGGCTACCAGCTCTCGATTTCAGCAAATCCACACCTCTTCCGAAATCCTGTCAATCTTGAGCCTCTTACAAAAGTCGACTTTATAGATCCAATAATCATAATTCAGGTTCTGGTTAACTCTGCATGGGCGTCTGCCCTGAAGGGGCAGAATACCATAGCCCGGGGCATCGCCCCTGGACCTTGACAAACCCTCTAAATCCAAGCCCTGAAGGGGCGTAATATTTGACCTTCTCCGGCCGATTTTTGCAAGAGACTCTCCTGTTAATCCTCTCAGAAGAACTTGGACAGGCTTAACAGGATAGTCTTTCATATTTCCAGAACAGCTCCTCACGTCCCCAGGGACACCCGGAAACCACGAAAAGCGCTCAGGGGCCGGGGTGGCCCGGAAACATCGGTGCAAGACATCTTGGGCCACTCCAAGCTCAATACAAGGGCTTTGTACCTGAGAATCTCCTGTCATGAGACGAAACGGATCATGAAGGGCCGTGGCCTGATCTGAACAGGGCTGTCACTGGCGCAGAGCAGTAAAATAATGTTAACGGGGTAGTTAATCTATGCCGAGAATAATATACAATTTTTATTGCGAGGTGCGAAACTGTGTATAATCTTTGCACATCCATCGGTTCGAAGGATGATCTGCTCATTAGGTCGGGCTATCAGATTTGGAAGGGGGATCAAATGTGGCGTAGCCTTTTAACGCGCATGAATAAAACATTGAAGGCGAGTCATCACAGGAGCTTTCTGCGCCCGTGGTCGCAGCAGCAGCGCGAACCGGAATACGAAATCAATGTCACCAGGAGCGGAACTGAGATACAAGTGGCTGACCCCAAGGTTGGATGTGCAGTTTATTATCGTCTGAAGCGTCAACATCCCGATAAGCCGGTGCTCTTCGAGACGAAGCGATTGCGTTGCTCGCATTGTGGCTGGAAGTCGCCGCATGCCTGGGTTTCGATCAGGCTGCCTTCAAAAGGCCAGGCGTCTTCGGATTTTGTTCTGGCCGAGTTTAGCAAGAAGTTCAAAGCGGCAGTTGACAGGACGAGATGAGGTATGCCGGATCAGGACGAAACCAATAGGAAGGAGACATCGGAGGTTTGCCCTACTCCTGATAATCCTGAAGCTGTTGACGAAATAATAAAAAAAATCGAAGCCTCCAATGAAATCAAGGCCATGGTTCGTGAGTCACTCACGACAATGTTTATGGCCGTAGATAGACGGTCGCCTCCAATTTCGGCAGAAGCAGCAAAAACGATGACCACTTTTTTGACGGCCGAAAGCGAAAACAACAGGCAAATTGCAATCAAAGAGATCGAGTTTCGTGAAAATCAAGCGACACGCGATTTCGAGATGGGCGCGCGAGATCAGTAACATACCCATAGAATCTCGATGGTTATGATCTTAATTGGCGTGGCTGCTCTGGCCTTCGCCAGCTACTTGGTAATGTTCGGAGACAAGGACCTGGGTAAACAAATTTTTTTAGTGGCGCTTGGATTTATTGCCGGGCTTGGAGCAAGCAAGGCGCTTCCCTCTTAGACCTCTGATTACTTAAACTGTACCGGATACGCCCCTTAATTTCCTGTAACAGGCCGTGATAATCGTCCGGCAGTAAGTTACCCATGCTATCAATCGTACTCCAAGGTCATCGTCCGAAGTTTTAAAAACCACAAAATCCATATGCGGCTTCGTCTTCTCACAGCTTTGCCTGGTTTGACACCACAACTTTTCGGACATCTCGGGCTGCCGCATTTGT
>CAWEZA010000048.1:0-33801 GCA_963813125.1 uncultured delta proteobacterium | reverse complement strand
GTAATCCGGCTGGAGCCCTGTGCCGCCTGAACCGCCGTAACGGCCGGCAGAACCGCTAAAAACAGCGCCAGCAAAATCCTTGATTTTGTCCGAGCCATGAGCTTTTCCTTTCGTTTATCTGCATGCCGCCGCTTGCCTGTCCGCCGGCCGCGGTCCCTCGTGACGATTATGTTGTAAATACCTTAACTCCTTATATCAGGCGCGATAGTGTTGTACTATAATAATGCTTATTCTCTAACCAGAGGGTGATTATGGCAGAAGAGTCGTCTTGCGTGATTATCAGGCAGGGGGGGAGCGTATCCTCCGGGGAAATGACTTGTTGTATCTCTCAGAGAGTGCGGGAGAAAAAAATAAGCTACCAGAGCTACGGCTTCGAGCGTTCTCAGGAAGAGGCTTTTGCAACCTTTTTCGACCTTGCCCAGGAATACACGACGATCGACAGCCTCTACCAGATTTGCGCCAGTGTGGCCGAAGAGTTTCTTGGGCTTGAGAGCAGAATCTACATAATGGAGCCCAAAAGCTCGCTGTTGGAGCTGGTTTGCACCAGTTTGGACGGCCTTGTCGCCCCCGGTGAGCGCAGCAACCACCGGGCGGTGGTGGTCGAGGAACCCACGGAGGCCGCTGAGTCCTGGTTTTTCCCGATCCGGGGCAACCAGGCCCTTGTCAATACGCTTCCGTTCCTGGGCCAGAGGTCCATTCTCGGCGTCTTCGAAGTCCTTCCCAAAGACAGGATCGATGAGCGCAAGAAATTTTTCCTGGAAAAATTCACCAACCGGATAGGCTACAACCTTCACCAGAAGCTGCTTGTCCAGCAGAACATAAATCACATCAAGTTCATAAACCAGCTCGTATCGGATATCGAACACAACGTCATAACGCCCAATCTCTATTACAAGCTCTTCCTGATCAGGATGAGGAAAACGATCGAAAATTACCGGGCTATAGAAGGTCTCGTCGAGGAAACGGCCGCGGGTTCTCCTGATTCGTCCGGTTTGGCGAAATCTTTGCGCGATGCTCAAAGCCGGCTCCATAACTTGAACCGCGACCTCCAAAGCGAGATTTCCGCGCTCTCCAGCCATTACGAGCACACCAGCCTTTTTTTGGAAACCCTCATGCGAAAGGACCATTTTCAAAAAGGGACCTATGTGCTCAGGAAGCAGTCGTGCAATTTCAGAAAAGAGATTGTGAGGCCTCTTGTCGATCGCTATTTTGCCCACTTTGAAAGAAAAGGCATAACGGTGGACGACAGGATCGAAAGCGTGCCCGACGAACAGGTCACCCTGTTTGTCGACAAGGGGCTGATATCGCAGGTTTTCGACAACTTTTTTTCGAACGCGTTAAAATACGCCGGGCAGATGCCCGGGGCCGACGAGCCCGTAAAGCTCTTTTCCCTAAACCGGCAGATTCTTCGGACCGCTTTCGGGAAGGACAAGCCGGGCGTTCGATTCGATTTTTTCACGACCGGCAACCCTTTGAGCCTGGAAGAATGCGGCCGCGTCTTCGACGAGGGGTTCCGCGTAGCGGGCAGCGGGGCGGAGGGCAAGGGGCACGGCCTCCATTTCGTCAAAAACGTGGTCGAGATCCATGGCGGGCTGGTCGGCTGCGAGCCCCGGCAGGGTGGAAACCTGTTCTATCTGGTCCTGCCGTTCGAAAAATAGCCGGCCCCATCGCTTTGGGACCCTATTGATTTTTTCACCCTTTAGGGTTACCTCTTCGCCTCATGGGGTGGCCTTTTTCCCGGGGAGGGGGTTGGCCAAATAGCGGGAATCCTTATGGCGCACAATTTGAAGTAGCTTAATTAGGTGCGGATTGTTATAATAGGTGAGCCGGTTTTCCCGCAATAAAATTTGATTCACATTAATTGAGAATCGATCCGATATTCTTACTGAGAATAGTCATAATCAGGGAAGACGCAGGCAAGGAGGAATCTTGATGGCCAGAAAACGTGACGACCGTGGTGGTGAGCTTAGATGTTCTTTTTGCGGAAAAAGCCAGGATGAAGTCAAGAAGCTGATTGCCGGTCCTACTGTCTATATTTGCGATGAATGCGTCGAACTCTGTAACGACATCATTGCCGAGGAATACGAGAGGGAAGGCGCGGCGCGAGCCACTCAGATCCCCAAGCCTGCCGGCATAAAGCAGATTCTCGACCAGTACGTCATCGGCCAGGAAAGGGCGAAAAAAGTCCTCTCGGTCGCTGTGCACAATCATTACAAGAGAATCGAGCTGAAAGTCGACAAAAACGACGTTGAGCTTCAGAAAAGCAATATCCTGATGATCGGGCCCACGGGGTCGGGCAAAACCCTGCTTGCGCAAACCCTTGCCAGGATTCTCAACGTGCCCTTTACGATCGCCGATGCGACCACGCTGACCGAAGCGGGCTATGTGGGCGAAGATGTCGAAAATATCCTGGTCAGCCTCATCCAGGCCGCCGACTACGATATCGAAAAGGCATCCCGGGGCATAGTCTACATCGACGAAATCGACAAGATAGCCAAAAAATCCGACTCTCCCTCGATCACCCGCGACGTCTCGGGTGAGGGCGTGCAGCAGGCGCTTTTGAAAATCCTCGAGGGCACGGTTGCCAACGTGCCCCCCAAGGGCGGCAGGAAGCACCCTCAGCAGGAATTCATAAAGATCGACACGACCAATATCCTTTTCATCTGCGGTGGGGCTTTCAACTACCTGGATAACATCATCCGCGGCCGAATCGGCGTAAAGGGCATGGGCTTTGGCGCCGAAATCCGGAGCAAGGAAGAAAAGAGTATCGGGGAAGTGCTGCGCTTTGTGCAGCCCGAAGACTTGCTCAAGTTTGGCATGATTCCCGAGTTCGTCGGCAGGCTGCCGGTCATTGCGACCCTTAGCGAACTGACCGAAGAAGAACTGGTGAACATTCTGACCGAGCCCAAAAACGCACTGGTCAAGCAGTACAAGAAGCTCTTCGAGCTTGAAAATGTGCGGCTGCACTTTAACGAAGCGGTCCTTAGGGCGATCTCCAAGGAAGCCATAAGACGAAAATCCGGCGCCCGCGGCCTGAGGTCGATCATGGAAAACATCATGCTCGACATCATGTACGACCTGCCGTCCCACCCGGAGATCCAGGAGTGCATTATAAACGAGGACGTGCTTTTAAAAGACGCGCAGCCTTTGCTCCTTTACCGGGGCCAGGACCAGGAGTCGGCGTGATTCAGGCTCCGGCCGCCGTATATGAATTCATTGCACGAAAGTAGTCTACGAACATGTTCAAATTGACTCGTACCAGAGATGGTCAGCAAAACAATATCTTCACCATGCCTCTTTTACCGTTAAGAGACATCGTGGTGTTTCCTTCGATGGTGGTTCCGCTTTTCGTTGGCCGCGACAAGTCGGTAAATGCCCTCGAAAAAGCCATGGGGTCGGACAAAAAGATATTTCTGGCCGCCCAGACCAAGGCCAAAACCGATACCCCCGGCGAGGGCGACATCTATCGCATGGGCACCGTGGCAAATATTTTGCAAATTCTTCGCCTCCCCGACGGGACGGTCAAAGTGCTCGTCGAGGGCGACTATCGAGCGCGGATACTAAATTTTGTCCCTCACCCCGAACATTTCGTGGTGCAGCTCGAAGCCGTCGAGGAAACCGATGACAGCTCGGTCGAAGTCGAAGCCCTCATGCGGGGGGTGAAGTCCTCCCTTGAGGCTTATTCGAAGCACAACAAGAAGATCACCCAGGAGATCCTCGATACGGTGGCGACCGTCGAAGACGCTTCCCGGCTCGCCGATACCGTTGCCTCCTACATGCCTTTTAAGCTCGAGACCAAGCAGAAGCTGCTCGAGACCACCAATGTCTTGCAGCGGATCGAAAAGCTGTTTGGCCACATCCGCTCGGAAATCGAGATCATCGAGACCGAGGAGCGCATTAAGGGGCGGGTCAAAAAGCAGATGGAAAAGACCCAGCGCGAGTACTATCTCAACGAACAGATGCGCGCGATACAAAAGGAGATGGGTGAAAAGGACGATTTCAAGTCCGAACTCGAAGAGATCGACAAGCGCATAAAGAGAAAGAAGCTTTCCTCCGAGGCGGGGGCCAAGGTGCGCGCCGAGTTCAAAAAGCTCAAGATGATGTCGCCGATGAGCGCAGAGGCAACAGTTGTGCGCAACTACATCGACTGGATTTTGTCGCTTCCCTGGTTTGATAAAACCAAGGACAAGATCGATATAGACGAGGCAACCCGCATTCTGGACGAAGACCACTACGGCCTGGAAAAGCCCAAGGAGCGCATTACCGAGTATCTGGCCGTGCAGGCGCTCGTAAAAAAGATTAAGGGCCCCATCCTTTGCTTTGTCGGCCCTCCGGGCGTGGGTAAGACCTCGCTTGCCCGTTCCATCGCAAGAGCCATGAACCGCAACTTCATACGCCTCTCGCTTGGGGGCGTGCGCGATGAGGCGGAAATCCGCGGTCACAGGAGAACCTACATCGGCGCTTTGCCGGGAAAAATCATCCAGTCCTTAAAGAAGGTAAAGAGCAACAATCCCGTCTTCTGCCTGGATGAAATTGACAAGATGAGCATGGATTTTCGAGGCGACCCGTCGGCCGCGCTGCTCGAAGTGCTCGACCCCGAGCAGAACTTCGCCTTTAACGACCATTATCTCGACCTGGACTACGATCTTTCCGAGGTCTTCTTCATTACGACGGCCAACACCCTGCACTCCATTCCAGCCCCCTTGAGGGACAGGATGGAGGTCATTCAGCTTGCCGGCTATACTGAATTTGAAAAGCAAAATGTCGCGAGAGATTTTCTTATCAAGAAACAGTCGCTGGCAAACGGCATAAGCGCGGACAACATCGCCTTTACCGACGAGGTCCTTCTCTTTATTATCCGCCACTACACCAAGGAGGCCGGGGTGAGGAACCTCGAGCGCGAAATTGGTTCTGTCTGCCGCAAGGTGGCCAAGGAAGTGGTGCGCAAGGGACCCGAGACCAGGGTGGAGCTTACCGAGGACATTATCCAGGAGTTTTTGGGAATCCCGAAATTCCATTACGGGCGCGCCGAAGAAAAAGACGAGATCGGCCTGGCGATGGGCCTTGCCTGGACGGAGTTTGGCGGCGACATTTTGGGAATCGAAACGGCGATCATGCCCGGCAAGGGGAAGGTGACCATTACCGGAAAACTTGGCGAGGTCATGCAGGAATCGGCGCAGGCGGCCCTTAGCTACGTGAGGTCGCGCGCAAAGGAACTCGGGCTCGACCCCGAGTTTTACCAAAAACTCGATATCCACGTCCATGTCCCGGAGGGGGGCATCCCCAAAGACGGCCCGTCGGCGGGCATTACCATGGCCACGTCGATAGTTTCCGCCTTGAGCAGGATTCCGGTTAGAAGCGACCTCGCGATGACCGGTGAGATCACCCTGAGGGGCCGTGTTCTTCCTATCGGGGGCCTGAAAGAAAAAATCCTGGCCGCCCACAGGGCGCTCCTGAAGACCGTTCTTATCCCGAAGGAAAACGCCAAGGACCTCAAGGATATCCCGGAAAAGATCCTGCGGGAAGTAAACATAGAGCTGCTCACCCACATGGACGACGTGCTGAAGTTTGCCCTCGCCACCGATGGGGCGGGTAAACTCTTCAAGGAACCCGAAGTCGAACCGCCGGTGCTTTTGCCCACGGAGCCTTCTGCGGACGAAATTCGCGCCCACTGAGCGGGTGGGCTCCCGCCCACCCGTTTTGCCGGAGGCGCGGGAGCCCCTGGCTTTTATCTTCGATGCGGCCACCTAAACCGCTTGACATCGAAGGTCGTTTTATTGCATACTGGCTATCTCTTGGGACGCGAGGGGCGCCTAGCCTGTCACTTCCCTTCTTGGGCGGGTAGCTCAGCTGGGAGAGCATCGGCCTTACAAGCCGAGGGTCACAGGTTCGAGCCCTGTTCCGCCTACTAAGACAAATTGGGGTGGTAGTTAAGTTGGTTATAACGCCGGCCTGTCACGCCGGAGGCCGAGGGTTCGAGTCCCTTCCACCCCGCCAGAAAACAATAGAGTCCAGTCGATTAGGCTGGGCTCTTTTTTTATGTTGTAATGGTGGAGCAATGGTATAGTTACACAGGTTAACAAATGACTGTTCGGACCAAGGTCATCGCGCGTGGCGAGCGGCCTTGCCGCCAAGCCACGGGCCTCATGCAGGAGGCAACGCCCATGAGCGAGCTCCCAGAAAAGAAAGCAACCTACGAGGACCTTTTCGGCATCCCCGAAAACATGATTGGGGAGATCATCAACGGGGAATTGATCGTTACTCCCAGGCCGGCGCCAAGACACATGCTCGCGACATCCATATTAGGGGGCAAAATAATGCCCTCTTACCAATACAGCGAAGGCGGCAATCCCGGGGGATGGGTAATCCTCTTCGAGACTGAAATAAAACTGGAAGCAGATACTTTGGTTGCGGATCTTGCGGGATGGAAGAAGGAGCGGTTTCCAACAGAGCTCGAATTCAACTGGATTCCGGTCGCCCCCGATTGGGTGTGCGAGGTCCTCTCACCAAGCACCTTTCGTAATGACAAAATCAAGAAAATGCCTCTCTACGGCCGGCACGGCGTTGGACATATCTGGCTGATCGATCCCCTTACCATGACCATGGATGCCTTCAGACTCGAATCCGGCAGATGGTACCTGCTGGGCAGCTTTGGCGAAAACGACAAGGTGCGGGTAGAACCTTTCGAGGAAATCGAAATTGATCTTAAAGACCTGTGGGTGGGAAGCCTGCAACCGCCAGGCCTTTAAAAGCAATACCTCGGAGGCCGCCAAACGAACGGAGGGGAACCGGGCGTTGGACGCCCCCCGCGCGAACTATCGCTGTGCGCTTCCGTCTTGGTCCTTCGCCGCCGACCATGGAGACGGCCGATATCTCCGGATCAATGATACGCAGAGCATCGACGACATCTTTTTCAAGATCCGAGAGTGCGATTTTGTCCCATAGTGGCCCAAGCCTGGCAGGTCGCTCCCCGCCATACGGGCTCACAAACACGCATGGAAGACGAGGCTCTCCAAAGATCTCGGGCCGTAGCGTTGCCCTGGTATGTATAATGCCGCAGGTAATCCAACGGTAAAATGCGCTCAGTCTCGCCTTCATGGATAGTTTCATGGACCCGTTCTCCGCCGCTCGAAAAGGCGCATTGCTTTCTTGCGCCCCCTTGTGGCTCAAATATGCCTTTTGCCCCGCTTCTTTCCTGCTGTTTTCCGCCTGCCGCGCAAGTCGAGAGTGATTATTATCTAATTTACCTTTAAGAGATGAGATCGGAAATTTGTGTGGACGCTGGCGGGGTTTTATAATCTCCCCGAGTCCTTTAAGTCTTTTTCTGCCCGCCGCGACGGACATTTTGAGGCGCGGCACGGAAAGGGAGAAAAATCCGGTGTTTCAGTTTGACAATACCTATGCTCGACTCCCGGAAGAGTTTTTTGCCAGGGTGGCGCCGGCCAGGGTCCCCAAACCGGAACTCATCGCGTGGAACGCCGAATTGGCGCGGCAGCTCGGGGCTCGATCGGCTTCACTTCAGGACGGGGAATTGGCGGAAGTATTTACGGGTCAAAAATTGCTCCCCGGTTCGGAGCCTATTGCCCTCGCCTATGCGGGGCATCAGTTCGGCCAGTTCGTCCACCAGCTCGGGGATGGCCGTGCGCTGCTTCTGGGAGAAGTTGTGACCCCTTCAGGACAGCGCTACGACATACAGCTCAAAGGCACCGGAAGGACCCGCTTTTCTCGAAATGGAGATGGGAAGGCGCCGCTGGGCCCCGTGTTGCGGGAATATATCGTGAGCGAGGCCATGCATCATTTGGGCCTGCCCACCACCAGGGCCCTGGCCGCGGCCACGACGGGAGAAGTGGTAAACCGGGACAGAGCCCTTCCTGGAGCGATCTTAACCAGAGTGGCCTCAAGCCATATTCGTATTGGGACCTTTCAATATTTTGCCGCCCGAGGTGACCTTGAAAACTTAAAGCGTTTAGCGGAGTACGCGATTCAAAGGCACTACCCCGAAATCCGAAACGATTCCGAGCCATATCTTCTTTTTTTTCGAAAGGTCGGGGAGGCCCAGGTAGAGCTTGTGACTGGCTGGATGGCGCTGGGTTTTATTCACGGTGTTATGAACACGGACAACATGTCCGTAGCCGGGGAGACAATCGACTTTGGCCCCTGCGCTTTCATGGATCGGTTTCGTTTCGATCAGGTGTTCAGCTCGATTGACCAATTTGGTCGTTATTCCTATTCCAGGCAACCCCGAATCACCCTTTGGAACTTGTCGCGACTCGGAGACTGCCTGGTGAAGTTGACCGATCATGGCGCCAACGAGACGGCGAAGACCCTTGGAGACGAACTGGACTCCCTGGGCGCTCTTTTCGAGCGGAGGCTTTCCTCGAAGATGCTGAAGAAGTTAGGGATCTTTAAGGACGAACTGCCCGGGGACAGCGAACTTCTCCTTCACTGGCTTCGATACATCGAAGCCGAGCGGCTCGATTACACTCTAAGCTTTCGAAATCTCGCAAACTACGTGGAAAGCGACGCCGCTTTGAATTTCTTTCCAAGGACCAGCGCGTTTCAGGATTTTTATCAGTCATGGCAAAAGAGGCTTCGAAGTCAAGGCCTTGAAACCGAGAAGATAAAGGAGGAGATGAACAGGGTAAATCCGGTTTTTATCCCCAGGAACCACAGGATCGAGCAGGTGATCGAGGCGGGGCTGAAGGGGGACTTCAACCTGTTTCATGAAATGAACGAGGTGCTTAAAAAACCTTATGAAGAGCACGAAGAGTTCAGCCGCTATAAATTGGCTCCCAGCCCGGCGCAGGTTGTACATGCCACGTTTTGCGGAACTTAGCATGAAAAAGGCTGATTGCCTGCCGCGCCGACAGGCCTGCGCGGTTGGCGACCACCTCGTCGTCAAAAGAGCCGATCCAAGGATGGTCAGCCCGAGCAACCACAATTTTAAAGACGCCCCTGACTTGATGTTGGGCTTCCCTTGCATGAATGCGCGCGGCACTCAAATCACAAGTGCGGACAGGCATTTATTCTAAAAATGGGTATGGGAATTACCCAAAACCTCACCCTCTTGATCACCTCTATACAAAAGATGAAACCCTGCTGATATTTATCCATTGAGGCACGACCGCAAAGCCTGACTTCAAAATAGGGAGGTTGAAAAAATGGGCGGATCGGCAAAGCGTAAAGTGGGCTGCCGGGAGGAATTGAAGCCGGCCCTGAAAGCAAGAGAGGAATTTCTAAAAGAGCATCCCGATCTTCAACCTCTTCAGGATGAAATAGATCGAGTCCTTGGGGAAGTAGTGCGACCTGAAGATCGAATGATGGCGCTCGCGCTTTTGATCGAGAAAAAACTTCGCGATCTCTATGATTCAACGGTCGACCTTTACTTTTCTCAAATGGAATTTTGCAAAGTTACAGCCCCCAATGCCGATGTTACCCTTGATGATTTCCGGGGGCCGAGTGGCTATTTGAACTGAAGTCCTGATCAAGCCCTCGTCGCGCCCGGTCTATGAGAAACAATTGCGGGTCCCGCCAAAAAGTCCGCGGCTTTGACTCGCCTTGGGGTTCGATATTCCGATGACCGGCGTGTTCTGATAATGGAGTTCATCCGGCTGAGACGAATTCATGATATACATCCTTATTTACTGTAAAATGCCACATAAACTTGTTCTAATTGAATTTCAGCTGTTTTGACCGCCAATAACGCCAAGTCCTGAACCCACGGGTAAGCCCGGGGATGGATAAAGCTAAGGAGCACTCTTTCATTGATCTTGGCGAAGAGCTGTATAAAGGCCTTCTCCGGCCCGAAAAGACCAGCGACCCTACTGTTCACCACGGTAAAACTCTGTCGATTACTCCGTAAACCCACTTTCTGCTCTCGCTCGAGTCGCCGAACCCCAAGCGAATTGAAAATTTCAGTCGGCTATTTCAATGTAACCGAAATCAGCATGATAGCGCTTATAAGTTTTCGAAAATTTACACCGCTGAATTGACGTGTATTTGTGTCGCCACCGTTTGACCCTCAGGATGCCCCGGGAATGAAAAAGTGTGCACCGCGCCGTTCTTTCTGGTGAAACCTTGTGCGCGTATTCAGGACATGATTTATGAATTGGGTGAATAGTACGGTACGATATATTATAGGCATAATTAATCCAATTTATTACATGAGTAACTCGAACAATAAAGTATATCTCATACTACATTAGAAGAACGCAAATATAAAAGTATCATGATAACATCCTATCTCTATCTTGACATTCCAAAATGCAGAGAGCGTCATATGACAATCATCATTAACGCCTATATAAGCGATGTGACTGTGTGGCAATTGATATCCCATAATAAAACGCGCATGCTCAAAATGTACCGCTTGACCGATTGCCGGTAGCGATGCCTGCCATACTATTGCACCATTTACCGTACAAGTGACTGCTCTAAACATACGGGAATCTGGGTGTTTGCAAAGTTAGAAAAGAGGAGTAAAATGCGGCCTGCGAATGTCCGAAAAGGAACAATTGCTGGAAAGTGCGGAACCAACCCTGCGCAATATTAGACGCCCCAATCAAAGTTGGATTCGGGTGCCCAATACCCGGAATATCTCAGGATATGTAGTCAAACGAGGCCATGATTGATCCAGAAACGTCTAAACCAGGAGTCCAGGCTAAATGAAACAGGTTATTACATTGAGTGTTAACGGAGATCCGTACACTGTTGCCGTCCATCCGTGGCAAACGCTGAACGAAGTGCTGAGGGAAAACCTCAATTTCACTGGGGTGAAACTCGGCTGCGGGGAGGGAGACTGCGGGGCATGCACGGTCATGGTTGACGGGCGGGCCGTCAGTTCGTGTTTGAGCCTGGCAGTCGAGATGGAAGGAAAGCAAATCCTCACCGCGGAAGGCCTTGCCCCCTCGGGGGAGACCCTGCATCCCATACAGGAGGCTTTCATAGAAAAGGGGGCCATCCAGTGCGGGTTCTGCACCTGCGGGATGGAAATGGCCGCCCTGAACCTCCTTACAAAGAACCCCTCTCCGACCGAGACCGAGATAAGGGAATCCATTGCCGGAAACCTTTGCCGGTGCACTGGCTACACCAAAATTGTCGAGGCGATTTCAGCGGCCGGCGAAAAGATGAGGCAACCCTCGGAAAGGAAGACATCATGAGGCTCTCTCATTTCGAATACCGCGCTCCGAAAACACTCGAGGAAGCCATCGAACTGCTCGAATCCGGGGGGCCGGAGGCGAGGCTCATGGCCGGCGGGACCGACCTGGTGATGAAGATGAAGCACGGCGCCGTAAAGCCCCGTCTTGTCATCGCTTTAAAAAAGATCGGCGGGCTGGATGGAATTGCCTTTAGCGAAAAGAGCGGCCTGACCATCGGGGCCACGGCCCTTCTGGCCGACGTGGCAAGCCATCCGGATATCGTCGAACACTACCCCGCCATTGCCGAGGCCGCCCGGGGAACCGCCAACGTGCAGGTGCGAAACATGGGGACCGTGGTCGGAAACCTGTGTAACGCGTCCCCTGCCGCGGACAATGCACCGACGCTCCTTGCGATGGGGACAACCGTCCACGTGCGGGGCCCCGGCGGGAAGCGGGACATTGGACTCGAGCAGTTCTTCAAGGGGCCCGGTCTTACCGCTCTAAAGGGGGCGGAGATTGTCACATCGATTAGCGTCCCTTCGCCTCTTCCCCACACCGGGGCGGCCTACCTCAGCCTTTCGGCCAGGGGAAAACTCGACTGCACCGCCGTTGGGGCGGCCGCGGTGGTGACCATGAAAAATACCGTTTGTGAAGATGTCAGGCTTTTCATCGCGGCTTGTGGCCCCACTCCGCTGAGGGCGCCCGGGGCCGAGGGGATCCTGCGCGGAAAAGAAGTGACCGACGAGCTTCTCGAGACGGCGGGAGAAAAGGCCTGCGGGGAGGCTTCGCCGATTACCGATCTCAGGGCGAGCGCCGATTACCGGACCAGGATAATTGCCGTTCTGACAAGCAGGGCAATAAAGGCGGCAGTCAAAAGGGCCATGGAACGATAGCTTCTAAGAGGATGGACTTGATGAAAGATTTCAGCATAGTAGGAAAACATGTTCCTAGAAACGACGCCAGGGCCAAGGCGACGGGATCCGCTGTCTACACCGACGATATAAAGCTGCCCGGAATGCTTCACGGAAGGCTGCTGAGAAGCCCTTTTGCCCACGCCCGCATAGTAAGTATTGATACCCGGAAAGCGGCATCCATTCCGGGAGTAAAATGCATAATCACCGGGGAAGACATTCCGAAGATAAAGTACGGAAACTGGAGGCTTTTCCCCGATACCCAGGACGAGTATGCCCTGGCCGTGGACAAGGTGCGTTTTATTGGCGATGAGGTGGCCGCGGTCGCCGCGGTCGATCCGGACATTGCCGAAGAGGCACTGAGCCTTATAGAGGTGGAATACGAAGAGCTTGCCGGGGTCTACGACATTGATTCGGCCATTAAGGAAGGCGCCCCCGTAATTCATGATTATTGTCCGACCAATATAAGCGTCAACCGCAAGATTCACTACGGCGATGTCGAAAAGGCCTTTGCGGAATCCGATTATGTCCGGGAGGATGTCTTTACCGTCCACCCGGTGTCGCACGCCTACCTCGAACCCTGCTCGGCCCTGGCTCAAGCTGACCTCGACGGGCGGATCACCCTCTGGACCTCCACTCAGGTCCCCTATATCGTCCAGTGCCTCCTGGCTTCGACCCTCGAGATGCGTGAAAACGACGTGCGCATCATCAAACCTTACGTAGGCGGGGGCTTCGGGGGGAAAATGGAGCTGAGGGCCTGGGAGTTCTGCGCCGCCTTCATGGCCAAAAAAACGGGAAAGCCGGTCAAGTTCACCCTTTCCAGGGAAGAAGAATTTCTCGCCGGAAGAAGAAGACACGGCATGAAGCTCTACTCCAAGGTGGGCTTCAAAAAAGACGGGACCCTCACCGGCAAGGATTTCAGGGTCCACCTCGACGGCGGGGCCTATAACGCTATGGGGCCTACGGCGACTTTTCTTTGCGGCAACTTCGGCGCCATGCTCTACCGCTACCCGAGCTACAGCTACCTGGGGGAACATGTCTACACCAATAAGCCGCCGGCAAGCGCCATGAGAGGGTTTGGGGCTCCCCAGGCAATCTTTGCGACCGAGACCCAGATGAGTATCGCCGCCGAAGAACTCGGCCTGGACCCGATAGAGTTGAGGATTAAAAATGCCCAGGTGAGCGGGGACAAAATCCCCGGGGTCGCCACCATATCGACCTGCGGTTTTGTCGAGGCGCTGGAAAAGGTGGCCGAGATGAGCCAGTGGAAGGAGAAAAGAGCTAACCCCAAAGAAGGCCGCGGCATCGGGATCGGATGCTACAGCTTCATCTCGGGGGGCGCTTTCAACTGGTTCGACACGCAGTATCCCTACTCGGCCGCGGAGATCAGGGTCTTTGACGACGGGACCGCGCATCTTCTCACCATGGCCGCCGATATCGGCCAGGGGTGCGATACCGCCTTGAAGCAGATCCTCGCCGAATCTCTGGGCCTCAAAATGGAGGACATAAGGATCACCTCGGCAGACACCGCCATGACCCCGCAGGCCGACCTCGGGGCATGGGGAAGCAGGCTCACCCTGTTTAACGGGAATGCGGTCCTCGACGCTGCCGAAAAGATAAAGGCCAAGCTCTTCGGCGCCGTGTCCGCGCGGTTTAACTTGAACGTAATCTACGAATTTGAATGCAAAAACGGCAAGGTCTACCCCAAGGGCAGGCCGGATCGAGGGATGTCCTTCGGTGAGGCTGTTGCCATGGTGCAAAAGGCCAACCGGGGCGAACCCCTCCTTGCCCACGGCTATTACACGCCAAGAGACAAGGGGCTCGTTACGCCGGCCTTCAGCTTCGGCGCGCAGGTCGCCGAGGTCGAGGTGGACAAGAAAACGGGGATCGTCGACGTGAAACATTTCTGGACGGCCCACGACTGCGGAACGGTCATAAACCCCAGGGCGGCCGAAGGCCAACTCGAGGGTTCCATCCAGATGGGCCTGGGCTACGCCCTGTCCGAACAGTTTATCATGGACGGCGGAAAGACCCTCAATACCAACTTCCTGGACTACAAGATGCCCAACGCGATGGACATGCCCCCAAGCGAGGTGGTGCACATCGAGACCTATGAACCCGAGGGGCCGATGGGCGCTAAGGAGGCGGGAGAGGGACTGGCCATTCCCACCGCGCCGGCCATTGCCGAAGCCGTCTACGACGCGACGGGCTACCGGTGCAAAGATTTGCCCATTACCCCGGAGAAGATACTCAATTCGATTGCACCACTTGAAGGGACCGGCCCGAAGAGCGCGGTTAAATAAAAGAAAAAGCGGAAGGCAAAAGCGTTGGGGTTCCAGCCGCGGGCTCGTCGCCCGCGGCCCAACCGCCGCATGCCGGATTCCGTGGGGGTGCGGGGGGCACATGTCCCCCCAACCCCCGCTCTTTTGCCCTTCCGCCTCACCTCAGTTCGGCCTTGTTGACTTCGATCTTTTCTCCGAAAAACCTGCTCCCGAGCCTTCTGAAATTGTCGGTCAGGTCGGTCGAATAAAACGTGCGCTTTTTGTTTTTAGCCAGTCTGGTTTCGATTTCCGGATGTCTTTCGAGATAGTCTTTGAGCTTGCCCCCGATTATCCTGGATTCGGAAATTATCTTCACTTTCCTGCCTGCGATCCTTTTTATCTTCGACTCCAAAATCCCGTAGTGCGTACATCCCAGGATCAGTGTGTCTATGTCTTTAGTCAGTAGCGGCTTCAGATATTTGCGAAGAGCTATTTCGGTCATCTCCGAATTCTGTTCTCCCGCTTCGACCAGCGGCACGAGCAGAGGGCAGGCCTGCTGATATATTTTGATCTTGGGAATTATCTTGCTCAGCTCCCTTATAAAGGACTTGGACCTTACGGTGCTCGAAGTGGCGATGACCCCGACCTTACTGTTTTTCGAAAGTTCGCAGGCGGCTTCGGCTGCGGGAATGAGTACGCCCAGCACCTTTTTGCCGTCATGGTTGTTCGGCACGTGCTCGACCTGTATGCGGTGCAGGGCATCGCTTGAAGCCGTATTGCAGGCGAAAATCACCAGTTCGCAATTCTTCGCGAAAAGAAAATCCACGGCCTCCCTGGAAAAATCGTAGATGATTTGACCCGACCTTGTCCCGTAAGGCATCCGGGCCGTGTCTCCAAGATAGATAAAATCATAGTCGGGTAGTTCCCGAACGATCCCCTTCATGATATCCAGGCCGCCAAACCCTGAATCGAACACGCCAATCGATTTTTCTCTCATTTTCCTCTCACAGCCGCAAAAATATTCCTGAAAGCTATCAAAATACCCCGCCCTCTTTTCTTTCTCAAGCAAGTATGTGGGGCTGGCAGGGGGATTTGGTTGTAGGAGCGGCTTCCAGCCGCGACCGTGCTGAGGCTGGGGTCTTTCGGGCTCCAAATAGGGTGTGAGCCTGATTGACCGTCCTGAAAATTCCGCTTAACCTCCCCCATATTGTTTTCGTGTTTCTCTATATTCATCAAAGGAGCTACCCATGAAGGACAGAATTCTAATGTTGCTTACCGCCGTCCTTTGCCTCACCGTGACCGTTGTCTTTGCTTATACCGAAAGTCAGGCAACCCGGGGGGAGAAGGTGTTTTCCATGAAGTGCGCGGCCTGCCATGGAGCGGACGGCCACGGCGGACTGGTGCCGGAAGCCTTCGACGGCTACAAGGGTATGAAAGCCCCGCCGGTGGCCGGCCCGGGAGCGCTTCCCAATATGGACACGGCGGAAAACGTCTACACTTTCGTAAAACACCACATGCCCATTCATAAACCGGGCAGCCTTGGTAAAACTGACTCCCTTGACATTGTGGCATTCGATCTTAAAGCCAACAATATCGGACAACCGGACAAAAAGTCTCTTACGATGGAGGAGCTTCCTTCCATAAAGATTCACGGCGGGGGGGAGGGCCGTTGATAATCAGGGGCCCGGCCGGCCTTTCTTCATGGTCTTTTGCCGCTGTTGTTTTTGGCGGGTTTTCTACCGGAGGAGTTGGCAAATGCAGGATCGCGCTAAATTGGAAGATCTGGAAAAGATAAGCAGACTCATTCGCTACCACTGCCTTGCGATGACCACAAGGGCCGGTTCCGGGCATCCGACCTCTTCTCTTTCCGCAACCGACCTGATGGCCGGCCTTCTTTTCGGCGGCGCCTTCAAATACGACCTGGACCATCCGGAAAAGCCAAACAACGACCGGCTGATCTTTAGCAAGGGCCATGCCTCCCCGCTCTTCTATGCCCTGTGGGCCGTGGCCGGGGCGGTGAGCCAGGAGGAACTCTCGACCTATAGAAAGTTCGGAAGCCCCCTCGAGGGCCACCCCACTGCCGCATTCCGCTACACCGAGGCCGCTACCGGATCCCTTGGGCAAGGGCTCTCGATAGGCGTTGGAACGGCCATAAACGCAAAGTATCTCGACAAGCTCCCCTACCGAACCTACGTGCTTCTGGGCGACAGTGAAATGGCCGAGGGCTCCCAGTGGGAATCCATCCAGCTCGCCGTTCACTACAAGCTCGACAACCTCGTTGGCGTAATCGATGTGAACAGGCTCGGTCAGCGCGGCGAGACCATGTGCGGTTTCGACGTCGAGGCCTACGCCCGCAGGGTCGAAGCCTTCGGGTGGCGAACCATCGTGCTGGACGGCCACTCCATGCCGGAGATCCTCGATGCTTTCCAGTCTGCCTTTGAGTTCGAAAAACCGGTGATGATCGTCGCCAAAACGATCAAGGGGAAGGGGGTTTCCTTCCTGGAGAACAAAAACGGCTGGCACGGAAAACCGCTGGAGAAGGATGATTTCGAAAAGGCCGTAAAAGAGCTTGGCGAAATCGACCAATCGGTGAGAGGAAAGATCTCCCTGCCCCAAAACATCGAACCGGTGTGGATAGAACCCCGGGAGGCTGCCGCGAGGGATTATCCCGCGGGTAAGCCGCTCGCTACGAGGCATGCTTATGGAAAAGCCCTGGTGCGCTTATACCCGAAATTTCCAAAGATAGTGAGCCTGGATGGCGAGGTGAGCAACTCTACGGGGGCTGAAACGTTCAAGGCCGAGTACCCGGACCGCTTTTTCGAGATGTATATCGCCGAGCAGAACATGGTCGGGGCTGCGATCGGTCTTGCGAGGCGAGGCAAGATCCCCTTCGTTTCCACCTTTGCCGCCTTCTTCAGCCGCGCCTATGACCAGATCCGCATGAGCCTCTACTCGAACGCCGACATCAAGTTCGTCGGCTCCCATGCCGGGGTTTCAATCGGCGAGGACGGCCCCTCCCAGATGGGACTCGAAGATATCGCCATGTTCAGGGCCGTTTTCGACTCCGTTGTGCTCTACCCGTGTGATGCGGTCTCAACCGACGCGCTGGTCGAACTTGCCGCCGGCCACAGCGCAACCGTCTACATCCGCACTACCCGGATGGACACCCCGATCGTCTATGGCCCGCGGGATCGATTCGAAATAGGCGGGAGCAAGGTCTTGCGGCAAAGCGGCGGGGACGTGGCCACGGTAGTTGCTGCGGGCATTACCCTCCATGAAGCTTTGAAGGCCTTCGACGAATTGAAAAAGGAGGGGATCGCCATTCGCGTGATAGACCTCTACAGCGTGAAGCCCCTGGACGAAGCGACTCTTCTGGACGCCGCCAAAGCCACGGGAATCGTCATAACCGTTGAAGACCATTATCCTGAGGGGGGGATCGGCGAGGCCGTAAGGTCGGCTCTGTGGTCCTCGGGGGTCTCGGTCTATTCGCTTGCCGTGCGCGGGAAGCCTCAAAGCGGCAGTCCGCGGGAACTCCTCGATTTCGAGGAAATATCCCAAAAGGCCATTGTTTCGAAGGTAAAAGAACTCCTTCGGGAAAAAAAGAGCTAACCTCTCCGGCCCACCAGGGTTTCCGGGGAAAGCGAAGGGTGACGAAGCAAAAATGAATGAGAATCCTTTGGTAAAACTTGGGGTTTTGGGCCAGAGCGTCTGGCTCGACTATATCCAACGCCGCCTGATCGTCTCCGGCGGTTTGCAGCGGTTGATCGCCGAAGACGGGCTTCGCGGGATAACGTCCAACCCGAGTATTTTCGATGAAGCGATCGAGGGTAGCGATGACTACGACGATGCCATCCGGGGTCTTGCGCGCGAGGGGAAAAGCGTCGAGCAAATCTACGAGGCCGTTGCGGTCGAAGACGTCGGGCGGGCCGCGGATATCCTGAGGACGGTCTTCGACAAACAGCATGGCAAAGACGGTTTTGTCAGCATCGAGGTCAATCCTCACTTCGCCCGTCAGGCAGACGCCACTCTCGTTGAAGCCTGGCGGTTGTGGAAGACGCTCGCCCGGCCCAACGTCTTCATCAAGGTCCCCGCTACCCTGGAAGGTCTCCAGGCCATTCGGCGGCTTATCGCCGATGGGATCAACGTCAATGTGACACTTCTCTTCGGCCTGGACCGGTACAGGATGGTCGCCGATGCCTATATCGCGGGCCTCGAGGACCGGGCGGCAATGCGCCGGCCGGTGGACTCGATCGCTTCTGTGGCAAGTTTTTTCCTGAGCCGCATCGACTCGATGGTCGATCCCATGCTGGACAAAGCCGGCTCGGGCGAGGCCGGAAAACTTCGCGGGCAAACCGCCGTGTCGTGTGCCAGGGTGGCATACAGGATGTATAAAGAGATTTTTGGCGGCGAGCGCTTTGGTAAGCTTGCCGCTCTCGGGGCCTCCCCCAGCGCCTCCTTTGGGCCAGCACCGGGACCAAGGACCCCCAATACTCCGACATAAAATACGTCGAAGCCCTTATCGGACCCCAGACCGTAAACACCATGCCGATGAAAACGCTCGAGGCCTATCGCGATCACGGAGATCCGAAACCACGCCTCGAAGAAGGCGTGGGGGAGGCTGAAGAATGCCTCGCACGGCTTGCCGCCCTGGGGATAGAGCTGGGCGAGGCGAGCACCCGGCTTGAAATCGATGGAATAGAAAAGTTCAACAAGCCCTACGACAGCCTGATGTCCAATATCCGCAAAAAATGCGGCGGGATATATCTGCCCGGGGCGTCTTGACTGGAGAATCCTCGATGGGTGGCTCAACGGATCCGATAGTATTTGTCATCTTCGGGGGAGGCGGCGACCTTGCCTGGCGAAAGCTCATTCCCTCCCTCTACGATCTTTTCTGCGAGCGCAGGCTCCCCCAGCGGTTCAAAGTCCTGGGGACCGGGCGGCGCCAGATGAGCGACGAAGCCTTTCGCCTCCGCCTGAGAGAAGGGGTTGATCAATTTGCGGCCTCCGGCAAAACCGACGAAAAAAGCTGGGAGCGCTTTTGCCTCCAACGTTTTTTTCTTCCAGGCCGACGTTGGCGATTCCCGCGCTTTCGCCACCCTTGCCAGGGACCTTTCCGCCTATGATGAACAGCTCTCCGCCAGGGCCGTTCGAATTTTTTACCTGGCCGTCCCCCCTGACATGTTCGAACCCATAGCTGTGGGGCTTGCCGGCGTCAAGCTAAACCGCGACCGCGCCCATTCCCGGATCGTCATTGAAAAGCCCTTCGGCCATGACCTCGATTCGGCTCGTAAGCTCGACCGGCTCCTGGCCGAGTCTTTCACCGAATCCCAAATCTACCGCATAGACCACTACCTCGGCAAGGAGACCGTCCAGAACATCCTCGCCTTCCGGTTCGGCAATACCCTCTTTGAGCCTGTCTGGAACCGCCGCTATATCGATCACGTGCAGATCACCGTGGCCGAAGAAGAAGGGGTCGGTCACCGAAGCGGCTATTACGAGCGTGCGGGGGCCCTGCGGGACATCATTCAGAACCACCTTCTCCAAATCCTTTGCTTAATAGCCATGGAACCGCCCATATCGTTTGACAGCGACGAAATCCGGCAGAAAAAGGTTGACGTCCTGCGCGCCATCCGGCGGGTGGATGCGGAGCAGGTCGGTCAAAATGCGGTCCGGGGCCAGTACGGAGCGGGCTGGATCCGGGGGGAGCGCGTTGTGGCCTACCATTCCGAGCCCGGCGTAGCGCCCGATTCCCTCACCGAAACCTTTGCCGCCGTCAGGTTCTACGTGGACAACTGGCGCTGGCAGGATGTGCCGTTTTACCTGCGTACGGGTAAACGCCTGCCTGCAAGGATTTCCGAGGTCTGCATCCACTTCCGGCCGGTCCCCCACCAGGCCTTCCCCGGCGCGGCCTTCTCCGATTCGCGGCCCAACCGGCTCGTGATGGCCATCCAGCCCGAGGAAGGCATCCTGTTGCGCTTCGAGGTAAAGCACCCCGGGCCGAGCTTGACGCTTGCGCCGGTGATGATGCAGTTCTATTATCGCGAGGCCTTCCGGTCCCGCTCCCCCGAGGCCTACGAAACGCTCCTGCTGGACATTGTGAGAGGGGACCCCACGCTTTTCATGAGGTCCGATCAAACCGAGGCCGCATGGGCGGTGATAGACCCGATTCTCGACATGTGGCAGTCGGTGAGGCCTTCGGATTTTCCAAACTACCACTCTGGAAGCTGGGGGCCCGAGGCGGCCGACATTTTCATCGCAAGGGACGGGCGAAGCTGGACTCCGCCCACTTTCCTTCAATGCCGGGAAATCTCGCGATGTGCCGGGTTGCGGGAGAGCCCCTGGAATAGTCGCCCGGGACTGCTCCGCCCCCTACGACCGCCTCACCCCGGAGAAAAAAGCATCTCTTAGCGAATTCATGCGCTGGTCGCCCGTAAGACTTAGCTGGAGCCTGTTCATGACGTAGGAAAAACAGCTCCGGGTGTCGAGGTCCATCTCTATCCACGAACCGCCAAGACCGGCCCAGTAGAAAGAGCGCGGACTCAAGAAAGGGATCTTTTCGTTTCGCCGGCAAGCCCCACCCCCAGCCCCCAGTGTATCGGCATGCCCAGCACGAGGTCCACGCCGTTTATTTGCTCCTCGAGAGCCTTCAGGATCGTGGCCTTTGAGAGATAAAAACGGTCTTCCAGGCTGCCGCCGCAGGCCAGAAGCGAGCCTACCCTTGCCACCGACCGACCGTTTCCGTGTCCGTTGCTCGCCGGGATTTCGGCGGCCCTCCAGGCCCGGTCCGAATAGTCCGGGGGTAAAGGGCGGATTTAAAAGTGATCTTCCGGCAATCGATTCGGGATCGATGGCCACGGGCAAAATTTGACTCAGTTTCGTCATTTCCGCCACGCGCCCCTCATGTTCCACCGGCAAACCGATATGGAAATCGGCCCCCAGCGGAACCGCGACTTCATCCCGAAAGAAACCGCCCAGGGTCTTGCCCGCTACCCGCCTCACCAGTTCGCCCAGAAGGTATCCGAACGTCACGGAATGGTAGCCGCTCCTGGTTCCGGGTTCCCACCAGGGTCTCTGACGCTCGAGCACCTTTATGATTCGCTCCCAGTCGTAGAGGGCTTCGAGGGAAAGTGGCTCACCGAAGCCCGAAAGCCCCGAGCTATGGCTAAGAATCCACCGGACGGGAATCCTCCCCTTGCCCCCCTGTGAAAACTCCGGCCAGTAGTCGGCAACCGGCGCGTCCAGGTCGAGCAGGCCTCTATCGACGAGAATCAGCACGCACAGCGCGGTCATCACCTTTGTGGTGGAGTAAACGTTCGTTATCGTGTCCCGCTCCCACGGGACCGTACCCGCCTCGTTTGCGTGCCCGCCCCAAAGATCGACGACATACTCGCCGTCGATGGTCGCGGCAAACGATGCTCCCAGCTCCAGGCCCAGCTCGAAATTGCGTGCAAACCTCTTTTCGACCTCACGGAAACGGTCGTCGCAAAACCCATGGATTTCAAATTGTCCGGCCATTTCAGTCCTCGTTTCGATCAACTTTGACATTTACTTCCGCTTGATATAAATTTACCACGCTCCGGAAGTTAATCACTGTTAATACATCTGCCGCCACTCCGCGGGAGCATCGAACTATGGAAAGGTCGTTGCGCAGCCTGCTTTTTGCCGTTGCGCTTTTTCCCCTTGTATTGTCCCCGCTGCGGGCAAGCGGGTTTTGCCTGCCTGGCCCTGTTTTCAGGCCCCTTCCCCCGCCGTCGCGCCTGAGATGCGGCCTGCCTTTTTGCGCTTTGAGCTCTGCCGTGAGCTACCTCAAAAGTCACGTGTCCGAGTTTCCAAACAGGCGCTTCATAACCATTATAGATTATACCGAACCCTCGACCAGCGAAAGACTCTTTGTCGTGGATCTCGCTTGCGGAACCATAACGAAATTGCTGGTATCTCACGGAAAGAACTCGGGAGAGCTCTTCGCGACAAGGTTTTCGAACAGGCCGGAATCTTTGGAAACCCCACGGGGTTTTTTCATGACCGGGCCCGAGTACTACGGCCCCCATGGCCCGAGTATGGTGCTCTACGGCCTTCAACCGGGCGTAAACGATAATTCGCTTTCACGTAAAATCGTTATGCACGGCGCCTATTACGTCAGTTGGGACGCTATCGACTTAAACCGCCGTCTTCACGGGGTGCCAAGGCTCGGGCTGAGCGAGGGGTGCCCGGCCATCCCGATGCAGTCGGCCGAAGCAGTGATCGACAAGATCAAGGACGGAAGCCTGCTCTATGTGTACCCGGGCCCGGCAGGCGGATAACCCGCGGGGGATTGGTTACCGGTATTTCATAATGATTATAGTGTGCATAGAAAGCGGGGTCTGATTCCGCTTTTGTAAAACGGCTCCTCGCCCTTCAATCGATTCGGCTGGCTTTCCAGTTGCGGAAAGGAGAAGCAAATGGAATGGCGTGAAGTGGTCGAACATCCTGCCTTGAAAGACCTGCCCTTCAAGATCGAGACCAACGAATGGGGAAAGATTATGATGACCCCGGCCTCATACGCCCACGGCATCTACCAGACGGAGTTGGCAGGGTTTCTGAAAAGCATCGTGAAGGAAGGCCGGGTCTCAACGGAGTGTCCCGTTCTAACCTCCAAAGGCGTGCGAGTCGCCGATGTCGCCTGGGCAAGCACACCATTTCTAAAAAAACACGGCCTCAGAAATCTTGCGCTTCCCGAATCCCCCGAAATTGTCGTTGAAATAGCGTCGCAATCCAACAGCGCCGCGGAACTGGAGGAAAAAAGGCTGCTTTATTTCGAAGCCGGAGCCAGGGAATTTTGGCTCTGCGGCGAAGATGGAAAAATGCGCTTTTTCAGCCCTCGCGGGGAGCACAAAAGAAGCGAAATGTTCGGGGATTTTCCGGAGCGCATCGACATCGAGGGGATTTAATTTCCCCCCTTTTCTAAAGGGGAGGGCCGGACGCAAACTAACTCAAAGCGGCAGCGAAAGACTACCGGCGTAGGGGCGGAGGATAAACCCCGCCCCTTTTCTTTGTTCATTCAGAGTATTACCTTTTATTTGTAAATTACCCGATGCTTGTGCATCCTCCAATTATCTCGGGAAGGAGTGCTATATAAAATGACAGTGCTTGAAAAAATCGGCGACCATATGGCTCAAAAAGAAGGATATGTGGGTTTGCAGGGGATACAGGCCATCCACAGGTTTCTCATTGACAAGTACGGCTGGCAGCCTGAGCAGGTGCGGAAACTCAGCGCCGAGGATCTGCAGCTTTTACTGGCCGGTTATGAAGAAAAATCCACGACCGACTGGAATTAACGTCAGAGCGGAAAGACTCATGACATAATGAAGACACCCGCACAGAACTGTGCGGGTGTTGGGCGGGGATAAACCCCGCCCCTCGCGAATCGCAATTGATAGATTTGAGCTACTCCACGGTCACGCTCTTTGCCAGGTTTCTGGGCTGGTCCACATCCGTTCCGCGAAGCACCGCCACATGATAGGCCAGCAGCTGCAGGGGCAGGCTGAAGAGCACGGGACAAAGCCACTGCGTCGAAGGCGCAATCACGAACTGGTTCTGATCGGACCCGACGGTCTCGTTTGGTTCGCCCTCTATCAGGGCAAGTACTATCCCGTCCCTGGCCCTGACCTCCTGGATGTTCGAGACCATCTTTTCGAAAAGCGGCCCCTGCTTAAGGAGCACCATTACCGGCATTTCCGCGTCGATAAGCGCTATGGGGCCGTGTTTCATCTCGCCCGCCGCATACCCTTCCGCATGGATGTAGGAGATTTCCTTGAGCTTTAGCGCCCCTTCCAAAGCGATCGGATAGAGCGTGCCCCTGGCAAGATAGAGAAAATCCTTGAAGTCTTTATACTTTTTAGCCCAGGCGCCGATCTTGTCGGTATCGGCGAGAATTTTATCCATCTTGCCGGGAAGTTCGATAAGCTCCTGGATGCATTGGTCTATGGTTTCGCGGGGCGCTTTGCCTGCTGCGGCGGCCCAGTGGACCGCGAAAAGATAAAGGGCGACAAGTTGGGTGGTGAACGCCTTGGTCGAAGCCACTCCGATCTCAGGACCGGCGTGGGTGTAAATGACCCCCTGCGCCATCCGGGCGATGCTGCTTCCGACCACGTTCACGATGGCCAGGCAATGAGCTCCCTTGTCCAGCCCCTCTTTTAGCGCCGCCCTGGTGTCGGCTGTTTCCCCGGACTGGCTGATGACCAGCAAGAGGACCTTGTCGTCCAGAATCGGGTTTCTTGAGCGGAACTCGGATGCGAGGTCCACTTCGACCGGCACTCTGCAAAGCCCCTCGATCATGTACTTGGCAACCATCGCGGCATGGTAGGAAGTACCGCACGCGACGAGAAAGACCCGCTCGATCTTGTCGAGAAGCGATTTTTCAAGCTTTAGCTCGGGAAAATCGATCTCCTTGCTCTGAGATCGACAACGCTGCGGAAAGTGTCGATGACTGCCCGTGGCTGCTCATAGATTTCCTTTAGCATGAAATGCTTGTAGCCGGCCTTCTCGGCCATTATCGGGTTCCAGTTTACCTGCTGGACCGTCGGGTTTCGCTTTTGCCCGTCAGGGAGAAACTCGATCGTGTAGCCGTCCCTGGATATGAAGACGACCTCCTCGTCGTTCAAATAGACTACCTTGCGCGTATAGGGCAGGATGGCCGGGACGTCCGAGGCAAGGAAGAAGGCGTCGTCGGAAACGCCCAGGATCAGGGGGCTTTCCTTCCTGGCGGCAACCAGCATGTCGGGTTCTTCCTCGTTTACGATGACCAGCGCATAGGAACCCTTGAGCTTCTTTAAGGTGTTGCACACCGCCTGCCTGTACCCGCCGGTTTTGCGCCGCTCGCTGTCAAGGAGCGCCACTATTACTTCGGTGTCCGTCTGGGATTCGAAATGGTGCCCTTCCTTTTGGAGCTGCTCCTTTAAGGGGGCGTAATTTTCGATTATGCCGTTGTGGACTAGGGCAAGGGGGCCGCAGCGGTGAGGGTGGGCGTTTGCTTCCGACGGCCTGCCGTGAGTCGCCCAGCGGGTGTGCGCCACGCCGACATTGCCGTTTACCGGGGTAGTGGCCAGCTTGTTGCCCAGCCCGCTCAGTTTGCCTGCGCAGCGAACGATCTGGAGGCGGCCGTCTGGACCCAACATCGCTATGCCCGCGCTGTCGTAGCCCCTGTATTCCAGCCTGGAAAGTCCGTTCATAAGGATCGCGCAACCTTCATCGGGACCGATGTATCCTACTATTCCGCACATAAATTTATCCCTGCTTCCTCGGGTTGGAAAAAGCATGCCGGTTGGAAAGGCGGTCTATGACCAGATTGGTATCCATCCGGAACCGTGGCGGGGACAAGGCTAACCCTGCCCACCGGGGAAGTTTCCAAATGGACACTGGATCGGAATCCAATCCTAATCGCACCTGCCGGCCTCGGCAAGATCAAAATTAAGGGATTGGCGGAACTCTTAACGAACGGAGGCCGCGGTCTTATTTTCCGGGAAGACGTCCCCCCGATATGTTAGAATTGGCAGACGACTTGCGAGGTAAGGTAAGCCTGCGCGCTCTATTGCGCAACAGCGCCCCGGAAGTTCTTGCACGCCGCGTCGGCGCGCTGCATTACTTCTTCAATCGAACCGATATTCAGGAGACCCCGCCGAATGGATTTTGTCCATCTGCATGTCCATACCCAGTACAGCCTTCTTGACGGAGCGATCCGGCTAAAGGATCTCTTTCGAAACCGCCAAAGCCTTCCACATGCCTGCCGCGGCCATAACCGACCATGGCAACATGTACGGCGCGCTCGAATTCTACGAGTTGTCCAAAAAGTATGGCATAAAACCGATAATCGGCTGTGAGGCCT
Source organism: uncultured delta proteobacterium (assembly GCA_963813125.1). Classification (GTDB taxonomy): domain Bacteria; phylum Desulfobacterota; class Syntrophobacteria; order Syntrophobacterales; family Syntrophobacteraceae; genus SbD1. The sequence continues at coordinate 7,631 of CAWEZA010000048.1, read as the reverse complement.
ACATTACGCCAAGAAGCCGCCACGACCGGGGCAGGGGGTCGGTCGCGGCCGACCGTGCGCAGGGCCAGGCCGTGACGGCGGGCCCGCGGATGCAACCTTAGATGAAGACCGAAGTCATCATTTGACCCTGCTCGCCCGCAACCTGGCCGGCTACCAGAACCTGATGAAACTGGTCTCGCTCGGCTTTATCGAAGGCTTCTACTACAAGCCTCGAATAGACAAGGAAATCCTTAGGCTCTACAGTGAAGGGCTCATTTGCCTTTCGGGTTGCCTCAAGGGCGAGGTCTCCTCTTTTTTGATAAGAAATCAGTTCGAGGCTGCAAAAAAGACGGCCCTCGAATACGCGCAGATATTTGAGCCTGGCGATTTTTACCTCGAAATCCAGGCAAACGGCATTCCTGAGCAGACCGTGGCAAACGAGGGGATGGTGCGCCTTGCCCGGGAGCTTTCGCTTCCGCTGGTGGCGACAAACGATTGCCATTATCTGCGCAAAAGTGATGCCCGCGCCCATGAAATCCTCCTGTGCATACAGACGGGCAAAACTGTTGCGGATGAAAAAAGGTTCAAATTTCAAACCGATCAGCTCTACTACAAATCCCCCGAAGAGATGGCCAGGGAATTCGCCCACGTTCCCGATGCGCTCGCAAATACCGTTGAGATCGCGTCCAAATGCGATTTGAAGCTCGATTTCGGCACCTATCACTTCCCCGTGTTTCCGATCGAAGAAGGCGAGACCATCGACGGGCGTTTTGAACGCGAGGTGCGGGAGGGCTTCGATCTGAGGATCGAGGCGATAAAACGCAAGGACCCCTCTTTTGACGAAGAGCGGCTCCGGGAGTACAGGGAAAGGGTCGACTACGAGATAGGCGTAATAAAGCAGATGGGATTTCCCGCCTATTTTCTGATCGTTGCCGACTTCATAAACTACGCGAAAACAAACGGCGTTCCGGTCGGCCCGGGCCGCGGGTCGGCGGCGGGAAGCCTTGTGGCCTATGTGATGCGCATAACCGACCTCGACCCGATCGAACACGGGCTCATTTTCGAGCGCTTCCTCAACCTCGAACGCATAAGCATGCCCGATATCGATGTGGACTTTTGCGTAAACGGCCGAGGCAAGGTCCTCGAATACGTGACCAAACGGTACGGCAAGGACCGGGTCTCCCAGATCGCGACCTTTGGCACCATGCAGGCGCGGGCCGTCATCCGCGATGTGGGCCGGGCCCTGGCCATGCCGTATAACGAGGTGGACCGCATCGCAAAACTTATTCCCCCCACCCTCGGAATCGATCTCAACAGGGCCATGGCCGTCGAGCCCCGCCTGGTCGAGATGCAGTCGGAAAACCCGCAGGTAAAGGAACTCTTCGAAATAGCGCTCGCCCTCGAAGGCCTCACCCGCCACGCCTCGACCCACGCCGCCGGGGTGGTCATAGCCGACCGGCCCATCGTCGACTATATGCCCATGTGCGTTGGTCCGGAAGGTGAAATCGTCTCCCAGTACCCGATGAAATATGTCGAAAAGACCGGGCTGATCAAGTTCGACTTCCTGGGCTTGAGAAACCTCACGGTCATAAACGACGCGGTAAAGCTGATCGAGGAAAATCACGGCATCAGGGTTAACATGGACGACCTTGCGCTCGACGACCCGGACACTTACGCGCTTCTAAGCCGCGCGGACACAACCGGGGTCTTCCAGCTCGAAAGCTCCGGGATGCGGGACATAATGGTCAAGCTGCGTCCGGAAAATTTCGCGGACATTGTCGCCCTGGTCGCCCTCTACCGCCCCGGCCCGCTGGAAAGCGGCATGGTCGAGCAGTACATACAGGGCAAGCACGGCGGGGAAATCGTCTACGATCTCGATATACTTAAGCCCATACTCGAGTCGACCCACGGCGTTATCCTCTACCAGGAACAGGTCATGAAAGTCGCCAGCACGCTGGCAAACTACACCCTGGGAGAAGCCGATATCCTGCGCAGGGCCATGGGCAAAAAAATCGGCTCTCTTATGGACGAGCAGAGGGACCGCTTCGTTAAAGGGCGCTGTGGCAAACGGTATAGACTCCGCCAAGGCGAACCATATTTTCGATCTCATGGCAAAGTTTGCCGAGTACGGCTTCAATAAGTCCCACAGTGCGGCCTATGCCCTGATCAGCCTACCAGACCGCCTGGCTAAAAACCCATTATCCCGTCGAATTCATGGCCGCCCTCATGAACAGCTTCATCGCCAACTCCGACCAGATAGTGAAGCTGATCAACCAGTGCGCCCAGATGGAGATACGAATTCTGCCCCCGGACGTAAACCAGAGCGGCATGTCCTTCCAGGTCGTGGACCGCATGATACGCTTTGGCCTCGGGGCGGTGAAAAACGTGGGCGAGACCGCTGTCGAGATCATTTTGCAGGGCCGGGCCGAAAAGGGTCCCTACACCACCATCCACGAATTCTGCACCCGCATCGATTCGTCGAAAGTCAACCGGCGGGTGGTCGAGCAGCTCATCAGGTGCGGCGCCTTTGACTCCCTGCACCCGAACCGGGCGCAGCTCATGGCGGGACTCGACGAGGTCATGGACCGGGCGGCAACCGTCCAGAAAGACCGCAACTCGGGGCAAATGAACCTCTTCGAGGTGTTGCGTTCCGAAAAGAAAATAAAGCTCCCCTCGCTTCCCGATATCCCCGACTGGGACAGCCGAATGAGGCTCCAGTTCGAAAAGGAATCCCTTGGCTTCTACATCTCGGGACATCCCCTCGATTTCTACGCCGAACAGATTCGCTCGATTGCCACCGCCGACACTCAATCGGTAAGAGAAAAAAGGGAAGGCTCCGAGGTGGTGCTCTGCGGCATTTTTTCGATCATAAAGGAAATCACCACCAAGCGCGGCGACCGGATGGCGTTTCTTAACCTCGAAGACAAGGACGGCTCGATCGAGGTGGTGGCTTTCGCCGAACCCTTCACCCAGGCCCGTGGACTGATCGCCGGCGATGAACCCCTGGCCCTGTGGGCAAAAGTCCAGCACGACGAGAAGTCGACCAAGCTTCTCGCCAACCGCATCCTGAGCATGGAGGAGGCCGCGCTGCAGGCCGTCGACTCGGTTCGCATAAAGCTCGATGCCGCCCATATGGACCGTGACGCCTTCGGCCGCCTGAGACACCTGCTGATGAGCCATCACGGCGAGTGTCGGCCGGTCCTGCACCTCGCGGTCGAGGACAAGGGCGAAGCCATACTCAATTTATCCAAACTGCCGGTCAAGCCGACTCACTCTTTTTTCGAGGAAATGCATATTCATTTCGGCCCGGACAGCGCACAACCGTTGTACAGGAATGGGGTATAGACAATCGATCCGGGAATCTGTATGCACCCTCGTCCCCGGAAGATTATCTTGAAGACGAGGGGTAAAAACATGGCTGATATTGGCAGCTACCGATTCGGTGAAATAGAAGTCGACGGCAGAAGGTACACCGGCGATATCAAGATAATCGAAGGATCGGTTGTCTCGAATTGGTGGCGCGCCGAAGGCCATGAACTCGCCGCCTCCGACATCGAAGACATTTTCGACTGCCCGCCTGAAATCGTGGTGGTAGGCAAAGGGATGCCGGGCCGCATGAAGGTTATGGACCAGTTGCGGAAAAAATTGGAGTCGGCGGGAATTGCACTGATCGACGAACCCACGCCCGAAGCTGTCGCCACCTTCAACCGCGTCCAAAAATCAGGCAAAAAGGTGGCCGGGGCTTTTCACCTCACATGCTGAATACTGGCTGCGGCACGATATAATATTTTACCATCAGCCCGCCCGGGAAAGGAGAGACATAAAATGGAATGGCGTGAAGTAGTTGAGCACCCAAGCCTGAAAGACCTCCCTTTCAAGATCGAAACGAATTCGGAAGGCTACATTATGATGGTCGCGGCCAAAAATAAACATAGGGAATATCAGGCGCGCATAAGTGAATGGTTCGTACTCTTTGGAGAAGGGGGCAGGACGGTTTCCGAATGCAACATCGAGACTTCCGACGGGACCAGGATTGCTGACGTCGCATGGAGAAGTGCTGCGTTTTTTAAAAGAAACAAGTACGACGATCCGTACCTGGAATCCCCCGAAGTCGTCGTCGAAGTGATATCGCCTTCCAATAGTGACCAGGCAATGAAACGGAAAATGTCATTGTATTTTGAGAAGGGGGCCAAAGAAGTTTGGTTCTGCGATGATGATGGCAATATGCGCTTTTTCAATTCTCAAGGGGAATTGAGAAAAAGCGAGATTTTCGATAAATTTCCAGCGCGCATCGACATTGATGCTTTTTGAACAACAACCCTTTTGGGGGAATGTATCTCTTTCTCAGCGCTCTTTGCGGCTCTGCGGTGGATATGGAGTGCGGTTTATCGCAAGGTGACGCAGTTTGATGGATTCGAAGGCAGCCCCGTACCGATCACTGTGCTGGCGCTTACCGTGAACCTGTAAGTCTCTCCGCTGTGTAGACCTCTTACCACTATGGGGCTTTTGGGGCCCTGCGTCTTGATGCGTCCCGGATAGGCCGTCACCGTGTATAGGGTGACAGGTTTTCCGCCGTCCGTTTTCGGAGGATCGAAGCTCACCGTCGCCATGCCCTCGCCACCGCTTGCCGTTACGTTTCTTGGCGGACCCGGCATCAGGGTCTCTATTGGAGCGCCTATGCCGATGGCTGCGCCCCCGCCCGCTCCAAACGCGAAGGCCTGGCTCGAGGCTAAAAAGAACACGATGAGAGCGGTTGCAATAGCTTTACCGATCATGTTATTCCTCTCTTTTGAATCAATTGTGGAAAAAGGCGGGACGCGGCGATCGCAAAGGGCTTGCCCCGAGCTTTGTCACCGCTTCCAACTTTTATTATACAGCAGGTTAACAGCGACTCAATCGGTTGTTTGAAATGGCCGCCATCTATTTCGTCGAAACTACCGCGGGCGAGCAAAAAGACCTTCTTTGCCGCTGGAGCGAACGGCTCTACTCGGAGGGAATGCGGGTGAGGATCGTGGTCGATTCCCCGGCCGCGGCCAGGCTTATCGACCAGTTGCTCTGGACATTTTCTCAGGCGGGTTTTATTCCCCACGTGATTCTAAGCCCCGGGGCTCCGCAGCCTGAAGAGCCTGTTGTGATCACTGCGGGCCGGTTTCCAACCGAAGGGTTCCACGCGGTGGTCTGCGACTGTCCGGCCGACCTCGAATTCATGAGCCTCTTTCAAACAGCGGTCCACTTCATCATTTCCGACGATCCGGAGCTTAAACAGCAAAGCCGGCTCCTCTGGCAGCGCGCGCGCGATTCGGGGTTGAGTCCGGTCCACGTGCCCTATGAGGGGAAATGACTTACTCACCCCCATGTGAATTTTTGGACGATCGGCCGTGAATCCGCTTGACATAACACTGCAAGCGGCTAGAATGGCCAGACTGCCGTCTTGCGGCAACAAATCAAAACTTGGAAAATTTGGATTAAAAGCTGATACGGAAAGGTGGCCGTTATGGGAGTAGTGGCGGATAAACTCAAAGAGCTTCGCGACAGGGAGGCCAAGGTTGTCGGAATGGGCGGCTCCAAAGCCGTTGCCCAGCAACTCGAACGCGGGAAAATGACCGCCCGGGATCGCATGAATTATTTCTTCGACCCCGGCAGCTTCCGTGAACTCGATATGTTTGTCGAACACCGGGGAACTCTTTTTGGAATCGATAAAGTCGAAATTCCTGCCGACGGAGTCGTAACCGGTTTTGGGAATGTCAATGGACGGCAGGTTTTCGCGTTCGCCCAGGATTTCACCTCCCGGGCCGGCAGCCTCGGCGAAATGCACGCCAAAGAAAATCTGCAAGGTCATGGACCTTTCCCTTCGCGCCGGAAAGCCCATCGTTGGTTTTTGCGACTCGGGCGGCGCGCGTATCCAGGAAGGCGTCGACGCGCTCTCCGGCTACGGCCAGATATTCTATCGCAACGCCAGCGCCTCGGGGGTCGTTCCCCAGATCTCGGCCATTATGGGCCCCTGCGCGGGCGGCGCCGTATACTCGCCGGCTATGACCGACTTCGTCTATATGGTCAAGGGGACCGGGCTGATGTTCATCACCGGCCCGGACGTGATCAAGTCCGTGCTGGGCGAGGTAATCACCCAGGAAGAACTCGGCGGGGCCATGACTCACAACGCCAAGAGCGGAGTCGCCCAGTTCGCGGCCGAAAACGATGCGGACTGCATCGACCAGATAAAGCGGATGCTTTCGTTTTTGCCGGAAAACAACATGGACGACCCTCCCTGGGTCGACACCGGTGACGACCCCAAAAGGTTGTGCCCCGAACTCGACACCATCATCCCCGACGCCCCGATGGGTCCCTACGATGTCAAAGAGATCATCTGCTCGCTTGTCGACAACGGAGATTTCCTGGAGGTGCACCGCCTCTTCGCCGAAAATATGCTCGTCGGCTTCGCCCGGCTGGGCGGAAGCACCATAGGCATTATCGCCAACCAGCCCAAAGTGTTGGCCGGATGCCTCGATATCGACTCCTCCGACAAGGCCGCGCGGTTCATTCGCACATGCGATTGTTTCAATGTGCCGATTCTCACCATTGCCGACGTCCCCGGCTACCTGCCCGGCAGGCAGCAGGAATGGGGCGGTATTATCCGGCACGGCGCCAAACTGCTCTGGTGCTATTCGGAGGCCACTGTTCCCAAGATCACGCTTACCACCCGCAAAGACTATGGTGGGTCTTACCTTGCGATGTGTTCGAGCGATCTGCGCTCCGATTTCAACCTCGCCTGGCCAACGGCTGAGATCGCGGTCATGGGAGCGGAAGGGGCGGCAAACGTTATCTTCCGCCGCGAGATCAAGGAAAGCGCCGACCCTGTGGCCAAGCGCCAGGAAGTCATAGACAACTACCGCAGCAAGCTCTCCAACCCTTACATCGCGGCATCGAGAGGCTATATCGACGGCGTGATAATGCCCTCCGAAACCAGGGCGCGCCTGATCGACGCATTCCGCGTGATCGCCAACAAACGTCAGGCGCTTCCGCCTAAAAAGCACGGCAACATTCCGCAATAAGCGGTCGATAAAAATTCGAAAGCCCCGCGCATCGCCCTGCCGGGGGCAAAGAGGGATGAATGGTAAACATTCATCCCTCTCGCAATTTTATGAGTGCCGCTCACGCCGGGGCATCGGCTTTTTCGCCCCTGGAAAAATTCCTTTTTCCGGCCATGATGCTGCCCTTGCGGCCGGTCTTTTCTCTGTTCAGGGCGGATACGATACACCGCCTGTTTCTCAAGTGGTCCTGGGCCGCTTCAAAACTCGGGATGTTCATTCCGATCAATTCCCTGACTTCCTCGATCGGGCAGCTCTCTTCATCTTCGGGCTGGTAGAGAAGACAGGCCACGATTACCTTAAATGAATCATCCGGCACGCTGAGGGATTGGCAATCCACGATCAGCTCGCATAACCTGTAGAAAAGATCAGAGGCATGCTCGATTTCCTGGATCTCCCTCGAGTAATTTTGAACTTCGGCGAATACCCCGCTTTTGAAATCGCCTCCAGCGCGGGAATGGGGGCCGGACAGCATTTCCATGATCTTTTCCCTGAAAGGATCGTAACTGCGCGGGTCCATTTCCATTTTGCCTCCACAAGGCGTTTGTGCGGCGATCATCCTGCCGC